>DQFX01000079.1:53280-56121 GCA_003531585.1 Oscillospiraceae bacterium | reverse complement strand
GTGGGGGAAAACAAGAGTTTTCCCCCCAGCAACACTACAAGTCTGTACAAATCTTACTTCAAAACCGTCCACTGGACTGTTTTTGAGGAAAGTCTGATTAAGTGGTGATGTTGCTCCGTGGAAAAACTCTTCGTTTCTCAGACAAACTCCGTTTGTCTCCCCGACCCGGACCCCTTTAGCGCTTTTTTATGGAGAATTTCGCCGTCTGCGGACGGCGACGAGGGCGCTGCCCTTGACCTGCAAGGGGGCGCGTCCCCTTGAGCCCAATCAGAGGATTGTGAAGAATCTACATTATAGTTTCCCACCCATCAAGCCACAAACAGCCCCGAAATTTGCGCGACTGCGAGGCACCCGATAACTCCCGCGCAGGTAGGCAGCAGGAACGCCGCCAGCGCCCACTTCCAGCCGCCTGCTTCCTTCCTGACGGTCAGCAGCGAGGTCGAGCACGGCCAGTGCATGAGCGAAAACAGCATAGTGCATACCGCCGTGCGCCAGGTCCAGCCGTTTTCCCCGAGGAGCTGCGCCAGCGCCGGGAGCGACAATTCAGTCAGGCTGCCCTGCGACATGTAGCACATTATGATTATCGGTATGACTATCTCGTTGGCGGGAAGTCCGAGAATGAACGCCATCAGTATCACGCCGTCCATTCCGAGCAGCTTCGCGAACGGGTCGAGCGCACCGGTGCAGTACGACAGCAGCGAACTTCCGTCAACGGTGACGTTCGCAAGTATCCATATCACCGCCCCAGCCGGAGCCGCGACTGCGGCGGCTCTCCCAAGCACGAACAGCGTGCGGTCAAGCAGGGAGCGCACTATCACCTTCCCGAACTGCGGTTTTCTGTAGGGCGGAAGCTCCAGCGTGAAGCCGGAGGGCTGCCCGCGAAGTATCGTAGCCGAAAGGAACTTCGAAGCCGCAAAGGTCATTCCCACGCCGAGGAGCACCGCGGCGGTCACTATCGCGGCAGACAGCGCCGATTCGCCGAACCCTCCGGCAGTCCCCACGAAGAACACCGAAGCGAGGGTAAGAATGAACGGGAACTTTCCGTTGCAGGGAACAAACGCGTTTGTCAGCATTGCGATGAGCCGCTCGCGCTTGCTGTCGATTATCCGGCAGCCGACTATACCCGCCGCGTTGCACCCGAATCCCATCGCCATGGTCAGCGCCTGCTTTCCGCAGGCATTGCACCTCTGAAACGGCTTGTCGAGGTTATAAGCTACCCTCGGCAGGTAGCCGGAATCCTCCAGCAGCGTGAACAGCGGGAAGAAAATCGCCATCGGCGGCAGCATTACCGCCGTGACCCACGCAAGCGTGCGGTAAGCGCCGTCCACCAGGACGCCGCTCAGCCACCACGGAGCGCCGCTCATCAGCTCCGACAGCCGCTCCCCGAGCCAGCCAAGCCCCGCCGAAAGGAGCTGCGACGGGTAATTCGCCCCGCTTATCGTCAGCCAGAACACCACCAGCAAAAGCAGTATCATCAGCGGAAATCCCAGCGCCCTCCCGGTCAGAAGGCGGTCTGCGCGGCGGTCGGCACGGCGGCAGCCCGCACATTCGCTGACAGCGCCGTCTGCGGCTTCCTCGGAGTTCAGCGTTATGCAGGAAACTATGCGGTCCCGGAGGATATCCAGCGTGATATCGTCCTCCGCGAGCCTCATTCTGCCGCGCTCCACCGCCGCGCTTATCTCCGGGTCGGAGAGCAGGTCGGCGCCTAGGAACTTCCCCGCTTCAGCAGCGAGCGCCCTGTCCCCCTCGATGAGCCGCAGCGCGAGCCAGCGCGGATTGAGCAGCTCCCCGAAGCGCTCCCGCAGGACTGGTTCGGCGCAGCCTATCGCGGATTCCACCGGCGTGATGTAGTGAAGCCGTTTCGGGTGCAGCTCCGTTTCGCCTGAGCACAGGCGGTCGAGGGCTTTCGTCAGGGCTTTCAGGGTGCGCTTGTCGTGCGCGGCGGTCCCGACCACCGGAACGCCGAGATTCTCCTCAAGCTGCTTTAGGTCGAGGGTTATCCCGCGGCGCTTCGCCTCGTCGCAGAGGTTCACGCAGACCAGGGTTTTCGGGCAAAGCTCCATGACCTGCAGGACAAGATTCAGGCTGCGCTGAAGGCAGGTCGCGTCGCAGACCACCACCGCAGCCTCCGCACCGCCAAAGCACAGGAAGTCCCGCGCGGCTTCCTCCTCGGCAGAATGAGCCAGCAGCGAGTAAGTCCCCGGGATATCCACCAGGACATAGCCGGAGCGCTCGGTTTCGCAGAACCCCTGCGCGGCGGCGACGGTCTTGCCGGGCCAGTTTCCGGTGTGCTGGCGCATTCCGGTCAGGGCGTTGAAGATGGTGCTTTTCCCGACGTTGGGGTTTCCCGCTATCGCGACTACCCTGTCGTCAGGGGAGCGGCGCTTTATTTCAAGCGAGGTCTCAGCCGCCGCAAACCCGGTGGAGCTAGAGGTCAGTCCCATCTGCCGCCTCCCTCACAAGAACGTCGCGGCTGTCAGCCGACCTGATTGCGATGACTGCTCCGCGTATGCAGTACGCCGCAGGGTCTCCCATCGGACTTACCCCAACGCACTCCACCCGGGTTCCCTCCACAAGACCTATATCCAGGAGCCGGCGGCGCATGCTCCCATGAACCCTGAGCCGCTCTACCACGGCTGTTTCTCCCGGCTTTATCTCATTTAGGCATTTTTCCATGACCATTCCCCTTTACTGATTTTTCCGGGCAGAATGCACCCGTTCGGTACATTATATGAATGTTCGCAGAAGTGTGACACAAAAATCCCGTGCAGTCTCAGCAGGACTGCACGGGATTTTGAATTAGGGAACATCTAAAAACCGGTTTGAAAAGGGAAAATGGGT
>DQFX01000079.1:0-52991 GCA_003531585.1 Oscillospiraceae bacterium | reverse complement strand
GGTTTTTAGAGGTGACCATTATATGAGCAGCTATTACTTCGCCGGGTCGATGAACTCCCTGTAGTCATACAGGTACTTCACGCCGGAAGCCACTGTCAGCGCCGCCGCAATGTACATCAGAACGTCGCTGATGATCTGTATCGGGAATGCCTCCGGGGAAATCGCGCCGAACTGCGCCAGGATCCACATAAAAAGTATCACACAGATAGCCGCCATAGTCATTGCGGTCTTGAGCTTTCCGAGCATTCCCGCCGCGATAACTGCCTTCTTCTCGCTGGAAGCCGCCACAAGGCGCACTCCGGAAACCACGAACTCACGCGCCAGTATCAGCGCTGTTACCCACGCACTGCACCAGCCGAGCTGAACGAAACAGACCAGCGCCGCCGCGACCAGTATCTTGTCCGCGAGCGGATCAAGGAACTTTCCGAAGCTGGTTATCATGTTGTATTTCCGGGCAATCTTGCCGTCCAGCATATCGGTTATGCTCGCTATCGCGAACACCAGAAGCGCCCACAGATAGTTCAGCGGGATCGCGTCGATAAGCATGAACGCCACAAAGAACGGAACCAGTATCACCCGCATAAGGGTCAGCTTGTTTGCAAGATTCATACCATTTCTCCCAACAGATTGTTGTCGATAACGTCATCGAAGCGTACCTTCACGAAGTCGCCGATGTGCGGCTTTTCAGCGCCCTTCGGAACGCTGAAATAGATCATTCCGTCGATTTCGGGAGCGTACATCTCGCTTCTGCCGAAGTACAGACCGCCCTCGGCAAGGTACTTGTCGTAGCCCTCGACCACCACCTCGTCGGTGCTGCCTATCATTGACTCGTACATTTCGGCAACGCGGGTGTCCTGCTGCTCCTCGATTATCTCCTTGCGGTGCTCGCGGACTTCCTCGTCAACCATGTCGGGGAAGGAAGCCGCCGGAGTTCCCTCCTCCTCGGAGTAAGCGAAGCAGCCCATGCGCTCGAATCTCATCTCCTCGGCGAATTCGCCCAGCTCGTTGAACTGCTCCTCGGTCTCGCCCGGGAAGCCGGTAATAAACGTGGTTCTCAGCGTAATACCCGGGATCTCGCGGCGCAGCTTTGCGACAAGCGCGCGAAGTTCCGCGCCGGTGGTCTTGCGGTTCATGCGCTTGAGTATCTCGTCGCTGCAGTGCTGCATGGGGATATCAAGGTACTTCACTATCTTGTCCTGGCGCTTTATGCAGTCGATGAGCTCGTCGGTGACTCTCTCGGGATAGCAGTACAGCAGGCGTATCCACTTCAGCCCCTCGATCTCGCAGAGCTTGTCCAGAAGCTCCGGCAGAGCCAGCTTATTGTACAGGTCAAGTCCATATCTAGTGACGTCCTGGGCGATTATTACTATCTCCTTCACGCCGTCCTTCGCGAGAAGCTTCGTCTCCTCCACGATGTCCTCCATCCTGCGGCTGCGGAAGCGTCCGCGTATCTTCGGGATAGCGCAGTAGGTGCAGCAGTTGTCGCAGCCGTCCGCGATACGGAGGTACGCATAGTGCGGAAGCGTGGAAATGATACGCTTGCCCTCCATGCTGTGGCTCTCCTTCCTGCCGAAGTAACATACCGCGGGAGTGCCTTCTTCGTGAGAGGGCTTCTCGAAATCAGCCAGGCCGTCGATGATATCCGCTATCTTTCCGTACTCCGCGATACCTACCACCGCGTCTATCTCCGGGAATTCCTCGGCGAACTGGTCGCGGTAGCGCTCACTGAGACAGCCGGTAACGACTATGCGCTTGATCCTGCCCTCGTTCTTGAGGTCGATAAGCTCCATTATCCAGCCTATCGCCTCTTCCTTTGCGGACTGAATAAATCCGCAGGTGTTGACGAGAACTATGTCAGCCATGCCCGGCTCCGCAACGAATGCGTATCCGCGGTCGGCTATCTTCGCCATCATCTGCTCGGCGTCCACCTGATTTTTGGAGCAGCCAAGCGACACTATGGCTACCTTTGTTGTTTTACTCATATATTATCTCCTGGTTTATTCTTCAAATTCATCGGGGTCGAAATCCTCTTCATCGGCGAGCGCGGCTTCTATGCAGCGCTTCACCGCTCCGTAGGAATATCCCCTCCGGGCAAGAGCCGCGACAGTCCTGCGGCGGTCGTCCGGGTCTGACAGCTTCTCGGCGTATTTTGTCCGGAGCAGCCGCATTATCTCCTCGTCGATCTCATCGTCGGTGTATTCCGCGAGGATATCCTCGATAAGGTTCTTGTCAAGCCCCCGGGACTGCATCTCCCACCGGGTCTTGCTCATGCCGTAGTGCTTCCCGTGTATCAGCTTTTCGGCGAGCTTCCCGGCGTAGTCCGCATCGTCGATGTAGCCGTACTCCTGCATGGCGTCAGCCGCCGCCCGTGAAGCTTCCTCGCCGTAGGTCGGAAGCAGCTTCTTGTACAGCTCATTATAGCTGTACATGCGGCTCCCAAGCAGGTAGAGCGCGCGTTTCTTCGCCTTGCGCATCTTGTCCGCGTGCTGGAGCTTTTCCAGCAGCTCCGCGTCCATCTCGCCGCCCTCGTGCAGGTCGTAATCCGCAACGATGGCGCAGTTGATGAAAAAGGTCTGACCGCCCTCAAGCTCCAGCTTGTAGGTGTCGCCCTTGTACACCGAAAGCTCCGTTATCCTGCCGCCGGAGAAATTATCCCCACACCAGTCAGAAAGCCGCTTCATAGCTTATTCGATGTCCTCTGGGGAGAACTCTGCGTAATCGTCCTCGTCGCTTTCTGCGGAGGGCTTCTTTGCGGGCTTTTCGGAGGTATCAGCGCTGTCTGCGCCCTCTGCCTCTATGCGCCCGGCTTCGTCCTCGTCGTCGTGGCTGTCAAGCAGCGAGGAGTTCTTCGCGACCTCGTCGCGTATCTTCTTTTCGATCTCGTTGCAGATATCAGGGTTATTCTTGAGATAATCCAGCACCTTTTCACGACCCTGGCCTATCTTCATATCGTTGTAGCTGAACCAGCTTCCGCTCTTCTTAATGATGTCGAAATCAACTGCGGTATCGACAATCTCGCCCATCTTGGAAACGCCCTGACCGTACAGTATATCGAACTCCGCAGTCTTGAAGGGAGGCGCAACCTTGTTCTTTACGACCTTGCACTTGGTGCGGTTGCCGATTATCTCGCCGCCGTCCTTGATAGGCTCGCCGCGGCGCACCTCGATACGCACGGAGGAGTAGAACTTCAGCGCGCGTCCGCCTGGAGTGGTCTCGGGGTTGCCGTACATTACGCCGATCTTCTCGCGTATCTGGTTGATGAATATTGCAACGGTGTTGGTGTTGCTGATTACAGCGGTGAGCTTTCTCATCGCCTGGGACATCAGTCTCGCCTGTACGCCTACGTGAGCGTCGCCCATGTCGCCGTCTATCTCCGCCTTGGTGGTCATAGCCGCAACCGAGTCGAGGACGATGATGTCGATAGCGCCGGAGCGCACCAGAGTCTCGATTATCTCCAGAGCCTGCTCGCCGGTGTCCGGCTGGGAAACCAGCAGGTTGTCGATATCAACGCCGAGCTTTCTTGCGTAAACTGGGTCGAGCGCATGCTCAACGTCGATAAACGCCGCCATGCCGCCCGCCTTCTGAGCCTCCGCCACCGCCTGGAGCGAAATTGTGGTCTTACCGGAGGACTCGGTACCGTATATCTCAATGATACGTCCCCTCGGGAGACCGCCTATGCCAAGCGCCAGGTCGAGCATGAGCGAACCGGTGGAGATGCTCTCAATATCCATGCGGCGGTTCTCGCCCATGAACATTACCGTGCCCTCGCCGAACTTCTTCTCAAGCTGCGCCATCGCAGTTTTCAGTACCTTTTCACGCTCCGCCGGGTCTACTATGCGTACCACCGGCTTGGGGGGCGCTGCCTTTTTCTTCTCTGCCATTGTGTGTTCCTCCGTTTATTGTTTTATTCCATAAATTACTCTTATAACGCCGCACAGATCCTTTTCGAACCCTGCGCGCAGACCGTTTTCCTCAAAAATGCGCGTTACGTCGCCGTGCTGACCCATTCCTATCTCCGCCGCCAGCATTCCGCCGGGATTCAGCTTCGCGCCCCACAGCGGAACCATTCTGCGATAGTAGTCCAGACCGTCATCCCCGCCGAACAGCGCCGTTTCCGGCTCGTGCGTGACCTCCGGCTGGAGCTCCCGCATATCCTGCGCCGTGAGGTACGGCGGATTCGTGACGATCAGATCTAACTGCGGCATTCCTGCCGCGGTATCGTCCGACAGGACATCGGCGTGCATCGCCTCGCACAGCTCCTCGGCGCCGTTGAGCGCGATGTTCCTGCGGAGGTATCCCAGCGCCTGCTCCGATAATTCAAGCAGCTTCATCGGAATTCCGGTGAGCTTCGCCAGTGTTATGCCGACGCACCCGCTTCCTGCGCACAGGTCGGCTGCTCCGGAGACTCCCGGGCGTTCCCGCAGGAACCGCACCGCAGTCTCCACGAGCGTTTCAGTATCCTGCCGCGGAATGAGAACTCCCTCGCCGACGTAAAACGGCAGTCCGTAGAACTCCCACTCGCCCAGGATATATTGCAGCGGCTCTCCGGAATTCCTTCGCTGTACGGCGCCGCGTACTTCCGCCTCCTGCTCCGCAGTTGCTTCAAGCCCCGGAAACATAAGAATGTCGCTACGTTTGACTCCACAGAACTTCATCACGAGCTGCTCCGCTTCGAAACGCGGGTTGTCGTTTCCTGCCGCCTCGAGGGCTTTCACGCACTCCCGCAGGAGTTCGCCTACCTTCACGCCGCCAGTGCCGTTTATTCCGCTCACCAGTTATCGTCCTCGCCTTCCTTGGGCAGGCAGGGAGTTACCGCCGCGATTGCCACTTCGATCATGGAATCGTCCGGCTCCTTGGTGGTTATGCGCTGCATCCACAGACCCGGCGCGGAGAATATGCGCGTTACGATGTTGTCGCAGCGCCCCGCGAGCTTTATCAGCTCATACGCGAACCCCACCACTATCGGAAGCAGCAGCAGCTTGCAGACGGTGCGCAGCATGATTGCTACGGTGTCGCTGCTGGTGTTAAGCAGATCCTTGAAAAGCTCCGGAGTTATCGGAACCACGCTGTAGACCAGTATGCTGACAAGCAGCGTGATTATAATAAAGCTGGTTCCGCAGCGCGGGTGGAATCTCGTCATGGGGCGGATATTCTCGACGGTGAGCGGCTTCCCCGCCTCATAGCAGGCGATGGTCTTGTGCTCGGCGCCGTGGTAGCGGTACATTCTGTGCATATCCTTCGTGAGGGAAGTCACCCACATGTACGCCACGAAAATCACGATTTTCATAACACCCTCGAACACGGTTCTCCAGCCGGAAATATCCACCGACTTCACCATTACATAGCTGCCCTCGGGAAGCCCGGGGAGCAGTCCGGAAAGCGCGTTCATCGGCTCCGTTGGGAGCAGAGCCTCGATGCCGGTAAAAATATAGCTCGGCAGCAGCAGGAACAGGAACACCGCCAGTGCAATACCGATAACCATAGCGATCGCCATTATCGCGCCGGTGAGCTTGTCGCCGAACTTATCGTCCAGCCACTTCTCAAACTTGGACTGCTCCTCTTCGCTGTCGTCATCCATCATGCCGCTCTTGTCGGCGGACTTCATCAGGCAGCTATACCCCTCCCGGAGCTGCTGCACGAAATTTATGCTTCCGCGAATGACCGGGCATTTATTGTACCATTTTTTAGGCTTGATGTCCCAGTCCTCCACATCAATGGAGCCATCCGGAAGCCGGACCGCCATAGCGCCCTTCGAGACGCCCTTCATCATTATACCCTCGATCAGCGCCTGACCTCCTATCGAGGCCTTTTTTGTAGTATCCTTGTTTTTACTGCCCATCAGGGTCGCTCCTTTCGTTCATCTGCTTGAGCGGCAGGGTTATCGTTACCGTTGTTCCCTTGCCAAGAACGCTGTCTATATCCAGCGTTCCGCCGTGCATCGAGATTATCTCGTCCGCGACTGCAAGCCCTATTCCGCTTCCGCGGCGTGTGCTGTTCGCCTTGTAGAACTTTGCCTTGACCTTCGGGAGGTCGGCCGCCGAGATCCCGATACCGGTATCCGCGACGATTATCGACAGCGTATCGTCGTTCTTTTCCACCGAAATATCCACGCTTCCTCCCGGGTCGGTGTACTTCATCGCGTTGTCTATTACATTTATGAATACCTGCCTGAGGCGGTTCTTGTCGCCGTATACAACGCACAGCGACTCCGGCTCAGAATAGTGTATGGTCTTTTTTTCCTTGCGCGCCTTGTCGGTGTAGATCAGCAGCGCGTCGTCAAGCTCGGCTATGATGTCGGTATTTGCCATTTGCAGCGTGAATCTGCCATTCTGTATGCGCGAGAAGTCGAGAAGCTCCTCGACCATGCCCTCAAGACGCCCGGTCTCATGGGTTATGACCTTCATGCCCTTGCGGTAGGTCTCCTCGTCGTAGCCGGCTTCCAGGGTCTCGCTCCAGCCCTTTATTGCGGTGAGCGGAGTCCGCAGCTCGTGGGATACCGACGATATGAAATCGTTCTTTATCGCCTCAGAGTTCTCCAGCTCGTCCGCCATGTCGTTGAACACCCGGGAAAGCTCGCCTATCTCATCATTGTTGCGTATTGCGATACGCTCGGAGAAATCGCCCTTAGCGAGCTTCTTCGCGGTCACGCTTATCTGCATGAGCGGCACGCATATCGACTTTACAAAGTACATTCCGCTGAACACTACCACCAGGATAACTCCCGCGCTTATCAGCAGCGCCGTGAGCATTATTCCGGAAAGCTGGTTGTCGATGAGCTTCATCGAGGACACGTACCGCAGTGCGCTGTAGCTGCTGCTCGGCTGGGCTATCATTACCGTCACGGCGATGATGTTCTCGCCGGTCTCGTAACCGTGGAAAACTCCCACGCCGTCCTCGGACTTCAGCGCGGCTTCGTAGTCGGGCATGTTGTAGCTCTCGTCCGGTGAGAATCCGCTGCTGCTGAGCGTGACCTCGCCGTTCTTGTTAATGGACATCATTTCCATCTTGTCCTTCTTGTCGAAGCCCTCGATAAGCTCCCTGACCTCGGTGGAGTAGTTTACCGCCATGTCCTCGTACAGACGCGTCAGTACCGTCGCCGTGGCGTTCGCCTCGGAAACGAGGTAGGTCTCCGCCGAGCCGTAGTAGTACTGCCGCGTGAAGTAATAAATACACACATTCGCGATGATCAGCAGAACCCCGACCACGCTCAGCGTGTTGAACATCCACCTTCCGGCGATGGAGCTGCGCAGACCGAAGTGCGCCTTCCTGCCGCCCGTCACCCGTTCCATTTATAGCCAAAGCCCCAGATGGTCTGTATGTACTGCGGGTCGGAGGGGTCGTCCTCTATCTTCATGCGCAGGCGGCGTATGTTCACGTCAACGACCTTATCGTCGCCGTAGTACGCCTCGCCCCATATGTGGTGGAGGATAGTCTTGCGGTCAAGCGCCGTGCCGCGGTTCTTCAGCAGGTACTCCATGATGTGGTACTCCACCTGCGTCAGCTCTATCGGCTCGCCGTTTTTCTGCACCGTGCGGCTCTGGTAATCCAGTGTGAACGGCCCGGAGATGATGTTCTTCACCGTGTCCTGCCTCGCCTGAGTGACGTTAACGCGGCGGTAGATGGCGTCCACCCTGGCGACCAGCTCGGACGGCGAGAACGGCTTTGTAACGTAGTCGTCCGCGCCTATCATCAGGCAGTTAACCTTGTCCATCTCCTGGCTCTTCGCGGAGAGCATGATTATGCCGATCTCGCTGCTCTGCTCGCGTATCCAGCGGCACAGCGCGAATCCGTCCATGCCCGGCATCATGATATCCAGCAGGGCGACGTCAAAATTTCCGTTCTGCTCGGTGTAGACCTTCACCGCGTCTTCGCCGCATGAAACGTCCACCACGTCGTAGCCCGATCTTACAAGATTTATCACAACGAAGTCGCGGATAGCGTCCTCGTCCTCGCATACCAGTATCCTTTTCATGATCTCCCTTTCTCAGTCAAGGTCACAGGACTATCAGGCTGTTTTGAAGCTCGCTTTCGGTCAGCGCGAGCTTTCCGGTGAGATAGCCTGTGGTTTCCTTTATGCAGATTATGCTCTCGTCGCTCTCGCCTATCATGCGGTAGTCCTTTGAGTTCACCAGCGCCTCGGTGTCGTCCTTGGCGATAGTGCGTATTCTCATCAGCTCCGTTGTCTTGTCCACGGTGAATTTCTTCTCCGGGTCGTAGGATATGAACACTATCTCGTTATCCTGCGTGTTCAGCACTGCTGAGACGACCCCCTGCCAGCGGCTCGGGAACAGCAGCACGAAATTGTACTTGCTGCTGTAATAGCTGTAGTACTTCCGGGAATAGCGGTTGTTCTCCACCGTGTACCACTCCACCGCGCAGAGCTGCTCCGGCCTCATCAGCGTTTCGTAGCCCGGGAGCGGCGTCATTGACGGGATCTCCACCGCGCCGTCTCCGTCGATGTCGATGCTGCGAATATCCGTCATGTAGTCGTTGGTGAACCTTGAGATTATGTTACCCTGGGATCCGTCCGCGTTGGTGACTGTGTTCAGCGGAGCGTACACGGCGCCGTTCCTGCAATAGAGCACATCGGTGCTGTACTGCCCCGCGCCGCGTCCGTAGTCAAGGAAAAGCGCGGTGACGTCCCCGTCGAGCATTCCCTTTGAAACGCTGACGTACTCCGCCGCGATACCGCTGAGCTGCACCTCGCTGAGCTTCCGGAACGTACCCTCCCGCTTTGTGAACATCACCGCCATAGAGGTCTGCGTAGCCTTGTCGGGAACCACCGAGACAAGCTCCTGCTGACCGTCGCCGTTGAGGTCGATGACCTCCATGCAGGAGTAGCTGCCGCTGTAAAGCTCGGAAATCAGACCGTCGCTGTAATTGAGCACGCTGAGGGTCTTTTCCGACTGGTTCAGCATGGAATAGCACACGAGTATCTCGGTCGTGCTGTCGTCGCCGAGGCTCGCAAAACTGATGGAATCCACCTCGCTGCCTACGCATGCAAGGTCGTACACCGCCTCCCAGGAACCTTTGAAATTATCCAGCACCTTCAGGCGCAGAGCGCTCTCGCCGGACTGCACCGACTGCGACTCGTAGAACACGAGCGCCTCCTGCGTGCCGTCGGAGTCGATATCCTGGAGCACGAATGCCGAGCGGTACTCGCCGCCGCGCGGATATTTCAGCTTTATCGAGCTGCCGCTGCTGTTTATCAGCGCCTGATAGATCTCGCTCTGCTCCTGGGTGAGCTTAGGGGCTGTGAGGAGGTTCTCTATCGTCGCCTGACAGCCGGTCAGCGCCGCTATGGAAAGAATGGCAGCCGCTTTCAGGAACGCCGCCGCTTTTTTTATTTTGAACACGTTTCCCTCTCAGGTGTTGTATCAGTATTCGTCGTCAAGGTGGTCGGACTCAGCCTGCTGAATAGGTTCAGAAGGCTCGGAAATTCCGCTCTCCTCAGCCGGGAGAATGTTCCCGGGAGTCTCGGCGAAGCTCTCGCTTTCGGTAGTTTCAGGCTGCTGTGCGGGCTTGTCGGAAGGCTTCATGTAAAGCGCGACGAGCGCTGCCACGGCGAAAATGCCAACGGAGATCTCAGAAGCCGGAGCCCAGCTCATGTAGTACGCCTCGTAGCCGTAATTGAGCTGGAACAGCATCTCCGCAGCGGAATTTGAAGTAACGATGTGCGAAGCCACGTCGGCGGGGCCCATCAGCGAAGCCGCGATAATGGCGATCGCGTTTCCGAGGATCATCGACACGGAGACCGCTCCGGTGACGGTGAGAACCTCGCGGGTACGCTTGCCCTCGTTGCCGGAAAGGAGCTTCGCCATCTGCATGAAGAGTACCGCCGCAACGATGTCGGTCATGCAGTTTATGAGGTACTCGGGTCGGGTTGTGACTGCCATTCTTTCAAGGAACACTCCGATACCGCGCAGAGTATAGTAAACCGCCCCGCCGGTCATAGCGAAGCCGAGACCGGGCTTGAACTCCTTCTTGTAGAGTATCACGAACGAGGTTATCAGCATTATTGCTCCGAACACGAAGTTCACCACCATCATGAACGGAGAAGGCGAAATATTGCTGCCCTCCGGGATAACCGCCTCGCTGTAGCCCTCGTAGAGCGCTCCCATAGCGGGGAGGAGCAGTCCGAAGCCTATTACAGCGGCCTTGTTGTCGGTGACGCGCTCCACCGGGGTCTGGTAGTACGCGGAGCCGTTCCTGCGGTCGAAGAATGCTGCGGCTGCGGCTCCGGCGAGGGTGAGTATAACCGCGCCCCAGAAGCACGCGTTCATGAAGAAGCCGTTGTCGTATTTCAGGAAGCCGGAGGTCATATCGGTTCCGGCGCATATCTGAGCCATTCTGGCTGCAAATGCAAGTATCCACCCGGGAATGATCACCCACAGTCCCAGTCTGCTGTTGTTTTTCATATCTAAGATACTCCTTGTCAAATACAAAACTAGTAAGATATATCCTCAAAAACAGTAAAGTCGTTCGCAGACATATCTCATATTATTTTAGCACATATTCATATATAATTCAAGCCCTTTTTTGTCCCAGCAAGAGTTTTCACAAGAATTACATTTTATGCGGCTTAGCTTTGTAAATTATGCGATTTCGAACGCTGTGTTTTTGTTGTTATCTGCCATTGACACGAAGTTAAATTAATGCTATAATATACCTTAAAAGGAGGGATTCCCATGAAAATACGCTCTGCAATTATGCTTTCCGGCGCTCTTGCGCTTATGCTGGTTTCCGGCTGTCAGTCGTCGCCTGAGCCTGAGTCTGCGCCCACGCCGGCGGCCGGACAGTCCGGCACGGCGGAAGCCAGCGAGCCGGAATACTCCGCCGACCTAGAGCTGACCGTGACTTTCCCGGACAAGACCGTGTACACCAGCACCGACAACGGAGTTACATGGACAGCCGGAGAAAAAACCGTCAGCTATAACGATATGGCGGCTTTCCTTACCGTGATATACCCGGAGCCTATAAGCGTCACCGGAGAAATTCCCGTTGCAATGACGATACACAACAACAACCACAATACAGACATGCTTATAGGCGGCTCAGAGATAGAAGTGCTGCGCCGCGGAGACTCCGGCGAATGGACGCCTGCCGAGTACGCCGACAAGACGATAGAATACGCGTTTACGGCTCAGGCTGACCTGATATTCCTTTCAAGGGATTATTACGAGGATCTCTCGATATACGAACCGGTCGGCGGCAGGTACCGTCTGACTAAGAGCTTCACAATAGGCGGCGACGAAGCGTACGGCCTGCTGAATCCGAGCGATCCCGGCGGGAAATACATCATGAGCGCGGAATTCAATGCGCTGCCGTAACTTTACAGGAACTGAAGCGGTCGGTTCCTGAAAGACCGCCGCGACTTACATTTGGCTGTTAAAATCCATTTTGCCCCGGGGAATCCCCGGGGCAAAGCCAGTTTATTCAGCAGTCAGACAAGGCTTACACGTTCTTTGACCAGACTGTATTTCCATCAATATCGACGATTGAAACAACGGACGAATCACCGGAAAGCGATACTACTAAGCTGGAATATACCGAAGGATCATACGCCCCGGTTTCTTCCTTTATGGATTTGTCCTTGTCGATACAAAGCAGCCTGCCGTCTGAGCAAAGG
The DNA here is from genome assembly GCA_003531585.1 of Oscillospiraceae bacterium. Taxonomy (GTDB): domain Bacteria; phylum Bacillota; class Clostridia; order Oscillospirales; family Ruminococcaceae; genus CAG-115. The sequence goes on along the minus strand of DQFX01000079.1, from coordinate 41,362 downwards.
AAATACACATTTTCCCCATCTGATATCCCATCAATTATATATGAATCAAGCGATGAGGTCACTAAAGCCGACGTATTCTCTGCCGTATTCAGCTCGTATATCTCGAAGCATTTGGGGCTTGCAGCCTGATTGATGCCATAATTTACGAAACACAGCGCTTCTTTATCCGAAAGCGCGAAGTACCTCGCACCTCCCCATGCAATCATTTGAAGCCCGTCGTACCGGCCATACTGTTCATAATTGCTAATAAGCAGATCATATTCCTGCTTGTCAGAATAATTATCGCTCCCAGCCAGCGCCTGAACCATATCGTCAGTATAGTTATCCTCCGGAAGAAGGCTGCTCAGATGATCCGGCGCTTTTGAAAACTGTTCCGCATAGCTCTGATTTTCCCCAAGCTCCGACCCCTTGTTCCACTGTCTGGAAGAGCAGCCACAGGAGAGTGCCAATACAGCCAGCATGAAAATTACGAGTACATTTTTACGCATGGATTATATAGCCCCCTTCCACGCAAGACTTAATTTCTGAAGCCGCTACATTGTAATGCCGTCCCTGATATGCCTTAAGATAGGTGCAATCTGCAACCCAAAAAGTATCCGTTATCTTATCATAACCATCAATAACAATATAGTGAAGAGTAGATCTGCTAATGCCACTTCCATTGTAATATGATAAAGTTCCATACGGAGCAGCTCTAAGAATAACAGGACGATCTGCTGCTAAACTTGATTTTATATAATTGGTTAATTTTGTAGTTGTCATAGTGCTTCCAACAAACGTATAGGCATATTTATTTGAAGCGCTAGATTTCAGTTGCGAATTCAAATAATCCACAATTGCGTATACAAATGCAGTTGTTTCTCCACTTGGAATCACTTTCTTACTGATAGCTGTTTGCGAAGGCTCTTTATAGGTTGAAATAAGGCTATAACTATCATGTGAATATATGCCAGTTAGAACCATTAAAGTACTCGCAACTCCACACCATGTGTCTTTTTCTTGAACGATCTTTGTATTTACTGAACAAGAATACAAGTTTCCGCTACTAGAAACGCCTCTTGATAACCCTTGATTTTGTTCCTTAATGAGTCGATCATCAATCTCCAGTCTTGTAATAATATTATCTAGGGCCGCTTCCTTATCATGCTGAAACTGATAAAGAAATTCAGATGAATCTAAGTATTCCTCAATTATTTTTTGCTTGTCTGCATCATTCAAACTAATATGAGAGAGGTGATTATAGATCCATCTGTAAACTTCATTAGGGTCAGAAACTTCAAACTGTGTAGAAAAACCAGATTCTGCAGCCGACAGTACCGAATTTCCCATAGTAAGGGCAACAATCGTAACCATAACAGCTATTTTCTTTAGTGCTTTTTTCATAATAACCCATCCTTTCATTAGACAAAATTCCAAATTAAGCAACAATAAACTGGATTCTTTTAGTTAAGAATTCATTTATTGTATTTACATTATAACACAAACCTTTATAGATGTCAATAATTATTATTTAATTTTTTAAAAATTTATTTATTTCTCCTTTATTCCTAATAACACAAAAGGGAACGCACTCCACGCTCCCTCTGTTTTGTTACTTAAAGCTATTTTTAGACCATTCCGCGAAAACGTTCGGCAATTCCGGAATTACGGGTGTTTACCCGACATACCGGCTCCGCCTCACAAAACGGACGCCGAAATTACTTTCTTACAACCTTGTGGTAAACCTTCTTGCCCTTGCGGATTATTACCTCGCCGTCGATCGTGATCTCAGCGTTCGGATCCTCAACGATAACGTCGTTGACTGCAACGCCCTTACCCGCGATCAGGGTTCTTGCCTCGCGCTTGGAATTAACAAGCTTGACAGCCACCATCAGGTCGAGAATGCCGATCTTGCCCTCGGGGAGCTCAAGCTCGGTAGTGGGCATGTTCTCGGTGTTGCCCTTGCCGCCGAACAGAGCCTTTGCGGCGTCGAGCGCCTTGTTGGCTTCCTCCTCGCCGTGAACCAGCTTTGTAAGCTCGTATGCGAGTATCTCCTTAGCCTTGTTGAGCTGGCTGCCCTCCCAGCCGGACATAGCCTCGATCTCCTCGATGGGGAGGAAGGTCAGCATGCGAATGCACTTCATTACGTCCGCGTCGGCTACGTTTCTCCAGTACTGGAAGAACTCGAACGGAGAGGTCTTTTCAGGGTCGAGCCATACTGCGCCCTTCTCGGTCTTGCCCATCTTCTTGCCCTCGGAGTTGAGGAGCAGCGTGATAGTCATAGCGTGAGCGTCCTTGCCGAGCTTCTTGCGGATAAGCTCGGTGCCGCCCAGCATGTTAGCCCACTGGTCGTCGCCGCCGAACTGCATGTTGCAGCCGTACTTCTGGTACAGCATGTAGAAATCGTAGCTCTGCATGATCATGTAGTTGAACTCGAGGAAGGTCAGACCGCGCTCCCAGCGCTGCTTGTAGCACTCGAAGGACAGCATCTTGTTAACGCTGAAGCATGCGCCTACCTCGCGCAGAACATCGATGTAGTTAAGGTTCATCAGCCAGTCGGCGTTGTTGACCATGATAGCCTTGCCATCTGAGAAGTCGATGAAGCGGCTCATCTGCTTCTTGAAGCAGTCGATGTTATGCTGAATGGTCTCCGGAGTGAGCATTTTTCTCATGTCGGACTTACCGGAAGGGTCGCCGATCATTCCGGTGCCGCCGCCGAGGAGCGCGATGGGCTTGTTGCCTGCCATCTGGAGGCGCTTCATCAGGCACAGAGCCATGAAATGTCCTACGTGCAGGGAGTCAGCGGTGGGGTCGAAGCCGATGTAGAAGGTCGCCTTGCCTTCGTTTATCATCTTCTTGATCTCTTCCTCGTTGGTTACCTGCGCGATGAGTCCGCGTGCTACTAATTCGTCGTAAAGTGTCATTGTTTTTCTCCTTGATATGTTAATTTTTCAACTTTGAACTGTGTATTATCCGGGAAAACTCCCATAAGCGATGGAAACCTTGATTTCCATTGATACCACCCCTTTCACCGCGCCTGAATCAGCGCCCGTCGTTCATTCTTAGCGAATCTCTCATCAGGTCCTTGCCGACCGTTCCATGGCTGAGAAGCTCCCGGGCTTCCTCCAGCCCGAACCACCCCGCCGTTTCCACCTCGCCGGAAAGCCGGAACTCTCCGTGCTTCACCGTGCAGAGATACCCAAGCATGAGATTATCGTGCTTCGAATAGTAATAGCTGCTGATATACCGCATGTTCAGGACTTCCAGCCCGGTTTCCTCTCGTATTTCCCGGAGAGCGGTCTGCTCGGCGGTCTCGTGCTCCTTGATGAACCCCGCAACGCAGACGTAATTCCTGGTTGCGTAGGTCTGGCGTATCAAAGCGTACTTCCCCGCGCCGTCGGTCAGCAGGCATATCACGCATGGGTAGGAAAAACTGAACCACGGTCTGCCGCAGTTTTCGCAGAATGATGTCTCGCCCTCGTCGCCGATAGTCTTTGTTATTAGTTTCTCTCCGCACTCAGGGCAGAATTTGAACTGCATATGATCACCTCCCGGGTATTATTTCCGATAACGTCTGTACAATACAAAAGCCCCCCATGAGCAGAACTCACAGAGGGCGAATTATCGCGGTACCACCTCAGTTTGCGGGATATCTCCCGCCTCTGACAGCTATAACGGGCTTACCCGTGCGGAACTACTTGCGTACGCTTTCGCACCGCCGCTCAGGGAGGTAATTCGCCGCACGGAAATCCTGCCGCTTCGCACCAGACAGCGGCTCTCTGAAAGGATATTCCGGGACTACTGGATTCCCGTCAACGCTTTTAATATTTATTCGGAATTTATTATCTCAGCTGGTCTGCTATCTCAAGAACCAGTTTTTCGCTCTTTTCCCAGCCAAGGCAGGGGTCGGTGATCGACTTGCCGTAAACGCCGTCGCCAACCTTCTGCGCGCCGTCCTCGATGTAACTCTCGATCATCAGCCCCTTCACCATGCTGCGTATCTCCGAGGAGTGGCGCATGGAATGGAGGATCTCATTTGCAATTCTGATCTGCTCGAGGTACTTCTTGCCGCTGTTGGAGTGATTTGTGTCAACAATGCACGCCATGTTCCTGAGGTTCTTTTCCTGGTACATATCGTACAGCAGCTTGAGATCCTCGTAGTGGTAGTTCGGGATAGTCTGGTCGTGCTTGTTCTGCGCGCCTCGGAGGATAGCGTGGGCAAGCGGATTGCCGTCAGTGTTGACCTCCCAGCCGCGGTAGATGAACGTGTGGCTGCTCTGAGCCGCACGGATAGAATTCAGCATGATAGAAATCGTGCCGCTGGTGGGGTTCTTCATACCGCAGGGGCACTCCATGCCGCTGGCGGTAAGACGGTGCTCCTGATCCTCAACGGAACGCGCGCCTACTGCGACATAGCTGAGTATATCGGAAAGGTAGCGGTAGTTCTCGGGATACAGCATTTCATCAGCGCACACAAGACCGGTCTCCTCAATGGCGCGTGTGTGCAGCTTGCGCACGTGGATAAGACCCTCAAGCATGTCCTCGCCCTTGGTGGGGTCTGGCTGGTGGATCATTCCCTTGTAGCCCTCGCCGGTGGTTCTTGGCTTGTTGGTGTAGATTCTCGGGACAATAATGATCTTGTCCTTGACCTGCTCCTGAAGTCTGGAAAGGCGGCAGGTGTAGTCCATTACTGAATCCTCGTTATCCGCGGAGCACGGCCCGATGATAAGCAGAAACTTGTCAGACTTCCCGGTGAAAACGTCCGCGATCATCGCGTCGCGCTCGGTCTTTATATTCTTGATCTTATCATTGAGCGGGTAAAGCTCCTTTATCTCCTTCGGTACGGGGAGCTTCCTGCGGAAATTCATTGACATTTTATGTATTTCTCCTTTTTTGCAGTATATCCATGTGACATTATATCACCATCTCGTCCAATTGTCAAGCGCCTTTTCGTACTTCACAGTACAAAAATGCCCCTGATTTTACAGGGGCATTGATTTACTTATCTACGGAAGTTTCCTTTTCCTTAAGCAGATCGCGTATTTCAGTAAGCAGAACGATCTGGGGATCCGGCTTAGGCTCGGGCTTGGGCTCTTCTTCCTTCTTGCGGTGGAGCTTTGAGATAGCCTTCACAAGAATGAAAACAGCCAGCGCGATAAGAAGGAAACTTATAACCGACTGAATGAACGAGCCGTAGTTCAGCGAGATCTCAGCGACCGCAGGAGTAACCACCGCGCCGGTTTCATCGAGGACTTCCTCAACCGCGGGCTGAAGTACGAGCTTGAGCTGCGAGAAATCCATCTTGCCGATAAGAAGTCCCAGCAACGGCATCAGCAGGTCGCCGACCAGCGAATTGACGATGGCGGTGAACGCAGAACCGATGATAAGACCTACCGCCATATCAAGCACGTTTCCTCTTGAGATAAACGCCTTGAACTCCTTTGCCAGCTTGAACCTGTCCTTCTTTTCAGCTTTCTTTTCTTCTGCCATGACACTATCCCTCTTGAATTAAGTAATATTTCAGGCTGAAAGCCTGTTGTGCATTATATTCTCTGACTGAGCGGTATGTAGTTCTTGTTGAGGTTTATCGCCTTGTAAGCCGGACGGATTATGCGCTTTCCGTTGATCATTTCTTCCATTCTGTGGGCGCACCAGCCGGAGATTCTCGCGCACGCGAACAGACCGGTGTACATCTCTACCGGTATCTTCAGCATCTTGTATACCAGACCAGAATACATGTCCACGTTTGCGCATATATTCTTGATATCACCGCGCTCGTCCGCGAATACTCCCGGAGTAAGTCTCTCGATGCTGTCCAGCAGCAGGAATTCCTTCTCAAACTCGGTGCCCTTAGCCAGCTTCATCGCGTTGGCCTTGAGTATCTTCGCTCTCGGGTCGGACAGCGTGTAAACCGCATGACCCATGCCGTAGATAAGCCCGGAATGATCTCCGGCTTCCTTGCGGAGCAGCTTGTGAAGGAAGTCGCTGACCTCCTGGTCGTTATCCCAGTTCTTGATACCCGCCTTTGCGAAGTCGAGCATTTCCATAACCTTGATATTAGCGCCGCCGTGACGCGGACCCTTCAGCGAACCGATAGCCGCCGCGTATGCGGAGTAGGCGTCGGTGCCGGAGGAAGATACGGTACGGCAGGTGAACGTCGAGTTGTTTCCGCCGCCGTGCTCAGCATGGAGCATAAGGCAGAGGTCGAGCAGGTGAGCTTCCTCGGTAGTGTAGGAACGGTCGTCGCGCAGGGTGGAAAGAATGCTCTCTGCAAGGCTCTCGTCCTTGTTTATCTGGTGCATTACCATTGAATCGTTGTGGTAGAACCGACGCATTGCCTGGTAGGAAGTTACCATGATCGCAGGAAGTCTGGAGATGATCGAAATAGCCTTGAGCATTTCGCTCTCAACGGACTTGTCCTCCGGCGCGGAATCATAGCTGTACAGCGCAAGCACTGCCTGAGCCATCTTATTCATGATATTCGGGGACGGATTTCTGATGATAACGTCCTCGCTGAAGTACATGGGAAGGTCGCGGTACTCAGCGATAAGGCGTGAGAACGTAGTGAGCTGTCGCTCGTCAGGGAGCATACCGAACAGGAGGAGATACGCGACCTCCTCGTAGCCGTAGCGCCCGGACGACAGCACGTCGTTCACGATATCGCGAATGTTGTATCCGCGGTAGATGAGCTCGCCCTCGATGGGCTGCTTGTCGCACTCGCTTATAACGTAGCCATGTACGCAGCATACGTTTGTTATGCCCGCAACAACGCCGGAACCGTCGGAATTACGCAGACCGCGCTTTACTCCGAACTTTCCGGGCAGGCTGGGATCGATAGCCGTAGTGCTTAAAAAATCGTCGCACATCTGCTTGAAGGTAGCAGAGTTCTTGAGCTGTTCCATTCTTTTCATTGGTTAGAAGATCCGCCTCCGTGCCATATTTTTATACTGGTCTTAATCGCCGTTCCGTCAGGCGGAATTTTTAAATTAAGAAATATATAAGTATATTGTAGCATATTTCGCCGTGATTGTCAAGCGTTATTCGCATTTTCTGAATATTTTTTATTTTCAGGTTGCAAAATTCTCGTTTGTGGTTTATTTATGGTAACCTCTAAAAACCGGGACACGAGCAGATTTCGTACATGACTTATATCAGATGCTAGGCGTCAAACCGCAGCGTTTTCCGCCGTAGGCGGATAATGCGTTTACTGTATGTATTTCAAGGTTTGACAACGAAGCAGATGATATAAGTCATAGAAATCTGCCGTGAAGGAGGTTTTTAGAGGTGACCTTTTAATGGAGGGCCGCTGCAATGAAGTTCCCGAAAACAGTACTTGCTTCCCTGCTGGGATTTTCAATAATGCTCACCGGCTGCCGTCGTGAGGCTCCATCGCCTGCGCCGGAGAACGTAACTCTGCTCATCGAAGACGAAAACCGCATACTCACACTAGGATTTTCCGAGTACCTCGCCGGCTGCATATTCGCCGCTGCTGACCCGTCATTTCAGGAGGAGACCCTGCTTGCGGCGGGAATCGCGCTTTCAAGCCAGGCGCAGTACTGCATGCAGAACTGCGAAGCTGATTTCGGCGCAGACCTCGCCGACCGCGGCGACATCTACCCGGACTGGCTTTCGCCTGATGAGCTGGAGGAACGCTACGCCGACCAGTATCCCGAGTGGCTGGAGCGTGTTTCCAGAGTTGCGGAGCGCGCGGCTAAGGCGTGCCTCTATTATAACGATGGACCGGCGTACACACCTTGCTGCCGGGTATCCTCCGGCGTGACCGACGACGGAGGTTTCACCTACCTTCCGGCGCTGAAGCTCAGCCGCGACCCGGATTCACCGGAATACTCCGCCAGCTCAGAATACACCTGCACCGCCGTGCGGAAAATGCTGGCTCCGGTCACCGGAAGCGTAGTGCTCCCCGCAGACAAGGCGGAGTGGTTCTCCGAGCCGCAGTACACAAAAAACGGAACGCTGCGCTGTATCAGGTTCGGCGGCGTGGAACTCACCGGAGAACAGCTCCGGGAAGCGCTCGGTCTGCGCAGCGCGGCTGTTGCAATTACGCAGGAGCACGACTCGTTCATATTCCGCACCCGCGGAAGCGGCGGCGGTGTTGGCATGAGCGTCTACACAGCGGATCTCATGGCGCGTTCCGGTTTGTCAGCTCAGGAAATACTGCAGCAGTTCTACCCCGGCACGGAACTAATAGATTAATATAGGTAATCTGTTTTCTGTTTCTATATCACTTTTATCTTCTTTTTCAAAGAGGTTTTTAGAAGTTACCTATAGTTTATCTGCGATTCAAAAAGTACACGTACCCTGGCTTTAACCAGAAATGAAAAAATGTTAAATTTTACAGAGATTTAACATACCCTGTCTTTTGGATTTAACATTCTCCTGATATAATATGCTTGTGACAAGGAAAGATCACAGCATAAGCGTAAATGATTACGCAGTATATTAAAGGAGAACAACACTATGACTACAAGAAAGATCACATTAAGCGCAGCCGCTCTGCTTATGGCAGCAGCATTTGCAGGCTGCTCCGGAAATACTACCAGCGCTTCCTCCAACAGCAGCTCCGCTGCTGAGGCAGGCTCTTCTGCCGCTGATACCTCCGCTGCTGCTGACAGTTCCGTAGCAGATTCCACCGCTTCTGACAGCACCGCTTCCAAGCTTGACACCGACATCACAGTAGTATCTCGCGAGGACGGCTCCGGTACAAGAGGCGCGTTCGTTGAGCTGATGGGCATTGAACAGAAGAACGAAGCAGGCGAGAAGGAAGATATGACCCGCGGCGACGCTGAGATCTCCAACTCCACCAACGGCGTTATGATGAGCGTAGCAGGCAATGTTGACGCGATCGGATACATCTCCCTCGGCTCCCTCAACGACACCGTAAAGGCTCTCGACGTAAACGGCGTTGAGTGCTCCGTAGCCGACATCAAGTCCGGTGATTACGTTGTAGCAAGACCGTTCAACGTATGCTATCAGCAGGCAAAGCTCGACGGTAACGCCGCAGCTAAGGATCTCATCGCCTTCATCGAGTCCGACGACGGTCAGAAGATCATCGCTGACAACGGCTACATCGCCATCGACTCCACCGGCGCATATGCTCCCTCCGGAGTTACCGGCGCGATCTCCCTGAACGGCTCCACTTCCGTAGGTCCGATCATGGAGAAGCTCTGCGAGGCATACAAGGCTCTTAACCCTGATGTTTCCATCGACATTCAGCAGACCGGTTCCGGCGCAGGTATCACATCCGCGACCGAGGGCACATGCGATATCGGTATGTCCTCCCGTGAACTCAAGCAGGAAGAGCTTGACGCAGGTCTGACCGAAATGAAAATCGCCGATGACGGTATCGCGGTTATCGTAAACCTTGAGAACCCAATTGAAAACATCACCTCCGACGAGGTAATGAAGATCTACACCGGCGAGATCAACAACTGGAGCGAGCTCGGCTGATTCAAATAATCTCATCTTTATAGGTTTCTCCCCACTGTCACTTGAAATCCCGGCGTTAATGCTGTGATTCGGGCGACAACTATGCGGCGTCCTGCCGCACTTAGTTTATAGGTTTCTCCCTTCCCTTACGCGCTGCGCTGCGGCATTCCAGCTAACGTGCAGCGCACTTTTATGAGTATTAGAATGTAAAGTAACATTCTGGAAATTTTACAAAGAGGTATTATTATGCAGAAGGTCAAAGAAGGCATAATGCACGCGCTGTTCCTGATATGCGCATGTGTTTCGATACTGGCAGTGGTGCTGATATGCGTGTACCTGTTCGCTTCCGGCGTTCCGGCGATCGGTGAGATCGGCGTTACCGACTTCCTGTTCGGCACAAAATGGAAGCCCTCCAGCGGATACTACGGGATATTCCCGATGATAATCGGCTCTATCCTCGTTACAGGAATCGCGGTCGTTATCGGAGTTCCCATCGGAATACTCTGCGCCGTGTTCATGTCGCACTACTGCCCGAAGAAGCTCTACCGCTTCGTGAAGCCCGCGATAAACCTCCTCGCCGGGATCCCGTCCATCGTATACGGATTCTTTGGTCTGGTGGTTATAGTTCCCATCATGAAGGAGCTGTTCGGCGGCTCGGGTAAATCCCTGCTGACCGCAGGCATACTCCTCGGCATAATGATACTACCGACGGTGATCAAGACCACCGAATCCTCCCTGAACGCAGTTCCGAAGAGCTACTACGAGGGCGCGCTCGCGCTCGGTGCAACGCATGAGCGCAGCGTGTTCTTTGCCTCGCTGCCGGCGGCGAAGTCCGGTATACTTGCAGCGATAATCCTCGGCGTGGGGCGCGCTATCGGCGAAACGATGGCGGTAATTCTCGTAGCGGGCAACCAGACGGTCATTCCGAAGAACATCACCTCCGGCATACGCACCTTGACCTCCAACATCGTAATGGAAATGGGCTACGCCGGCGGACTTCACCGCGAAGCGCTCATCGCCACCGGAGTAGTGCTGTTCGTGTTCATACTTATAATCAACCTCTGCTTCTCTGCACTTAAAAGGAGGAAAGACTGATGACTGACGCTCCTACAGCAGCTATGACAAACGAAAAGAAAACCACCGCGCCCGAGAACTACATCAACCGCGTGACATTCGGCGCACGCCTGAAGCAGTACGCCAGAAGCCCGCTTTCGCTGATCCTCATGATCCTTGTAATGCTGGCGGCACTATTCTCGGTCGGAATGCTCATCTTCATTATCGCGTATATTCTTATAAACGGCGTTCCGCACCTCACCGCGGAGCAGTTCGACTGGAACTATACCACGGAAAACGTCAGCATGATGCCGGCGATGATAAACACCCTAATCATGACCGCGCTGACTCTTGTGATCGCCGTTCCGATAGGCGTTTTCGCGGCGGTGTACCTCGTTGAGTACGCCAAGCGCGGCAACAAGCTCGTCAAGGTTATCCGTGTGACTACCGAAACGCTTTCCGGCATTCCGTCCATCGTGTTCGGTCTGTTCGGATACCTGATGTTCAATATCTCCTTCGGCTGGGGATTCTCCATGATGGCAGGCGTTATCACCCTCGCAATGATGATCCTTCCGCTGATTATCCGAACCACTGAGGAAGCGCTCCTCGCCGTTCCGGACAGCTACCGCGAAGGAAGCTTCGGGCTCGGCGCGGGCAAGATGCGCACAGTGTTCCGCGTTATCCTTCCCACGGCGGTGCCCGGTATCATGTCCGGCGTTATCCTCTCTATAGGACGTATCGTCGGCGAATCCGCAGCGCTCATCTTTACCTCCGGTTCCGGACACAGCATTCCCGGCTCGCTTGTCGGCTCGGGAAGCTCCGCTGCGACCCTTACCGTTCACATGTACATTCTCTCCAACGAAGGCCTGCATGTCAACGAAGCGTTTGCTTCCGCAGTAGTCCTGCTTGCGCTCACATTCTTAATAAACCTCGTTTCCGACCTTATCGAGCGCCGGATAGCGAAAAAGAAAGGATAAACCCATATGAAATTCGATATCAGGAACGCCGAGCTTTACTACGGCGACTTCAAGGCGCTCAAGGGTATCAGCCTTGAGATACCGGAAAACAAGATAACTGCGTTCATAGGGCCGTCCGGCTGCGGAAAATCCACGCTGCTGAAATCCCTCAACCGCATGAACGACCTCGTTGAGGGCTGCCGCATAACCGGCGAATTCCTGCTCGACGGCGAGGACATCTACGGCAAGATGGACGTAAACCTCCTGCGCAAGCGCGTGGGAATGGTGTTCCAGAAGCCGAATCCATTCCCGATGAGCGTCTACGACAACATCGCGTTCGGTCCCCGCACCCACGGGATTCACTCCAAGGTAAAGCTCGACGACATCGTTGAGAAGTCTCTGCGCGACGCGGCAATCTGGGACGAACTCAAGGACAGGCTGAAAAAATCCGCGCTGGGTCTTTCCGGCGGTCAGCAGCAGAGACTCTGCATTGCCAGAGCGCTGGCGGTAGAGCCTGAGGTGCTGCTTATGGACGAACCGACCTCCGCGCTGGATCCTATTTCAACTTCTAAGATAGAAGACCTTGCAATCGAGCTGAAAAAGGAGTATACTATAGTTATGGTAACTCACAATATGCAGCAGGCGGCGAGAATTTCCGACAAGACGGCGTTCTTCCTGCTGGGCGAGGTCGTAGAATACGCAGACACTGACAAGCTGTTCTCGACTCCGCAGGATCAGCGCACCGAGGACTACATAACCGGACGATTCGGCTGATCCAGGGAGGCATAATATGAGAAACCGTTTTGACGAGCAGCTCGAGCAGCTCAACGTAGGACTTATCAAGATGGGCGCGCTGTGCGAAGAAAGCATAGCCTGCGCCGTAAAGGCACTGTTTGACGAAAAGACCTCTGAGATGATAACGAAGGTCAACGACAACGAGGAAGAAACCGACCACATGGAGCACGACATCGAGGCGCTGTGCATGAAGCTGCTGCTTCATCAGCAGCCGGTGGCGAAGGATCTGAGGTGCGTTTCCTCAGCGCTTAAGATGATCTCCGACATGGAGCGTATCGGCGACCAGTCGCAGGATATCGCGGAAATAGCGGGATTCGTGCACTCCACCGAGCTTGCGGGCAAGGTGCATATCTCGGACATGGCAAACGAAGCCATCAGCATGGTGACCATGAGCGTTGATTCCTTCGTCAGAAAAGACGTGAAGCTCGCGAAGGCAGCCATAGAAGCAGACGATAAGGTAGACGCGCGCTTCCTTGAGGTAAAGCGCGAGCTTATCGAGCTGGTGCGCAGCGACTCCGGCGACGCCGAGTACTTCATGGATCTGCTGATGGCGGCAAAGTACCTCGAGCGTATCGCCGACCATGCAACAAATATCGCGGAATGGGTGGTCTACTCCATCACGGGAGAACGCTGAGCCCGGTTCGCTGAAAGAGAGGACAATCTATGATATACATGCTGGAGGACGACGCGAATATCAGGAACTTCGTGCTGTACGCGCTGAACAATTCCGGGCTAGAGGCAAAGGGCTTCGAGCGCCCGAGCGAGTTCTGGGCGGCTCTGAAGGAGGAAACGCCGTCTGTCCTGCTGCTGGATATAATGCTCCCCGAGGAGGACGGCATGCAGGTACTGGCGAAGCTGCGCTCCAACCCGGAGTATGCGGGGCTTCCGGTTATAATGCTGACCGCGAAGGGCTCAGAGTATGATAAGGTGATAGGTCTTGACAGCGGCGCCGACGACTACGTTGCAAAGCCATTCGGCACCATGGAGCTTATCTCCCGCATAAAGGCGCTGCTGCGCCGCACTACCTCGCAGGAAACAAAGGAATACGAGGTAGGCGGGCTTTACGTCAACACCTCGAAGCATATTGTGCGGGTCAATGGTAATGAAGTTCAGCTTACCTTCAAGGAGTTCGAACTGCTGTGCTACCTGCTTGAGAACATCGGCACGGTGCTTTCCCGCGAGAAGATAATCACGAAGGTCTGGGGTTACGATTTCGACGGCGAGAGCCGCACCGTGGACGTACATATCCGCACGCTGCGAATGAAGCTAGGAGACTGCGGCGGCATGATCGAGACTGTCCGCGGAATAGGCTACAAGGCAGTCGACATAACATAAGGAGCGCGTATGACGAAACGAATTTTCGGCGGAGCGTTCATCGTTTCGCTGGTCGCTATAATTTCTGCTGTTGCAATGGTGCTCGGCGTAGCCTACACGAAGGAGCAGCAGCTTTTCAAGAGGCAGCTTGAGCAGCAGGCGATGCTTCTCGCGGCAACGATGGAGAACACCTCGCCCGACGACGATGTTGAGAGCCTCCGCAAGCTCAGCCATGATATCCATGGCACATTTGAGAACCGCATAACCTATATCGGTCAGGACGGCACGGTACTTTTCGACAACGAAGCCGACCCAGCGACAATGGAAAACCACCTCGGCCGTGAGGAGGTAGTCGCTGCGAAGCAGTCGGGAACCGGCACCGCAATACGCGAGAGCTACACCATGTCGGAGATGACGGTGTACTGCGCCCGTGTCATCGGGTACGGCTGCATAGTGCGCGTGGCCGGTACGATGGATACCGTGGCTGCGCGTATCGCAGGCATGTGGTGGGAAGTCCTGCTGGTTGTTATCATAGCGGCGATGGTGTCGCTGGGAGTTGCAGCTATAGTTGCGAGGGTGGTCGTGAAGCCGATAAACAGCATCGACCTCAAGAATCCCGACATCGGCGAGAGCTACAGCGAGATCGCGCCGCTGCTCCACCGCATAAGCGAGCAGAACCACGAGATAGATCAGCAGATCGCGGAGCTTACCCGAAGCCGGAAGGAGTTCTCGCTTATCACAGAGAATATGAGCGAGGGCTTTATAATCATCGACAGCCGAACCGAGGTGCTTTCCTATAACACGGCTGCGCTGAAGATCCTTGGCTCTGACTTTACCGGCTCCAGCCGCAGCGTGCTGGTCCTGAACCGCAGCGAAGCATTCCGCAGCGCTGTCGAGGACGCCCTCGCAGGCAAGCGCAGCGAGACCGACCTCACGCTGTCCGAGAAGATATACCAGGTAATTGCAACGCCGGCGTTCACGGGAAGCAGCGTTACCGGCGCAGTCATGATAATCCTTGATATCACCGAAAAGGAAGCCCGCGAGGAACTGCGCCGCGAGTTCACCTCAAATGTTTCCCACGAGCTGAAAACTCCGCTCACCACTATTTACGGGATTTCCGATATGCTGGTCGGCGGTATCGTAAAGCCGGAGGACATTCCGGGCTTTGCGAAGAATATCCGCGACGAAGCCGGCCGCATGATAACCCTGATACAGGATATACTCAAGCTGTCGCAGCTTGACGAGAACACGTTCTCCGACCAACGGGAGAGAGTTGATCTGTACGAGCTGGCTCAGTCCGCCGCAGAGCGGCTCCGCCCGCAGGCAGACGAGAAGCACGTGACTATCTCTGTGACCGGAGAGCGCTCCGAGTTTACCGGTATAGCAACAGTTCTTGAGGAGATGATCTACAACCTGCTAGACAACGCTGTGAAGTACAATAAACAGGGCGGCAGGGCGGACGTAGACGTCCGCAGCAGCGGCGACGATATCGTAGTGACCGTATCAGATACGGGAATAGGGGTTCCTGCGGATAGTATCGACCGAATATTCGAGCGGTTCTACCGTGCGGATAAGAGCCATTCCCGCAAGATAGGCGGAACTGGTCTGGGGCTTTCCATCGTAAAGCATGGAGTTTCGCTCCACGGCGGTTCGATAACTGTCAAAAGCTCCGAGGGCAGCGGAACTACATTCACTATGGCGCTTCCGAAAAATTGACAAAAGTGGGCAGGCGGTGAGCCTGCCCATTTTGTTGTATAACTTGTGCGTGAGGTTTTAAATCTTTCAGGATCACCCTATCGGGAATAAAGCGGTGGGGTTTAGAGGTTACCGTATATAAATATAGCCGCAGTGAAACCTGCGGCTCTGATTTATTTCTTGATTGAATCCCTGACCATTGAGTAAAACTCGTCCCACATTTTCGTTACATGCTCTCTTGAGTAGAAGTGATTTCCGCGCCTGGAAGCCTCGCACTGCTGCGCATAATACTCCTTATTGTTGTGTAGCCTGTCAAGCTCCTTAACGAAGCCGTCAACATCGTCAGCCTTGCTGTAGAAGTCAAAAAGAATATCCGGGTAGATATCAAGACCTCTCAGGAACACCGGGATATTTACGCACATCGCCTCGAGTATCGTCATCGGGAACAGCTCCTCGAAGCTGGGCAGGAACATAACGTCGCCCAGATTGTACACCTCGTTCATGTACTCACGGTCGATTATTCCGAGCAGCTTCACATTTGCCGGCGGATTATCACAGATCTTCTTTATCTCGCCGTAGCCGTCGGAGATCTTGCCGAACGAAAATCCTCCAGCCCATACGAACTGCACGTCAGGCATGCGCTTAGCAACCTCGATGAAATCGAAAACTCCCTTGCGCACCTGGAGCTGACCCGCGCAGATAACGGTGAATTTGTCCTTATCTATTCCGTATTTCTCGCGCAGCTTTATCTTCTCCTCCGGGGAAACCGGGTGGAACACCTCCGAAGAAACGAAGTTCGGGATATACGTAACCTTCGATTTGTCAACGCCGTAGTGCGCCAGCCTGCCGATGAAGTACGGATTTACCGTCACAAGATAATCCATGCGCTTGTAGAAGCTGATCATGTACTTATAGAATATCTGCTTCATGAAGCGCGGGAGATTCACGCTCGTCTCCACCGTTTCCGGCAGCATGTGGACATACCCTACCGACTTTCCCCTGCTAGTGAGTGACTTCATCGAAAGATAATATCCAAAGTTTATCGTGTGGTAATGTGTGATGTCCGCCTTAATGCGCTTGTTTATCGTGACCTCGAACTTGTCGGAAAGTTCGCTGCTTACAAGCCCGACCTGCTCTATATATGCAGAGCCTACGCCCTGACCCTTTACCGATGTGGCGCTGGACATCATGTTTATCGTAGTCTTACTCATGTATCTTCGCAGCCCTCCTTATCACAGTTTCTCAATGCGGGCGAAGTTCGCCATTACCTTCTTCACCTGACCGTTGTCAAAGCTGATCGTCAGCATGGTGTCGTTGCCCATGCGCTTTGCTTCGTCTACGGTTCCCTGGCCGAATACGTTGTGCTTCACGCGGTCGCCCGGCGCAAATACTATTCCGGATACTACCGGCGTCGGCTTCGTTACCATCTTCGCCGCTTCCTGAGCAAGGTAGTTCGGCTTCTCAGGCTTCTTCCAGGTCGACGCCTGCTTCGGACGGTCGCCGGTCTTTTCGATGTACTCCTCCGGTATTTCGCGAATAAACGTCGACAGGCGGTTTCTCATCGTCTGACCGTAGAGCACGCGGTAGGACGTGTGCGTTACATACAGCATGCGCTTCGCACGGGTTATCGCTACATATGCAAGACGGCGCTCCTCCTCCATCTCGGCGGGGTCGTTTATGCTGCGGTAGCTCGGGAAAATGTTGTCCTCGGCGCCTACAAGGAACACCGTGTCGAACTCCAGACCCTTCGCGCTGTGCATCGTCATGAGCGATACCCGGTCAAGGTCGCCGTCGTAGCTGTCAAGGTCGGAAACCAGCGCCACCTGCTCGAGGAAATCTGGAAGCGTGGTATCCTCGTTCTCCTGTATCATCGTCAGGGCGTTGGATTTCAGCTCGTTGATGTTCTCAATACGTGTGGAGCCTTCCTCGCCCAGAGCCTGCATTGCCTTGATGTATCCGGATTTCTCCGCAACGGCGTCGATAAGCTCGTCCAGGCGGAGCGAATCCGCAAGCTCGTCCAGCTCGTCAAACAGGTTTGCGGCAGCCTTCAGCGCAGCCGACTTCCTCGAAAGCGACTCAAACTGCGAAGCCTCGCGGCAGACCTCCACCGGAGAAATATGCAGCCCGTCGGAGATACGGATTATCTCCTCAACCGTGGCGTCGCCGATACCGCGCTTCGGCTCGTTGATTATCCTGCGGAAACGCACGGAGTCATACGGGTTGTTTATCACCGCGAGGTACGCCATGATGTCGCGTATCTCCTTGCGGTCGTAGAACCTCAGACCGCCTACGATGGTGTACGGAATTCCCGAGCGCGCCAGGGTGTTCTCAAAGCTTCTCGACTGGGAGTTGCTGCGGTACAGCAGCGCGTAATCCGTGTAGTGCTTGCCTTCCTTCACGCCGTCAAGGATAGTGTCGGCAACGAAACGCGCCTCGGCTATCTCGCTCTCAAAATTGCAGCACTTTATCTTGTCGCCGTCGCCCAGCGCAGACCAGAGCTGCTTGTCCTTGCGCTGCTTGTTGTTGCGTATCACGGCGTTCGCAGCGTTCAGGATATTCTCGGTGGAACGGTAGTTCTGCTCGAGCTTTATTACCTCGCAGCCGGGGTACTGCTTCTCGAAGCTGAGGATATTCTCGATAGTCGCGCCGCGGAAGCGGTAAATTGACTGGTCGTCGTCGCCGACCACGCAGAGGTTTCCGTTGTTCCCCGCAAGCAGCGAGATAAGGCGGTACTGCGCAACGTTCGTATCCTGATACTCGTCGACCATTATGTATTTATAAAGGTGCTGGTAGTGCGAAAGAACGTCCGGAAAATCCTCGAACAGCTTTACTGTAAGGTAGATTATATCGTCGAAATCCACCGCGCTGGCGCTCCTGAGCGCGCTCTGGTACTCGGTGTAGACCTCCGCGCAGCGCTTCTCCATCAGCTCGCCGGAAGCGTTAGCCATCGGCGCGTACTCCTCCGGGGATATCATCTTGTCCTTGCAGCGGGAGATCATGTTCTTGAACACCTTCGGGTTGAACACCTTTTCGTCGAGGTTCAGCTTCTTCATGGCGTCCTTGATGATACGCTTGGAATCATCATCATCGTAAATCGTGAAGCTCCTCTGGTAGCCGAGGTTTTCGATCTCACGGCGCAGTATCTTCACGCACGCAGAGTGGAACGTTGACGCGTTTATCTTCTCCGCGTCCTCGCCTATCATGTCGATAAGGCGCTGGCGAAGCTCCCCCGCCGCCTTGTTGGTGAAGGTTATCGCGAGGATATTCCAGGGCTGCACCGGCTCTACTGCTACGATCTCCGCAAGGCGCTCCGCATTCTCCGGGGTCTTTTCCATCGCGGGGAAATCCTGGAGGAACTGCTCCTGCTCCGGAGTAAGGCAGCGGACGGTCTCGTCAAGATACGCGTTGCCGAATCTCATCATGTTAGCGATACGGTTGCAGAGCACTGTAGTCTTTCCGCTGCCCGCGCCCGCGATTATCAGGACTGCTCCCTTCACGCGGAACACCGCGCGGCGCTGCATTTCGTTAGTTCTGGAAAAGAAGCTGGTAAGCGCGTTTCGTTTTAATGTTGTGTAATCCAATTCTGTTACCCTTCCTTTATAAAATGGGAAAATGCAGGGCGACAAACGCCGCCCGGCATTTCCTGATGATAATTCTGATGGTCCTTCAAGTTACTCGGTGTCCGTAGATACCTGCGCGGAAGCGGAGGAGCTGCTCTTTGCAGTGGAAGCCGCCGCGTCGATCCCGATGAACGGATTTACCTCTGTTCCGATCGCCTGCGGAAGAACTCCGTTCCAGTTGTTTATCTTGAGATAGTCGATGTAGTTCGGGCTTTTTGCGAGCTGCTCCTGCACCGCCTGAATGGAGTACGCCTCAGCGTCCGCCTTTATCTTCTGGGAATCAGCCTCCGCCTGCGCCGCGATGACCTTCTGCTTTGCCTCTTCCTCGCGCTCAGCGGTCTTGTTCTGCATTTTGAGAGCGTCCTGCGCCGCTATCACCTTCGCCTGGATCGACTGCTCGAAAGCGTCCTCAAACGCGAGGTTTTCGATCGCGAATGCGGTCACGATGATCCCCTGCGGCTCCAGGGTCTTTTTGAGGGATTCGTAGATCGCGTTCTGAACGTCGGAACGGTTCTGTACGAGATCTTCCGCCTTTACCCTGCCTATCTCGTCCTTGGATATCTTCGCAACATTCGGAACAAGCAGCTTGGTCTCAACGTTGCTGATACCGATGGTTCTGATTATCTCGGGCAGCTTTGTGCCGTCGTAATAATAGTTGAGCTTAAGACCCAGGTTGTCAACGGTCTGCGTGTCGCTGGTGTAGGCGTCGGTCTGGACGGAATATATCTGCTCGCGGGTGTCGACCTGCTGTATCTCCTCAATGAACGGCATATGCATGTTGAGACCTGCCGAAAGGTCGCTGGAAACTATCTTTCCGAACTGGTACTTTACTCCGATGTAGCCTTCGTTTACAACCGTGAAGCTGTTGAAAATAAGTATCAGCACCGCCAGGGTGATCACGATGATAAGCGCCCAGAAACCGAATTTCTTTCCGCCCTTTTCGCCGTTGGAATTAGCTGTGAACTGCGTGGAAGCCATAATTTAAATCTCCTTTAAGAAACGAATACCTGTACCCAGTAGCTGCCGTAACCCGAGCCGTCAGCGCAGTATCCCACGCCGATCTTCGAGTAATTCGGATTCAGGATATTTGCGCGGTGCGCCTTGGAATTCATCCAGCCTTCAACGACCGCCTCCGGCGTGCTGTAGCCTGCCGCGATGTTCTCTCCTGCGGCAATATAGTCAATATTTGCCTCCCTCAGCGCCGTGAAGCAGCTGCTGCCATCGGGGCGGGTGTGCGAATAGGATTCCGTAAGCTCCTTGGCGCGGGTCTGTGCAACGTCGGACAGCTTGTTGGAGGCCGTGAATTTGCTCAGACCGTTGGCGGTGCGCTGCTTGTTTACCAGTCTTATTACCTCGTCGGCGAAACTGCTGGTTTCGTCCGCCGAGTCGTTCGACTTGTTATTATCCGAAGCGGCTCCCCTGGCTCTTACAGTAATTACCTTTGAATTCCTCCAGCCCTTCTTGACGCAGACGAGCTTCGCGCTCTTCTTCGCGGGAACCGATATCATTCCGCCCTGCACAAGGTCGCCGTTGGACTTTGACGGCGTGGTTCCGTCATACGTGATGTACGCGGACGCTCCGTCTGGTATGGAAATAACGTAGGTGTACTCCTTGCCCTTGCTGGACAGCGAAGCCGTCGGCTTGCGCAGGCGCACCGGTATCTTCTTTGTAAGGTACTCCACCGGTTTGCCCTTGACATAGCTTACAAGTCTCACTCTGCACGGCTCCGAGACCTTTATCCTTGTGGAATTGAGCTTTTTGGATTTAGATGTAGGCTTGGAGCCGTCGGTGGTGTAGTACACCGTGCCGCTCTTCTGGACGGTCACAACGGTGTAGCCGTCGTAAAGCTTGCAGCTTACGGAAAGCGCATTATCGGCAGCCGCGTAAGCGCCCACTGTCATGAGCGATAACACCGTAGCCAGTACCAGAAACAGTGCCAGTATCTTTTTCATACAATTACTCCTTTCAGACGTCCGGAAACATGAAGTCCGCATTACTTACGACATAAATACCTGCGTCCAGTAGTTGGCGTCGGTCGTATACGGATCATACACATATCCAACGCCTATCATGGTGTAGCTCGGATTGAGGATATTCGCGCGGTGTCCGGGAGAATTCATCCATGCATCAACGACTCTCTCCGGCGTGCTGTAACCCTTCGCTATGTTCTCGCCGGCTGTCACGGTCCGCAGACCTGCTTCGTCAAGCGCGGTGAAGCATTTCGTTCCATCGGGACGGGTGTGCGAATAGGATATCTCTATTTCCTTTGCACGCACCTGTGCGACCTCGGTCAGCTTGTCGTAGGTAGTCAGCTTGTTGAGTCCGTTTGCAACGCGGATTCTGTTCACAAGGGTCACGACCTGCTCGGCGAAGTTGTTCCTGTCGTTCTTGTACGCCTGCTCCTCTTCGTAGGTCATGCCTGTCTTCTTGGTCAGGACGTCGGAATCTATCCAGCCTTTTTTCACGCATACCAGATTAGCTTCTGACTGCTTTGGTATCTCAACGGTTTCGCCGGTGATGAGCTTGCCGTTTTTCGCGGACGGAGTGCTGCCGTCCGTCGTCATGTACACCTTCACGCCCTCCGGCAGATTCAGCAGCTTGTAGACGTATATCTCTTCCTGCTCCATCAGCATCAGATACGGCTGATCCAGCTTTATCTTGATGTTCTGCTTCAGTTCCTTGCCGCGCTTACCGTCGACGTAGTTCACTGCCCTCAGCTTACAGGGTTCTCTGAATATTTCCACAGCGCCCATCTTCTCCGACTTGTCAGTCGGCTCTGTGCCGTCAGTGGTGTAGTATACCACACTGTCCTTGGGCTTTTTCACGGACACCATTGTAGAGCCGGTGCTTACCTTTGTCGTTAAAGTGAACTTCTCCGGTTTCTTCTCTTTTATCTTGATAGTCTTGTTCAGATATTTGATCGGTTTGCCGTCAAAGTAGCATACGGTCCTAAGCTTGCACGGCTCCGTGAACTTTATCAGCAGCGACGCCTCCTGCGATTTGTCAGTGGGCTTCGTGCCGTCGGTGGTGTAGTACACCGTGCTGTTTCTATGGTCGCTTCTGACGTACACGTTCGTCTTGCCTTCATACTGCGATACGTCGAGATAGAACGCTTCCTTGGCCCGTTCCTTCAGAACTTCCTTGTCGACTGCGAAAGTCGTGACATTCATCGCCATAAGCGCCATGACCAGAACCATCAGCAATGAAACCAGCTTTTTCATATAATTACCTCCCTAATCAGACTGAAGTTCCCGAACCGATGAGCTGAGAATACTTATCGTCGGTCTGTACCTTTACAACATCCCTTCTGCTTATACCCGCGTTAGCGTAAGCCTGGGTAAGCATGAGCTTTATTCTGTTGACCTGGTTTACCTCGGAAGCTCCCGGGTCGAAATCTACCGCAACGATGTTGCTCTCCGGGTGCTGTCTGCGAAGCTCTCCGATAACGCCCTTGCCGGTAACGTGGTTAGGCAGGCAGGCGAACGGCTGCATGCATACGATATTCGGAACGCCCTCGCCGATAAGCTCCAGCATTTCCGCCGAAAGGAACCAGCCCTCGCCGGCGATATTGCCGGGGGATACGATGGAACGCACGGATTCGCGCATTTCGTAGATATCGCCCGGGCAGCCGAACTTGGTGCCCTTCACAGCCCTGCGGTAGCTGCGCTCCATAAAGCGGAACGCCTTTACCGCCGCGTCCTCTGCGAACGCCTTCGTGCGTGTGGTATAGAGCAGCTCGCGCTTGGTCTTGCCGTGAGAGCATATGTAGTAGAAGAATCCCATCAGGTCTGGCACGACTACCTCGCAGCCTTCGTTTTCAAGCAGCCCGATGATGTTGTTGTTCGCCACCGGGTGGAACTTTACAAGTATCTCGCCGACAAGTCCGACGCGCGGCTTCTTGATATCCAGCACCGGGAACTCCGAGAAGTCCTTGACGATGTTGCGGACGTTCTTGTTGAAGTTCGGCAGTGAAAGCGACTTCATGTCCTCGCGCAGGAACAGCCGCCACTTTTCGTAGAGCGCGTCCGCGCTTCCCTTTGTGACCTCGTAGGGACGAACCTTGTACAGGCAGCGTGACAGCACGTCGCCGTAGATTATCGCCATGAACGCGCGTATTGCAAGCGGCATGGTCAGCTTGAATCCGCTCTGCTTCTCAAGTCCTACGACGTTCAGCGAAATAAGCGGGATATCGCCGTGACCGGAATCCTTGAGCGCCTTTTTCAGCATGCCGACGTAGTTCGTCGCACGGCAGGCGCCGCCGGTCTGGGTAATCATAACGGAGGTGTTCCTGAGGTCGTACTTGCCGCTGTTGAGCGCGTGAATGAGCTGTCCAACAATGAGAATGGACGGATAGCACGCGTCGTTGTTGACGTACTTCAGACCCTCGTCAACGACCGCCTTCGAGCAGTCGCGCAGAATAACGACGTTATATCCGGAATGACCGAACGCCGCCTCCAGCAGGTCGAAATGTATCGGAGCCATCTGCGGGCAGAGGATAGTGTGCTTCTTGCGCATTTCCTCGGTGAATTCCGGCTGGCGCACATAGCCGAGGTGACCCATCACCGGCTTGTAGTGATGGCGCTTGCGCTCCTCGACTACCGAGATAAGCGAGCGCAGACGTATTCTTGCCGCGCCGAGGTTGTTTACCTCGTCTATCTTGAGGCAGGTGTACAGCTTTCCGAAGCTGCGGAGTATCTCCTGAACCTGGTCGGTTGTGATAGCGTCCAGACCGCAGCCGAAGCTGTTGAGCTGGACGAGCTCCAGGCAGTCGTGCTTGCCGACTACGTGAGCCGCAGCGTACAGCCTTGAGTGATATGTCCACTGGTCGACAATTCTTATCGGGCGGACTACCTGCTCCATGTGTGCAACGCTGTCCTCGGTGAGAACCGCGAAGCCGTAGCCGGTTATCATCTCCGGAAGTCCGTGGTTTATCTCAGGGTCGATGTGGTAGGGTCTTCCGGCGAGCACGATACCGGACTTGCCGTTCTCCTCGAGAAACTTCACGGTCTCCTCGCCCTTGCGGTGCATCTCAGTCTTGAACGCCTCGTCCTCGGCGTACGCCTTATCCAGCGCGGAAACTATCTCTTCCTTAGTGAATCCGCCGTCCGGGAATTCCTTTGTGAATTCCTCGTAAAGGCGCTCGCCCATGCGCTTCTTGTGGAATATAGGCAGGAACGGGTTCATGAACTTTACGTCCCTGCGAAGCTCCGGCACGGAATTCTTGATAACCTCAGAATATGTAGCAACGACCGGGCAGTTGTAGTGGTTGTCCGCACCGTTGTTCTCGCTCATTTCATACGGCATGGAGGGGTAGAAAATGAACTTCACTCCCTCGTCAACCAGTGCCTGGATATGACCGTGCGCCAGCTTCGCCGGATAGCATACCGACTCGGAAGGCATGGTCTCAATGCCGCGGTCGTAAATCTCGCGGGAGGACTTCGGCGACAGCTTCACGGAGAATCCGAGCTCGGTGAAAAACTTGTGCCAGAACGGATAGTTCTCGTACATTCCGAGAACGCGGGGAAGTCCCACTACGCCGCGCTTTGCGGTGCTCTCCGGAAGGCACTCGCGGTCGAACAGAAGATGGTATTTATAGTCGAACAGATTCGGCAGCTTCTCCTTGGTGGATACGTTGCCCGCGCCGCGCTCGCAGCGGTTGTTGCTTATATAGCGCTTCCCGTCCGGGAATTTCGTGATGGTCAGCAGGCAGTTGTTGGAGCAGCGTCCGCAGCGCGCGGTGGTCTTTTCGACCGTGAAGCTCTCCAGCTTATCCAGCGGAGCGATGGTGCTTCCCTTGCCGTCGTCGCGCTCGATGGAGATGAGCGCGCTTCCGTATGCGCCCATCAGTCCCGCCTTGTCGGGGCGGATAACGTCCTTGCCGCAAATCAGCTCGAACGCCCTCAGCACGGAGTTATTCATGAACGTGCCGCCCTGAACGATTATCTTATCGCCCATGGTAGAGGTGTCACGCAGCTTTATGACCTTGAACAGCGCGTTCTTTACGACCGAGTATGACAGACCTGCGGAGATATCCGCAACGGTCGCGCCTTCCTTCTGAGCCTGCTTTACGCGGGAGTTCATGAACACGGTGCAGCGGGAGCCGAGGTCAACAGGATTCTCTGCGGTAAGTCCCAGCGTAGCGAAATCTGCGGAAGACATACCCAGCGCGTTCGCGAAGTTCTCGATGAACGAGCCGCAGCCGCTTGAACATGCCTCGTTGAGCAGAATGCTCTCTATCTCGCCGTTCTTGACGCGCATGCACTTCATGTCCTGACCGCCGATATCGAGGATAAACTCCGCGCCCGGGAGGATACGGTCAGCCGCCTTGTAGTGCGCCATGGTCTCGATCTCGCCAAAATCAGCGCCGAGCGCCGCCTTTATCAGATGCTCACCGTAGCCGGTGGCGCACGCCTTTGCTATGTACGCGCCCTCGGGGAGCTTCGAGTAAATGTCCTTCAGAATTCCGATAACAGATTTCAGCGGGTCGCCGCCGTTGCCGCTGTAGTAGGAATAGATTATCTCGGCGTTCTTGTTCAGCAGAACTGCTTTCGTTGTGGTGGAGCCTGCGTCCACGCCGAGGTAGCACGCGCCCTTGTGCTTCGCGATGTCCGCAGTGGGAATCACAGCCTTCGCATGGCGCGCCTTGAACGCTTCCAGCTCGGCCGCGTCCCTGAAAAGCGGAGCAAGACGCTCCACCTCGCGCATGTCAGCCGTGCCGAGGCTTCCGGCTTTCTTCACGAGTTCGTCAAGGTCGGCTTCCGCAGTCTCATCAGAGAATGCGCAGCCCATCGCCACGAACAGGTTCGCGTTCTCCGGGAAAATTATCTGGTCGTCCTTGAGGTTCAGCGTTTCGATGAATCGCGCGCGAAGCTCCGACAGATAGTGCAGCGGGCCGCCCAGGAACGCCACGTTGCCCCTTATCGGCTTACCGCAGGCAAGTCCGCTTATTGTCTGGTTTACCACCGACTGGAATACCGAAGCAGCAACGTCGGAGCGCTTTGCGCCGTCGTTGAGCAGCGGCTGAATGTCGCTCTTCGCGAAAACGCCGCAGCGGGAGGCTATCGGGTATATGGTCGTGTGTTCCTTTGCAAGCTCGTTCAGACCGCCGATATCGGTGTTGAGCAGAGCCGCCATCTGGTCGATGAACGCGCCGGTTCCGCCTGCGCAGGAGCCGTTCATGCGCTGCTCCAGACCGCCGGTGAGATAGGTTATCTTAGCGTCCTCGCCGCCCAGCTCGATGGCTACGTCAGTGCGGGGAATAAGCTTCTTTATAGCGTTGGTGCCGGCTGCGACCTCCTGAACGAACGGAATCCCCAGCCACTTTGAAACGGAAATACCGCCCGAACCTGTGACCGCGATCATCATGCGCTCGCCCTTGAAGTGCTCGCCAAGCTCCGAAATTATGTCAAATACTGTCTTTCTGATATCCGAGAAGTGACGTCTGTACTGGCTGTACAGAAGCTCGTCGTTCTCGCCGATAACGGCCGCCTTTACTGTGGTTGAACCGATATCAAGTCCTGCTCGCTTCAATGTATCAAATCCTTTCCTCTGAAAAAACCGGAAAATTCACCCGGTACACATATTTTCATTATAGCACAACTGCCAGAGAATTGCAAGCGCAAACAAATGGTTTAACGGGCGGTTTTGTGATGGTTGTCTGAAAAAAGTATCCGGAATATACTGGCCAGCCTATTGACAAATGCTTCCGCAAAGCGTAAAATATAAGCATTCAGAGAATCCAACCGAAAGGAATGGCAGATCATGACTATCAGACCAGCCAGAGAAAGCGACCTCCCGGAGCTTCTGGCAATATACAACTACGAGGTAGAGCACGGCGTTGCCACCCTCGACCTCAACCCGCGCACCACGGACGAGTGGAAGGAATGGTTCAGCGCGCACCAGACCGACTCGCATTTCATTCTTGCGGGTGAGGAAAACGGCGCCGCCATCGGCTACGCTTCCCTCTCGGAATACCGCCAGAAAGAGGCGTACGCCTCCACTGCGGAGCTTTCAGTGTACATCTCCCCGGACTTCCGCAGGAAAGGCGCCGGCTCCGCGCTGATAGGCGCAGTGCTCGACCGCGCAAAAGAGTGCGGAACGCTCCACAGCGTCGTATCGGTGATAACCGCCGGAAACGATGTCAGCGAAAAGCTTCACCAGAAATTCGGCTTCGCATTCTGCGGAACGCTGCACCAGGTAGGCTTTAAGCACGGGAAATACCATGATATAGACAACTTTGAGCTGATTTTTGACGGTCAGAAGTAAGGGAGTAAGAATGTTCAGTGAGATAAAAAGCGCGGGTCTTTTCGGTCTGAACGCGTTCATGGTGACGGTTCAGGCGAGCATCGCGCCGGGTCAGCCGTCGTTCGATATCGTCGGAATGCCGGATATCGCCGTGCAGGAGAGCAAGGCGCGTATCCGCGCGGTGCTGGGTCATCTGGAGCTGAAGCTGCTTAACGGGAAGGTCACGGTGAACCTCGCCCCGGCGAGCGTGCGCAAGATAGGCTCCATGTTCGACCTGCCGATAATAACCGCGCTGATGAAGCTGGGCGGACTCATCACTGCCGACCTGTCCGACAGCGTTTTCATCGGGGAGCTGTCCCTTGACGGCAAGCTCGCGCCGGTCAACGGAGCGCTCTCGATGGTGCTGACCGCCGCGCAGAACGGCGCAAAGCGCGTATTCCTCCCGAAGGCTAACGCCAAGGAGGCGTCCGTCGCCGACGGTATCGAGGTCTACGGCGTGGAGCACGTCGCCCAGATAATGGAGTTCCTGCGGCACGGAACCGGGCTTTCTCCGGAGGAGAAGTATGTCCCGAAGCGGCGCGAAGGCGCTCACCTGCTGGATTTTGCGGACGTTATGGGGCAGTCCCAGGCGAAGGCGGCGATAGAGGTCGCGGCGGCAGGCTCGCACAATCTGCTCATGCTGGGACCTCCAGGGTCGGGTAAATCCATGCTTGCAAAGCGTATCCCCTCGATACTCCCGGAGATAACCTTCGCCGAGAGCATCGAGACCACCCAGATATACTCCGTAGCCGGTGAGATAAACCCCGCGGAGCCGCTCGTGACGGAACGTCCGTTCCGCGCCGTGAGCCACACCGCGTCCGCAGTCGGGCTGGTCGGCGGAGGGAGCATTCCCCGCCCCGGCGAGATCAGCCTGGCGCACAACGGAGTGCTGTTCCTGGACGAGCTTCCGGAGTTCGACCGCCGCGTGCTGGAAGCGCTCCGTCAGCCGCTTGAAAACGGCGACATCGTGATCTCCCGCGCCAGCGGCTCGGTGAGCTACCCCTGCCGCGTAATGCTGGTCGCGGCGATGAATCCCTGCCCCTGCGGGAATTTCGGCAGTCCGGTGAAGAAATGCACCTGCACACCGCAGAAGGTCACGGCGTACCTCAACCGCATATCAGAGCCGCTGCTTGACCGCATAGACCTCCAGGTCGAGGTAAAGCCTGTCGAGTACGCCGACCTGAGCCGCCGCGCTCCGCAGGAAAGCTCCGCGGCTATCGCGGAACGCGTCCAGAAGGCGGTGGAGATACAGAAAAAGCGCTTTGCCGGAACGGATATCCGCAGCAACAGCGGTATCACCTCCGACATCATCGGGGAGGTCTGCCGGCTGACTCCAGACGCGGAGGAAATGCTGAAATCCGCATTTGAGAAACTGGGGCTTTCCGCCCGCGCCTACGACCGTATCCTGAAAGTCGCAAGGACCTGCGCCGACCTCGCAGGCAGCGAGGATATCGGGAAATCCCACATCGCCCAGGCGATAAGCTTCCGCAGCCTTGACCGCAAGTACTGGAACAGATAGCACAGGGGTGACAATATGGAGCAAAGCATTACTTTCAGAGAGCTTGACAAACATGAAATCGGAATGGCTATGGAGCTGGCATGGGAAGTCTTTATGCAGTTTGAAGCTCCGGAATACTCTGACGAGGGCATAAACGAATTCTACCGTTCAATACACGACGATGATTACGTTTCCAGACTCAGAGTTTTTGGAGCGCTTTCCGGAAACGAACTCGTCGGAATGATTGCCACAAGGAATGAAGGGACGCACATTGCCTTGTTCTTCGTAAAGGGAAGCCGTCACAGACAGGGCATCGGAAGAATGCTGTTTCAGACAGTCATGAAGAATCGTCCTTCTGGGAAAATGACCGTAAATTCCTCGCCCTATGCTGTACCGGTGTATCACCGGTTCGGCTTCACGGATACGGACATAGAACAGGTGGTCAGCGGTCTTAGGTTCACACCTATGGAATTAAAGTAAATTCCTCTTCCGAAATTTCAATAAATTATTGTTTTCCACTTGAAAAATAGCGGAATTAATGGTATAATTAAAAATAATGCGGATTTTTCCGGTATATCAAAAGAAAGAAGGAACTATTTATATGGCAGACACAATGCAGGGTCTGAGAAGGACATGCTTATGCGGCGAAGTTACGCTGGAAATGAGCGAAGTCGTTGTAGGCGGATTCACACAGAGAGTCCGCGACAAGGGCAGCCTTATCTTCATAGATCTGAGAGACAAGTCCGGTATCGTTCAGCTCGTTTTCGATGAGACCACCGAAAAGAGCGTGTTCGAAAAGGCGGAGAGCGTACGCTCGGAGTATGTTCTGCTGGCTAAGGGTACTGTGCGCGCGCGTGAGAGCGTCAACACCGAGATAAAGACCGGCGGCATTGAGATAGTCGTAACAGAGCTGCGCATTCTCTCCAAGGCGCAGACCCCTCCCTTTGAGATAGTAAGCAACACCAAGACCAACGAGGAGCTACGCCTCAAGTACCGCTACCTCGACCTGCGCCGCGAGCCGCTCCAGAAGAACCTCATGATGCGCCACGAAATAGCAAAGGCAGCCCGCGAGTACTTCTACGCAAACGGCTTCACCGAGATCGAGACCCCGATGATGATAAAGTCCACCCCTGAGGGCGCACGCGACTACATCGTGCCGTCCCGTATCCACAACGGCAAGTTCTACGCACTGCCGCAGTCCCCGCAGATGTACAAGCAGCTCCTGATGATCGCGGGCATGGACAGATATATCCAGCTTGCGCGCTGCTTCCGCGACGAGGATCTCCGCGCAGACCGCCAGCCTGAATTCACGCAGATCGACCTCGAGATGTCCTTCGTTGACGTTGACGATATCCTCGAGTGCCTGGAAGGCTTCGTAAAGCACCTCTACAAGACCGTTCTCAACGTTGATATCCCCACTCCCCTGCCCCGCCTGACCTACGACGAGGCTATGACCCGCTACGGCTCCGATAAGCCGGATACCCGCTTCGGCATGGAGATAACCGACATCTCCGATATCGTAAAGGACTGCGGATTCTCCGTATTCAAGGACGCTGTTGCAAACGGCGGCTCCGTCCGCGGTATCGTTGCAAAGGGCGCCGCTGCAAAGCTCACTCGCAAGGAGATCGACAAGCAGACCGAATTCGTACGCGGCATCGGCGCGAAGGGTCTCGCTTACGTAAGGTGGGTAGACGACGCTCCTAACTGCTCCTTCGCAAAGTTCATGGGCGAGGGCGAGCTTGAGGCTATCCTCAAGGCTCTCGGCTGCGAGAAGGGCGACGTCGCCCTCATCGTTGCAGATAAGGACAAGGTGACGCTCCCCGTGCTCGGCGCGCTCCGTCTCAAGATCGCAAAGCAGCTCGACATTATCCCCGAGGGCTGGAACTTCCTGTGGATCGTGGAGTTCCCGTTCTTCGAGTACGACGAGGAATCCGGCGAGTGGCTCGCTATGCACCACCCGTTCACAATGCCGCTTGACGAATGCATTCCCTACCTCGACACCGACAAGGCAAGGGTACGCGCAAAGTGCTACGACCTCGTGCTCAACGGCATCGAGCTTTCCAGCGGCTCCATCAGAATCACCGATCCGGAGCTTCAGCAGCATATGTTCGAAATGCTCGGCATGACCGACGAGGAGATCAATGCGAAGTTCGGCTTCCTTGTCGACGCATACAAATACGGTGCGCCTCCCCACGGCGGCGCCGGCATAGGCCTCGACAGACTTGCAATGCTGATGTGCGGCTGCGACAGCCTCCGCGACGTTACTGCCTTCCCGAAGGTTCAGAACGCAAGCGAGCTGATGAGCGAGGCTCCCTCCACTGTAAGCGAGGAGCAGCTTAAGGAACTCGGAATAGCAATTACCAACAGCGAGGAATAATTCAACAGGCGGTGTAGTTATGGATAAGCGGGAATACAAGGAACTTTCAGAGCTTGCTGCAAACGGCGGTACAAAGGCGTTCGCGCGGCTCTACGAGACGGTCTACCGCGAGATGTACTACACCGCTTTTTATACGCTCTGCGACGACGCCGACGCGGTGGAGCTGGTCACAGCCTCCGCCCGGGACGGTATGACCACGGTAAATAAGCTGCGCAGCGAGGATGCTTTCCGGGCGTTCATGTTCCGGAACCTCTGTGCGCGGATACGTACAAAGCTCCGTGAATCCCCCGTTCAGCCGGTTCCGGAAAACGGCGGATTCGACATACGCGCTGAATTCTCCAGACTCAGCGACGCAGAACGCCTTGTGGCAAGCATGTACATCGGCGCGAAGCTCCAGCCGGACGAAATATCGCTTTTCACCGGTATGAGCTCCACGGCGGTAAACAAGACCCTTGAAAAGGTGCTGACCGCATTCGAGCTTGACTGAACGGCAAATACAGAACAGGAGGTGAACGCCGGTGACGGTTTCCGAAATACGCAGCCTTATGCTTGAAAAAGTTATCCCCGAGAGCCTGCTCCCGCAGAACATCGCGGTGTGCCTTATGGACGAAAACGCCGCCCCGCCGGAGCTGGACGCGTTCACATTCCTGAACCGCCTGCGCTCCCTCGGGATAGGCTCGGCGGATTTCCTGTATCTGCTCAAGGGCTGCGGCGCTCCCGAGGAAGCGGTCTCGAAAATCGAGCAGCACCCGGATATGAACCTGCAAACGCTCATCGTCACGCTGGAAAGCTCCGGGCTTACGCCGAAGGACTACACCCGTATGCTCTACACGGCGCGTCAGCTCTGGGAGCACACCATAACCATGCGTATAGACTCCGGCGAACTGGAAGCGGCGGCTGAGTCCCGACAGGAAGAACAGCCTGAGCCGCAAGATCCGGCTGGATCGGCAGTATCGGCTGAGCAGGAAGCCCCCGAAGCGGAGGAATCCACACCGGAAGAGCCTGCTGAAACCACTGAGCCGACTGAGCCCTCAGAACCGCCCAGACCCGTCCGGACAGCGCGTCAGAAGAAGCGCCGCACCGAGGAATCCTACGAGGACGAATCACCCGATCAGGAAGCTCCGGTGCTGACCGCACGGCAGAAAAAACGCACAATCGACGACCTCGCGGAGGAACTCGGAATAGCGGCAGAGATCGAGGACGAACCTGAGGAAAAGTACACCGCCCGGCAGAGAAAGCGCCGGAAAGAGGAGACGGCTCCAGAAACGGAGCCCGAGCAGCCGGCGGAGGTCAGGGAGGATTCCCCGAAAGCGCGCAGGAATGCGATCATAGCCGCAGCCGCCGGCGCGGCGGTTCTGTTCGCGATTGACCCGCTGATGGATATTCTCGGCTTCACAGCGCCTGGAAGCTCCGGAGGAGAGTTCCAGTTCGCCTCTGATAATGCGGCGGTTTTCTCGGAAATTTACACCGCGTACACAAACGGCAGAATAAGCAGCGAAAAAACGCAGAAGCTGTCGAAAAACGAGCAGATTTTCGGCGATATGCTGATAAACTCCGGCAAGGAGCTCGGCGTATTCAGCAGCGGAAACACGCTGTGGTCTGCGGAGCCTGACGGGATAAGCGTTTACGCGCTGGATTCCGGGGGGCTTGCGGCTCATGTGCTCCCGCCGGAGGGCGCGGAATTCGTGAATGTCGTGCAGACTGATTCCGGCGTTACCGCGGTGTACTCCGGAGATGCGGAGTGCGGTCTCATAGGCGTGGACGACAGCGGCGAAACCTGGAGCTGCGGGCAGTCCGGAACGCTCACGGATATTTTCTGCGGCGAGGACGTCATTCGGCTCGGAAGCGTTTACACGCCGGGATTCACGAAGTCGTTCACCGTGGACGACGTACTTGAGTACCTCCCATACGGATCTAAGAACGGTCAGCTCACCGCGTTCTCCCCTGCTGAAATCGCGGTAAGCGGCTCGGCGGACGGTTGCAGCTACGCAGTCTGGGGCGAGTACGCCGCTGAAAACGGCGAACAGAAAAAGCGCCTTGCCGCGCTCGGCTCCCCGATATACAGCGGCGCAGAGAGCTTCACCGCCGCAATGTCCCGCGAAAACGGCTCCGCTGAACTCACATCTGACGGCGGCAGCCTTGTAAGCGCCGCGCTCCCGGAGATCACCGCCTGCGCGGCAGGAAACGGAGTCATCGCCGACGCCGAGATATACGACGGCGGCGTTACCGTGTACCTCAGGGACAGCGCCCTGAAGCCGCTCGCGGCGTTCACCACCGGCGGGGAGATAGATCATCTCCGGATAAGCGGGAATGTCGTGTACGTAGGCAGCGGCGGGTCCACTGTTATGGCGGTAGATATCTCCGATACGTCCTCACCGAAGGCGCTCGACCTCACATCGGCTGACGGCGTGGTAAGCGGAGATTACGCGCTCTGCGGCGCGGTAAGCAAAACGGGTATCACGCTGACCCTGTACAAACTGGAAAGCAAAAAGGCAGTCCAGGCGGACAGCTTCGCCAAGGCGCTGACCGCTTCCGAGCTGGAGAGCTTCCGGTTCAGCGGGACAAACTGCTTCGTGATAAACGGCACGGACTGCTCCGGCGCGGCATACCGCTACTTCGACGGCGTTTCAGTCGTCGACGAATTCGCGGAGCTGGGACGTTCCCGCAGCCTGCACACCCTCTACGACGACAAGACAGGCTACACCGGCGCGGCCGTTGTTGACGGCAGTCTGAAGCTGCTCAGCGGAGATAAAATTCTGAATTGAACTAAAACCGGGGCGAATGCTCCGGTTTTTCTTTGAAATATTATACATAAGCGAAGGCACAGATTTTGTATATCCTACAAAAATATGAAATCTTGTTGACAGAAAATAGAGAATAGTATATAATTAGTGTATGAGAACTGATTTCCCGGAGGTGCTTTGTTGTGAAATTCAGGCAGATCTGCGCCGCGGCACTCGCAGCTGTAGTGCTGGTAAGCGGCTGCTCCAAACCAGGCACGGAAAGCGTTGATAAATATACCCGCGACGGAGAGGGACGCGTTATCCCGATCTCCGATGAATATATACCCGCGAATTATAGCCCCCGCTCCGACGACTGGAGCGTTATGCTCCGCGAGATTCCAGGCAGCTTCGGTCAGGAGACCGACAAGCTGATACCCGCAGTCTACCTCACTACCTCCGACCCGTCGGCGATCATCAAGGAGGATTACGCCGACTGCACGGTTCAGATAGACGCCGGAATGACAAACGGAAGGTACGAAAGCACAGAAGCGCTCACCGGAAAGATACGCGGCAGGGGCCACTCCACCTGGGAATGGCCGAAGAAGCCCTACAAAATCAAGCTTGACGACAAAGCGTCACTGCTTGGAATGTCCGAGGCGAAGCGCTGGGTGCTCCTCGCGAATTACGCCGATGAATCCATGCTGAGGAACACCACCGCGTTTGAAATGGCGCGTTCCCTCGGGAGCTTCCGTTTCGTGCCGCACGCTATCCCGGTGGACGTCTATATGAACGGGATATATCAGGGAGTATACACGCTCGGCGAGCAGCTTGAAGTCAAGACATCTCGGATTGCGATAGACGACAGCCTCGCGAATGTCGAGACCGGATACCTTCTTGAGATAGGCGGCGCAGACCCCTCCACCGATAAGGAAGGCTGGAATTACTTCAATCTGCCCTCCGGCTGCGGAGTGAACATCAAGATAAAAAGCCCCGACACCGAGGAGGATCCACAGGCTGACTACCAGTGGACGCAGAAGCACTTCGACTTCATCTACGACTATATGTGCAAGGCCGACGCCGCAATAACCACCCTGGACGGCTATGAAAAGTACATCAACGTAGACAGCTTCATCGACTGGTTTCTGGTGCATGAGCTGAGCTACAATCTTGACTCCTGCTTCCGCCGGAGCTGCTACATAACAAAGCCTACCCTCAGCCGTCTTGAAATGGGGCCTATATGGGACTTCGACCTGGCCTTCGGAAATATGTACATGGATAATCCGAAGTACGACGACTGGGCTACGATAGGCAGCATGGACAGCAGCAGCTACATCGGAGTTACATGGTTCAACTACCTCATGACCGACGAGGATTTCCGGAACAAGGCGCGCACACGCTGGAACGATGTCCGCGACACGATGGTGAACGCAGCGCTCGGCACCATCGACGCCTACAAGCCGATGGTGATACCCTCCGCCGAGGAGAACTTCGAGATTTGGAACACTCTGGGCGTGGCAAACGGATTCCAGCCGCTGACGATGAAAAGCTGCAACACCTATCTTGACCAGGTGCTGTATCTCAGGAAGTTCATCAACAACCGCGCAAAGTGGATCGACGAAAATCTATAAGCATATCCCCGCAGAACACCTGCGGGGATATTTGTGTATTTTTCACAATTGACAACCTCCGTATTGTATGTTATAATAAGCGACGTAAAATTAAGATGTGGATTTTTCCGGACGCGCTCCCCTTTTCGCCACACAGCATATGCTGTGTGGTTTTTTTGTGCGATTTTCCGGGTAGGAGGTAAAATGGACAACACCTTTATGAAGGAAAAACCGGTGCTGCCGCTGCTGCTTTCAATGGCGCTGCCGATGGTAATTTCAATGCTGGTGAACTCGCTGTACAACATCGTGGACAGCCTGTTCGTCGCCAAAATAAGCGACAGCGCAATGACCGCGCTGTCGCTGGTGTTCCCGGTGCAGAATTTCATCAACGCCGCTGGGATCGGCTTCGGAGTTGGAATAAATGCCGTGATCGCATTTTACTCCGGCGCGGGCGACAAGGAGCGCGCAGACCGCGCCGCTACGCTCGGAGTGCTTCTTGCCGCTATCCACGGAGTTATACTCACCGTTGTCAGCATTCTGATAATGCCGCCGTTCCTCGAAGCTTTCACCAACGACCAGGAGGTAATACAGCTCGGACTTCAGTACTCTAATGTCGCGTTTCTGTTCTCAGTAGTGATAAATCTCGGCATGGCGTTCGAGAAAATATTCCAGGCGGTAGGCAGCATGAAAACCTCAATGGTGAGCCTGCTGTGCGGCTGTATCGTCAACATTATCCTCGACCCTATGATGATCTTCGGCTGGGGATTCCCCGAAATGGGTATCAAGGGCGCCGCGCTTGCCTCAGGAATCGGCCAGAGTATTTCTCTTGCAATTTATATCGTCGTGTATTTCCTGCGGCCGATAAGCGTGAAACTCAGCAAACAGCACCTCTCCCCAGACGGCAGAATGATAGGCAGGCTGTACTCAATAGGTGTTCCCGCGGCGCTGAACCTCGCGCTGCCGTCAATACTCATCTCAGCGCTGAACGCAATTCTGGCGGCGTTCTCCGAGGTGTACGTCCTGGTTCTGGGAATATACTACAAGCTGCAAACCTTCCTGTATCTTCCCACAAGCGGAATAATCCAGGGAATGCGCCCGCTTATCGGATACAACTACGGCGCCGGAGAGTATAAGCGCGTCAGCCAGCTTTTCCGCATTGTTCTGCTAATGAGCTGCGGTATAATGACGGTCGGCACCGCCATCTGCCTGCTGATACCCGGTCATCTAATGGGAATGTTCACTGACAGCCCCGACGTCATCGCCGCCGGAGAGACCGCTCTGCGCATAATCAGCGCGGGATTTATCGTGTCGTCGGTGTCCGTTACGGCCTCTGGTTCGCTTGAAGGGCTTGGCAAGGGAGTTCCGTCGCTTATAATCTCGCTGTGCAGGTTCATTGTGGTGATAATTCCGGCGGCGTTCCTGCTCAGCCGCGCATTTGAAGCAAACGGCGTCTGGAACGCATTCTGGGTAACCGAGCTGATAACCGCCGTTATCTCGCTGTTCATTTATAGGAAGTCGGTAAAACTGCCGTCGGAAGCTAAGAAGTAAAGGTCACCTCTAAACAAAATTACAGGCAGGAGCATTATGGCTCCTGCCTGTTTGTCGTTTGATAATATAATTCCGCTCACTTGACCGGAAGCCCCGCCGAGCATTGCGTTATTTCTTTTCAGCGTCGCGGTGGAGAGTTCTGACCCTCAGCCCTTTCTCCCGGAGGTACGCCGCGGTAAGCTCTGCAAATGTAACGCTGCGGTGCTTTCCGCCGGTGCAGCCGAACGCGATGACAAGACGGCTCTTGCCCTCGGTGACGTAGTGCGGAATCAGGAAGGATATCAGGTCGAACAGCTTGTCCCGAAGCTCCTGCGACTGCGGGAAGCTCATAACGTAATCCTGAACTTCCTTTTCAAGCCCGGTCTTGTGCTTAAGCTCCGGAACGTAGAACGGATTCGGCAGGCAGCGGACATCGAAAACAAGGTCAGCCTCCTGCGGGGAGCCATACTTGAACCCGAACGACATGCAGCTAACGATCATTCCGTCAGAAGCCTTCTCGAGGAACAGACCCGCGATCTGCTCCTTGAGCTGCCCCGTGCTGAGCATCGTGGAATCAATTATGTAGTCTGCATTGAGGCGTATCTTGCTGAGAAGCTCCGCTTCCGCGTCGATAGCCTTGCCGATGTCTCCGCCGGATACCTCGTCGAGCGGGTGCTTGCGTCGGGTCTCCTTGTAGCGCTTCATCAGCACCTCGCGGGAAGCCTCCAGGAACAGCACCTTTACGTCTATTCCGCGGATATGCAGCTTAGTGATGCACTCTTCCAGCTTGAAGAACATCGCGCCGCCGCGTATATCAGTGACTATCGCGACCTTTGTTATCTCGGCGTTTTCATTGCACATCGCGGCGAAATCCGGAATAAGCTGCGGCGGCATATTATCTATGCAGAAAAAACCGATGTCCTCCAGCGCCTTCATCACCGAGGATTTACCCGAGCCGGAAAGCCCGGTCACTATAACGAATTCCATCTGTTGCTCCTTTTCTGGGTCAGGTAACTGCTATTGAAGGATCAGCATTTCGCATTCCAGCTCAACGCCCTTCTTCTCGAGAACTACGCGCTTTACCTCGTTCACCACCGCCATCACGTCCTCAAACGTAGCGTGGCCGCGGTTGATAACAAACCCGCTGTGCTTCTCGCTGACCTGCGCCCCGCCGATGGTGAATCCCTTCAGACCGCACTCCTCTATGAGCGCGGCTGCAAAGTACCCCTCCGGACGCTTGAACGTGCTTCCACAGCTCGGGAAGTTCAGCGGCTGCTTGTCGCGGCGGCGCTGCATAAGCTCCTCCATACGGGATTTTATCTCAGCCTTGTCGCCGGGGACGAGTTCCATCGTGACCGAGGTTATAACCATGCTGCTCCCGCTGAAAACGCTGTGGCGGTAGGTAAGCTGCATTTCCGCAGCGGACATCTCGTGTATCTCCCCGTCGCCGCCGACGTACCGACATGAGGTCACGACGTCCTTCATCTCGCCGCCGTACGCCCCGGCGTTCATGTAGAGCGCTCCGCCCAGTGAGCCGGGAATGCCGTACGCGAACTCCAACCCGGTCAGCGAGTGTTCCAGGGCTGCGGAACACAGCGCGTACAGCGGAACTCCCGCCCAGGCGGTGAGGCTGTTCCCGCGCGCCTCGACCTCCGTCTTCTCGCCGGAAAGCAGGATCACAGCCCCGCGCCAGCCTGCGGAGCTTACCAACAGGTTGCTCCCCCTGCCGAGGATAAAGTGCGGGATATTCTCGCTGCGGCACAGCCTGAGCACGGTCAGGAGCTGCTTCTCGTCAGCGGTTTTTACGAGCAGGTCGCAGGCTCCGCCTATCTTCATGGAGGTATAGGGAGCGAGCGCCGCGTTTTCCTCGCAGGGAATGCCGTCGTTCCGGCAGGCGGCGATCAGTTGGGAATAGTTCAAGGTGTGACCTCCGGTGTGTAGTAGAATTTTGCCGACGCCGCACAAACATGTCCTCCGCGCAGCGCTGACCTGATATAGATTATGCCGGTAAAGCTGCTGTCATTCCGCGAAGGAGAAAACTGCCTCGCTGTCCTCAATGGCGGCGTACACGCTGCGGAGCGCTTCCTGCGCCGCGCCGTAAAGCTCGAAATGTGCAAGCTCCACGTCCTCGCCGCCGTTTATCACGGCGAAGATGGAGCTTTCGTTTATATAGAGGTGGCTGCTCTCGACCAGCCGCATGCCGTCCTGTGAAAGAAAGAACATACTGTCTCCTTACTCAGCGAGGGTGTAGAGGAACGCCGCGCCGATTATACCTGCGTCGTTTCCGAGCTGGCAGATACCGAGCTTTGTCGACCTCTTGGGGTCGACGCAGTAGCTTTCCTCTGCGATTATCTTCTCAAGCGGCTTGATGAGGTTGTCGCCCTCCTTGCAGATTCCGCCGCCGATGAGGAGTATCTCTGGCTGGAAAGTATTTACGATGTTTGTAAGTCCGCAGCCGAGGTAGGATATGTACATATCAACGACTCCGGAAGCGCTCTTATCGCCTGCGCGCCAGCCGTCGAACGCGGTCTTGCCGTCGACGTTATTGATATCTCCGGAGCATATCTCCCACATCTTGCTGGACTTGTCGGCTTCCATAGCTTCCTTGGTCATGTTGATGAGCGCGGTAGCGGAGGAATACGCCTCGAAGCAGCCCTTGCGTCCGCAGTTGCAGGGTCTGCCGCCGTAGTGGACAACGGTGTGTCCCAGCTCGGCGCCGCAGTAGTTGAATCCGGTGTAGATCCTGCCGTCGATGATGATACCGCCGCCTACGCCGGTTCCGAGTGTGACTACTACAACGTCCCTGCAGCCCTTGCCTGCGCCCGCGAGGACCTCGCCGAACGCCGCCGCGTTAGCGTCGTTTTCAACGTAGACCTGCTTGCCGAGGCGTGCGCCGATGAGCGAACGCAGGTCGGTGTTGCGGAATCCGAGGTTGCAGGAATACAGAACCACGCCCGTATCGCGGGAAGCGGTGCCGGGGGTTCCGATACCGATGGAGTTCAGCTCGTCGATAGTTACCTTCGCGTCGTTAAGAGCCTTCCAGACGGTCTCCGCGATAGAATCCGCGATCTCCTCCGCCGGACGCGGGAGGTCGGTCTTGCAGGTTGCCTTGGCTACGATATTGTAATTTTCATCGACCAGACCGACTTTGATGTTAGTTCCGCCGAGGTCGATACCTATATTGTACTTCATTAAAATACACCTTTCTTTTAAATTCGGAATTATGAATTCGGAATTCGGAATTTCGGTGTCCGCTCCGCGGACTGATTTCAATTATTCCAAAATCGTACAACAGCAAAGTAAGCGGAAATGTCCGTTGTAGATTGCTTTTGGAATTCGTCCCGCGAAGCGGGACACATTCATTCCGAATTCCGCATTCCGAATTCCGAATTAATTTTAAATGTTGAGGTCTGACATGATCTCCTCGCTGTCGGAGTCGATCCCGAGCTGATGGAGCAGGTCCTTTGCAGCGTTGTAGCCCATCTTCTTCATACGGTTGTTCATAGCGGCTACCTCGAGAATAACTGCGAGGTTACGGCCGGGCTTTACCGGGATAGTGAGCAGCGGCACCTTAACGCCGAGGATAGCCATATAGTGGGTATCCACGCCCATTCTGTCGTAGGTCTTTTCGGGGTTCCACAGCTCCAGCTCGACCACCATGTCGATCTTCTCGTTGAGCTTAACAGCGCCGACGCCAAAGAGCTGACGCGCGTTGATGATACCGATGCCGCGCAGCTCGAGGAAGTGGCGGATATTGTCCGGAGAGCTTCCCACCAGGGTAATGTTGGACGCCTTCTTGATCTCTACCGCGTCGTCGGCGATGAGTCTGTGACCGCGCTTTACAAGCTCGATCGCGGTCTCGCTCTTACCTACGCCGCTCTCGCCGAGGATAAGGACGCCCTCGCCGTAGATCTCAATGAGAACTCCGTGGCGGGTGATACGGGGAGCGAGCTGAAGATTCAGGAAGTTAACCAGCTTAGATGTGAAAACCGATGAGGATTCGTCGGTGCGGAGCAGGGTTGTCTCATGCTCCTTCGCGCTCTCGACAAGCTCAGGGAACACGTCCAGGTCGCGGGTGATGATAAGCGCCGGGAACTTGTAGCTCAGCAGGTTGTCGATACGCTCGCGGCGTACGTTAGGCTCCAGGGTCGAGAGGTAGGAATGCTCCGTTCTGCCCATCACCTGGATACGCTGCTTGTCGAAGTACTCGTAAAATCCAGCGAACTGCAGACCGGGTCTGTTTATCTCATGGTCGGAGATAAGGGTATTGCCGCCGTCCTCCGGCATGTATATAACTTCCAGCTTATATTCGTCGATTATTTTCTGAAGGGGGAACGAAAATTCCCGGTTGATTTCATCAAAAGGCATAAAAATGTTCCTTTCCCGTATTTTGATAGCGGCGCACAAAGCCACGATTATATTATACAACGATTCGCTGATTATTTCAAGGGATTTTGTGAAATTTATATGGGAACCTCTAAAAACCGG
>DQFX01000012.1 GCA_003531585.1 Oscillospiraceae bacterium | reverse complement strand
GGTAACCTCTAAAAACCCCTATGAAAAAGAAGAAAAAAGTGATATAATAAGGATATGAAACAGAAAACACTATTAGATGAAGAAAACAGATTAGAGCTGCTAAGTCAGTTAGGAGATCCATTAGAAATATTGAACAGAGTAATCAAGTGGGAAAAGTTCCGCAGCGTACTGAACCAAGGGAGTCGTAAGGAGGACACAGGAAAGGGATGACGCCCGTCGTATGACGTGGTAATGATGTTCAAGATACTGGTATTGCAGCGGCTGTATAACCTGTCAGACGATCAGACAGAATATCAGATCAATGACAGAATGAGCTTTATGAGATTTCTGGGAATAAACCTATGCGAAAAAGTCCCTGATGCGAAGACGATCTGGAAATTCAAGAATGACCTTGCAGAAACAGAAACAGTAGACAAATTGTTCTGTATGTTTGACGAGCATCTTGAAAATAAAGGACTGATCAGCCACAAAGGTACGATAGTTGACGCAACATTCGTTGACGCACCTCGACAGAGAAACAGCAGGGACGAGAACAAAAAAATCAAAAACGGTGTGATTCCCGAGGGATGGGAAAAGCCTGAAAACAAAAGTAAACTCGCTCAGAAAGACATAGACGCAGACTGGACAAAGAAGAACGGCGAACGACATTTCGGATATAAGGACCATGTAAAATGTGATGCCGACAGCAAGCTGATAACAAACTATAGCGTAACCAGTGCGTCAGTGCATGACAGCCAGCGCTGCTTAGTATTTATTGGACAAGAAGATGAAGTGCTGTATGCAGACAGCGCATATTCAGGAAAACCAATTGCCTTAGCTCTGCCTGAAAACTGTAAAAATCAGATTTGTGAAAAAGGATATCGCAACTCTCCGCTGACTTCAGAGCAGAAAATGAATAACCGC
The DNA here is from genome assembly GCA_003531585.1 of Oscillospiraceae bacterium. GTDB lineage: Bacteria > Bacillota > Clostridia > Oscillospirales > Ruminococcaceae > CAG-115. The sequence goes on along the minus strand of DQFX01000012.1, from coordinate 72,486 downwards.
AGGAAATCCAGAATCAGATGCCGCATTGAACAAATCTTTGGCTTCATGACAGGGGCTATGCATGGTATTACAATAAGAAGCATAGGCATTACACGTGCATGGATGAATATCGGAATCACCAATCTGGTATATAACTTTTGCAGGTACAGTTACTTAAAACGAGCCTCTGCCTGATATGGGATAACTGTGCCCTTTTTCAACTAAAAGGTAACGATCAAGGTAAAGTTACCTTTTCAAAGCATTGTTTGCAGGTCAATATTTGACCGATTATGCTAAATGCCTCTATTTGCCTTAATTTTTGTGGGTTTTTAGAGGTTACCATGCTATAATAACATCAGACAAAGGAGGAACAAGATATGTTCTCAATAAAAGACGCAGTACGCAAAACAGTTGTCGCAGTATCTTTAGCAGCGTTGACAACTAGTTTCTTCACTGGCTGCTCACAGCAACCCACCGTATCGGATGTAGATCTCTACCCACCATCAATCACCACAGAGGTCTCAACACCGTATACAGAAGAACTGACAGATGACATCAACCCAGGAATCAACGATGAAACCCACGACGCCAACACCTTCTCCATAAAGTACAAATACTGGTATGACAATCCCGACGTCAAGGAAACCCAGGATAAAGCTTTAGCAGAAGCAGACCCAGGCGGAGACAACCCTAATGGCGAAACATTCCTAGGTATCCCTGGTCTCCCACTTTATACAGACCCATCAGGCAACCAGTATATCATCTCCGGGCGTACAGTATGCTATTTAGCAGATGGTAAACTAGCCTCCAAGGACATGTACAACCTTCTGCGCAAGACAGGTACTGGCGAGCGTATCTACTACGGATTGACACAGACTGCAGAAGATATCTTAAGCACATTTCTCAAACGTTCAGCAGGTAAAGAGCAGCCAGCAACTTATGAGGACCGCAAGGCACAGGATACAGAAGCTACCCTTAATTCTGTCACATATGCTATTTATGTAAATAATATTGAAACAGGCATGACAACAACTCCAGATGGCATGATCGAGGTGTCCTCTGTGCTGCCAGGTTATGGTGTTGCCAATTATGCTTTAGATGAACAGGCACTTTATCTTCATACAGCTGCAGTAAGCAATCTTAAGCTGGAATTCAAAACTGAAGCTGACACAATTACTATAGAATACTCGACAGGTGAGAAAGACGAAAACATCAGCACAAAGGAAATCATCTTAGCAGGGGATATACTTAAGATGTCACCAGAAGCTGTTGAGCATTATCTAGGTTATGATATTGAAGTGTATGATGACTTCATCAACATTGTAACAGATAATAAAGATATTATCACACCAGACAGTATCTTACCTGCTGAAGCAGAATCTTTAGCAGATTCAACACTTAATGATAAGGACACTACAAAGCCTATCGAGCAAACACACACTACAGAATCACAATCAGAACCTACTCACACCGAAGAACCAGTAACAGTTATCCAATCCGAACCCTCTACACCATCGTCAGCTAGTAAGAGCGATAATGACAAGATTCCCGGCAGCGATCTGACGTATGGACAGTTCAGAGAAATATATGGTTATGATGTACCAGACAATGCTTATGATATAACGGATAAAGGATACAAGGACACGCAAGGTGGTTTTACCTATTCACCAGCCGAAGCTGCCCGCATCAACCAGGAAGCCCAAGACATCATGGACGGCAAAAAAGACATCGATCTCACCGAAGGTCTTACAACAGAAGACTTTGATGCATTGGATGCATTGCTTGGCTAATTAACTTAATATCATACAGGGCCTCAAGTAGCAGTACTTGAGGTCTTTTCTTATACTTACAAAGAAAAGGAGTTGATACGCATAAACACAGATGAATTAACGCAAGAACAATCAGCACAAGCTCAAGAAACATCTTTCTTTAACAGTAATACAGACAGTAGGCAACAGTATGCAAAAACTCTTCAAAATGCCTTAAATGCAGGAATGATTTTTCCTGAAGCAGAGATTAATTTTGAACCTTTAGAAGTTTATAGGCTTGTTGATTGTTCAGAAAAGGAGAACGCGGGGATAAGCCGTGCGACCTGGAATTAATGCTGCTCTACCTGATACAGAATCTGATTCTGGCTGACAGTCCTCATCTGACAGCCTGATGGGTAACTCTGATGAACTTCGCTTCGTTTCATGCTTTTGATGGCAATTTGCGCAGTGTTGCCTTATACAACATCACTGCTTCCAGACTTCCCGGGAAGGGTCACATTTAGACATACAGAGCCGCTCCGGAAGGGCGGCTTTTGTGTATTTCGCGGAATTCGCAGGTTTTTTGTGTTCCCTCTTGAAATAAGGACGATTTTGTGGTAAAATAAAACTGTATGTAAAGAAAAGGGGGAAAGCCTGTGATAAGAGAAGTACGCATGGACGAATACGAACAGCTCATGGAGCTGTATCTGCATCTGCACGAGACCTCCGTCCCGCCTGCGGAGCTTACCCGCCCGCTGTGGGAGCGCCTGGTGAACGACCCGGACTACCACCTTATCGCAGCCGAGGAGGACGGAAAGCTGGTGTCGACAGTCACCTGCGTTATCGTCCCGAACCTCACCCACGGCCCGCGCCCGTACGCATGGGTCGAAAACGTCGTCACTCACCCGGATTACCGGGGACGAGGATTAGCAACAGCCTGCCTTGAGTACGCAAAAGAGATCGCGAAGCGCGAGAACTGCTACCGGCTCATTCTCATGACCGGCTCGAAGCTTCCCGGCACGCTGAATTTCTACGAGCGCGCAGGCTACGACAGAATGGAAAAGACCGGATTTATCCAGTATTTATAAACGAAAGGAACCACGAACATGAACATAAAACCCCAGAAGGGCATGCAGGAATATTTACCCGAGGCAGCGGCACAGCGCGACCGCCTGATGAACCTCATTCTTGAAACCTACACCGCAAGCGGATTCACACGTATCTACACCCCTGCCATTGAGAGCGCAGAGAACCTCGACAAGAGCGACGGCGGCGACAATCTTAACCTCATCTTCCGCATAATGAAGCGCGGCGACAAGCTCGCAGAAGCGCTTGCAAAGAACCCGGTCGACGAAAAGGAACTGTGCGATCTCGGTCTGCGCTACGACCTGACCCTGCCGCTTTCCCGCTACTACGCGAATAACCGCAACAGTCTGCCGTCCCCGTTCAAGTGCATTCAGATCGACAAGGTGTACCGTGCGGAGCGTCCCCAGCGCGGCAGGCTCCGTGAGTTCGTTCAGTGCGATATCGACATACTCGGCTCGGATTCATGGTGCTGCGAGATCGAGCTTATCTCCGTTACCGCTAAGGCGCTTTCAAAAATCGGCATCGGGGAGTTCACCGTGCGTGTTAACGACCGCAGGGTGCTGAGAAATTCCCTGCTCACGATGGGATTCCCGGAGGATTCCCTTGACACGGTTTCCGTAAGCTTTGACAAGCTCGACAAGATAGGCGCCGACGGCGTAGCCGCAGAGCTCCGCGAAAAGGGCATGCCCGAGGAAGCGGTCAACAGCCTGTCCGGGCTTCTCGCAAAGGGTAAGCTCACCCTCGACGACATGGCGCAGTACTGCTCCGAGGACGCCAAGGAAACGCTCGAGCAGCTCCGCACTATCATTGAGACTGCCGACAAGCTTTCCGACAGCTACACCGTTGAGTTCGACCCGTCCCTTGTAAGAGGTCAGGGTTACTACACCGGCACAGTTTTCGAGGTCGCAAGCAAGCAGTTTGGCGGGACCGTCGCAGGCGGCGGACGCTACGATAACCTCATTGGCAGATTCACCGGGGACACTGTTCCTGCGGTCGGCTTCTCCATCGGCTTCGAGCGTATTTTCTCCATCGTTACCGAGAACAATATCCAGCTTGCAGGCTGCCGCAGGAAAGTGGCTATTCTACACAGCCCGGAGGCAATCCTGGAAGCTATCGCGAAATCCGGCGAGCTCCAGGCTGAGAGCGACGTTACGCTCATCGCCGCAGCCAACCGCAAGAAGGCTGACAAGGCTTACTCAAAGGCAAAGCAGCAGGGATTCGACGAGATCATCAAGATAGGTCTGTAAGAGGAAACGACATGAGAAAACAGTTTCTTGAGATAGGAAAAATAGTTGCGACCCAGGGAATACGCGGGGAAGTTCGGGTGCAGTACTACTGCGACAGCGCCGAGGTGCTGTGCGATTTCGACACGCTCTACCTCGACAAGGGTAAGACCCCCATGGAGATAACCAGGGCTTTCCCACACAAGAACGTAGTCGTGATGAAGTTCGCCGGTATCGACAAGATAGAGCAGGCTCAGCCGCTCATCGGAAAGGTTCTGTACCTCAACCGCGAGGACGCGGAGCTTGAAGAAGGGCTGTACTTCATTCAGGATATAATCGGGCTGACCGTAAAGGACGCGGATTCCGGCATTGTCTACGGCAAGATCACCGACGTTTACCAGAACGGCGCTAGCGACGTGTACTCCATTCGCAGGGAGGACGGCACGGAGCTTATGTTCCCGTGTATCGACGAAGTCGTGCTCAAAACTGACATCGACGCTGGCGAAATGATCATCAGACCGCTCCCGGGGCTGTTTGAGGACGCTGTTGACGGAGACGGCGAATGAGAATCGACATTGCAACGCTGTTCACTCAAATGTGCGGCAGCGTGCTTAACGAGAGCATAGTCGGCAGGGGAATCAGAAACGGCTTTATCGAGGTGCACACCCACGATATCCGGAAATACACCGAGAACAAGCACCGCCGCGTGGACGACAAGCCCTACGGCGGCGGCACCGGAATGCTCATGCAGGCTCAGCCGGTTTACGACTGCATTTCCGCGATAAAGTCCCAGGGCGAGGGCAGGCCCCGGATAATCTACATGTCCCCGCAGGGCGAGGTGCTGACCCAGCAGAAGGTGCAGGAACTCGCGCAGGAGCCGTGGCTTATCCTGCTGTGCGGCCACTACGAGGGCATAGATCAGCGCGTGCTGGACGAGCTTGAAGTGGAGGAGCTGTCGGTCGGGAATTATGTGCTGACCGGCGGGGAGCTTCCCGCGCTGATAGTCGCGGACGCTGTGGCGAGGCTCCAGCCCGGGGTGCTTCCGAATGAGGACGCCTACAGCATCGAGAGCCACTACAACGGACTGCTGGAGTTCCCGCAGTACACCCGCCCGGAGGAATGGCATGGGCGCAGGGTACCGGAGGTGCTCCTCACGGGAGACCACCGCACCGTCACCGGGTGGCAGAACCGTGAAGCGCTGCGGGTTACTGCAAGAAAGCGCCCGGATATGTACGGGAAGTTTATCTCTGAACAGCACGAGCGGCTCTGGAGCGCATTCCTGGAAGATAAGGATATCCCGCCGGAAACCAGGTGTTCCGGCGTTGTCAGGTTCGGGAAAACGGCTGACGAGGCGGACAGGCTCGCGAAGCTTGTTATGCGCGGGAAAAAGCGCGCTGACCTCAGCGTTCAGTCCGGGGAGCTTCCGCGGCGCGGCGAGTATTTGATCGTCACCGATGGCGCGGGTCTTGGAAAGTGCGTGGTGCAGGTTTTCAACGTGAAAACCGTGCCGTTCAGCGGGGTCACTGAGGAAATGTGCGGCTTTACTGCGGAGTGCAGTTCGCCTGACGAGTGGCGCGCAGTTCAGGAAGCTGATATAAGCGCGGAAACGCCTGTTGCCTTCTGGCAGTTCAGGCTGGTTTACAAGTATCACAAGGAAGAAAGATAATGACTAAGAACGCATTCATTGCAATAACGGGGCGCGCAAACGCCGGAAAATCCTCTCTCACCAACCTGCTGGTCGGCGAGAAGATATCCATAGTCAGCGAGAAGCCTCAGACTACGCGAAACCGCATAAACGGCGTGCTCACCAAGGGCGATACGCAGTACGTTTTCATGGATACGCCGGGTATGCACAAGCCAAAGACCAAGCTTTCCGAGCACATGGTGAAGTCCATACGGCAGAGCGTTGACGACGTGGACTGCGCCATCCTCATGGCGGACGTAACAAAGAAGATATCCTCCATCGAGCAGGATCTGATACACAGCTTCGCTTCCCACGGGACTGCTGTGGTGCTGCTTCTCAACAAGGTCGATCTGCTGAAGGACAAGAGCGAGATACTCAAGATAATCCAGCAGTACTCCGAGCTTTACGACTTCGAGGAGATAATCCCGATATCCGTCAAGAACCGCATAAACACCGATCAGATAATGCCGGTGCTGGAGCGCTTCGCAGTCGAGGGAGAGCACTTCTTCCCGGACGACATCGCCACCGACCGCACCGAGCGTTTTATGTGCTCGGAGATTGTCCGCGAGAAGATACTCCGCGTCATGCAGGAGGAGATACCCCACGGCGTTGCTGTGGACGTCGAGAAATTCAAGTCCCGCATGAAGGGTGACACTGAGATAATCGACATCAGCGTTGTAATCATCTGCGAGAAGGAAAGCCACAAGGGAATGATCATCGGCAAGGGCGGAGAGCGCCTCAAGCAGATAGGCACCATGGCGCGCGGGGATATGGAGGACCTGCTTCAGGCTAAGGTCAACCTGCAATGCTTCGTGAAGGTCAAGGAGGACTGGAGAAACCGCGAACGCGTTATCTCCGACCTTGGAATGTACGACGAGGACTAAACTGGAGGTACGGATTTGCTTTTTACCTATGACGGTATAGTCGTCGGGCGGCGGGATATCGGCGAAAGCAACTGCTTTATTGATATCCTCACCGACGAGCAGGGCATAATCGAGGCGACCGCCCACGGTGTGAAGAAGATCAACAGCTCGCTTTTAGGGTCGTGCGGGCTGTTTTCCTATGCCACCTTCTGCCTTAATAAAACCAAGCAGCGGTACTCGGTGAACTCAGCGAAGCCTAAGCGGAGCTTCCACGAGCTGGGAAGCGATATTGAGAAACTCGCGCTCGGCTCCTACTTCGCGCAGGCGGTGAAGTTCTGCACCCCGCAGGAGCAGGCGGCGGAGGGTTCTGACAGCCTGGTGAGGTTCTTCGCGATATCGCTTTACGAGGCTGAAATGGCGCGGGATACGGCTCGGCTCGCATGTGTAAAGGCGGCGTTCGAGCTGCGGTTTTCCTGCATGCTGGGGTACTTTCCGGATCTTCGCGGCTGCTGCAACTGCGGCTGCGGAGAGCATGACGAGATGTTCTTCCTGCCGGACAGCGGCGAACTCATCTGCGGCGACTGCTTCGACAGGGAATACAGCGGGCGTTACTTCGTGCTTACCCGGGAGCTTCTCGGGGCTATGCAGAATATCGTTTACGCAAGGCTTGACGAGGCGTTCCGTTTCAGCGTTTCGCCGCAGGCTGCAAAGCTGCTGGGCATAGTTACCGAAAACTACTTCCTCGCCCGCACGGAACGCAGTTTTTCTGCACTGGATTACTATAAAAGTATAAGAATGGAATGAATTGCGATATTATTTGACACAGAATTTAAACTGTCTATTGCATTTTTAACAAAAACTATTGAAAAATACGAGCGTATGTGGTATAATTGTATAAGAGTTAACAGAACAAAACAAGGAAAGGCGGTGGTGCAATGAGTAATATCACAGAAAAGGACATAAAGCTTTTTTATGAAATGCTGGAACGTGACAAGAATTCCGCGCATTTCCTCTGGGACTGCGCAGCGGGGACTGTCGTTTCCGCCGGCTCCGGAATATTTGCAGACGTTTCGGGCGATCCGCTGGAGTATCTTCGCGAAAGCGGGCTGATCGACCCGCAGTCCCTGCCTTCCTTCAATATCTTTTCCTCGTGCATAGAGGAAGGGACGATCTCCGGGAGCGACAGAATGAGCCTCGCCGCAGATATTCGCATGAAGCTGTCAGCGGACGGAGAATTCCGGCTGTGCGGGTTCTACGCGCATTTTCTGAAGGACGACGGCGGCAGGATAATCGCCGTACACGGCACCATCAGACCTTACACGAGCCGCGAACTTTTTGACCGCCGCGTGCTGAGCGGCTTTTCGTCAGACCGCGACCCGCGTATTTTCAGCGACGAGGCTGCGGAGATGATAAAGCGCCACCCTAACGAGGAGATAGCATTTATCCAGTTCGATGTTGAGCGGTTCAAGCTTATCAACGAAAAGTACGGCGTTGAAGCCGGCGACGAGCTTCTTGAGTTTCTGTACGGCACGCTGGGACTGATTTGCAGCGAGGAACAGCCCTTCGCACGGCTGAACGCTGATGTTTTCATGGTGGTGACTACGTTCTCAAGCGACTCCGACCTGCTTGATTTTATCCACAGGATTGAAAGCATGCTGACCGGATTCCAGAACATGGAGTACAGGCTGATTTTCGGCGTTGCGATTGTCGAGGACAGGTCGCTGCATATACGCAGGCACGGCGATAACGCCGCGCTGGCGCGACAGTCGATAAAGGGGAATGCCCTGAACAACATAGGATTCTTCAACGGAAGAATGAAGAGCGAGCTTCACAAGAAGCAGTCCATCGAGGACGACATGATGAACGCGCTGCTTGACGGTCAGTTCGTGATGTACCTCCAGCCGAAGTTCAGCATTTCCACCAAGCGGATAATCGGCGCGGAGGCGCTGGCGAGGTGGATCCACCCGGAAAAGGGCATGATATCTCCGGCGGATTTCGTTCCGGTGTTCGAGGAGAACGGGTTTATACTGAAGCTCGACCAGATAATCTGGGAGAGCGCGTGCAGGAAAATCCGCGAGTGGATAGACAAGGGAATAGAGCCGGTTCCGATATCGGTGAACATTTCCCGGGAGTACATACACACCTTCGACGTGGTGGGCGAAATGCTGCACCTCGTGAACAAGTACGATATCCCGATAAAGCTGCTGGAGCTTGAAATAACTGAAACCACTGATTCTGAGGGAGTTTCCGACGTAGTTCAGAAGATGAAGGACGCGGGATTCACCATGCTGATGGACGATTTCGGCTCCGGGTATTCATCGCTGAACATGCTGCAAAAGACGCAGTTCGACGTACTCAAGATAGACCGCGGGTTCCTTTCGGAATTCATGGAGTCCAGCCGCGGACGGAAGATTATCTCGCACACGATCTCAATGTCGCGTGATATCGGTCTCGATATCATCGCGGAGGGCGTGGAAACTCCGGAGCAGGCTTCGTTCCTGAGCGATTGCGGCTGCGATTCGGCGCAGGGATTCTACTACTCCAAGCCGATAACCCAGGAAGAATTCGACAAAATGCTTGTCGAGGTCAATAAATAAACAAACCGGGGCAGTTTTCCTGTCCCGGTTTTCGCTATAATAATCCCCGGAGCGGTGCCCCGGTGACTGGTTTTATTCTACGTCGAACTGCATGAGTTCAGCTATTTTTTCCTGAATGCGGTCTGCGACGTCGGCGGGGTTCAGCTTCTCGCTGAAGCTCTTGTCTCTTGCGGAGATCTCGATTACGCCGTCCTTGAGGTTTCTCGGGCTTACGATAACGCGGAGCGGGATTCCCAGCAGGTCGGCGTCGGAGAACATTACGCCTGCGCTTACTGCACGGTCGTCGTAGATCACCTCTACGCCGCGCTTCTGGAGCTCCTCGTAGAGTGCGTCTGCCTTCTCCTTGACCTCGGCATCGTCGGCGCGTACTGCGCAGATGTGCACCTGCCACGGAGCGATAGCCATCGGCCAGATGGGGCCGTAATCATCGTGGTGAGCCTCGCATACGGAAGCGGCAAGTCTGCCTACGCCGATGCCATAGCAGCCCATGATAGGAGTCTGAGTGTCGCCGTCCTTGTCAAGGTAGGTCATGCCCATGCTCTTGGTGTACTTGGTTCCGAGCTGGAATATGTTGCCGACCTCGATGCCGCGGGAGATGGTGATGTGCTTCTTGCCGCAGCTCGGGCAGATACCGCCCTCGATGATCTTCGCGAAGTCGTGGTATTCAACGTTCTTGCAGTCGCGGTCGATGTCGAGACCGGTGTAGTGGTACTCCTCCTTGTTTGCGCCGCAGGAGAGGTTGTTCGTGTTCTGGAGGGAGCGGTCGAACAGCACGGTCATGCCCTCGGGGAGACCTACCGGCCCGATGTAGCCCGCGTTGAGTCCGCACTCCGGAGTGATAACAGCCGGGTGGATATCGCAGCCGAGGAAGTTTGTGAGCTTAGTTTCGTTGATATCGAGGTCGCCGCGGATAAACACTACAACGTAGCTGTCGTCGTGGTTGCGCTGGTATACTACCGCCTTGCAGCTCTTGTCCTGCGGGGTGTGCAGGAACTCGCAGATTTCCTCGATGGTGTGGATATTCGGGGTGTGTACCTCGGCGAGGGGCTGGCTCTCGGCGTCGCGGGTGTTCTCGATTATGGACTCAGCCGCTTCCATGTTAGCGCGGAATCCGCAGTCCTTGCATATCGCAATGGAGTCCTCGCCGATAGGAGTGAGCAGCATGAACTCATGGGAAATGCTGCCGCCCATCATGCCGGAGTCGGACTTTACGGAAATTACCTCGGGAATGCCTGCGCGCGCATAGATACGCTCGTAAGCCTTGTGGCAGCGCATGTAGTATTCCTCGAGATCCTCCTGGGAGGTGTGGAATGAATACGCGTCCTTCATAGTGAACTCGCGCACGCGGATAAGTCCGCCGCGGGGACGCGCCTCGTCGCGGAACTTGGTCTGTATCTGGTAGATCATGAACGGATACTTGGAGTAGCTGTTCGCATACTCGCGGACGAGCTGCACAGCGGCTTCCTCGTGGGTCATGCCGAGGACCATCTGCGCCTTGTTGCGGTCGGTGAAGCGGAGAAGCTCGCTGCCGATGCTCTCGTATCTGCCGGATTCCTGCCAGAGGGTCGCTGGCATTACAACAGGGAAGGATACCTCCTGACCATCGATAGCGTCCATCTCCTCGCGGATTATCTGCTCTATCTTGCGGGTTATGCGCTTTAAGGGCATGTAGCTGGAGAAAATGCCGTTTGCAACGTACTTCATGTAGCCGCCGCGTATCATCAGCGCGTGGCTGTCGATATTGCAGTCGGAGGGGCGCTGCTTGAAGCGGTCGCCTACTAACTTTTCAAGTTTCATGTGTTTTCTTCCTTTCGTCTTGTTTCGAAATTTCTCAGAGAATACAAAAAGCCCTGAACCTAAAAAGGCTCAGGGCGAACTGTACAAAGTCCGTGTTACCACCTGGATTCGGGGAGACCCCGCGCTCAGCGTCTGCAACGCTTTCTCATGTAACGGTGAGCACCGGCGCCGCTTACTTCCGCATTCCTGCGGGTTCCGGGCGCAGCTCTAAGACGGGTTCGGCATATCTTCAATAACGGCTCGCACCTGCCGCCGTCTCTCTGAAAATCCGATGTGCCTACTGTTTCTTGTCACAGCTTTTCGTATTCATTGGTTTGATTATAGCACGATTTTGGGGATTTGTCAAGGTATGACTTGTTAACTTTTGCAGAATAATTGGAAAGCCTTCAGTGCATTTATAACTGTGCGGTGTGATTTGTTCCCGAATTCTTCATATATTCCACCGCGATCATAATTTTTAACGGTCTGGTCTATTCTGTTGGTGAGAGTTTCCCATGTAATACCTTCTTTTTTTAAAACGCTTTCTATTGCACGGCAGTAACTGTATACGGTTCCTTTGTTTCCTGTGGCGGTGTATTCGGAATATTTCTTTGAAACGAGAAAATTATAGAACGAATCATACATAATAGTGAACCCTCCTTAAAAAATAGTGGTTGTGGTTATCGTGTAGCCCAGTTCTCTTGCACGCAGTATCAAATTATCAATGTTGAACTTGCCCCATTGGTTGCAAACCACGCAATCATGTGTTTGGGTATGGATTATATCGTTCTCATTAAAGAAGAAACGCCTTATATAATCTTTGCAGGTTCGCTTTACATCATCAACAGTTTTTACTACGCCAAGTGACCCCTGAAGTTTAGGATTGAATGTTGAAATCAATTCTTCGGCTGACAGTTGTGGATTGTCAGAGCAATATTGCTTAACTATTGCAAGAACTAGCCTGCCTTTTCCATATGGTATACCATTAAAAAAGTATTTTGTTGAATCGTACATTTTTTTTGACTGTGTTGTATTGTTATTATCACCTTCCTGATTTTCACTTATTATGCGAGACAGCTTATCGACTTTTTCTTCAAGCAAAAGCACGCGGTTAAGCAGTTCGATGATTATTCTGTCATTATCTATGGAGGATCACCTTCTTTCTAGTTTGATTGTATCATATTTCTTTTTATTTGTCAAGATATTTCTTGAAAAAGCTTTTAGAAAATCAAAGAAAACGAGAGAAAAGTGTGCGAGGTTTCTGATTGAATTTGATAGCAGACTGACAATGCACGTTTTTTTATCTTTTTTTAAAATCCCTATTGATTTTCTGAAATAAACGTGGTATAATAATACAAGATAGATTAGATTAAAGACTGGGGTTTCGCTCCAGTCTTTAAGTTTTAATCGGGGTCAGGCGGTTTTTGCCTGTCCTGCTGCATATTCTGAAAGGAGCTGGCTTAATGGCACTTGCAAAGGGGTTCAGCACTATCGAGGCTGCGGCTGAGGCCGCGGTAAGACCGATAGTCGAGGGCCACGGTTTCTCGCTGTGGGACGTCTGGTTCGCGAAGGAGGGCGCAAAATGGTATCTGCGTATCTTCATCGACAAGCCGCACGGCGTTTCCATCGACGACTGCGAATCCATCGACGGTGAGATAAACTCCATCATCGACGAGCAGTATTTCATCGACAAGATCGACTATCTGGAGATAGGCTCTGCGGGGCTTGAGCGTTCCGTGAGAAGACTTGCCCAGCTTGAGCAGTCGATAGGAAAAAAGGTGAGGGTCAAGACCTACAAGCTGTGCGATGGCGCGCCGTCCAAGGACTTCAAGTGCGTTCTTTCGGGATACGACGGAGAAAAGATCACGCTGACCGGCGATTTCGGGGAGATCTCGCTTCCCGCCGCCGATATCTCGGCAATGAACTATGACGATTTTGACGATCACGAACTGATAGAAGACGGCGAGTGACCGCGGCTTAATTTTTTAATGGAGGAATTAACGGAAAATGGCTAAGAAGAAAGTACAGCAGCCCCAGAACGACATCACTGAATTTTTTGACGCGCTTGCCGCTTACGCTGCTGAAAAGGGTATCGACAAGGACGTGTTCGCTGAGAAGATAAAGAGCGCTATCGAAAAGAGCCTCAAGACCAGCATGCATGTTGAGGACAAGGACAGCGAGTGCGTGTTCGTCAACATAGATTTCGACAGGAAGATCTTCAACGTAAGCGTACTTAAGGAAGTCATCGAGGTGGTCGACACCCTGTATGAGCCGGAGATCGAGATAGTTCTCGAAGAAGCGCGCAAGCTCAACCCGGCGGCGCAGGTAGGCGATAAGATCCGCGTTCCGATAGACCCGCACGAGTTCAAGCGCATCGCAGCCAAGAACGCGAAGGATCTCATCAAGCAGGGATTCCGCGACATCGAGCGCCAGCAGCTCAGCGAGATGTGGGGCGAGTATGAGAACGAGGCTGTATCCGCGCTTGTTACAAAGATCGAACCCAAGACCGGCCATGCAACTATTGAGATCAACCACAACGAAGTACTGCTGATGAGAGCAGACCAGATCCCCGGCGAGGTGCTTCATGTCGGCGATATCATCAAGGTATATATCACCGGTGTTTCCAAAGAATATAAGGAAGGCGCGAAGAAGCAGAGCCTCCGCATCACCAGAACCGACAGAGGCCTCATCAAGCGTCTGTTTGAGCTTGAGTGCCCCGAGATCTACGACGGAACTGTTGAGATCAAGGCTGTCAGCCGTGCGGCTGGTTCGCGATCCAAGATCGCGGTCATCAGCAACGACCCCAACGTTGACGCAGTGGGCGCGTGCATAGGTACTCAGAAGTCCCGTATCAACGCCGTTACCAAGGAGCTCAAGGGCGAGAAGGTCGACGTTGTTCTGTGGAGCGAGGATCTCGAGGAGTTCATCAAGCAGGCGCTCAAGCCTGCCGAGGTACTCCGCGTGGTAATTACCAACCCCGACCCCAAGAAGAAGGAGTGCAAGGCTATCGTTCCTGATAATCAGCTCTCACTCGCGATCGGCAACAAGGGTCAGAACGCGCTGCTCGCCGCTAAGCTCACAAACTGCAAGATCGACATCAAGGCTGAGAGCAAGGTAACTCCCGAGGATCTCATCGTGACCGAGTACGTTCCCGAGGAGCCCGCAGAGGAAGCGCCCGCAGAGGCTGAGGCTCCCGCCGGGTCCTCCGCTGAGGAATAAGGAGCCGCCATGCAGGAAAAGCACGTTCCGATGCGTAAGTGCATAGGCTGCGGTGAAATGATAGGAAAAAAAGGCGCGGTGAGGATAGTCCGCAGCAAGGAGGGCGAGCTCTCCGTAGACCTCACCGGAAAGAAACCGGGACGCGGCGCGTACCTCTGCCGGAGCAGGGAATGCCTTGAACTGGCTAGGAAGGGCAGAAAGCTGGAACGCGGTCTGAAATGCGCTATTCCCGATGATATATATGAAATTCTCGAAAAGGAGCTGACCTCGGATAAATAAGGAACTTTCGACGATCTGCCTTTGCCGCCGTGCCGGAAAGCTCGTTATGGGCTTTGACGCGGCTGTGCAGGAAATGAATGCGCCTAAGTCAAAGGCAGCGGGCATTATTCTGGCTTCGGACGTGTCGCCGAAAACAGAAAAGGAGATCTGCTTTCATGCAGAGAAGCGCGGCACACCGGTCGTCCACGGAGATTTCACGATGGACGACGCGAAGGAAGCTGTCGGAAAGCGCACGGGTATCTTTCTGGTGCTCGACGCGGGTCTTTACGGCTCTATCACAAGACATATAAGTGAATAGTATGGAGGAAAGTTACATTGCCAAATAACAAAAAGTATCGTGTACAGGATATAGCGGCTGATATCGGCGCAGACCGCAGCGCAGTCATTGAGCTGCTCGAGGGTGCGTTCGAGGGAACTAAGAAGGCGCAGACCTCCCTTACGGATCAGGAGGTTAGCTACGTTCTCGAGGTGTTCTCGAAGAAGGGTGAAGTCAAGGACTTTGACGAATATTTCAAGGCTACCGCTGACAAGAAAACCGAGAAGCCTAAGGCAGAGGAGAAGAAGCCTGCCGCAAGAAAGAAGCCTGCCGCAAAGAAGGAAGAAGCTCCCGCAGAGGAGCCTAAGGCTGAAGCAAAGACAGAGGCAAAGCCCGAAGTAAAGTCCGAGACCAAGCCGGAAGCAAAGACCGCTCCCAAGGCAGAAGCAAAGACCGAAGCGAAGCCGGAGCCTAAGCCTGAAGTCAAGGCAGAGCCCAAGTCCGAGGCAAAGCCGGAGGTCAAGGCAGAAGAAAAGCCCGAAACCAAGCCGGAAGAAAAGCCCGAGCCGAAGCCGGAAGCAAAGGCGGAGTCCAAGCCCGAGCAGAAGCCCGCTCAGCAGGAGCGTCAGGACAGACCCGCTCCCAGAGCCAACGGCGACCGCCAGCAGTTCAATAACAATAACCGCGGCGACAGACCGTTCAACAATAACCGCAGCGGCGACCGCCCCGGATTTAACCGCGACGGAAATAACGGCGACAGACCGCAGTTCAACAACAACCGCGGCGATCGTCCCGGATTTAACCGCGACAATAACAACGGCGACCGTCCCGCATTCAACAATAACAGAAACGGCGACCGCCCTGCATTCAACGGCAATAGAAACGGCGACCGTCCGGCGTTCAATAACAACCGCAGCGGCGACCGCCCCGCGTTCAACAATAACAGAAACGGCGGCTTCAACCGCGACAACCGCGGCGAGGTCCGCAAGGAAGCCGTTAACCCGCTGGCTGATTCTGCAAAGCAGAACATCAAGAAGCCCGCTATCGACTCCTCCAAGATCAAGGTGAACACTCCGCCCATGCAGAAGCAGAAGGGCGAGGCTGTTCAGCGCGGCGAGCAGGTCACAAAGATGGTCGACACCCGCGGCAGCTATGTTGAGCTTGACAAGTACAACGAGCGCTACGAGACCATCGCTCCCGCTTCCCGCATGAGCAACGAGAGCTTCCAGCGCAAGCAGAAGATACAGCAGAAGTCCCAGCAGAAGGGCAAGCCCTACAACAGCAAGCGCGAGACCGAGGCTCAGAAGCTCAAGCGTCTGGAGCTTGAGCGTGCAAGAAAGCAGCAGCTCAAGGTGCAGATCCCGGACGAGATCGTTGTTTCCGAGCTGGCTTCCCGCCTGAAGGTAACAGCTACAGAGGTCATCAAGAAGCTGTTCAACCTCGGCGTTATGGCTAACCTCAACGAGACAATCGACTTCGATACCGCTTCCCTCGTTGCCGAGGAACTCGGCGCAAAGGTCGAGAAGGAAGTTGTCGTTACCATCGAGGAGCGTCTGTTCGAGGATACTCCCGACGATCCCGAGAGCCTTCAGCCGCGTGATCCGGTCGTTGTTGTAATGGGTCACGTTGACCACGGCAAGACCTCGCTGCTCGACTATATCAGACACGCAAGCGTTACCACCACCGAGGCTGGCGGTATCACACAGCACATCGGCGCGTACAGAGTGCATATCAACGACCGCGACATCACATTCCTGGATACCCCGGGTCACGAGGCGTTTACCTCAATGAGAGCGCGCGGCGCGAGCGTTACCGATATCGCTATCCTGGTAGTTGCTGCGGACGACGGTATCATGCCGCAGACCGTTGAGGCTATCAACCACGCGAAGGCAGCCGGAGTTTCTATCATCGTTGCCATCAACAAGATGGATAAGGAAGGCGCAAACCCCGACAAGATAAAGGAAGAGCTGACCAAGTATGACCTCGTTTGCGAGGAGTGGGGCGGCGACGTTATCTGCGTTCCTGTTTCCGCTAAGACCGGCGAGGGCATCAACACCCTGCTTGAGATGGTATGCCTTACCGCAGACGTACTCGAGCTCAAGGCTAACCCCGACAGACTCGCTACTGGTGCGGTCATCGAGGCACGTCTGGATAAGGGCAGAGGTCCTATCGCTACCGTGCTGGTTCAGAACGGTACTCTCCACGCAGGCGACGTGCTCATCGCGGGTATGTCCGTCGGCAGAGTGCGCGTAATGCGCGACGACAAGGGCAGAACCGTCAAGGAAGCTGGCCCGTCCGTTCCTGTTGAGATCATGGGTCTCGCGGACGTTCCCTCCGCAGGCGATACATTCGCCGCTGTAGAGGACGAGAAGCTCGCAAGGGAACTCGTTGAGAAGCGCCGCCAGGAAGCTAAGGAAGAGCAGTTCAAGGCTTACCACCAGGTAACTCTTGACAACCTGTTCTCCTCCATCGAGGAAGGCACCGTCAAGGAGCTTCCGATCATCGTCAAGGCAGACGTACAGGGCTCCGTCGAGGCTGTCAAGCAGTCCCTTGAGAAGCTCTCCAACGAGGAAGTGCGCGTACGCGTTATTCACGGTGCGGTCGGCGCTGTAAGCGAGAGCGACGTTATGCTCGCTGCGGCTTCCGGAGCTATCATCGTTGGCTTCAACGTAAGACCTCACCCGTCCGCTCAGGACAACGCAAAGCGCGACGGCATCGAGATCCGCCTTTACCGCGTAATTTACGACGCTATCGAGGATATCACCGCCGCAATGAAGGGCATGCTTGCTCCGAAGTTCAGAGAGGTCGACCTCGGCAGAGTTGAGGTACGCCAGGTCTACAAGATCACCAACGTTGGTATCGTTGCTGGTTCCTACGTCCTCGACGGCAAGGTCACCAGAAACGGTCAGGTTCGTATCGTGCGCGACGGTATCATCGTCGGCGACGACAAGATCGCAGGTCTCCAGCGCTTCAAGGATTCCGTCAAGGAAGTCGCTGCGGGCTACGAGTGCGGTATCAGCCTTGAGAAGTTCACCGATATCAAGGTCGGCGATATCTTCGAGGCGTATACAATGGAAGAATACAGAGACTGATAACGCCGGCTGCGGGTTCGGAGCGTTCCGCGCCCCGGCGGTGTTTTCCGACGCGGCATGAGCCGCACACAGGGAGGTTTTATGGCTAATTTCAACTTAAAAAGACTTTCCGAGGATATAAAGAGGGAGCTTTCCGCGGCTGTGAGCGGCGTGAAGGACCCGAGAGTATCAAAGAATTTTGTAACGGTAACTCACTGTGAGCTTACCAGCGACCTTTCCTACTGCAAGGTACACATCGCGTGCCTCGGCGGCGAGGGGAGAACCGCAAAGGCTGTGGAGGGCATGACCGCCGCTTCCGGATATTTCAAGAGAGAGATCGCGGCAAGGATCCGCATGAGAAAAATGCCGGAGTTCATATTCCTGCCGGATAATTCCCTTGAATACAGCGAGCACATTGAAAAGATAATCGCAGGACTTCCCAAGCCTGTAGAGGATACGGCGAACGAAGAAGCGGAGGAGCCTGATGAGGAGAATTGACCTTAACGAAGCGGCGAATTTCCTTCGTGAGCACGACCGCTTCCTTATCCTTATGCACGGCAGCCCCGACGGAGATACGGTCGGCTGCGGAACTGCGCTCTGCGGCGCGCTCCAGCAGATAGGCAAGCTAGCCAGGACCGCGTGCCCCGACCCGTTACCGAAGAAGTTCGGGTATATGTTCCGCGAACTGAAGGAGCAGGAGTTCGAGCCGGAGACCATTGTGGCCGTGGACGTTGCAGATACAAAGCTGCTTTACGGAATGCGCGAGGTCGGCGAGAAAACCCAGCTCTGCATAGATCACCACGTCAGCAATACCGAATACGCCGAGCGGCTGCTGCTTGCTCCGGAGTACGCGGCGGCTGCCGAGCTGATGTTCGAGCTGCTCAGCTCCATGAAGGAAGTAAGGATAACAAGCTCCATCGCGGACAGCCTTTACACAGGAATCGCGACGGACAGCGGCTGCTTCAAGTACAGCAACACCTCGCCGCAGACCCATGTCTACGCCGCAGAGCTGATAAAGCTCGGCGCCGACATCGTGCCGATAAACTACGCGATGTTCGATATGAAGAGCCAGGGCAGACTTAAGCTCGAGCAGCTCGCGCTCAGCAGAATACGCTACTACGTTGGCGGCAGGATAGCCGTGATAGATGTTACGCAGTCGCTCATCGACTCCATCGAGGGCATAGACAGCGAGGACGTCGGCGCGCTTTCCGCGATACCGCGCCAGATAGAGGGCGTGGATATCGGTATCTGCATAAAGGAGAAAACTCCGGGATTCTACAAGGTTTCCCTGCGCTCGAGCGAGAACGCGGACGTTTCCGCTATCGCTCAGCAGTTCGGCGGCGGAGGTCATGCAAGAGCCGCAGGCTGCGCGTTCGAAACCACGCTTGAGGACGCGGAGAAGAAAATAGTATGGGCATGCGCCAAGGCGCTCGGTAACTCGATATGACCGGAATAATCTGCATAAACAAGCCCCAGGAGTTCACCTCGTTCGACGTGGTGGCTTCCATGAGAAGGGCTTTCGGGACTAAGAAAATCGGGCACGGGGGGACTCTCGACCCGATGGCTACCGGGGTGCTCCCGGTGTTCGTAGGCGGCGCTACGAAGGCGGTCGACCTGGTTCCGGACAACAGCAAGAGCTACCGGGCCGGGTTCCGGCTGGGATTCGTTTCGGATACCCAGGACATCTGGGGGAAGCTCCGCTCGCGCTGTGAGAACGGCATTTCCGAGGACGAGATGAGGTTCGCCCTGGACGATTTCCGGGGCGACATCATGCAGGTGCCTCCGATGTACTCCGCGCTGAAGGTCAACGGGCAGAAGCTCTGCGACCTGGCGCGCCGCGGTATCGAAGTGGAGCGCAAGCCGCGCCCTGCGACGATATCCCGCTTGGAGCTGGTCAGCTTTGACGGGACAGACGGAGTTCTCGACGTGGACTGCTCCGGCGGCACCTATATCCGCACGCTGATAAACGACATCGGCGAGAGCGTCTGCACCGGCGCGGTCATGACAAGCCTGTGCAGGACGAAAAGCTGCGGCTTCACTCTGGAACAGTGCCACGAGCTGGACGAGGTGCGGAATGCTTCCCCGGAGAGGCTCGAAAAGTGGCTGCTTCCGGTTTCGGAGCTGTTCGCGCCGCTTCCTGAGATACCCCTGGACGAGGTGCAGACAAGAATGTACCTCAACGGCGTACGTCTGGACGCTGAAAGGCTGCTGAAGCGCGCCCCCGTGGACGAGCTGGCTAGAGTTACCGCCGGCGGGGAGTTCCTCGGAGTAGGAAAGATCAATGCTGAAGGGGAACTGGTTTCGATCAAGCAGTTCCGCTCGGAATAAAAATACCGGGTATCCGGTATGAATGGTGGATTTAATTTGATAGACATAACTAACAGCAGCCTGCGCCCGGAGGAAAAGACCGCCGTCGCGCTGGGTTACTTTGACGGGCTTCACCTGGGACACGTCGGCGTTATACGCACGGCGCTGGCTCAGGAGGGGCTCAAACCGGCGGTGTTCACGTTCAACTGCGACACCACGCTGCCGAAGTTCCGCGGGCCGGAGGATATAATCTCGTTCGAGAACAAGTGCGAACTTATGCAGAAGATCGGCGTGAAGTACATCTACGCGCCGGATTTTGCGGAGGTCTGCGCGCTGTCCGACGAGGACTTCGTGAAGAAAATACTTATCGACCGGCTGAACGCGGGCTTCGCCTGCTGCGGAAGCAATTTCCGGTTCGGAAAGGGCGGCAGCGGCACTCCGGAGAGGCTCGGGGAGATCGGCGCGAAGTATGGAATGCGCGTCGAGGTGGTGAAGGACGTCTGCCTTGACGGCAAGATGATAAGCTCCACGCGTATCCGCGAGCATATACGCCGGGGAGAAATAGAAGAAGCTAACCGGCTGCTGGGCTATGAGCTGTGGTACAGGCTGCCGGTTATCCGGGGAAACGAGATCGGACGGACTATTGATTTCCCGACGATAAACCAGGTTATTCCGGACACGAACATTATCCCGCGCTACGGAGTTTACAAGAGCTACGTAGAGGTGGCGGGGAAGCAGTACCACGGGGTCACGAACATCGGCGTGAAGCCCACCGTCCAGCACAGGCGGGACGGCTCCGGCGCAGTGATGGAGACCTACATCATCGGCTTTGACGGCGACCTTTACGGTCAGGACATAGCGGTCGCACTGGTGCGCTTTATACGCCCGGAGGCCAAGTTCGCCGGACTTGACGAGTTGAAAGCACAGATAGCGCGCGACAAGGAAGAAGCGCTTAAATAATGCGCCTCTGAAACTGTGAATTCGGTTTTAAGAAGCTGCCACAAAACGCCGGGAGACCGGCAGGAAAGGAATACAGAAATGGAAGTCAGGACAAGATTTGCGCCCAGCCCTACTGGGTACATGCATATAGGCAATCTGCGCACCGCGCTGTATACTTACCTCATCGCGAGAAAGAACCACGGAAAGTTCATTCTCCGTATCGAGGACACGGACCAGGGACGCTACGTTGAGGGCGCAACTGATGTTATATACAGAACCCTCAAGACATGCGGTCTGAACTGGGACGAGGGTCCGGATATCGGCGGCCCCTGCGGCCCGTATATTCAGAGCCAGCGCATGGGTATGTTCAAGGAATACGCGGAGAAGCTGGTCGAGAGCGGCCACGCTTACTACTGCTTCTGCACCAAGAGCGAGGACAGCAGCGAGGATACCGCGAACGGTCTTGCCTCCGCTAACCGCTGCCCCTGCCGCGATCTCGACCCCGCAGAGGCTAATAAGCGCCACGACGCGGGCGAATCCTGCGTTATCCGCCAGAAGATCCCGAACGAGGGTACCACCACGTTCCACGATGAGATATACGGCGATATCACGGTCGAGAATACCGACCTGGACGACCAGGTGCTGCTCAAGTCCGACGGAATGCCGACCTACAACTTCGCAAACGTGGTCGACGACCACACTATGGGCATTACCCACGTCGTAAGAGGCAACGAGTATCTTTCCTCCGCTCCGAAGTACAATCTGCTCTACTCCGCGTTCGGCTGGGAGCCTCCGGTTTATATTCACGTTGAGCATATCATGCGCGACGCTACTCACAAGCTGTCCAAGCGCGACGGCGACGCTTCCTTTGAGGATTTCCGCGCAAAGGGCTACCTCACCGAAGCTATACTGAACTATATTCTGCTGTTGGGCTGGGCTCCGAAGGGCGAGCAGGAGATCTTCACACTGGACGAGATGATCGAGGCGTTCGACCTTTCCGGTATCTCCAAGTCCCCGGCGATATTCGACCCGCTGAAGCTCACTGCGATAAACGCTGTTTATATCCGCAACCTGCCGCTTGAGAAGTTCATCGAGTACGCAGAGCCGTGGATCCGCCAGACCTGCAGGCGCACCGATATCGACATGCCGCTCCTCTGCGCAGGACTTCAGCCCAGAACTGAGGTATTCAACGATATCCCCGAGCGCGTTGACTTCATCGACCAGATGCCGGAATATTCCATCGACATGTACGTCAGCAAGAAGATGAAAACCACTCCGCAGACCTCCCTTGAGGCTCTTAAGAAGCTCATTCCCGTTATCGAGGGTATTCAGGATTTCACCACCGAAAATATCCATGACGCGCTCTTCAAGCAGATCGAGGCAGACGGCGTGAAGAACGGTCTGTACCTCTATCCGCTGCGCGTTGCGCTGAGCGGCAAGGCTGTCACCCCCGGCGGCGGCGTGGAGCTTGCGAAGATTCTCGGCAAGCAGGATACCCTCGACCGCATGCACAAGGCTGTCGGGAAGCTCACAGACGAGATCGGCTGACAAACGCCGCGGGCGCGTCAATTTTAACTGTATATTCATGCCTGATTCACACTTTCATCACTTTAGTGTGTTAAGCTGATATATGACCGGGTATATGTCAGGTATGCTATGGATATATACCCTAACTAATCAGCCGTATGAACAACATGCGGAAAAGGACATAATATGATCGAAGTAAAAAATCTAAGCAAAAGCTACGGCAGCAAATTAGCCGTGGACGGTATCAGCTTCACCGCCGGTGAAAGCGAGATACTCGGCTTCCTGGGGCCTAACGGCGCGGGAAAGTCCACCACGATGAACATGCTGACCGGCTACCTCTCCTCCTCGGGCGGACAGGCGCTCATCAACGGCGTCGATATCCTGGAGGATCCAGTGCGCGCAAAGAAGGACATCGGCTATCTGCCGGAGCTTCCTCCGCTGTACCTTGACATGACCGTCATGGAGTACCTTAATTTCGTGTACGACCTGAAAAAGTGCAGGCTTCCGAAGCGCTCCCATCTCGATGAGATATGCCGCCTCGTGAAGATCACCGACGTGCAGAAACGCGTTATCCGCAACCTTTCCAAGGGCTACAAGCAGCGTGTGGGTCTGGCTCAGGCGCTGGTCGGGAATCCCAAGGTGCTGATACTCGACGAGCCGACCGTAGGTCTTGACCCGAAACAGATAATCGAGATACGCACGCTCATCAAGAAGCTCGGAAAGAACCACACCGTAATTCTTTCCTCGCATATCCTGTCCGAGGTGCAGGCGGTCTGCGACAAGATCGTCGTTATCGACAAGGGAAAGCTCGTTGCAAACGACACCGCCGAGAACCTTTCGCACAACCTCTCAGCCGACCACAAGCTGACCGTGCAGATAGAGGGTCCGACGAAGGAAGTAAAGTCGCTGCTTGAGCAGATCCCCCAGATGGTGGAGGTACACCTCAACCGCACTATAGATAAGACCATCGGCGAGTATGAACTCAACGCCCAGGAGGGCTGCGACATTCGCCGCGAGGTATTCAAGCGCATGGCGGCGAGAAACTATCCGATACTGCTCATGAGAAGCAGCGAGCTTACCCTCGAGGAGATCTTCCTCAAGCTCACCACCGGTGATTTCTACGGCAATATTGACAACGGAGGTGCGGCAAGATGACGGCTATTCTGAAGCGCGAGTTCGCTTCCTATTTCACTTCGCCGCTTGGCTATGTTTACCTTGCGGTGTTCTACGGATTTTCCGGGCTGTTCCTGTGGATAACCTGCCTTTCCAGCGGTTCCGCAGACATGCAGTACGTTTTTCTGTGGATGTTCTTTATAATGATGATACTCATTCCGATACTCACCATGAGGACCATGGCGGACGACAAGCGCCAGAAAACGGATCAGCTCACGCTGACATCCCCGGTGAGCCTGTTCGGTCTGGTTGCGGGAAAATTCCTCGCGGCGTTCTTCATCTTCCTTATCGGCGCGGCAGTTATGTTTGTCTACGCACTTGGTCTGGCTGCGGCTGTCAACGGTTCCGGTACGGGTACTGAGTTCGGCTGGGCAGGGTTCTTCGGCAACTTCGCAGGCATCGTGCTGATGGGCGCGGTGTTTATCTCCGTAGGCATCTTCATTTCCAGCCTTACCGAGAACCAGATGATCGCGGCTATCGGCAGCATCGGCGTCAATATCCTGCTGTGCCTGTTCGATGTCATTTCAAACTTCGTTTCGGTGACGTTCCTCAAGGACATCATCAACGCGCTTGCGGTGCTTTATAAGTATCAGGAGTTCACCGCCGGCATTTTCAGCCTGAAGAATATCCTGTTCTTCCTGAGTCTGATAGTAGTTTTCAACTTCCTTACGATGCGCGTTATCGAACGCCGCCGCTGGAGCTGAGAAAGGGGGAGCAGATATGAACGAATCAAATAACGAAAACATCGAGCAGGAGCAGACTGCGCCTGCCGCTGAAAACGTTTCCCCCGCAGAGGAAACCAAGCCGGAGGAAACTGCAAAGCCCGCTAAGAAGCAGGCTGAGATACAGAACGGAAATCCTGCCGCGCGCAAGCACACCTTCAACAAGCGCAACCTCAAGCACGGTACAATGGCAGTCGTGCTGACGGTGCTTTTCATCGCCGCAGTCGTAGTGCTGAACGTTATCGTCAGCATAATCTCCGACCGTATCGACACCACCGCCGACCTCACCGACACGGGTATCTACACCCTCGACGAGGCCACCACAAACTACCTCGCCGGGCTTGACAAGGACGTTACCGTCTCAGTCATGAACACCGAATCCAGCTTCGAGGGCGGCAGCTCCTTCTATAAGAGCGTCAACGAGCTTCTCAACAAGATGGCTATGGAGAACGAACATTTCAAGCTCCAGTACCTCAAGATAGACCAGAATCCGGATTTCACCTCCAGATTCAACGGCGAGACGCTTTCCGAGAATTATATCGTGGTGGAGTCCAAGGATACCAACCGACACCGCATAATCACTCCCGGCGAGTACTTCTCCTGCCCGACGTTCCGAGATAACCTGTCGCAGTACGGCTATCCCGAGACCTACATCGAACAGTACGTAAACCAGTACGTCAACAGCTCCTACGCTTCTCAGATAATCGAGGGCAGCAACGTGGAGCAGGCGGCTATTTCCGCGATAATGTACGTCACCAACACTGACCCGGTGCGCGTTGCGTTTACCGAGGGCTTCGGCGAGGCCGACAGCAGTTCGCTTTCTTCGCTGCTCAGCAAGAACGGCTACGATATCGAGACAATCAACCTCCAGCAGGTGGCTGAGGTCGACGGCGATATCGACTACATCGTGATGTACGCGCCTTCTATGGACTACGACAACGACAGCCTTACAAAGCTGTCCGCGTTCCTTGACAACGGCGGCGCATTCGGCAAGAACCTCATCTACTTCGCTTCCTACAGCCAGCCTGACTACGCGCCGGAGAACCCCGAAGATTCCTCCATGAAGAACCTTGCGTCCTTCCTTGCGGAGTGGGGTATATCCATCGGCGACAGCCTTGTGCTCCAGAGCAACACCGAGTATTCCTACGGCAACATGGAGTATGTACATCTCCAGCAGATCCAGGATACCGACTACGCCGGCAGCGCTTACGGAAGCAGCCTCATCACCTACGACGCGTATATACGTCCGGTTCAGCAGCTCTGGGAGGGCGGAACAAAGGGCAGCATTGAGCAGAAGGTTCTGATAAAGAGCTACGACGGAGCTTACCTCCGCCCGATAAGCACCCTTTCCGACGATGAATTCGACAAGTCCGGCGCAGAATCCGGCTCCTTCAACGACGCTGTTGCAGCGTACAAGGTTCACAGCAATACTCAGGAAGTCACCAGAGTTGTGGCGTTCGGTTCTGACATGATATGCAACAGCATGTTCATGAGCTATGCGAACTCCAACAACCAGGACTTCATGATAAACATGTTCAACTATATCTCCGGCAAGACCGAGGGTATCACTATCACGGCAAAGTCGTTCAGCAGCGTCGGCTTTGAGGTAAACCAGGGCAACGCGAATATACTTGCTGTAGTTCTGTGTATCATCGTGCCGGTAGTAGTTATCGTAGCCGGTGTAGTTATCTGGGTGCGCAGGAGGCACAGATAAATGGCGAAGCTTTCTAAAACCACAAAGACCGTTATCATTGCGGCGGCTGTACTCCTCGTGCTGGGCGCGGTGCTTCTGGTGCTGGTCATGACCAGCCCGAAGGACAGCGGCAATTCCGGGGACGCCTCCGCTGTTTCCGGGGAGGCAGGGACCTCCGAGTCCTCGGCGGCTGCTGACGACGGCAGCTCAGCTTCTTCCGGAGCCGACGAAAAAGTTGTTATAAACAGCTGCGAGCAGGAGAATGTGCTGAAGCTGGAGGTCTCCAACCAGACCGGCAGCTTCTCGTTCGACCGCGCTTCCAGGGAGGTTTCTTCCACGGACGACGACGGAAACGTCAGCACCGCCACGCAGTACTACTGGACAAGCCCGGAGCTTGACGGCATAAGCCGCAACGATTCCACTATAGGCGCGTTCGTGCGCAGCATGGCGGGGCTTTCCGCTTCCTCGATGGTAGAGGAGAGCGCTTCCGATCTTGAGAAGTACGGGCTTGCAGAGCCGCTTTCCACCGTTAAGGTAACGTTCGACGACGGGACCTCTAACGAGATCTGCTTCGGTATCCGGAACCCGGCGGCTTCCAACTATGTATACTGCTGCGTTAAGGGCAGCAGCGATGTTATGGAGGTAAGCTACTACAGCACCGGCAGTGCGTTCTATGATATCAAGGATTTCGTGAGCCTGGTTCTTACCGACGCTTACGATTCCAACAACCCGCAGGAGCTTGAGTACCTTACCATCGAGCGCAAGGACCTCAGCGAGCCGGTTGAGATCGAATATATGTTCGATGTTGCGGCGGAGGCGGAGGACGAGGATTCCGTTGTGACCACGTTCAACTCCCACCGCATAACCTCCCCGATAACCGCGGAGCTTGACACGACAAGCGGTCAGACGATCTGCTACGGGCTGTACGCGCTCAGCGCGGCTTCCTGCCAGTATATCGACCCCACCGACGAGGAGCTTGCAGCGGCGGGTCTTGACGACCCCTACTGCCGCATCAGCTTCAAGTACGGCGGCAAGGCGCGCGTGCTGCTTCTCGGCAGCGAGATAAGGGAGTCCAGCGACGATTCCGACGAAGGAAGCCTTTCTTCCGTGACCGGGTACTACGCTATGTTCGAGGGCGACAGACTTATTTATGCTATCAGCACCTCGAATGCGCCGTGGTACACCTTCAGCGTTCAGGATATCATGTCCCGCAGACCTATCTCGCCGTACATCTATACAGTAGACAAGCTGACCGTGTCAACTCCGGACGGTGAATACGTATTTACCATTGAAGGCGACGCTGACAACCATACTTTCCGTTACAACGGGGAGGCGCTGGACGATACCAGGTTCAAGAGCTTCTATCAGCACCTTATAACCTCGATGGGCGAGGAGCTGTTCTTCGATGAAGCGGACTACGAGCCTTACATCAAGGTGCAGTTCGACTACCGCAGCGAGTATTACGACACCTACGGCAGAAGCAGCGACGTGCTGGAGTTCTACAAGTCCGACGACCGCAAGAGCATTGTGCGCGTAAACGGCGACGTGCTCTACAAGGTGCGCCAGGTCTACACTGACAGGCTGCTCAGCAACCTTGACGCCCTGCTGAACGGCGGCGACATCGAGCTTAACTGGTAACGGAGATCCAGCAGAACGGAGCGCGGCTTCCTGCCGCGTTTCCTGACCGTGTTAAATAAACTTTTATATATGGAGGTAATTACAATGGCTGAAAGTAACTTTATTTACTACCGTGGATTCCCGATGGTGAGAAGCGGAAACGAGATTTACTACGGAAGCATGGGCGACAGGTTCGTCACCAAGCTTACTATCCGCGAGAGCGAGAAATACAAGGACGCCGAGATACCTACCAAGGTCATGGTTCAGATGATCCCCACGTCTCCTACCCCGGAGGATCTTGCAAAGATCAGAAAGGGCGAGATGAACAGCCTTTACGAAGCGCTTGATACTGCGCACGTATGGCTCACCAAGGAGCTTTTCGGGGCATGATAATTAACCGCTGGCAGTCAGGCTGTCAGCGGTTTTTGCATGAAAAAACACCGGGCAGTCATGCTGTCCGGTGTTTGTTATTCGCGGTTATCAAAGCTGCTCGGTCTCCTCGGGAGAAGTGGAGATGGAAGTGCGCTTTACGCGGTTGCGGCTGGTGAATTCGTACTCGTTCTCGTTGAACTCGCTGATCTCGTTGAGCCAGTAGCTTACGCGGTAGTTGCCTACGTCCACAACGGCAAAGTTCGCTGTGGTGTTTACGAACTTGACCTCGCCCTGTACCAGAGGTCTTATGTTGCCTTCGCCGCTGAAATACTCCTTGAGTCTTACAACGACCTTATCACCAACATGGATTTCCCCCATTTTTCGTGTCCTCCTTTGTTATGTCTGCGAATATCGTCAGAATTTACAACAGTAATTGTAACACATATTACACAGCCTGTCAAGCGGGATTGAAAAAAAATCATCGATTTCGGCGAAACTCGCTGATTTTTAGTTTGTTTTAGTGGTTTTGCAAATATTATCTGCCTATGTTTTGGTGATTATAACGAACACGGGCTGGAAAGTTACGGCGCGGTCCTGCTTTTGACAAGAAATACCAGCGGTGGCTTAAACTTCTATTGACTTTTCCGGCGGGGTATAGTATCATATAGACAGGTTAAAAACCGCAATTATTCAGGAAATGGAGCATTTAACATGGTAAGACAGATAATACATATAGATGAAGAAAAGTGCAACGGCTGCGGACTCTGCGCCAACGCCTGCAAGGAAGCCGCTATAGGCATAGTCGGCGGCAAGGCGAAGCTGCTTCGCGAGGATTTCTGCGACGGACTCGGCAACTGCCTGCCCGCCTGTCCGATGAACGCGATAAGCTTTGTTCAGCGCGAGGCTCCCGAGTTTGACGAGGAGGCTGTAAAGCGCCACATCGAGTCCCAGAAGAAGCCCGCCCAGGAGGCTACGAAATTTACCGGCTGCCCCGGAATGAGAATGGCTCAGATGAAGCCGAGAACAGCTCCGGCAGAGGGCGCGGTTCCGAGCATGCTCAGCCAGTGGCCGGTTCAGATCAAGCTTGCGGGAGTGCAGGCTCCCTATTTCAGGGGCTGCGACCTGCTTATCGCCGCCGACTGCACCGCCTACGCCTACGGAGATTTCCACCGCAGGTACATCAAAGGCAGAGTTACCCTCATCGGCTGCCCCAAGCTGGACGACGCCGACTATGCTGAGAAACTGGGCGGGATAATCCGCGCCAACGATATCCGGAGCATTACGGTAGCGCGCATGGAAGTACCCTGCTGCGGAGGTATAGAAAACGCCGTAAACCGCGCAGTCGCCGCTTCTGGCAAGTATATCCCGGTGAAGGTGGATATCATCACCACCGACGGACAGGTAATAGATTGATTTGTGGTATCGGCTTTCGCCCGATATATTTTGGATCTGGAGCTGTAATTTTTACGGCTCCTTTTTTCTGTTCCGCAAAATGTCACCTGATTTTCATTGACAAATACCCGATATAGTGGTATAATAAAATGAATATTTGTATTCAAGAGGTGTTTTTTTAATGACTATATTTTACAAATTCGACGGTCAGATGTATATTAACATAACTAACGGCTGTCCCTGCGACTGCGTGTTCTGCCTGCGGAACAACTCCGATTCCGTGAAGGATAACGGCAGCCTGTGGCTGGAGCACGAGCCTTCCTTCGAGGAGATCGTGGATGCATACGAAAAATTCGATAAGACCGGCTGCACGCACGCGATATTCTGCGGCTACGGCGAGCCTACCGTCCGCGCGGACATGCTCGTTAAGACTGCGCAGTATATCCGGGAGCACTCTGATATGAAGATACGCCTTAACACAAACGGACTTGTCCGCATGATCCATCCGAAATTCGATATTGAGCAGTTCCGCGGACTTATCGACGTGGCTTCCATCAGCCTCAACGCCCCGGACGCGAAGCGCTACAACGAGGTAACGAGGCCGCATTTCGGCGAGCCGGCGTTCCAGGCTATGCTTGATTTCGCCCGGGATATGAAGAATATGGGCGTTCAGGTGAAGTTCACCGTTGTCGACGTTATCACAAAGGACGAGATCGACCGCTGCCAGCAGCTTGCTGACAGCATGGGAATACCGCTCAGAGTGCGCGAGTACATCACCGACAACGAAAGCTACACATGAGGATTATCGGTATCGACCCGGGCTACGCCATCGTTGGGTATGGAGTTCTAGACTATGAGAAAACGCGGTTCTCCGTGGTGAACTACGGCGCGATAACCACCGCCGCCGGAACCAGCTTCGACCGCCGCCTCATGGAGATCTACGACGACATGTGCACCGTGCTCGATATGTTCAAGCCGGACTGCATGTCCATTGAGAAGCTATATTTCACCAACAACAAGACCACCGGAATCGATGTTGCGCAGGCGCGCGGGATAATCCTGCTGACGGCTGTGCAGCGGGACATCGAGATCTACGAATACACGCCAATGCAGGTGAAGCAGGCGGTCGTAGGCTACGGCAAGGCTGAGAAGCACCAGGTGCAGGAGATGGTGAAGAATATCCTCCGTCTGGACGCGATACCCAAGCCCGACGACACTGCGGACGCGGTGGCCCTCGCGATATGCCACGGACATTCCAGCGGGTCGCAGCTTTCGAGGCTCATTGCAAAGGCTGCGGAAAACGACGGCGCGATGGGAAAAATATACCACAAGAGTGACAAGAGGTAAAATACATGATATACAGCTTACACGGCGAACTTATCCACACAGAGCCGAACCTCGCGGTAGTTGAATGCGGCGGGGTAGGCTACGCCTGCCGCACGACCATGAACACGCTGAAAAAAATAGGCGGCAGCGGGGAAGTCAGGCTTTTTACGCAGCTGAATGTCCGCGAGGACGCGATAGATCTTTTCGGCTTCGCTGATACTGCTGAATTGCAGGCGTTCAGGCAGCTCACTTCCATTTCGGGAGTGGGTCCCAAGGCGGCGCTGGCGATACTGTCCGACCTCACTCCGTCCAAGCTGGCGCTGTGCATAACCACCGGCGACAGCAAGACCCTGACCCGCTCTCCTGGTATCGGAAACAAGATAGCCCAGCGTATCGTTATGGAACTGAAAGACAAGGTGGCAAAGGAACAGCACATCTCCGCTTCCGACTTCGGCACGGAGCCTGTCACTGCGGCTTCGGTAGGAGGCAATGCCGCTGCGGAGGCTATCACAGCGCTGTGCGTGCTTGGATTCGCTCTGCCGCAGGCTCAGGCGGCGCTCACCGGCGCAGACCCTGACAGCAGCGTTGAGGAGCTTATAAAATACGCGCTCAAGCATTTGGGCTGAGTCAGCGAAATCGCGTTTGGGAGGTGAGCGTTTTGAAGAATGCAGAAGCGACCGCTAAGGCATTCATGGCTATTGCGGCGGCTGAGTTTTTCCTGTTTCTGGGTTTCATGTATGCAGAGGGGAACGAAAATTTCCGGCTGATGTGCATATCCGGGCTGATACTCGGCGGAGGCACGGCGGCTGCCCTCGCGGCAAGTACGCTCTGCTCGTTTGCAAAGGAGTCTTTTTCGGAACGCCGGGCGGCTCTCAGGGCGCTCGGAAAACACGGGCTTCGCATTCTCCGGC
Organism: Oscillospiraceae bacterium; assembly: GCA_003531585.1. Lineage (GTDB taxonomy): Bacteria > Bacillota > Clostridia > Oscillospirales > Ruminococcaceae > CAG-115. The sequence goes on along the minus strand of DQFX01000012.1, from coordinate 40,726 downwards.
ACGACGAGGGCGCACGCTGCGCTTACAAGGGAATTCTCATGCTGACCCGGGGGCGCTATCCCGAAGCGGAGGAACACCTCATGCGGGCGCTCAGCATTTCGGATAACCGCCAGAATCAGCATTTCTGCGTGGAGTGGCTCATCAAGCTGTACGAGGCGCAGGAGAACGAAGGTCAGCTTATGTGGGCGCTTCGGAAGGCTGCGGAGATAGCTCCGGACAATCCGGACGCGCAGTCGCGGCTCGGGCATGCCTATTACAACGAGGGGAAGCTCAGCAGTGCGGAATACTGCTTTGAGCAGGCGCTCAGGTACGACCCTAACTATGGGTACTCCTACTACAGCCTGGCGACGATATACACGCTGCGCGGCGAGGACGAGCGCGCTCTCGAGACCCTCAAGAAATTGGTGACTATCCAGGAAAACCACCCGCTGGTCTACGCCGAACTTGCCACATGGTACGCAATGCACGACGATGAGAAGAACGCCGAGGAAGCCTACGACAAGGCGATACTCTGCGGCTACAAGGACCCAGAGGAGCTTTCAAAGCGCATGACCGCGCTGCGAATGTTCAACCACGCTGAAAACGCAACGGGAAACGACCTGCCGCAGGATTATTACAGATACATCGAAAAGGAAGAAACTGAGGAAACAGTAAAGGAAGATACAGATGCTGGAAATGTCTGAACTCGGGGGAAATCCCGAACGCAGTAACAGAATAGTCGAGCCGGAATATACTGAATCAGATACCGATATCGAGTATTCCCTGCGCCCGAAGGTACTTGACGAGTACATCGGTCAGGATAAGGTCAAGGAGAACATGAAGGTCTATATCGAGGCTGCGAAAAAGCGCGGCGAGTGTCTTGACCACGTGCTGCTTTACGGCCCTCCCGGACTTGGTAAGACCACGCTTTCGTGCATAATTGCGAACGAGATGGGCGTGAATATCCGCGTGACCTCCGGTCCGGCGATCGAGAAGGCGGGGGACCTGGCGGCTCTGCTGACCAATCTGCAGCCCAACGACGTGCTTTTCATCGACGAGATACACCGCCTTTCCCGTCAGGTTGAGGAAGTGCTTTACCCTGCGATGGAGGACTATGTTCTCGATATAATCATGGGCAACGGTCCATCTGCGAGGTCTATCCGCATCGACCTGCCGAAATTCACGCTGATAGGCGCTACTACGCGCTCCGGACAGCTTTCTGCGCCTCTGCGCGACAGATTCGGCGTTATCCAGCGGCTGGAACTGTATACTCCGGAGGAGCTTTGCAGCATCGTGCAGCGCTCCGCGATAATCCTCGCGATACCCTGCACAAAGGACGGCGCGATGGAGATCGCAAAGCGCTCCAGAGGCACGCCGCGTATCGCGAACCGCCTGCTCAAGCGTGTCCGCGACTATGCGGAGGTGCTCGGCGACGGAAAGATAACCCAGGAGCTTGCGGATATCGCGTTAGGCCGCGAGGATATCGACAAGCTAGGTCTTGACAGGCTTGACAGGCGGCTTCTGGAAATGATAATCAAGGGCTACAACGGCGGTCCTGTCGGGCTGGAAACGCTGGCTTCCGCGCTTGGAGAGGAGTCGGTGACGCTGGAGGAGGTCTGCGAACCGTTCCTCATGCAGCTCGGGTTCATTGCAAGAACTCCGCGCGGGCGCACCGCTACTGCGCTCGCTTACAGACACCTGGGGATACTCCAGGACGGTCAGCAGCGGCTTGATTTCTGATAATAGAGCATACTCTAATTAAATATACATAACGGGGGCAATAATATGGGAAGAATTTTCGGCACGGACGGCGCGCGCGGCGTTGCAGTCACGGAACTCACCTGCGAAAGGGCAATGGAGATAGGAAGGGCGGCGGCTTACGTACTCACTAAGGAGAGCGGCAAGGCTCACCCGAATATCATCGTTGGCATGGATACCCGCATTTCCTCTAAAATCCTGGAGGCGGCGCTGTCCGCTGGTCTTGCTTCCGTGGGAGCAAACGCGCTGCTGCTTGGAGTTGTGCCTACTCCTGCGGTGGCTTATCTTGTGAAAAGGTACAATGCGGACGCGGGCGTTATGATCTCCGCTTCGCATAATACCGTGGAATACAACGGCATAAAGCTGTTTTCCTCCGAGGGATTCAAGCTCCCGGACAGCGTTGAGGAGGAGATAGAGGCTCTTATACTCGACCGGAAGGACGAGATCAGGCTTCGTGACGGCATCGAGGTCGGGAGGATCTCCAGACTCAGCAGCGCCTGCACCGACTACATTCAGCACATCAGGGAATGCGCCGGAGCGGGGGACTACGCGGGAGTCAATCAGCGCTTCTGCTTCGACTGCGCGAATGGAAGCTCCGCCGCTACGGCGCGCAAGCTTTTCGCGTACCTCGGGAACGGCTGCGAGTTCATCGCAGACGAGCCGGACGGCACCAACATCAACGACAACTGCGGCTCCACGCATATCGGTCAGCTCTGCGAGTACGTTAAGAACGGCGGCATGGCGGCTGGATTCGCGTTCGACGGCGACGCCGACAGGTGCCTTGCGGTCGATGAAAACGGAAAGGTCATCGACGGCGACCGTATAATCGCAGTTCTTGCCAAGCGCATGAAAGAGAAGAAGATACTCAAGGGCGACGCCGCTGTCGTTACCGTTATGAGCAACCTCGGGTTCCACGATTTCATGAAGCAGAACGGCATGAAAACCGTCTGCGCCAAGGTCGGCGACAGATATGTCCTCGAGGAAATGCAGCGCAGCGGGTACAATATCGGCGGCGAGCAGTCCGGACATATAATCATGCTCGACCATGCGACCACCGGCGACGGTCAGCTCACGGCGGCTATGCTCATAAAGGTCATGACCGAGACCGGGAAGTCCCTGGCGCAGCTCTGCGAGGGCATCGAGGACTACCCGCAGCTTCTCGTGAACGTGAAGATAACCGAGAGCGGCAAGGGCAAGTGGAACAAGGTTCCGGCTATAATGGACTGCATTTCCGCGGCTGAGAAGGAACTCGGCGGCAGCGGCAGAGTACTCGTCCGCGAGAGCGGCACGGAGCCTCTGGTGCGGGTTATGGTCGAGGGCAAGGACATGGATATGGTGAAGCGGCTGGCGGACTCCATCGCGGAGGAAGTCAAGCGCAGCCTTACCTGACGGAGGAAACATGCTGGTTTGTGCAAATAACGGGAACTTTCCTGCAAATGATAAAGATGAACTCAAAACCGCGCTGAATGCGGCGTGCGGCGAGATATGGCTCGGCGAGGGCACGGATTCCTACCCCTGCATGGCGATACTCTGCTGCGAGGACGGCGCTTCCATTAATTATTTCGAGAGCGAGGGCGGCACGGCGTATGTTTCCATCGGCGACAAGACCCGCCACGGAACCATTGACGTCAACATCGACGGCGAGGTGTATCAGCTCAACCGCGGGCAGATAGTTCCGGAGGAGAAGATACTAGAGATAGCCGAGGCGTTCATGAATGAAATGAAGCTGCCGGAGTGCGTTGAGTGGGAGAAGATTTAAAATATGCCGTTTGATTTCAAAAAGGAATATAAAGAGTTCTATATGCCGCCAAAGAAGCCTGGTATTGTAAAAATCCCCAAGATGAACTATATTGCAGTTCGCGGGACGGGAGACCCCAACAGCGAAAACGGCGAGTACAAGGAATCCATCGGGCTGCTGTATGCGGTTGCGTTCACTATAAAGATGAGCAAATTGGGCAGCCACAGAATGGCGGGCTATTTTGATTATGTGGTTCCTCCGCTTGAGGGATTCTGGCGGCAGGAAGGTTCGGATTCCATCGACTATTCCCATAAAGAGAAATTTCACTTCATTTCGGCAATCAGGCTTCCTGATTTTGTTACTGCTGATGAATTTAACTGGGCGGTCGGGGAAGCTGCCAGAAAAAAGAAGCTTGACCTTTCCAAAGTGGAGTTCTTTACTTATGATGAAGGGCTGTGCGTGCAGTGCATGCATATCGGTCCATATGACGACGAGCCGAAAACGATAGAAGCGATGCACGAGCATGCGGCACAGAATGGCTATGTTCCGGATATACGCGCTGAACGCATGCACCATGAAATATATCTTTCAGACCCGCGAAAATGTGCTCCGGAGAGGTTAAAGACTGTTGTTCGCCACCCCATCAAGTTGGGTGAGCGTTAAGAATAAGCAGGAACAGAGGACAAAAGAATGAGACTTTCAGACAAGTGGCAGGACTACTGCCTTATCGACACATCAGACGGCGAACGGCTGGAGCGCTGGGGCGACGTCACCCTTATCCGCCCCGACCCGCAGATAATCTGGAAATGCTCCGGCGAGGCTCCTGAGTGGCGCACCGCCCACGCAAAGTACAACCGCTCGTCCTCCGGCGGAGGCTCCTGGGATTACCGCAGGAAGCTCCCGGAGAGCTGGCAGATAAAGTACGGGGAACTCACATTTATGGTGAAGCCCACCGGATTCAAGCACACCGGGCTGTTCCCGGAGCAGGCGGTCAACTGGGACTACTGCATGAACGCTATCCGCGGCGCAGACCGCCCGATAAACGTGCTGAACCTGTTCGCCTACACCGGCGGAGCTACGCTCGCATGCGCTGCGGCGGGAGCCTCCGTGTGCCATGTGGACGCAGTAAAGGGCATGGTTGACTGGGCGCGCACCAACGCGAAGCTGTCCGGGCTTTCGGATAAGCCGATACGCTGGATCGTCGACGACGCGCAGAAGTTCATCAGCCGCGAGATACGCCGCGGGAACCACTACGACGGCATTATACTCGACCCTCCCAGCTATGGCAGGGGAACCAACGGCGAAATGTGGAAGCTGGAGGACTGCATTTACGACCTGATGGAGAGCTGCACGCAGCTCCTTTCGGACAAGCCGCTGTTCGTGCTTCTGAACAGCTACACGACCGGGCTTTCCGCCAGCGTTATGAGCTACCTCCTGCAAATGACCGTCGGTAAGCGGTTCGATATCACGGTGGATTCCCAGGAGATAGGGCTGCCGGTAAAGCAGACCGGTATGCCGCTCCCCGCAGGAAGCACTGCAATAGTACATTTTTGAGATAACGGGTGAATCACTTGAACATTATAGAAGTCGAAAACCTTTGCTTTGATTACATCAGCTACGACGAGGACGGCAAGGAAGTAGGCCGCAATCCGGTGCTGAAGGACGTTTCCCTGTCCGTTCCGGAGGGGCAGTTCCTTGCGGTGCTGGGTCACAACGGCTGCGGAAAATCCACGCTAGCGAAGCACTTCAACGCGATACTCACGCCGACCTCCGGAAAGGTCACGGTCGCGGGCATAGATACCTCCGACGAGGACAAGCTGTTTGATATCCGCCAGACGGTGGGCATGGTGTTCCAGAATCCGGATAACCAGCTCGTTGCTACCATTGTCGAGGAGGACGTTGCGTTCGCGCCGGAGAACATGGGAATTCCGCAGCCGGAAATCCGCCAGCGCGTCGACGACGCACTGAAACAGGTCGATATGTACGAGTACCGCGAGCATGCTCCGCACCAGCTTTCGGGCGGTCAGAAGCAGCGCGTCGCCATCGCGGGAGTTATCGCGATGCAGCCGCGCTGTATCGTCATGGACGAGCCTACCGCAATGCTCGACCCCAAGGGCAGGCGGGAGGTCATGGAGACTATCCACACGCTCAACCGCGAAAAGGGCATAACTGTAGTCCTAATCACGCACTACATGGATGAAGCCGCGCAGGCTGACCGCGTGGTCGTGATGGACGGCGGCAATATCATCATGGACGACATTCCGAAGAAGATTTTCTCACAGGTGAAGAAGCTGCGCTCCGTCGGGCTGGACGTCCCGCAGGTGACTGAGCTGTGCGAGGAGCTTCGCGAGAAGGGCGTGGACATTTCCACGGAAATAATCGGCGAACAGGAGTGCGCAGAGGCTCTGTTCAGCCTCACAAAGGGCAGGAGCGCGGAGATACCTCCGGCGAAGGAAGCCGCCGAGGACGACAAGCGCCCGGTAGTGCTGGAATGCGACAAGGTGACTTACAAGTACAGTATCGGCACCCCGTTTGAAAAGACCGCGGTGAACAGCGTCGACCTGAAGATACGCCAGGGCGAGTTCGTCGGGATAATCGGACACACCGGAAGCGGCAAGTCCACGCTGATACAGCATTTCGACGGGCTTGTGAAGCCGACCTCCGGGCGCGTGCTGGTGGACGGCGCGGACATCTGGAGCAAGGACGTGAATATACGCAGCATACGCTTCAAGGTGGGGCTTGTGTTCCAGTATTCGGAGCACCAGCTCTTTGAGGAGACCGTTGCGAAGGACATCGCCTACGGTCCGAAGAACATGGGACTTTCCGAAGAGGAAATAAAGAAGCGCGTAAGGAGCGCCGCCGAGAGCATGGATATCGTCCACCTGCTTGACAGGTCGCCGTTTGAGCTTTCCGGAGGCCAGCAGAGAAGAGCCGCCCTCGCGGGAGTCCTCGCGATGGATCCCGAGGTGCTTATCCTCGACGAGCCGGCGGCGGGTCTCGATCCCAAGGGGCGCGATAAGATTCTAGCGCAGATAAAGAAATATCACGACGAATACGGCAAGACGATACTGCTTGTATCTCACTCGATGGAGGACATTGTGAAGTACGCCGGAAAGGTGCTTGTAATGAACAAGAGCCGCCTGTTCTGCTACGACACGGTGGACAGAGTATTCGCCCGGACGGACGAGCTTGCGAAGATAGGTCTCGACGTTCCGCAGATAACCAGAATGAGCCATATCCTGAAATCCTTAGGCACGGATATCGGGAATGACATCTACACCACACAGAGAGCGGCTGAGCGTCTGCTTCCGCTGATAAGATAAGTAAGGACTAGAACAAAAGATGATAAAGGATATTACGATAGGGCAGTACTTCCCGGGTAATTCGGTCATACACAGGCTCGACAGCCGCGTAAAGCTCGTTCTGGATATACTGTACCTTGTTATTCTGTTTACCGCACAGAGCTACACCGGTCTGCTGCTGGGAATGCTTTTCATGGTGATGTGCTATATGCTGGCGAGGATAAAGCTCGTCATGATTCTGAAAAGCGTGAAGCCTATCCTTCCGCTGATGATTTTCACCGGCATTCTCAACCTGTTTTTCGTCAAGGGTGAAACTCCGCTGTTCAAGTGGGAGTTCATTGAGATATACCCGGAGGGCGTGAATACGGCGCTGTTCATGCTGATACGCGTTATCACGCTTATCGTCGGCATGTCCCTGCTGACCTACACGACCTCCCCGATAATGCTCACCGACGCTATCGAGCGGCTCCTTTCGCCGCTGAAGAAGATACACGTCCCGGTGCACGAGCTTTCAATGATGATGACTATTGCGCTGCGTTTCATTCCGACTCTGGTGGAGGAAACGGACAAGATAATGTCCGCGCAGAAGGCCCGCGGCGCGGAGATGGACACCGGCGGACTTGTCAAGAAGGCAAAGTCGCTGATACCGGTGCTGATACCGCTGTTCGTTTCAGCGTTCAAGCGCGCCAACGAGCTTGCGACCGCGATGGAATGCCGCTGCTATCACGGCGGCGAGGGCCGTACGAGGCTCCGCGTAATGCACACGGCTCCTAGGGATTACGTTGCTATCGGCTGCATGCTGCTGCTTCTGGCGGCGGTCATCGTTATAAACTGCTTCCCGGTTCTGCCGTAACTGCCCAGCGAGGTGAGGATTTGCGAAATTTAAAGGTTTTCATAGCCTACAACGGCGCTGCTTACCACGGATTCCAGCGGCAGGACAACGCCCTGACCGTCCAGGAGGCAGTCGAGAACAGCATAGGAAAGCTGCTCAAGATACCCGCGCCGGTGATCTACGGCTGCTCCCGGACGGATACCGGAGTGCATGCGCGGCAGTTCTGCTTCAACGTCCACGTTGACAGCAGGATACCCTGCGAAGGTTTCGTGAAAGGAATGAACACGCTGCTTCCGCCGGATATCGCGGTGCTTTCCTGCGAGGACGCCCCGGAGGACTTCCACGCGAGATACTGCACAAAAAGCAAGGAATATGTATACCTCATCGCGAATACCGTTCAGAGGGACGTTTTTTTGCAGAACCTTGCGTACCACTACCCCTATCCGCTCGACCTTGATAAGATGAACGAAGCGGCACGGCTTCTGGTCGGGGAGCACGATTTCGCGGCGTTCTGCCGGGCGGAGGGAAAGGCGCGCATGAAGTCCACCGTGAGGGAGATATACAGCTTCACGGCTTCAATGAAGGAGGACGACGTGTGCGAGCTGAGGATAAGCGGCAGCGGATTCCTGTACAATATGGTGAGGATATGCGCGGGAACGCTCATCTATATAAACGAAGGTAAGCTAACCACCGACGACATAAGGCGGGCGCTCCAGACCGGAGACCGCAGCCTTGCAGGCAAGACGCTACCGCCGGAGGGTCTGTACCTCAACCGTGTAATATATTGACCGATGTATAATAGCTTGGGGAAGGCTGGTGCAGAAGTACAGAATGGATAAAAGAAACGACATAAACGAGTTCAGAAAAAAGCGGAGGCTCAGAAGGGTAAGGCTCAACATAGCCATACTTGTGCTGTTCGGGCTTATCGCCCTGTTCATCGCGCTCAACTGGGGAAAGATAATCGCTCCGCTGAAGGACGCCGCGCTTGACGTCGGCAAAGGCGGCTTTCCGGTCGACCTGCCGGGAAGCACCGATTATGTCCTTGACGAGCTGGGCGACAATTTCTGCCTGCTGACGGATACCTACTTCTATACCTACAACTCAGACGGCGCGATGTTAACCAGCGCCCAGCACGGACTGCAGTCTCCGGCGCTGTCGAGCAACTCCCGGCGCGCGCTCATCTACGACCGCAACGGCAGGGAGCTTCAGCTCTATAACCGCTCCGGCGAGATATTCAGCACCGCCACCGAAGATACGATAGACTTTGCGCAGGTAAGCAACGGCGAGCGCAGCGCGGTGGTCACGAAGTCCTCAAAATATTCCAACTGTCTGTTCGTTTTCAACGGGGAGGGTCAGCAGATATTCCGCTGGGCTTCGCCGCTGTACCTCATCGACCGGGTGGTGTTCTCGCAGGACGACAGCAGCATTTTCGCGGCGGTCTGCGGCGCGGACAACGGCGAGCTGGAGTACAGGCTGCTGCGCTTCGACCTTGACAACGCGGAGGGTAGCGTCTGGGAGACCTACCTCGGGAATCACATGGTGTTTTCGCTGGAGCAGTCCGGTAAGGAGCTGTTCGCAGTTACCGCCGGCGGAGCGTACATTCTCGACGCGGATACCGGCGGCATCTCGGCTCAGACGGAGTTCATCAAGAACGTTTCTCAGATACCCGGCGGGGAGCTACATGCGGTGATGTTCAGCGACAGCGCCGGAGGAAAAGTCCTGACGGTCTACAACGATACGCTGGAAGCGACCGCCGCTGCCGGACTTCAGAACGTCACCAGGGTGCGCGCTGAAGGAAAGAATGTGTATTCCCTCAGCAAGCGCACTTTAACAGTGTTCGACGATGGACTGAACGTAGTCTCCGAAAAGGAGCTGCAGGACGATTACTCAGACATGCTTGTTATAGGAAGCAGCGCCTATCTGCTTGGCTACAACACCGTTCAGAAGGTGGATCTTACTTGATTAAGGAGGCTGTTTATGGGATCGCAGTTTGCGATAGTTTATGATATATTGATCGCGGTAGTTCTCGTGTTCGCAATATTCAGCGGGGCAAAGCGCGGATTCGTCAGCGCGGTCGTTGGAATTGCGGCCGTGTTCGTTGGATTCTTCTGCGCGATGACGTTCAGCGCTCCGCTTACGGAGCTTGTGTATACCTCGATGGTCGAGAAGCCGCTCACCGAGGCGGTCAGCCAGACCCTCGACGACAATATGAGCAGCATAACGCTCAGCGGGCTTTCAGAAATGGATTTCGACAGCGTGAAGATCTCCGGGACGCCGGTTTCTGAGATAACTCCGGATTACTCCGGAACCGATAAGGTCGTGATCGACCTTTCAAACGTAGATCTTAGCGGTACAGGCTTTGAAAGCGCAGACCTCAGCAAGTTCGGATTCGGCAGCAGCGAGGACTACGCCCACATGAACGGCAAAACGGCTGAGTTCACCATGGCAGATATCAACGCGTACGGGCTTGGAAAACTCGCGACAGCGCAGGTCATCGCAGTGAAGCTGGCCGCAAGCCCGATGATAAGCGGCATTCAGGAGTACGTCGGCATTATCGGGGGATTATTCCCGGCTCAGTTCCAGGATATCTCCCAGGGTATCAGCGACGGTGAGATATCAATGGTAAGGTCGCTTGTGCTGACTATGATAGACTGCTCGTCGTCGGTCAAGAGCGCGGTGATCGATCATATGCTCCGTCCGGCGTTCACGCTGGTGATGAAAACCATTTTCTTCGCGGTCATCTTCATTGTGGTTAGCTGCGTTCTGGATATAGTCGCGCGGCTGCTCAAGGTGGTCAATAAGGTGCCGGTCATCGGCAGCGTCAACGGACTGCTTGGCGGCGTCTGCGGAGCTGTCAGCGGACTTATCTCGATATGCGTTATCTGCATTCTCGTGCGGTTCATCGTTACGCTCAGCGGCGGAAATGTTCTGCTGCTCAACGATACCGCGATTGATTCGACTTTCGTTTTCAGGTATTTCTACAATTTTGAATTCCTGAATTTTCTGACATAAAGTGCAGCTAGGCTGCGATTTCATGCAAAGGTGGTATAAACTATGATGATGTGTTCCAGATGCAAGAAGCGTCCCGCGGTGGTGTTCATATCCTCAATGCAGGGTACCGAGCGCCGCAACGAGGGTCTGTGCCTGAGATGCGCCAAGGAAATGGGGCTTCCGCAGGTCGACGAGTATCTCAAGCAGATGGGTATTTCCGAGGAGGATTTTGAGAACGCCTACGATTCCATGTTTGACGAGAACGGCAATCCCGATCCGGAATTGCTCAAGAATATAGGCTTTGAGGACATCACGAACGGATTCAAGCCGCACGACTCCGATACGGACGATGATGACTCCGAAGATGACGTCGACGACTCCGACGACCCGGACAAGAAGGACGAACTGTTCCAGAAGGGCGGGGCAAACACCATGCCGGAGTTCTTCAAGAAGATGTTCGAGCCGTTCGAGGGCGCCCTCAGCAAGGACGATATGGATAAGCTGAACGAGGAAGCGAAAGCGAAGTCCCCGAAGAAAAAGCAGGAAAAGACTGACAAGAAGCGCAGAACTCTTGAAACATTCTGCACAAACCTCACCCGCCGTGCAAAGGACGGTAAAATCGACCGCATTATCGGCAGGGACAAGGAGATCGGCAGAGTTATCCAGATACTTTCCCGCAGGACTAAGAACAATCCCTGCCTTATCGGCGAACCAGGCGTCGGAAAGACCGCCATTGCCGAGGGTATCGCGCTGAAGCTTGCAAGCGGGGACGTTCCGTTCAGGCTCCAGGGCAAGGAGCTTTACCTGCTCGACCTTACCGCGCTTGTAGCGGGGACGCAGTTCAGAGGTCAGTTTGAGAGCCGCGTGAAGTCCCTTATCGACGAGGTAAAGAACGCCGGAAACGTTATCCTGTTCATCGACGAGGTACACAACCTGGTCGGCACCGGAGATTCCGAGGGAACCATGAACGCCGGAAACATGTTCAAGCCGGCGCTTTCCCGCGGGGAACTCCAGGTTATAGGCGCGACCACGTTCAACGAGTACCGCAAGTACATCGAGAAGGACAGCGCGCTGGAGCGCCGCTTCCAGCCGGTAACGGTCAACGAGCCGTCCATCGGGGACACCGTGAAGCTGCTTGAGGGCATCAAGGAATACTACGAGGAGCACCACAAGGTGAAGGTTTCCCCGGAGATAACGCGTATGTGCGCGGTGCTTTCGGAGCGCTATATCAACGACAGATTCCTGCCTGACAAGGCTATCGACCTGCTGGACGAATCCTGCGCCTGCGCAAGTCTTGGAAGCCCGGCGATAACCGAGTACGAAAAGCTGAAATCCAAGCTGGCGGAACTTCGCGTGGACGAGAGCAAACTCGCGGAAGCAAGCGACAAGGACTACGAAAAGATGGCGGAGATCAAAATGCAGATCGCACAGACCTCCGACAGCATTGACAAGATAAAGAAGGAAGCCGAGAACGTTCAGGTCACGATGGAGGATCTTTCCAAGGTCATCGAGCTGTGGACCGGAATTCCCGCCAACAAGATACAGGAGGCGGAGTACAAGCGTATCGGTACGCTGGAGCAGCACCTCAAGGAGCACGTTATCGGTCAGGACGAGGCGTGCGAGCTGGTCGCAAAGGCTATAAAGCGCACCAGGGTTCAGCTCACGGAGCGCCGCAGACCCGCTTCGTTCATCTTCGTAGGTCCGACCGGCGTCGGCAAGACCGAGCTTGTTAAAGTTCTGGCAAGCGAGATGTTCGACACCGTAGAGCCGCTCATCAGGCTTGATATGTCGGAGTTCATGGAGAAGCACAGCGTGTCCAAGATAATCGGTTCGCCTCCCGGATACGTTGGCTACGACGAGGCGGGTCAGCTCACTGAAAAGGTACGCCGCAAGCCCTATTCCGTGATACTTTTCGATGAGATAGAGAAGGCTCACCCCGACGTAATGAATATACTGCTCCAGATACTCGACGAGGGCAAAATAAACGACGCGCACGGCCGCTCCGTAAGCTTTGAAAACACTATCATCTGCATGACCTCCAACGCGGGAAGCTCCACAGGAACAAACAGCGTTGGATTCACAAAGACCGAGGGCGATATCAGCAAGGAGCGCGCAATGAAGGGACTACGCGACTTCCTCAGACCGGAGTTCATCGCCCGCGTGGACGAGATCATTGTTTTCCACCCGTTGACAGTTGAGAACTACGCTGAGATCGCGAAGCTTATGCTGCACGAGCTGGAGGCTCCGCTCGCGGAGAAGAAGATCGCGCTCCGCATCACCGACGACGCGTACAAGGCTGTGGCTCAGAAGGCGTTCGGCGGGAAGTACGGCGGCAGAGATATCCGCCGCGTGATCCGCAGCGACATCGAGGATAAAATCGCAGAGCTGATAATCGACCACGCAGAGAAGCCGCTTTCCGAAATAAGCATAGGCTCGCAGGACGGCGAGATAACAGTGGACGGCAAGTAAGCGCATGAGTACGATACTAATTACCGGCGGAACCGGCGCCATCGGAAGCGCCATCGCTGCAGAATTCGCGGCGACGGACGACGTGGTGTTCACCTATAATTCCCGGGCGGACGAGGCTCAGCGGCTCTGCGGAGAGCTGCGCTGCTCGGCGGTGCGCTGCGACGTCGCGGATTACGCTTCCTGCGAGGCGGCGGCAGAAAAGGTTCTGAAGGACTACGGCAGGATAGACGTGCTGGTAAATAATGCGGGGATATCGCAGATAAAGCTGTTTACCGATATTACTCCGGAGGACTGGCAGCACGTTATGAATGTCGATTTGAACGGCGTTTACAATATGACCCACGCCGTAATACGCTCAATGATAAACCGCAAAAGCGGCGCGGTCGTGAATGTGTCCTCGGTCTGGGGAGTTTACGGCGGCGCGTGCGAGAGCGCGTATTCAGCGGCTAAGGCAGGGGTCGTCGGGCTTACGAAGGCTCTTGCCAGGGAGCTTGGAGCCTCCGGGATAACCGTGAACGCGGTCGCGCCTGGGGTTATCGACAGCCCGATGAACAGTTCGCACCTCAACCCCGAGGAACTCAGAGAGCTTGCAGACCAGACTCCTGTGTGCCGCCTCGGAAAGCCTTCGGAGGTCGCGAAGGCAGTCAGGGCGCTGGCTGAGAACCGTTTTATAACCGGTCAGGTGCTCGGCGTGGACGGCGGTTTCTGCTGAGCGATTTCCAGTGACGTTAAACTGGTTTAACATTTTGCCTAAAAATTCACAAAGATATGCTTTATGTTTTGTCAAAAAAAACACAATGTTTTCGGTTGAATTTTTTCGCAAAATATAGTATAATAAATTTGATTTGAAAATCCGAACGGCGATTTCGGCAAAAAAGGAGACTTAATATGAACATCGCTTTATCCATTCTGTCGGCTGCGGCTTCAGCGGAAGCGGCTGGCACAGCAGAAGCGTACTCCGGACCGTGGGAAAACGTCTATAATGCTGTTCACTCTACTGCTGAGGCGGTAACTGAGGAAGCTCAGGGCGTAGTTGACCGTATCCAGGGACTGGGAGACGCGCATGCACAGCTTGCTGACCCGGATTACTGGGGTTCCGTGGGCATTATCACCCTGACCGGTATACTTGTTGTATTCTTTATTCTCGCTATCCTTATCTTCCTGTTCTGGGCACTGGGCAAGACCTTCCAGACCATCGACAAGAACAGGGCTGCAAAGGCTGAGGCTGCCAAGAAGGCTGCCGCTCCTGCGCCTGCCGCTGCTCCCGCTGCCGTTGAGGAGATCGTTGAGGAAGACGATAACGACGATGAGATAATGGCTGTTATCAGTGCGGCTATCGCTGCTTACGCCGAGGAAGAGGGAACCTCCTACACTATCCGCGACGTAAAGAAGCGCGACAAGAGAGCGCGCTCCGCGTGGAGCCTTGCCGGAATCGGCGAGAATACGCGCCCGTTCTGAGAACAGACAGAAAGGAAAATTGAAGCATGGAAATATTTGTTGATACCATAAAATCGCTCGCGTCGACCTCCGGCTTTGCAGGCTTCGGAGTAGAAAACGGCTGGCAGAGCATAATTATGATTCTGCTTTCCTTCGTCCTGTTCTATCTGGCGATCAAAAAGCAGTACGAGCCGCTGCTGATGCTTCCTATCGCATTCGGTATGCTGCTCACGAATCTTCCGTTCAGCGGACTTTATCACGCTGAGCTGTGGAATCCTTCCACCAACCCCTATTTTGCTCCTGAATACGTTCAGGAGGGCGCGAACCTTCTGATAACCTACACTAAGGAAGTCAGCCTTGACTATGGCAAGGTGCTTCACGAGGGCGGTCTGCTGGATATGCTCTACCTTGGCGTTAAGCTCGGTATCTATCCGCCTATCATCTTCCTCGGCATCGGCGCTATGACCGACTTCGGCCCGCTGATCGCAAACCCGAAGAGCTTCCTGCTCGGCGCTGCCGCACAGGGCGGTATCTTCTTCACCTTCCTCGGCGCATGCGCTATCAACGCGCTCGGTCTCGGCGATGGGTTCTCGCTGAAGCAGGCTGCCTCTATCGCCATCATCGGCGGTGCGGACGGTCCTACAGCGATCTTCCTTACTTCCAGACTTGCTCCTGAGCTGCTCGGCTCCATTGCGGTCGCTGCTTACTCGTACATGGCTCTGGTTCCGGTAATTCAGCCGCCTATCATGAAGCTCCTCACGACCAAGAAGGAGCGCGAGGTCAAGATGGGTCAGCTCCGTCAGGTTTCCAAGCTCGAGAAGATAGTATTCCCGATCGCGGTTACAGTTATCGTTTCTCTCATCGTTCCGGACTCTGCTTCCCTTGTTGGTATGCTTATGCTCGGTAACCTGATGAAGGAATCCGGCGTTTGCGACCGTCTCGTAAAGACAGCTACAAACGAACTTATGAACATTATCACGATCTTCCTCGGCGTTACTGTCGGCGCTACCGCAGTTGCCCAGAACTTCCTCAAGGTCGACACACTGCTCATCATCGCGCTCGGTCTTATCGCGTTCTGCATAGGTACTGCATGCGGCGTTCTGCTGGGCAAGCTGATGTACCTACTCTCCGGCGGAAAGATCAACCCGCTGATCGGTTCCGCTGGCGTTTCCGCGGTTCCTATGGCAGCGCGTGTTTCCCAGAAGGTCGGTCAGGAGACCAACCCATCCAACTTCCTTCTCATGCATGCCATGGGTCCGAACGTTGCAGGCGTTATCGGTTCCGCAGTTGCTGCGGGCGTTCTGCTGAGCGTTCTTGGCTAATTCGGATTATAAAGGCGGTCTGGTTTTCAGGCCGTCTTTTTCTGTGCGGAAAATACATGTTAGATATATGCAAAAAAGATATTGAAAAAGGACGTAAAAAGTGGTATAATAGACCCAATAAAGAACAGGAAAGGTGATCAATTTGAACCAGAGATTCAACCATCTAATCGATATGGACGACTACAGCGTTTCACAGTGGAACGCGATGGTCAAGCTTGCTGAGGACATCATGCGCCGCCCGGAGAGCTACGCGGACAAATGCCGCGGAAAAATCATGGCAACACTTTTCTATGAGCCTTCCACCCGCACGCAGATGAGCTTCCAGACCGCTATGATACGCCTGGGCGGAAGCATCATCGGATTTGATAATCCTGGAAATTCCTCGGTGTCGAAGGGCGAAAATCTGAAGGACACCATTAAAATAGTCAGCAACTATGCGGACGTGCTTGTTATGCGCCACAATCAGGAAGGCGCGGCGCGGGCTGCGGCTCTTTCGGCTGACTGCCCGGTCATCAACGCCGGCGACGGAGGTCATCTCCACCCGACCCAGACCCTCACGGATCTTCTGACCCTTAAAACCGAGCTGGGTCGTCTGGATAACCTGACCGTTGGTCTGTGCGGCGACCTGAAGTATGGCAGAACGGTGCACTCAATATTAAAGGCTCTTTCCTGCTACAAGAACAACAAGTTCATTCTTATTTCAACGCCTTCCCTGGCGCTTCCGCAGTACATCAAGGACGTGCTCCATGCCCGCGGCTGCGAGTTCAAGGAGGCTGCAACCATTGAGGAAGCAATCGGCGAGTGCGACATGCTCTACATGACGCGTATCCAGCAGGAGCGCTTCGCAAGTCGGGAAGAGTACGAGAAGCAGAAGGGCGTTTACATTCTGACCCGCGAGAAAATGCAGCTTGCGAAAAAGAACATGATAGTAATGCACCCGCTTCCCAGGGTCAACGAGATAGAAGTAGAGATCGACGACGATCCGCGCGCGGCGTATTTCCGCCAGGCAAAGTGCGGAATGTACGTCAGAATGGCGCTGATACTCATGACGCTGAACAACACGATCACTGCAAATCCGCTGCTGACTGGTCAGATTCATCATGAATGCCGCTGCACGAATCCGCGCTGCATTACCCAGACCGAGCATTATCTGCCGCACAGCTTCCGCAAGTACGGCGATATAATGATCTGCGAGTACTGCGACGAGCGAATCCTGCTAAAGTAAAAAATGCGTGCCGCCCCGCAAAAAGGGCGGCTTTTGGCTATGGAGGTAAGATGGTAAAGGAAAGAACGGTTTTCGAAAAATACCGGAGCGAGAGAAGCGCCGAGCTTGTGCTGGCGTGTCTGGCTTCGCGGCACTCTGTCAGCGCGGTGCTTTATGATACGGCACTTGAAAGACGGTTCGCCCGGGCGGTGACGTTCGGTGTGACTCTCACGAATGAGAATGCGGTCGAGGTCGTTTCGGCGCTGATTGTACGGCTGCTCCGGGAGGGCGCGGTTCCTGGAAATGCCGTTAAACGGCTTGGGTTCGCGGCTCCCGCCGACGTTACGATGGCTGTGGAAGAGCTGCTTTCTCCGTCTGATATTTTTCTGCCGCCGGACATCGAAATAACTATTCTGCCAATGCTTTCAGGCGGGGCAGGAGGGGATTTCACGGCGGTTCTGGCGGCGGCGATCCAGCAGGAAGGCAGTGTTATCGCGGCGGATGTGACTGGCTCACTGAGAATGGCGGCGGTTTCCGGCGACAAGATGATGTTCGCGGAGATACCCCTGAAGGGAGGGCTTGACGGCACGGCTCTTGAAAGCGGAATGCCGCTGGAGTCCGGCGCAATCGAGCTTCTCGACCGGGAGAAGGACGGAACAATCTGCTACAGCGTCGCTGGCGACGGCGACGGCATGGGAATCTCTGCGGCAGCGGCGGTTAATGCGGTCAGAGTCATGCTGGACGCCGGGGCGCTTGACAGCGACGGCATCATGACCGACCGCGACCTGTTCTACATCGGCGAGGATTTCTACATTTCGCAGGCGGACGTCAGGGCTGTGCAGTCTGATAAGGCTTCCATACGGGCGGGACTGGAGCTTTTCGGCGAAACCGCGTCGGAGCTTGGCTCTTTCGGGCGCATGGTGGTTTCCGGAGAAGCGTTTGGCTCGGAACGCGGCGCGGCGGTTATGGCGGGTCTAGGTGCGGTTCCGAAGGGGCTTGCGGAGAAGTACGGCTGGTGCAGGCTTCCGGGCGAACAGGGTGTTATCGACTGCCTTGTTCAGCCGCAGCTTCTGGAGAGAGTACACGCGCTGTGCGATTCAGCCGAGGACGTTTCGCACCGACTCTACGCGGAATTCGACGAACTATACATAAAAAACTTGGGATTTTAGGCAATTTTGTATGAAATGTTTGCGAAAAGGTCTTGATTTTTTTCTTTAAAGATGGTATAATATTAAAGCATTTAGTATCCGTTATTCTGCGTTTTTGCGGAATAATGTGTGTTAATGCGCGGCGCTAAGCCAAACATTAAAAACGGACAGTCCGCTGTTATCGGGGTTTCCCCGGCACTTTTGTGTACGAATAAGTCGTTATCAAGAATGTCCGAAAAATCAGGAGGAAAATTATGGACGCATTAAAACTCATTGAGCAGGGCAGCATGAAGGCTGAGGCTCCCAAGATCGAGATCGGCGACCTCGTAAAGGTTCACGTTAAGATCAAGGAAGGCGAGAAGTTCCGTATCCAGGTATTCGAGGGTACTGTAATCGCTAAGAAGCACGGCGGAATCAACGAGACTTTCACCGTTAGACGTGTAGCTCACGGCTGCGGTATCGAGAGAGTATTCCCGCTGCATTCTCCGACAGTTGAGAAGGTAGAGCTCGTTAGAAACGGTAAGGTTCGCAGAGCTAAGCTGTACTACCTCCGCGACAGAGTTGGTAAGGCTGCTAAGGTTAAGTCCAAGGTTTAATTCGTTAAACCAAATTCCCCATTCATGCAACGCTCCGCTTCGGCGGGGCTTAGCGTGGATATTGAGAAAGAGTATGTGCAATGTCTGATAACGAGAATCTGGAAGAGAAGTCTGGTACTGAAGAGCTGAAGCAGAAACAGGCGGATCACCGTCCTCTAATCGAAAAGGCAGCAGAGGCGGCTTCTGATATTGAAAAGGCTTCATACAAGCCTTTCGCGGGTGCGCTCGACTGGGCTGGAAGTCTGGTTTACGCGGTGCTTGCTATGCTTCTGCTGAATCTGTTCGTGTTTAGGTCGATAACCGTTGACGGCGAATCAATGATGAATACACTGCAGAATAATGACAGGGTGCTTTCCACCAACTTCTTCTATACGCCCAGCAGGGGAGATATCGTTGTGCTCGAGGCCGACAGGATCCCGAACCAGGCAACAATGAACTACGGAGAGCCTATCATCAAGCGCGTTATCGCACTTGAGGGCGATACAATCAAGTTTGACTTTGAAAATGGGCAGGTGTTCCTCAAGAAGGCTGGCGAGACTGAGTTCGAGCTGCTTGACGAGGACTACATCGCCGCTCCGACAGTTGCAAAGCTTGACCGGCATTCCGGCGAGGAGCATGTGGTTCCGGAGCACTGCGTGTTCGTCATGGGCGATAACAGAAACCGCTCGCTTGACAGCCGCAGCCTTATGCTTGGAGATGTTGACACAGATTTGATCATGGGCAGAGCGTTTGTACGCCTGTTCCCGATAAAGAATTTTGCATGGTTATGAATGATGTAGGAAATATCCAGTGGTTCCCGGGGCATATGACCAAAACGAAGCGGCTTATTGAGGCTGACCTTAAGATGGTCGACGCGGTTGTGGAGATCACGGACGCAAGAATCCCGGAAAGCAGCAGGAATCCTATACTGGACGATCTGGTCAAGGATAAGCCCCGCATTATTCTGATGAACAAGTGCGATTACGCCGATGAGAATGCCACCAGACTCTGGAAGCAGTACTATGAGAAGCGCGGGATACGTGTGCTCACATGCGACTGCCGAAGCGGCAAGGGACTGAATCGGTTTTTACCGGAGGTCAAGACGATGCTTGCCGACCTCATCGAGCGCCGTAAAAAGCGCGGAATGATCGGAAAAGCGCTCAGGCTGATGGTCGTGGGGATCCCGAATGTGGGAAAAAGCTCGTTCATCAACAGAATGGCGAAAACCAAGAAAACCAAGGTGGGCGACAAGCCCGGCGTTACCCGCGGCAAGCAGTGGGTTTCCATCGACAAAGATGTTGAACTGCTGGACATGCCGGGCATTCTATGGCCGAAGTTTGACGATCAGACTGCGGCTCAGCGGCTTGCGTTCACAGGGGCGATAAAAGATGATGTTATGGACACGGAAGCGCTTGCAAGGGCGCTGGGGGAGGTTCTGAGGGAGAAATACCCGGAGCTTCTGAACGCGCGCTACAAGCTGTCCGGCGAGCCGGATATCCTGACGGATATCGCAAAGGCGCGCGGAATGCTCGTTTCCGGAGGTGTTCCGGATACCGAGAGGGCGGCGGCAACGTTTCTTGACGAATACAGAGGTGGACGAATTGGCAGGATCACCCTCGAACTTCCGGCAAAATGAGCCGGAACAGCTTACATTGATTGACGCGGAAAACGAGCATGACCTGTTCGGCTTTGACAGCGCGATAAGGTCGGAATGCGGCGTTGTCTGCGGGATTGACGAAGCTGGTCGGGGTCCGCTTGCCGGCGATGTTTTCGCGGCTGCGGTGATTTTTGACGAGGGAGTTTTCATCGAGGGCATAAACGACAGCAAGAAGCTGACGGAGAAAAAGCGCGAGGCGCTTTTCGATGAGATAATCTCGAAAGCGCGTGCGTACTGCATAGCAAGCGCCAGCGTTGAGGAGATAGAACGGCTGAACATACTTCAGGCGGATTTCCTTGCGATGGAGCGGGCTTACAGCGGTCTCGGTGTGAAAGCCGGGATCGTGCTTGTCGACGGAAACCAGCTTCCGTCGATGGACGTGCAGATGCGTTACGTTATAAAGGGCGACGCAAAGTCTGCAAGTATCGCGGCGGCTTCCATTCTGGCGAAGGTGTCCAGGGACAGATACATGAAGCAGATGGCGGAGAAATATCCGCAGTATGGCTTTGAAAAGCACAAGGGCTACGGAACCAAGGCGCACTACGCTGCGGTCGACGAGTTCGGACTGTGCGAAATACACAGGAAGTCTTTCTTTAAGAAGTACTTCGAAAAGCGTGAGAAACATGGATAAGCGCGGTAATCAGGCGAAGGGCAGGCTGGGCGAGGACGCCGTGTGCGCTCTGCTTGAGCAGCGCGGTCATGAGATACTTGCGCGGAACTATCACAGGCGCTGCGGCGAGGTCGACGTGATCTCGAAATGCGGCGGATTCGTGGTTTTTACCGAGGTCAAGGCACGGAAGCGCGGGAGCATGGTCTCCGGGCTTGAGGCAGTGGATCGCCGCAAGCAGGTCAGGATCATTCTGACGGCGGATCTGTGGCTTACTGATAATGATACCGGACTTCAGCCGAGGTACGATATCGCCGAGGTCACGCTTGCGGGGGAACCTCCCCGGGTGGTGGATATCCGCGTCTACGAGGACGCATTCACTACCGATGGCGTTTACACGGTAAACTAAGCAGAAAACAGTCTATGAAAGGACGATAACAATGAATTACAGAAGCACGAGAAACTCTGCCCTGAATGTGACTAGCGCGCACGCTATCACCAAAGGTCTCTCAGACGAGGGAGGTCTGTATGTTCCCGAGAGCATTCCTCAGCTCAGCAAGGACGAGATCCTTGCAATGTGCGACATGAGCTATGCCGACAGGGCTTTCGAGGTTTTCAGCCGTCTGCTGACAGACTTCACCGCTGACGAGATCCGTCACTGCGTGGATTCTGCGTACAACGACAAGAACTTCGATTCCAACAACATCGCTGAGCTTGCAAAGCTCATTCCCGGCACATATGTGCTTGAGCTGTGGCATGGTCCGACCTGCGCATTCAAGGATATGGCGCTCCAGATCCTGCCTTATCTGCTGACTACTTCTGCAAAGAAGACCGTTGACGGAAAGCAGATCGCTATTCTCGTTGCGACCTCCGGCGATACCGGCAAGGCTGCTCTCGAGGGCTTCAAGGACGTTGACGGCACGAGCATTTCCGTGTTCTACCCTGAGGACGGCGTGAGCAAGATGCAGAAGCGCCAGATGACCACTCAGGAAGGCAAGAACGTCAATGTTTGCGCTGTAAAGGGCAACTTCGATGACTGCCAGAACGGCGTTAAGGCTATCTTCACTGATAAGGCCATCGCCGACAGACTTGCAAAGAACAATATCCTGCTGTCCAGCGCTAACTCCATCAACTGGGGCAGACTGGCTCCGCAGATCGTTTACTACGTTTCTACATACGCAGAGCTGCTCAAGAACAAGGAGATCGAATACGGCGAGAAGATCAACGTAGTCGTTCCTACCGGAAACTTCGGCAATATCCTTGCGGCTTACTATGCAAAGCTGATGGGTATTCCGGTAAACAAGCTAATCTGCGCTTCTAACAGTAACAACGTACTGACTGATTTCATCAACACAGGCGTTTACGACAGAAACAGAAAGTTCTACACAACTGTTTCCCCGTCTATGGATATCCTGATCTCCTCCAACCTGGAGCGTCTGCTGTATCACCTTTCCGGCGACAACGACGCTGTTATCAACGACTGGTTCGGCAAGCTCAAGACCGATGGAAGGTACGAGATCTCCGCTGATGTAAAGACGAAGATCGGCGAGCTGTTCTGGGCTGGCTGCTGCTCCGACGCTGAGACCAAGGCAGAGATCAAGTCCACATTTGAGAATTACAACTACCTGCTCGACACGCATACCGCTGTCGCTGTCAAGGTTTATGAGGACTATAAGAAGGCAACCGGCGATGATACCAAGACCGTTATCGCTTCCACCGCTAACCCCTATAAGTTCAGCGGCGCAGTTTACGAAGCAATCGGCGGCACTCCCGTTGAGGACGAGTGGAAGAACATCGCTGAGCTTGAGGCAAAGACCGGCACAAAGATGCCTGCGCCTCTTGCAGCCACCAAGAACAAGGAGATCCGCTTCACAGGCTCCGTTGAAAAGCAGGAGATGCCTGAAGTGGTTTGCAGCTTCCTGAAGTCCTGATGGTTCAGAACGGAGGCTGACATTGCTTTACACAATAGGCGACCTTCACTTATCGCTCGGCACTGACAAGCCGATGGATATTTTTCCCGGGTGGGGAAATCATGTTGAAAAGATCGAAGCCAACTGGAACAGCAAGATCACCGATGAAGATACGGTCGTCCTGCTGGGCGACCACTCCTGGGCGCTGAAGCTGGAAGAGAGCTACAAGGATCTCGAGTTTATCCACTCGAAGCTGCGGGGTCAGAAAATTTTCGTCAAGGGCAACCACGATTTGTGGTGGTCCACGATGAACAAGATCACAAAGTTTGTGAGCGACAACGGATTCAGCTCGATAAAGTTTCTTTTTAACAATGCATATCTGGTCGAGGGAGCGTCCATCTGCGGCACCAGAGGCTGGATAAGCGAAAACGGCGAGAAGCCGGATATGAAGGTGCTGCTTCGTGAGGCGGGTCGGCTGGAGGCTTCCCTGAAGGAAGGCGTCAAGCTCGGCGGCGAGCTTATTGCTTTCATACATTATCCGCCGATTTACCGCGCGGAAGAAAACGTTTATCTGACCGATGTCCTTCAGCGCTACGGCGTGAAGAGGTGCTACTACGCTCATCTCCACGGTTCGAGCATTAAAGGCTCCATCAACGGCATCAGGAACGGAATAGATTACCGTCTGGTCTCCGCCGACGGTGTGGGTTTCGACCCGGTTTTAATTGAACGCAGATAATACTGCGGATCTGAAAATACGTCCACTTGGACAAGGAAGGAATACAATACCATGGAAATCATTTCCCAGAACAACACAGCGACTAATACTACAGCTATCGAGTTCTCTTTCACCGCAGAGGAGTTTGAGAACGCGATCTCCGCAGCTTACAACAAGAGAAAGAAGAGCATCACTGTCCCCGGCTTCCGCAAGGGCAAGGCTCCCCGCAAGGTTATCGAGGCTCAGTACGGCGAGAGCGTTTTCTATGATGACGCAGTAAACAGTCTGTACAACCAGAATATCGTTGCAGTTATCGACAAGACCGGTCTCGACGTTGTTGACGTTGAGAACACCGAGGTAGTCGAGGTAAGCAAGGAGAACGGCGTTAAGTTCAAGGCTGACATCATCACTAAGCCGGTAGTAGAAATTTCTGACTACAAGGGATTAGAAGTCAAGAAAACGACCAAGACTGTAGATGACGCTGCTGTTGACGCTGAGATCGATAAGATCCGCAACAGAAACGCAAGAAGCATCTCCATTGAGGACAGAGCAGCTCAGATCGGCGATACCGCTGTTATCGACTTCGAGGGCTTCCTCGACGGCGTAGCTTTTGAGGGCGGCAAGGGTGAAAAGTTCCCGCTGGAGCTTGGTTCCGGTTCCTTTATCCCCGGCTTCGAGGAGCAGGTTGCTGGTAAGAATATCGGCGAGGACTTCGATGTTAACGTAACATTCCCTGAGCACTATCAGGCTGAGAATCTCGCTGGCAAGCCCGCTGTATTCAAGTGCAAGCTGCACGAGATCAAGGGTAAGGAGCTTCCGAACGTTGACGACGAGTTCGTTAAGGATGTAAGCGAGTTCGATACCCTCGACGAGTACAAGGCTGACATCAAGTCCAAGCTTGAGAAGGCAGCCGCTGACGAGGCTTCCACAAACCTCGACAACGCGCTTGTTGACGCAGTTATCGGCAAGATGAAGGCTGAGGTTCCGCAGGTTATGTATCAGCGCCGTATCGACGAGATCGTCCGCGAGTGGAGCGCAAGAAACCGCATCAGCGTTGAGGATTACCTTAAGTACACAGGCGTTACCATGGATCAGTTCAGAGCTAACTTCACCGAGGTTGCTAAGCGCCAGGTTGACCTCCGCCTTGCACTCGAGAAGATCGCTGAGCTTGAGAACATCACCGTTTCCGATGAGGACGTTGAGAAGGAATACGCTGATATGGCTGAGCAGTACAAGATGGATGTTGACAAGATCAAGGCAGCTGTTCCCGCTGACGCTATCAAGAACGACCTCAAGATCGAGAAGGCTCTCGACCTCGTTCGCGATTCCGCTAAGATCGAGGAAGTTACCGAGTAATCACAGCAGCATTACAACGGCTGTCTGGGCGGCTTCGCACAGACAGCCTGCGTATCTTTATGGAAACCGGCACAGGCAGCCGCGCAAGCGGGGAAAGGAGCTTTATGGCTTATATTCCTTATGTAGTAGAGCAGAGCAACCACGGAGAACGTTCCTACGATATTTTCTCCAGGCTTCTTAACGACCGTATCATTCTTCTGCATGATCAGGTCAATTCGGCGACAGCAAGCGTTGTAGTCGCACAGCTCCTCTATCTTGAGGGGCAGGATCCTGACAAGGATATCTACCTGTATATCAATAGCCCCGGAGGGTCTGTTTCTGACGGTATGGCGATCTACGACACCATGCAGTACATCAAGTGCGACGTTTCGACCATCTGCACTGGTATGGCTGCTTCAATGGGTGCTTTCCTGCTTTCTTCCGGCGCTAAGGGTAAGCGTATCGCACTTCCCAACAGTGAAATTATGATCCACCAGCCGCTTATTTCCGGCAGCGGTCTTTCCGGTCAGGTAACTGACATCATGATCCACTCCAACTACCTTCAGAGGACTAAGGAACGTCTGAACCGCATTCTCAGCGAGAACACCGGCAAGGACTACGAGACCATCTGCCGCGACACCGAGCGTGACAACTTCATGTCCGCGGACGAGGCTCTGGAATACGGTCTGATCGACAAGGTTTACAGAAACAGAGCGGATATCAAGTAATTTAACACAGAACGCCCCGGAGGGCTGCCGCTTTCCGGGCGCTTCGCTATTTGAGAGGAATACAGATATTATGATGGTTTGCTCCTTTTGCGGAAAGAGCGAGGATAAAGTACGCCGTATCCTCTACGGAGGTCTTGGCGAAAAATCCGTGATCTGCAACGAGTGCGTGCTCGCTTCCTACAATATGCTTGTGGAAAGCGGCGACATCAAGCCCGGTCGTGCTCCCTCGGCTGTGTCCGACAGCAAGTCCGAGTTCATCTCCAACGGCAGCGAGCTTATGAAGCCCGAGGAGATCAAGGCTTATCTCGATCAGTACATCATCGGACAGGACGAGGCAAAGAAGATCCTCAGCGTGTCCGTTTACAACCACTACAAGAGAACCTTCCTCAACGACGAGGAAGCCGACGACGAAGTAGAGCTTCAGAAGTCCAACGTGCTGCTGCTCGGCCCTACCGGCGTCGGAAAGACAATGCTGGCGCAGTCCCTGGCGAAGCTGCTGAATGTTCCGTTCGCAATCGCGGACGCAACAACGCTGACCCAGGCGGGATATGTCGGCGAGGACGTTGAGAACGTTCTGCTGAGACTCATTCAGGCTGCCGATTACGATATCGAAGCGGCTGAGCGCGGCATAATCTACATCGACGAGATCGACAAGATCTCCAGACGCAGCGAGAATACCTCCATCACACGCGACGTAAGCGGTGAGGGCGTTCAGCAGGCGCTTCTGAAGATCGTCGAGGGTACCATCTCCAACGTACCTCCCCAGGGCGGCAGAAAGCACCCCCACCAGGAGTTCATTCAGATCAACACCAAGAACATACTGTTCATTTGCGGCGGTGCTTTCGAGGGTCTTGAGAAGATGATCGCTTCCAGGGTTTCAAGCTCTGCGATGGGCTTCGGAGCCGAGGTCGCTTCCAAGAAGGAGAAGGAGAGCTACAAGATACTCCACCAGGTAAGCCAGGAGGATCTTGTGAAGTTCGGAATTATCCCCGAGCTTATCGGTCGTCTGCCGGTCGTTACCGTGCTTGACGCCCTGGACGAGGACGCCCTGGTGCGTATACTTGACGAGCCGAAGAACGCGCTCATCAAGCAGTACAAGTACCTGTTCAACGCCGACAACATCGACCTTGAGTTCGATCAGGACGCGCTCCGCGCCATCGCGAAGAAGTCCATCGAGCGCAACACGGGTGCGAGAGGTCTGCGCTCCATCGTTGAAGCTACTCTGCGCGACATCATGTTCACCGCGCCCAGCGACGAGACGATAAGCAAGATCACGATCACCGCCGACTGCGTAAACGGCACCGGCGAGCCTGTCATCGAGCATGACAGAAAGAAAAAGCCTGCAAAGAAAGCGGCAAAGAATTGATCGGTAACGGCAGGCAGTGATGTCTGCCGTTTTGTTTTCGGGAGGGAACATGTCAGAAAAATCTGCTTTTGAACGAATTTACGAAGTCGTCAGGAGAATCCCCAGCGGGAAGGTCGCAACCTACGGTCAGATAGCCATGCTCGCCGGGAATCCGCGCTGGGCGAGGGCGGTCGGCTATGCGCTTCATGCGAATCCGGAGCCGGGTGTGATCCCATGTCACCGCGTGCTGAACAGGTTCGGAAAAACAGCTCCGGCGTTCGCTTTCGGCGGCGCCGATAAGCAGGCGGAGCTTCTCAGGGCGGAGGGCGTCGAGGTTTCGGTGGACGGATTTGTTGATCTGGACAGGTTCCTCTGGAATGGTTTGTGAGGTATTATGAAAAAATTATATTGTGAAAAGTGCGGCTGTCAACTTAAAAGGTCGGCGGCGTGCGGGAAGTGCGGAAACATTAATTACCAGCTTTCCGGCGAGCTGAAGAAGCAGAATTCGGTCAGGCTATGGGTGAAAGTTGGCGTGCTTGCGGCAGGCGCTGTCGTCATAACGGCGGCGGTTGTGTTTCCGTCAATGCTCGGTCAGGTTGGTTCAAAGCGGGACATAAAAGCCGCTCAGGCTTACGTTGACGCGAATTATTCCGGCGCGGTGCTGTCGGAAGAGCTGTATTCTCCGGATTTCCTCAGCGTGACCGGCGATAATGGCGCTGTTTTTTCGCTGGACGGCGTGGAGTTCACCGTGATGGCTTCCGGCGGTGAGGTCGTTTCTGACGACCACGATATCGCCTGTGCATTGTCTGAGGCAAGGAAGAACCTGGTCGAGCCGTTCTTCGAGGATTCCCCGGCGAAAATCGAGATGAAGCATAGCTGCCAGCACCTCGAGCCGGGATACATACACGATGTGCGGCTCCCGGTGGAGCAGGTCCGCTGTGTGCTGACTTTTCCGGCGGAGGAAGGCGAGCAGGAGCCATGGAAGGACTATCCGATGTATGAGTCCTACAGGGCTTGGGCGGATTCGGGGCTGGAGTATTATCGCGTGGATATTCATTTCACGGATATCAGCGATAACAAGGATTACTGGTGGGCGCAGTTTTCCGACCATTATCCGGTGGACAGCGCAGATGAAATGTCAGAACGATTTGAGTATATGGGAGGCAACTCATGGTAAAGGAAGTATTCAGGCTGATTTCAAGCGCCGCTATCCTTGCGGCGGTGATCATCGGCGTCAGGGCTGCGGATAAGCTCGTCAAGCAGTTCAAAAATGAAAGCGACGAGGATATAATAGATATCTAAGCTAATTTATTCTTTACAAATAAGTGCAGATATGCTATAATCAAAGAAATCACAGGTGTAATTTCCGGAGGTGTCTATGGCAGTATCTGATCCACATGTTATCGCTGAGTTCATGAACAGCCTTGAAAAAAAGCTGGATATCCTGCGGGAAAGCTATGCGGAAAACGGCGGTTTTGAGAAGCTCGCGGCGGAGTCCGCGGAAGCCATGAACGGCGGGAAGTACGCCGCGTTCATATCCGTATGCGATATCAATACACGCGCCTCCGTGTTACGCGGAGCCGGGGATTCCCCGGAGGAGGCATGGGAAAGCGCCTGCCGTGCGGCCCGGGAGTACGTCAGGAAAAGCGGGCTTATGCCTGCATGGGTGAAGTCGGATGTCACGGTGAAAAGCGAAAGGGTTTCGTTCGCGGAGCTTGAGGAGCTTATCGCAAAGAGCCGCAACGAGTTCTTCCGGCGCGGTATTTCATTTGACGAGGGCATGCAGACGGCGCTCATCGAGGGTGAGATCAACGGCTCGAGGGTCATTACATACAAGGAGCATAAAATAGAGCTGACAAGGGTCAACAAGCGCCTTTCGGCATGCGGTCTGAGGACGCTCACCGCCTTCCCGGAGGAGGTGCGGCTTTTCGACTGCCGCAGCTTCTTCACCGACGGCGGCGGGGTATATCCGCTCTACGAAAGCGGAAACAACTGCGGCAGGCGTATCATCTCGAAATTCGACGACAAGACCGCGCTCGAGGTCATTGAAACGGCGGCGCAGTACCTTGAAAATATGGTGGGGCTGGACGGAAAGTTTGAATACGGATACTACCCGATATTCCACAAGGAGATTCCCGGGTACAATATCCTGCGGCATTCTTCGTCTATCTGGAGCCTTATCTGCTCCTACCGGCTTACGAAGGATAAATTCACGCTGAACCAGATTCAGAAGGCGATAGGGTACATGGTAGCGAACACGTTCAAGAAGTACCCCGACCGCCCCGGCGTGACGAATACGGTCTACCTTGCGGAGAAGTCGAAGGGCGAGGTAAAGGTGGGCGGAAACGCCATCGCGGTGATAATGCTGACGGAATACATGGACGCCACCGGCTCACAGCGGTACAGGACGCTCTGCGAGGAGCTTGGAAACGGCATTATGGAGCTGTTCGACAAGCGCGACGGAAGCTTTTTCCACGTGCTGAATTTCCCCACGCTGTCGCCGAAGGATAAGTTCCGCACCGTGTACTACGACGGCGAGGCTACATTCGCGCTTGCCCGGCTGTACGGGTTTACCGGCGACAAAAAGTGGTTGGACGCCGCGGCGCTTTCCGCTGACAGGTTCATCCGGGAGGGCTATGAGAAGCACCGCGACCACTGGGTCGCATACGCTATGAACGAGCTTACGAAGCACCTTCCCGAGGACAAGTACCTGAGCTTTGGGCTGAAGAACGCAAACGTTAATCTCGACCGTATCTACAATCAGGACACCACCTACCATACTTACTTGGAGCTGCTGTGCGTAACGTTCGAGATGTATTCCCGCATTCTTGAACAGGGGCTGGAGTGCAGCTACCTTGAAAAGTTCAGGGCTGCGAAGTTCGTGGAAACTATATACCACCGCGCTGATTACATGCTCAACGGCTACGGCTATCCGGAGTTCGTCATGTATCTGAAGTTCCCGGCGTGCGATATGGGCGGGTTCTTTGTGCGGCACGACGGCTTCCGAATGAGAATAGACGATATCCAGCATTTCTGCGGGGCATACTATTCGTTCTACCGCAATTACGGCAGGCTTGAGGAGCTAAGGAATTCATTCAACAAAGCATAACACGAGGGTTGACAAATGGCACAGGTTTTAAAGGCACCGCAGAATTTCAGGATAACCGGCAGGGACAGGTCTGCCCAGCTCACCTGGGACGAGGTCAGTGGCGCAGCCGGCTACCGCATGTTCTTCTACGACGGCAGCGAGCCGGATAAGGTGTTCAAGACGCGCTACGCGCAGGGCTGCTCCAGGGTGATACTCGGCTTCACAAACGGCAGGGAGTACTTTGCGGAGGTCTGCGCTTATTCGGTAAAGGACGGCAGGGAGATGCTCGGCGAGCGCTCGCAGAAAGTCAGATTCGTTCCGATATCGCTTAAGCTTACCGCGCAGAAGGTGGTATGTCTTGACCTCGGCGAGACCGCTCAGCTTTTCTGGGAGGAGGCTAACCGCGTCCCGCAGGCTTCGTTTTCGTCGGACGCTCCGGAGATAGTTCCGGTGGATACGCTCGGGCAGATCACCGGAAAGGCAGAGGGCACGGCGCATATTACGATAACCTCCGAGAACCGCCAGACCTTCGTTACCCGCGTGGAGGTCGGGCGCGGCCTTTCAGTGCGCCGCGAGAAGGCTGTCATGATGTTCACCGGGGATATTATGTGCGCGGTCAAGCACCAGCGGCTTGCCTCCGGGCACCAGCACGACTACTTCGATTCGTTCAGGCGGGTCAGGGATATTCTCTCCGGGGCGGACTTCACCGCCGGAGTGCTTGAGACCACCAGTATCGACCGCGCTCCGTTCGAGTTTGAGCAGCTCCGGCTGCTGACCGGCGCGCCTAACTGCAATTCGCCGTCTACTTTTATTTCCGCGGTCGCTGCCGCAGGATTCAACGCGGTCGTCACCGCGAACAACCACAATTCCGACTGCGGCGTTGAGGGGCTGAAGGCGGCCGATTCCGAGATAAGGCGCTGCGGTATGCTCAACATCGGCAGCATGGGGCATTCCCTTGTTATGACCGACGTAAAGGGGATAAAAGTCGCGGTCATCGCTACGACCATGATAACCAACAACACCGGCTGGGACCTCTCAAAGAGCGGTCTGGTCAACCCCGCCGGAATTTACAGCCGCGACTACTTCACCGAGCTTGTGAACAGCGCACGCCGCATGGGCGCTGAATTCATCGCTGCGTATCAGCACTGGGGGAGTATGAACTCCCCGCGGATAAGGAAGGATCAGGCCGAGGAAGCTCAGTTCATGGCGGACGCCGGGGCAGACCTCATCGTAGGCTCCCACCCGCATATGGTCCAGCGATTCAGCTATATCGGCGCGGCGGACGGCAGGCTGGTTCCCTGCGCGTATTCGCTTGGGAATTTCCTCACCACAATGTCGGAGCTCAGCGGAAACCGCGACAGCGCAATACTCCGCGTGGAACTCACCCGCGGCGCTGACGGGATCTCTGCAAAATACTCCTACATTCCGTGCATGACGGAGGACAGGGACTGGGGCGCTGAGATAGTTCCGGTCAGCCCGCCGCACAGCGCGGAGAGCCGTGCTTCCCTACAGCGCACCAAAGAGGTCATCGGCAAGCGGATCAACTGCTATGCATACCGCCCGAAGGTGTTTCTGAGCGGATCTCCTATGCTCGGAAGGATCTTCACGCAGGGTACGGAATTCCGGCTGGACAAATCCGGGCTGCGGCTCTCGCAGATCTCGCTCGGCTGCGCAAAGGCTGCGCCGGATGGAGCGCTTCCGGATAACGCCGACGAGCGGCTCAGGCTGGATATGAATAAGGATATTGCGGCGGCTGTCAGGGAATCCGCGCCGGATTTCTGCGCGGTGGACTTCTTCGCGGCGGCTTCTGTCGCCGTATGGAAAACTAACGGCGCGCCCGGGGAGGAGTTCTGCTGCTTCACTGATAGCAAAGCGTTCAGGCAGCTTGCGTACTTCACTGTGAACCGCGAGAAATTCACGAAGGTCAACCCGCCGTTCGGCGAAAACATCTGGAAGCCGCTCGTCAAGCGCTATGCGGAGCAGCTCCTTTCGGCTATCCCGAAGGACAGGATAATCCTGTTCCGGCACAGACTCAGCAGCCGCGCTGCGGAACACTCGGAGCTGCGCAACGTTACGCTCCGCAGCAACATCAACAGAACAATGCGCGCTATGGAGGACTACTTCATCACCCTGACCGCCCCGATGACGGTCGACCTTTCCGGCGGCTATTTCATGGAGGGCGGCGACGGCAAGGATTTCGAGCGCGATTACTATCTCGACTGCTACCGCGCTGCAGGGAAGCTCTGCGCCGGCGATGGCAGGACAAGCGTTTACATTCCCGATGAGCAGATATGGTTCGAGCGCGTTATGAAGTACTACCGGAATATGACCGCGCGCTCCTACCAGAACTGGCTGCTGGATATGAACTGCGCCGCCGACCTCCTGATAGCGTACACCTCCGTGGAGTTCGCCGCGAGGAACGGAAGCCGCATTATGCAGCTGAAGCGCGCGGGGAGTACCGAGCTTTGCTCCGTCAGGGAGTTCTTTGCTAGCGACCCCGGCGCCGACGAGGTAGTCAGGGCGGCGGAGATAATCAACGCTCTGCTTGGCGGACACCTTGACAGATCCTACGAGTTTTTCGAGCCTGCATTCCGCGGGAAGTTCAACATCATCAAGAAGATGGTGCGGCTGCTTTCGGCGGAGATCGGCGCTTCGGTCAACGAGGAGAGCGCGGAGCTTGCGTTCCTGCTGCGCGGAAAGCCGCAGATAAAGCGCTACGTTGCTTCGCTCAACCGCATGACTCTGGACATCTGGGGAAGCTGCGTTTCAAGGGAATCTGCGAACCGCAGCAAGGACGCGCACATCGGCACGTACATTTTCAAGCAGGCTCCTATTCTGGCGTTTGAGCCGCCGGTAAAGGCGGAGCTTCCCGACGGCGCGGAGGCGTTCTGCGGAAATAAATGGCGCAGGCGCACATTGCAGGATTCCTTCCTGAGAAGCGGCGACGCAGATATCAAGGGAAGCGAATCACGGTGGATACTCGTGGATATGTACGATCTTATCTGCCGCATGGCAGACTACAAGGGAGGTCTGTTCGAGATTGACGATTTCATCTGCCGGACGGATTTCTACAAGAGCATTCAGAAGGACTGCCAGGAGTGCTACCTCTTTGAGAAACGCGACATGAAGTACTGCTTCGACAGTATGACCCGCTTTGCAAAGATGATACTTGAAAAGTACGGCGAGAACATAATCCTCCTCAAGACTGAGCCGAAGGACAGCTACATCGACCTCGACAACAGGCTCAGGCACCTTGAGGACGACGGCATGTACGAGATAAAGAAGAAGTTCATCTCGCTGTGCGAGGAGCGCTTCGCGAGCGTTACCGGGTGCTATGTCATCGACATTTCGAAGCATTTCTATGCTTCCGACAGCTTCCCGCTGGGCGGAGCCCACATCGTTCACTACGAGGAGGAGTTCTACCGCCAGGCAGGGGAGTATATCAATGAAATAATCAGCGGCAGCAGCCGACATGTGTTCAGCACGGTGGATGACAACTACCTGCTGCTCAGAAATCTCAGGCTCAACAGATAAATTTTTTCCGCTGAAAGGAGGTGGGGTCTGTGGAGAAAATGTTAAGATTTGCCGCCGCGCTGCTTGCGCTGATATTACTAAGCGGCTGCGCCGCTGACAACAAGCCGGTACAGTCCGAGCCGCAGACCTCCGCTTCCTCGGAGAGCGTTTCTGCGGTTTCGTGGGGCGCTGAGCCGGAAGTCACCGTGCAGGAGACTTCCAGCGCCGTCGGAACTTCCGATACATCGGAGGCAGCGTCCAAGGAGGTAAACTCTGCGGAGGTAGGCTCTGCGGAGGTTGGCTCTTTGGAGAGCGGCTCCGGGCAGGCTCCGGCAGAAATCGAGCATGGAACGGTGCAGGTAAGCGATGAACCGGCTGAAACTGTTTCTGACGTAAGCTCGGTTCCGGCGGTCACGACTTCGCAGACTCCGGTTCAGACCGCTCCGTCGGTGGCTGTTACCACTACGGCTGCGGCTACGGAGCCTCCCAAGCCTGTAAAGGTAGTAATACCCGAGGTGAGGGTGCCGCTTTCGCCGGGTAAGGACACCGCTTCCAACGAAAAGGTGCTGGTGGATTACAGCAACCGCTCCGAAGGCTACATCTCGGTATGCTGGAAGGAATCCGGAAAGCGGGTCAAGCTGCGAATGATATGCGGCGACAAGACCTACGATCACGACGTCGCAGGCGGCGGAGCTGCGGAGTACTTCCCTATAAGCTGCGGCAGCGGGACTTACAAGGTACAGATTTACGAGCAGACCGAGGGCGACAAGTATGCAAAATCGCTTGAGACCGAGTTTTCGGTGAAGCTGCGCAGCGAAACTTCGCCGTTTTTGTATCCGAATAAGTATGTGAATTTTTCGCAGAGCTCCTCGGCGGTGAAAAAAGCTGCGGAGGTCTGCGCGGGGAAATCCGATGAGATAGAGAAGCTGGCGGCTATTTTCGTGTGGGTTACTGACAACGTGACCTACGACACGCAGCTCGCAGCGACTGTAAAGAGCGGCTACGTTCCCGATCCGGACAGCGTTCTTGCCAAGAAATCGGGGATATGCTACGATTACGCTTCGCTGATGGCGGCTATGGTCAGGTCGCAGGGGATCCCTGCGCGGCTGGTAGTTGGCTACGCGGCGGATAACATCTACCACGCGTGGAACGAGGTCTGGACGGATGAAACCGGTTGGATAACCCCGGAGCTGCTGCTTTCCCAAAAGGGCTACAACATCGTTGACGCGACATTCTACGCGGGTTCTTCAAACAAGGAGAAGATCGCCGATTACATACAGAACAGCGGGAACTACGCCGCGCTGTACTACTATTGAGACCGGAGGAAATTTGAATGAGGGCGAAAAGACTTACATACTCACAGGTGGAATTCCTGTGCGAGCAGCTTGCGATGATACTCGGCTCGGGAATGAGCGTTTCCGAGGGTCTGGGGCTGCTGTGCGCCGATTCTGACGACAGGGTGCTCGTCAGCGCATGTAATGAGATCTCCTCCGAGGTCGACAGGGGGGAGCCGCTCTCGCAGGCTATGCGAAGCACCGGGCGATTCCCTGAATACGCGGTGGATATGGTCGCGCTGGGCGAGATGAGCGGCAAGCTCGAGGACGTCCTCAGGGGGCTTGCAGAATACTATGAGGAGCGCGATGAGATCCGCAGAATGCTGCGCTCCGCAGTGCTTCACCCGATGGTGCTTCTGCTGATGATGACGGTGGTCATCATCGTGCTCGTTGTGATGGTAATTCCCATGTTCGGGGATATTTTCTCGCAGTTTGACAGCTCCGTCAGCGCTACGGTTCAGCATACGGTGGATATGGCTTACCGGGCAGGCCTTATCATCATGATAGTTCTGCTTGCCATCATCGCGGCTTCTGCGGTCACTGCCGTGCTTTCGGTGGTGAGAAAGTCCGGCGGAGGTATCCGCAGGCTGTTCAGCATTCTGCCGTTCACCCGTGGTATTTCTGAAAAGCTCGCGCTTGCAGACCTCACAAAGGCTGTCTGCGTGACCGTTTCGGCTGGCGTTTCACCGGCGGAGATGATGCTGCATTCCGATATCAAGAGCTTCATCACCGATGGCAGGATAAAGAAAAAATACGAGGACTGCGAAAAGCGCGTCATCGAGGGCGAGAGCTTCCCGGACGCGATAATCAGCAGCGGATTTCTTCCGCCGCTCTATGCGCGTTCGCTGAAGCTGGGATACAGCTCCGGCAGCTTTGAGAGCGTATGGAGGCGTATCAGCGGCGCTTACAGCGAGGCGGCTTCCCGAAGCCTTATGAATATCACAGCGGTCATCGAGCCGGCTATTATAATCATTCTGGGGCTTATCATCGGCGCGATACTGCTCATGCTGATGATACCGCTGATGAACATTATGTCAGTGCTTGGCTGAGCGAACGGAGGAACTTCTATGAAACGTTTTGCCGGACTGCGTTCGGCTCTGCCCTGGATACTGGGGCTGGTGCTGTTCGCCGGAATGATCGTCTGGCTGGTGATGGGGCTTTCCAACGCTTCCAGCGCCTCCGAGGAGGAGCGGCTGGCTCAGGTGAGGCAGTCGGTGGAAAACGGCGTGACGTTATGCTACGCCGTCGAAGGAGCGTACCCCGAGAGCCTGGAATACCTCACGGAAAGCTACGGCGTGGTATTCGACGAGGACAAATACCTGGTGCATTACGAGTGCTTCGCGGCGAATGTCCGCCCGACTGTCACGGTTATCCGGAGGGAGAATTGATATGAAGGATCACAGGGCAAGGAGCATGGGAGATACCGCTTCTGCGGTCGGGAGCATGCTGCTGTTCGTGCTGTTCGCGGTTTGTATGCTGATGGCGGTCGCCGTCGCTGCGGATACCTACAGCCGGATAAAGACCGGATATCAGCAGTCCTTCGGAACGGCGGCTTCCATAAAATACATATCAAATAAGCTGAGGGCGGCTGAAAACGTCACCCTGCTTGAGGATGGCAGCGCGGCTGCGATCGAGAGCGCCGGAACGGTCAGCGTGATCTACTGCGGCGACGGCGGCCTTTATGAGAAAAACACGGTCCCCGGCGGGGAACTTACAGCCGATGGCGGGGAGCTTATTTCGGCGGCTTCCTCGCTGGAGTTCAGCGAGCACGACGGGCTTTATGAAATTACAGTAGGCAGCGGCTCCAGCAGCTCTGTGATACTGGTTCGGAAAGGGTGATAAGACTGAAGGTCAACAGAAGATCCAATGTTCTGCTTTATGCGGAGATGATCATTGCGCTGCTGTTCTTCGTCATCTCCTTTGCGGTAATTATCCGCGTTTTCGCTTCGGCGGACAGCCTTGAGCGCAGGAGCCGTCAGCGGCAGAGCGCGGCGCTGTGCGCGCAGTCCATTGCGGAAGCTTACTCGGTCGGCGGGGACGTTCAGAAGGCGGTAAGCCTGGCTCTGGGCGCAGATCTGCGCGATTTCACCGGAAGCGCTGAGATAGGTCTGGACAGCGGGTTTTACCCGGCGGATTCCTCAGACGTGATCCTGCGGCTGGACGAACAGAAGCAGGATACCGCCGCAGGTGTTTACTCCGAGCTGGCGGTGGAGTTCTTCGATAATTCCGGCGATGACGAGGAACTGATCTATTCGCTGAAATGCGGCGCGTATGTTCCGGGAGGTGGCGCGGTTGGATAATACGGAGAAAAAGGGGAGATCCGGCGGAACGGTCGGCGTGGGGTATATCTCGATAATGCTGATATTCACTGTGATCTGCCTTACGATTTTTGCGGTGCTGAGCTTCCAGGCGGTGTATTCCAGCGACAAGATGACAAACCGCAGCGACGGTTTTACTCAGCAGTACTACACGGCTGACACGGAGGCTAAGAAAACGCTCTCAAGGCTCGACGGGATGGCAGCGGAGGCGCTTGACGGATTCTCGTTTGAGGAGGGGTTCATCGAGGCTGTATCCGGCGTTGAGGGAGTTTCCGCGGCGAGGACCGCCAGGGGAGTCCGGGTGGAGTACTCGCAGGCGATAAACGAGCGGCAGACCCTGGCGGTCAGCGTTGTGTTTTTCAGCGCGCCTTCCGGAGAGCGGTTCAGAATTGAAAAGTGGAACAGTACGGAGAAGGAGATCTCCGGTGAAAGTCACCCGTCGGTATGGGACGGCGGGGATCTGGTATAGGTAAACACGTTTGAAAAGGAGCGTTGTATGGATATTCTGGATATACTGAAAAAGGCCGCCGAGAATCAGGCTGCGGATATTTTTATCGTCTGCGGCGCGGTTCTGAGCTTCAAGGCGAACGGCAGAATGTACGAGCTGGACGGTAATGCGCTGTCCCCGGAGGACACCAAGAATCTGGTGCTTCAGATATTCCACCTTGCAAAGAGGGATATTACCGAGGAGCAGCTTCCCGAGCGCGAGAAGGATTTTTCGCTTTCAGTTGCCGGGGTGGGTCGATTCCGCGTTAATATCTACAAGCAGAGAGGGTCGTTTTCGTCTGTGCTGAGGTATGTTCCGTTCGACCTTCCCGACCCGGCGAAGCTCGGTATCCCGGAGCAGGTCATGCAGCTCAGCGAATGCAAGAGCGGCATAGTCTTGATAACAGGTGTGGCGAGCAGCGGAAAGTCCACTACGCTTTCGTGCATTCTCGACCGTATCAACCAAAGCCGCAGCGGGCATATAATAACAATAGAGGATCCTATCGAGTTTCTTCACAAGCACAATCGGTGCATTGTCAGCCAGCGCGAGATAAATATTGATACGGACAGCTACATTGACGCGCTCCGTGCGGCTCTCAGGCAGTCACCGGACGTTATCCTGCTCGGAGAAATGCGCGACTATGAGACCATCAGCGTTGCTATGACCGCCGCAGAGACCGGTCAGCTCGTGCTTTCAACTCTGCATACGCTCGGCGCCGCGAATACGATTGACCGTATCATTGATGTGTTCCCGATAAATCAGCAGCACCAGATACGCGTGCAGCTCTCGATGGTGCTTAACGCCGTGGTTTGTCAGCAGCTTCTGCCTTCTGTGGACGGCGGCCTCATTCCGGCGTTTGAGATAATGACCACAAACAGCGCGGTCCGCACCCTCATCAGAGATGAAAAGACGCACCAGATCGACACGATACTCCAGTCCGCAGGAGGCATGCAGACTATGGATAGCTGCATTATCAATCTTTTCCGCGAGGGCAGGATCAGCGCTAAGACCGCTGTCAACTACGCTTACAACCCGGATATCATGGCAAAACGTATTATGTAATTTACTGATATAGCAATGTAAATCAGGAATGATTATGTAAATTCATGTAACTCTACTCGCCGCGCGGTCTCGGCAATTAGCTCAAATGCGGCTTTTCACTTTGCCGAACTTGACATTCCGCTTGAAATCGTGTATAATTATTATATATTAGTAGGGATAGTTATGCCCATTTATTGTCAGGAGACATACGGCGCGCTTCCCATGAGACCAGCTTAAGGAGGTTGATCTTATAATGAGCGAAAACAAACGCAAAACCGGAAAAAAGACTACGGCTTTCCTTGCGCTTGCAGCAGCACTGCTTGCGTCAAACGCTGTTTCTGTCATGGCGGCGGCTGAGGAGACTTCCGGCAGCGATTTCGTTCAAAACCCGGATCTTACCGATGTAAAGTACACCGGAGGTACCCCGGCTTATACCAAAATCAACGATAACGTCTTTGTGGCAACACGCCAGGCAAAGGCGCTCAAGGAGTACTATGACGCACTCAACGAAGTCAAGGACTTCGGTCTGTATGCCAGAACCGCTTCTATCAACCACATCGAGGGCAACGCGTGCTTCGGCTCTACCGGCGCGATCAACCAGGACTATAATCGCGTACATAGCATGCAGACGATAAAAAGCGGAAGGTACGTAGTTTATCTCGACAGTGCCGAGGATCTTGGCGACGCTGTGCTCAAGATGTCCAACCTCCCGTCAGGCACTAAGTATGAGCTGGTGCTCGGTTTTGACTATACTCCGATTACGGTTAACAACAACGTCGGATTCGAGGTAGGCGGAAAGAGATACTACATCGAGGGCTCCGAGCATAAAAAGGCTGATTTCACACTGCGCCGCGCGCAGGCTGATGAAAGTTCTTTTGATATCTCGGCTAATCTTGATAAGCTTGGAACTACCGGCGTAAAGCTGATGGATTCCG
Source organism: Oscillospiraceae bacterium (assembly GCA_003531585.1). Classification (GTDB taxonomy): domain Bacteria; phylum Bacillota; class Clostridia; order Oscillospirales; family Ruminococcaceae; genus CAG-115. Next base: position 958 of record DQFX01000012.1, on the reverse strand, counting down.
TGGGAAAGGTTGAGAACGGGGACGTTGTTTCTACGTTCAGGGACGCTTCTGAGGCTATCAGAACCGGTAAGGTCAGCGCAGGCGAGACGATGATCCTCAATATCGACGCCAATGAATTCGACCACAATCAGAATGAGCTTCCACGGGCGGTGACCGAGCTGCTGAGCCTTAATTCCGGTGTTGATGTTGTAATTAACGTTGATACAAGCAACTACAGCGGGTCAAAACTCCAGATCAGGAACATAAATAACGAGCAGTTCAAGACCGGCTCTAATGTCGTTTGGAATTTCGGCGATTATGCAGGTGAGCTTTCGGCTCCTGCCGGAGGAATCGTTGTGGCTCCGTTTGCTCACGTTTCCACTGATACCGGTAACGCTAACGGCGCAGTTATCTGCGATAATTTTACTCAGCAGGGTGAGATCCACCAGTCCACTCGCGGTGAGTATAAGTTTGATGTAGATGATGACGATGACGATGATCAGGATCCTGTAACTCCGCCTGATGAAGGCGATGATGATCAGGAGTCTGACACGGATACGGATACTGATACGGACACGGATACGGATACAGACACAGACACAGACACGGATACCGACACAGATACCGATACGGACACAGACACTGACACGGACACTGATACAGATACGGATACCGACACAGATACTGATACGGATACTGACACCGACACAGATACCGATACAGACACAGATACGGACACAGACACTGATACTGATACAGACACTGATACGGACACTGATACTGATACGGATACAGATACTGATACGGACACGGATACTGATACTGATACGGATACAGACACGGATACGGACACCGACACTGACACGGATACCGACACAGATACTGATACAGACACTGATACGGACACGGATACAGACACTGATACGGATACCGACACAGACACTGACACAGATACGGATACAGATACAGATACAGATAC
>DQFX01000029.1 GCA_003531585.1 Oscillospiraceae bacterium | reverse complement strand
ACATAGATTAGCTCAAACTTGGCGATTTCCTCCGCTTGCGCCCTGCAAGCGTTCATCAGTCCCACCCATTTCATGGGGTCGGTAGCTTTGAGTGCTTCGGTAGCTCCCGCGCTCCTTGCAAGCTGCGGCATGATAAGGTCAATCCGGCTCCGGGCGGCTTCGTCAATCTCGGCGCAATGCTCATGCAGCTTCTCATTTGCGACAAGGGCGGTGTAGAGGTCGGGGCGGTACTGTTCAAGGTAGGCTTTCCGCAACCGCCCGTAATGCCCGATATACGGGCGCGGGGCGGCGGGGGTGTTGCCATTGTCAATGAGCATTCTCATGCTATGCGTTCTCCTTTCTCGGTGGAAGCAGCGGGTAATTCAAGAGCTTCCTGCTGTTCTTTCTCCCGTTCCTGTTGCTCTTTCCATTGTCTGCGCTTCTTCTCCATATAGCGGCGGTTATACTCGGCTTTCTTCGCCCTGCGTCGTTCCTGTTCCGCTAATGCTGCCTTTTCTTCCTCTGTTAGTTCAATTTCTTTGCGCGGGATTTCTACCTTGCCGATAAAGTTAAAGAAAATCTCGACTTCCTGTGTACGGCTTGCGCCTTTGCCCTCGGCTTGATGAACAAGGATTTTTTCAACAAACTCATTTATCATTGCGGGGGTGAGTTCGGAAAAATCCGTATATTTTTTGACAAGGGCAAGAAACTTCTCGGCATTGACGGTTTCCCTGCTTATGCGGTCAAGCTCCTGCTGGTCTTGTGTGATACTATCGGTCAAGCCCTCTAACTCGGCTTCAAAATCATGCAACATTTGTTCAAAGAGCTTGTCTGAAAGCCGCCCATTTACATTGTCCTCATAGAGCTTGCGAATTAAGCGGCTCAATTCGTCGGTGCGCTTTTCGCTGCGCTGTTTCCTCTGTCGGATAGCTTTAGCCGCTTTTGCCTGTCTGTCCTCGGAAGCGGAACAGACTTGCGCCATAAACTCGGCTTCGTTGTTCTGTGCATAGTCGCAAACTTCCTTTATCGCTTCAAGCAGTAATTCATTAACAACGGCAGTACGGATAAGGTGTGTGGTGCAATAATCATCAAAGTGTTGATTGCCTAAATCATAACGGGAACAGTTGTATTCGTCGCGGTCTGGACGTTTCTTTCCAGTTGGTCGCCCTGCCCAATCCCGCGCATTGCCAGCCTTGCCCCTGTGGTTATACATCTTCGCCCCGCAATCAGCACAGAACATCAAGCCTGTTAAGGGATTTGCTGTGCCTATGGTATCTGTCCTACGGATTGTCTTTCGCAAGGTCTGAACGCGCTCCCATGTTTCCTTGTCAATAATTGCTTCCTGCGTATTCTCAAAAATGACTAAATCCTCTTTTGGTGTCATTTTGGAGTGTTTGTCCTTGTAGCTCTCCTTATAAGTCCGAAAGTTTACCGTATGCCCGATATATTCCGGCTTGGATAGAATATCTGCAACTGTGCCGCCGCGCCATGTGTATGGCTCGTCGGGGTTGTAACTGGTTTTATGTTTGCCTAAACCGCGCTGTGCAAGGTAGTAGGACGGTCTTTCAACTTTTTCCGAAGCAAGAATACGAGCGATTTCATACGGGCCTTTTCCCTCTATCGCCATGCGGTAAATCCGGCGAACAACCTCGGCGGCTTCATCATCAACAATCCAATGGTTTTTGTCGTTAGGGTCTTTCTTGTACCCATAAATACCAATGGAATTAGTGTGTATGCCAGACATTCCCTTTGCCCGGAGAACGCTTTTGATTTTGCGGCTTGAGTCCCGAACATACCACTCATTCATAATGTTCAAAAAGGGTGCAAACTCGCTGCTTTCGCGCTTGTCGCTGTCAACGCCGTTTGCAATGGCAACGAAGCGAACGCCATGCTCTCTAAACATAACTTCGGTATAAAAACCCACTTGCAGATAATCTCTACCAACGCGGCTCAAATCCTTTACCAGCACATGGGAAACCTCTCCGGCTTCTATGGCTGCAATCATGCGTTTCCAATTAGGGCGGTCAAAGTTTGCGCCAGACCAGCCGTCATCAGTAAAGTGGACACAATTCGTAAATCCATGCTCCTTTGCATAATCTTCAAGCAGCTTCTTTTGATTGATTATACTGTTACTGTCGCCTGTGAGGTCGTCGTCGCGGGAAAGACGCTCGTATAGTGCGGTTATCTTGCCGTTGTCCGTTTTCTTTGCTTTCATTGAAAAACTCTCCTTTCTATGGGCGATTTCTTATCCCCCTTTCACAGCATATAGCTTCGGTGTAGCGCTTCGGGGGCGTTGTCTTATGCTCAAGCGGCTTCACCGACTTCACCGGTATCTCTGCGCCCTCGACAAGCGGCGGGAGCACTCCGGAAGCTTCCTCGGCGTCGTCCTCGTCCGCGTCCTGGGAAAGCCCCTTCAGCCCCGCCTTTATTGTGGCTTCGAGCTGCTTCCAGCCGCCCTGGACTACCGTTTTGCCCCTGGCTGTGAAATCCATGCCGCCGCACTCGAGCACAGCGGTCACGGAATCGCAGGTGTTCACCGGGGACACCGCCAGCAGCAGCCTTATCGCAATCAGCGACAGGACGTTCCAGCAGTCCTCCGGCAGCCTTGTGAAATCGTAACGGGAAATCTCCTTCGTAGGAAGCAGCGCGTGATGGTCGCTGACCTTCTCGTTGTTTATCAGGCGCTTTATATCCGGGGGGCAGCCCTGCGCGTCGTAGTCCGCGCCGAACTTGAACGCCGCCGCAGTGCGCCGTACCATGTCAGCGGCGGTCTGCTCCATATCATCGGTGATGTAGCAGCTGTCGGTGCGCGGGTAGGTTATCAGCTTGGATTCGTACAGCTTCTGGGCGCAGTCCAGAGTCTGCTGCGCGGTGTAGCCGTAGAGCTTGTTCGCGTCGCGCTGGAGAGTCGTCAGGTCGTAGAGCTTCGGCGGGTTGGCGTTCTTCTGCTCCTTCACCACGGACTTCACAACGGCGGTTTTGCCGCATTTCGCCGCGGCCTGCTCCGCCTGGAGCGGCTCGATTTTTCCGCTCTCAGCCCTGAATTTTCCGCAGTTCAGCTCCAGCGTGAAATACCGCGCGGAGGCAAACTGCTGTATCTTCTTCTCGCGCTCCACCAGCATTGCAAGGGTCGGGGTCTGGACTCTGCCGACGGAAAGCAGGCTGCGGTACTTCACCGTGAAAAGCTGCGTCGCGTTCATTCCGACGATCCAGTCCGCCTTGTTGCGTGCTAGACCGCTTCGGTAGAGCGCGTCGTAGTCGCTGCCCGGACGGAGGTGTTCGAACCCATCGCGGATAGCCTCGTCGGTCATGGAGCTTATCCACAGCCGCTTGAACGGCTTTGTGCATCCCGCCTGATAGTATACATAGCGAAACACGCACTCGCCCTCCCTGCCTGCGTCGGTGGCGCATATTATCTCGTCTACGTCAGGGCGCTCCATCAGTGCCTTGAGCTTCTCGAACTGCGGCGCGGTGCTTTCCGCGACGGTCCAGCGGAACTCCTCCGGAATTATCGGCAGGTTGGACAGCTTCCAGGGCTTGGCGTAACGCTTGTCGTACTCCTCCGGCGAGGAAAGCGCGACAAGGTGCCCGAAGCACCAGCTTACTATGTATCCGTTTCCCGAAGTGAACCCGTCGCCGCGCTGACGGTCAGCGCCGATCATTCGCGCGATAGAATTTCCAACGGAGGGCTTTTCTGCAATTACCAGCTTCATGTGTGTTCCTTTCAGCCGGTCTGCCGCGCACCGAAACTTCGGTCTTGACAACCGGCGTACAAAGTGTTAAAATAAAAGTATAAGTTATTCGGAGGTGCGACATGGCAAAACGTGACGAAGAGAGACAGAAAAATCAGCAGAAATACCGCCGCAGGGTCATTATAAACTGGATAATCTGCGGGGCTTCGCTCGCTGCGATAATCGTACTCCGGCTGATGTCGAAACAATGACCAGCATTGTTTACGAAATATTCAAAATGTACGAAATATCAAGGCTGTACAGCAATCAGGCTGCACAGCCTTTTGTTCTATAATCTCTTATTTATGAACGCCAGGATATCGTTCATGACTTCATCGGCGTTCAGCTCGAACAGCAGCTCATGCCGCGCTTCCGGGTACACCCGGATATTCACGCTGCTGCCGTGCTCGAGGTACTTCATGCACGCCGCGCGTACGCCTGCGCCATACTCGCCGACGGGGTCCATTGAACCCGACAGGAAAAGTATCGGCAGATCGGTGGGGGTGTTCTCAATAACGCTGCGGGAATTCGCGCACATCAGCGCGTTCAGCAGATCCTTGAACCCAGCGACTGTGAACGTGAAATTACACAGCGGGTCGGCAATGTAGCGGTCGACATTCTCCTCCACTCTGGAGAGCCAGTCGTTGTTCGTGCGGTGGTTTGGGAACCGCAGGTTGAACACTCCGAACGCCAGCTTGCTGCTGAACTGCGGGCGGAAACGGCTGTCCTTCGCATGGGTCAGCACCTCAAGCAGCTTACGCAGCGGCGCGGAGCCTGTAACTCCGCCGGCGGTGCCCATGATAACGGCGCCGTCCCAGCGGTCGTCGAACCGGGACAGATAGATCCTCGCGATGAAGCTTCCCATGCTGTGGCCGAGCAGGAACTTCGGAATATCCGGGAGCTTCTTGTCGAGAATAGCGCGCATTCGGTGGAGATCCTTCACCATATACATGTAGCCGCCCGCCTCGCCGAAATAGCCCAGCATGTCGCGGTCGGTGACGGAATTCCCATGGCCGATGTGGTCGTTTCCGACAAGCGCTATGCCGTTCCTGCAGAGGAACTCCGCAAACCCGCGGTAGCGCTGGAAGTACTCGCACATGCCGTGGGAGAGCATTACCGCCGCCCTGGGATTTTCCGGAATATACATATAATATCTGCACCGGCAAAGCCCGGACGTACTCGGGAATGTTCCTGTTATCCTGGTTATCTTCATATTGACCTCCGATCACTCAGGGACTACCGCTTCCAGGCGGTATATCGGATGACCCAGCTCCGTGAAGCGCTTTTCGTATTCGGTCATAATGTTCCCCTCAAAGCCGCTGTTATGCAGGTCCAGGGATACATTTTTCATCGCGAAGCCGTTCTTTGAGAAATGCTCTATCGAGAACTCGAACAGGCGCTGGTTATCCGTTTTCTGATGTATTTCAGAGCCGGGCTTCATCACCTGCTTGTATATCTCAAGGAATCTTGTGTGGGTCAGGCGGTGGCGCGCATAGGTCTCCTTTGGGAACGGGCAGCTAAAGTTGAGGTACAGCCGCTCCACGGTGTGCGGACGGAACAGATGCTCCAGGTACTCCGCCTGCCCCAGGCAGAACCGCACGTTCTTGATGTCGCTCTCCATCAGCGCTTCCGCGCCGGTTACAAGCACGTTAGGGGTCTTTTCCACCGCGACGTAATTTATATCGGGATTTCTCCGCGCAAGCTCCAGAATGAAGCTCCCCTTTCCGCAGCCGACCTCAAGGTGCAGCGGGTTGTTGTTTCCGAACACCTTCATGCTGTCGAAGAACAGCTCGTCGTCAAGCGGGTCGTTGGCGTGCTCGTTCTGATTCTGCATTTTGAGCATTACCGACGCGCAGGCCTCAAGGCGCTCCTCAAGGTGCTTCTTTTTTCTCATTCTCATATGTGAAATACCTCAGTAAAATTACCGCCGTGCAGTTTCTGACCGCACGGCGGCTGTATTTTTCAACAATTAAAGATCAAAGTTGAAATTTGCGAAATCGAACGTTGAGAAATAATCAGCGGCTGTCTCAGCGCGTCTGATCATCTTGACGGAACCGTCCTCACGGAGTAGCAGCTCAGCGCTTCTAAGCTTGCCGTTGTAGTTGTAGCCCATTGAGAATCCGTGCGCGCCCGCGTCGTGGATAGCGAGGTAGTCGCCGATATCGATTTTCGGGAGCATTCTGTCGACTGCGAACTTATCGCAGTTCTCGCACAGACCGCCGGTAACGTCGTACTTGTGGTCGCAGGGTTCGTTCTCCTTGCCGAGTACGGTGATGTGGTGGTAAGCGCCGTAGATAGCGGGTCTCATGAGGTTTGCAGCGCACGCGTCAAGACCGATGTACTCCTTGTAGATGTGCTTCTCGCGGATAGCCTTCGCGATGAGCATTCCATTGGGAGCCAGCATGAAGCGGCCAAGCTCGGTGAACAGCTTTATGTTTCCGAGACCTGCGGGAACGAGGATCTCGTCGAACTTCTCGTGTACCTTCTCGCCGATGACCGCGATGTCGTTAGCGGGCTGGTCGGGGCGGTAGGGTATACCTACGCCGCCGGAGAGGTTGATGAAGCTCAGCTCAACGCCGGTCTTTTCCTTGATCTCCACAGCAGTGCGGAACAGAATACCCGCGAGTGTGGGGTAGTAGTCGTTGGTAAGCGTGTTGCTCGCAAGGAACGCATGCATGCCGAACTTCTTCGCGCCCTTTTCCTTGAGGATACGGTAACCCTCGATGAGCTGGTCGTGAGTGAAGCCATACTTTGCGTCCTTCGGGGTGTCCATTACGTTGGGGCTGCCGTCGGTCTTGAACTCTCCGCCCGGATTGTAGCGGCAGGAGATGAACTCCGGTATCCCGGTCAGCTTGTCGAGGACGTCGATGTGTGTGAAATCATCGAGGTTTATCAGCGCACCCATCTTGTAAGCAAGCCTGAAATCATCGTCCGGCGTAGCATTGGAGCTGAACATGATCTCATGACCCTCAGCGCCGACCTGACCGCTCAGCAGAAGCTCAGTGTAGCTGGAGCAGTCAAAGCCGCAGCCCTCGCTTCTCAGAATGTTCATGATGAACGGGTTCGGGGTAGCCTTCACAGCGAAGTACTCCTTGAAGCCCTTGTTCCAGGAGAACGCCTTGAACAGCGCTCTTGCGGTCTCGCGAATACCCTTCTCATCATAGATGTGGAACGGCGTGGGGTAGGTCTTGGCGATCTCTTCGATCTGCTCCTTGGTTACGAATGGTTTCTTCATTTCTTTTGTTCCTTTCGTTTATGCATTCAGGCGCGGACGGCTCCGCCGCCTGTATAGTATCTGAATTTACCCGAAAATCGGCATTGAAAGCAGGAACACCGCCGCGCACAGCACGAACTTCGCGATGATACAGCCGCGCCTTACCCGGTGGTAATCCCGGTCGGAAGCGGATTCCGGCTTTTTCATTATGTTGGTTCCCTGCGGGTAAACGCCGCAGACCGAGAACAAGCCGTAAATTATCAGCAAGACCACCAGCATTATGATGTTCCCGCCGCCGGAAACTCCCAGCGCCATCAGCGCGATGATGACCGCCGCGAATACCGCAAGCATTATCCCGCCCAGTATCTCAGCTTTTTTTTCGCCGGAGGTGTAAGCTACCTTGTCTGGTACCATATTCTGCGTCCTTTCCCAGCTCAGACGTTCATGTACTTTGCGAGGAACTCCGCAGACATGGGTATCCACTCGCGGACGTTGCGGAGATAGAACGCCTCGTTCCAGCCGGTCGCCTTGTCGCAGGTGGAGAGTCCGTGCGGTCCCTCGTCGAACAGGTGGAGCTCCACCGGGACCTTGTTGGAAACGCATGCCTTCGCCATTACAAGCGAGTTGTGCGCTGAAACGCAGTCGTCGTTCGCGGTCGCCCAGATGAACACCGGAGGGGTCTTGGGAGTTACGCGGTTCTCAAGCGAGAGCCTGCTCAGGTCGGAGCGGGAAGCTTCCTCGCCGAGGAGCACCTTGAAGCTGCCCTCATGGGGAGCGGTAACTCCGCTGATCACCGGATAGCAGAGTATAGCCGCATTCGGCCGGAGATCCTCCGGCTCGCAGCCGATGGTCTTTGTAAGGGCGATGTCGCTCCACATGGTGGCGAGACAGCCCGCGAGATGTCCGCCGGCGGAGCAGCCGAGAACAGCCATTTTCTGCGGGTCAATCTTGAATTCCTCGGCGCGCATGCGTATCTTGTAGAATATGTACGCGGCGTCCATAAGCGGCTCGGGGAAGCGCTCGTTGCAGCTATATGTAACCACGAACGCGGCGTATCCCAGCGCGAGGTACTGTAACGCGATAGGCTCGCCCTCGCGGTCGGAGCAGTACTCATACCCGCCGCCCGGGAATATCAGGACAGCAGGACGCTTTTCGCAGAACGGAAGCCCCGCGATGGAGTCCGGAAGATATGCCCGGACGAACGCGGTCTTGTCGGTGTTGATATTAAAAGTCTTGATGGTCATATTTCTGCTCCTCATTGATGTATATGAACACGTATCATGTTCTGAATATTTACTATACTATTCTACCATTTTTTCATAGAAAAATCAAGGGGTAAACGAAATTAATGTAAACCACCCTGTTGACCTGGTTTTTGATTTGCGCTATAATATATCAGGGGGTGGTCGCATGATATGTTCCGGGGAATTCGGCGGACTTCATTTTTTCAACGCCGGCAATCTTGTCAGCCGCGGGGAGTTTATCCATCAGCGCCGCGTTATGAAATGCTGGGTTCTGATTTACGTGCTTTCCGGCAGGCTGGATATTTCCTCCGGCGGGATCTGCCGCTCGGTGGCAAGCGGCGAGTGGCTGTTTCTGAAGCCCGGGGAGGAGCATTTCGGCACTGCGCCGTCCGAGGGGGAGCTTTCCTATCTGTGGGCGCATTTCTCGCCGGAAACGCCGTTCTTCGAAGGAGAAAGCGGCGCGGCTTACACGCTGCCGGAATACGGCAGGGCTGCCTCGCAGAGGATAGGCGTGATATTCCGGCAGCTTGTGGACTGCTCCCGCAGGAACATGTATACCACGCGCATGGTGGAATGCGCCCTGGAAATGCTGCTGACCGAACTCACCCAGGAGCGCCTGGATTCCTGCGGACACTGCCCGCTGCACAGACGAACTCTTTTATGTTCCCGGTGCGTTTGGTATGGTAGTTTATCTGTGAATTTACCGCTCGCAGCCGGATATCAGCCAATATAATTATCAACCCCGGCAGCTCGTTCGAACTGCCGGGGTAAAATATTGTTCAATTATTTTTCGTTGTGCTTGTCGGTTTGAGAATTGGCTTGTTCTGATTTCCACTTCTCAAACTCCGCCT
>DQFX01000053.1:58238-103129 GCA_003531585.1 Oscillospiraceae bacterium | reverse complement strand
TTCTGGATGCAGCCTTTTCTTTTGTTTTTTTACAGCGCCTTTTCGCCTATGAAATTTCAGTCTTACGATATGATGTTGAAATAAGACACATCAAATCTGGAGTTCGGGAAAGTCATTCCGAACAGCGAATCGCCATCATAGGAGAATTCAGCCTGTTCATTCAAGTCGTAATACGAGAGCATGATCGGTGTATTCTGAACTGTCATGCTGACGTTTCCACGGTTGCAGCCGGTAACGTTAAGTACGAAATTTATACCCCAGCGAGAGGTCATATATTCCCATGTGCCTGTGTATTTCAGCACGTCCATGTACATATTGCACTGGAACTCGAACGTTCCGTCAGAATTGAGCTGAATATACGGAACTGCGCCATCGACCGCACCGCTTGAGTAATTATCATTCTGGACGAAATATGCTTCATACGGGTGCGTATTGTCGATGACTTCTTCCGGCTCAGGCGTGGTTGCTGCGGTAGTTGTTGTAGTCGCAGCTGTCGTAGTAGTTTCCGGGGTTGTGGTAGTCGCAGCGGTAGTGACCTCTGTTTCAGCAGGCTGGACTTCCTCGGTGTACGTTTCGGAGTAGTAGCTTTCAGCCGCCGGACTGTTGGTGTTTGGCTTCTGCGGCTGATCGCTTATCGTGACTATCATACCAATAGTTGAAATAACGAAAATCACCGCAGAAATAATGATCAGAATAACAGTAAGCGCACGCCGGCCGCCGGACCTGGGAGCTGCGCTGTGCGGTTCAGCGGAAGATTCCTGCGCCGGAGCAGAATCAGGGAGCGGTTCCAGCCTGGAGCCGCAGAATCTGCACAGAACCGCGTCAGCCTTGATGGTTTCAGCACAGAACGGGCACTTGCGGGTATAGGATTTCTTTACATTTTCAGAGTGTCCGATGTTGTTTGAGCGCTGAACAACTATGTTTGCAACAGCGGAAGCCACCATAAGTACAGCGCCGATAATGACGCAGTAGAAGCCGAATCCCTTTGTGACCACATCTGACAGCTCGGCAGTATTGCTGCCAAAAAACGACTGTGTATCGGCAATGGTGAGGATAACGGCAGTCGCAGCGCAGATGTAAAGCGAAATTTTCTCGGACAGGAACATTGTTACTGCAAACAGAACTGCGTCCAGAATAAAGAAAATACCGTCTGACGTGTTGATCAGTGACTTGCTCATTTTAGTCCCGAAGAACTCCATTGAAACAAAAGGGAACAGCGCACCCATCGCAAAAATGACCGCGGAAGCGATCCCGGCTATTCTGACGATTTGCTTTTTACTCATAAAAATACCTCCATTTTTTACTTCGGGGAGCTGAAATTTCCCCGATATTTTTCTTCGCCGAACCTCCCTGACGATGATTATACCATAAAATCGACACACAATTCCAGACTAGAAAGTTCGGAAGAAACAGGACTTTTTTCTGGCTGATTTTCTGGAAAAAGAAAACTGCCGGACAAAGCGCCCGGCAGTCTTTATATATTCCAGATGATTTTCACATTCCCGTCCTCGCCGATGATGATTTTCTGAACCATTATCGAAGCCACCGCCTTTTTGCAGTCGTAATCCGCATTTTTCCAGGAGCGTGCAAGGTCTATCACCGCGCCCGCTTCATTCGCGGAAGCCCTGATCGAATCTATCCGGTCGTACAGCTCGGATTTGGACTTTTTCAGCGCCGCCGCCTTTGCGTTCATGATATCAAGCATTGCGTCATTCAGCCTGCCGGAAAGCATGGTATCAACAAGCGTCTGCTCGGATTTCTCGATTTCCTTTATGCGGAGCTTCAGCTCATTTATCTCCGGGGAATCTCCCTTTGCCGGAGCGTGCCATGTGTCTTTCAGTGCGTTCAACTTTTCGGTGATACAGCCGTAAACCATGTTCTCCAGATCCTCCGCGTAAATCGTGGCTTTAGGTCCAGAACACTTGCGCTTCAGGGATTTCCCGGTGCAGTTGAAGTACCTTCGCATTTCGCCGTTACGGTTTATTTTCCCCTTAATGGTAGTCATGGAGTGTCCGCATTTTTCGCAGAATATCTTACCCGCAAGCCAGCTTGTCTGGTTGGAAACGCTCTTGTGGATCTGCTTGTTCTGTTCGAGTTTCCGCTGACATTTCAGCCAGATATCGGAGCTTACAAGTCCCTGATGAGTTAGCAGCACCAGCTTCATATCAGACCAGTCCGGGTCGTTGCGCTTGTGCTTTGTCTTGCCGTAAAGCTGCGCGCCGTACTCCCCGGTGAACTCGGAGCAGTCAGTAACCATGTGAACGCCGTGGTGCTCAAAGTAGTCGTAAACGTCTGAATCAGCCCTGACGTAGATAGGATTTTTCAGAATTGCGGACAGCTTCGCAGTAGTCCAGTCGCTGCCGTTTAGCGGCGTGCGACCTTCCGTAACAAGAATGTCCTGCAGCCTGCGGAGCGACACGTTTTCCTGCGCGTAAACCTCGAATATGTAGCGTATCTGCTCAGCTTCCTCGGGGACAGCTTCCAGCTTCTTGGTCCTGATGTTGTTGATAACAGCCGGAACTAGCTGAAATCCATAGGGCTGGCGGCCTCCCATGTAGAATCCCATTTCGCTGCGGTGGGCGTAAGCCTGCGTAACACGCGTGATGGTCGAAGTACGCTCGAACTCCGCGAAGATCATCAGAATCTTGACGACCATCTCACCATAGGGAGTAGATGTGTCAAAGACCTCCTGCGAGGACAGGAACTTTACGTTGTAGTCCTTGAATTTCTGGAGGATATTCACGAAATCCAGCATTGAGCGGCTGATTCGGTCAAGCCTGTAAACCACTACCTTGCTGACACTGCCTTGCTCCACCAGCTTCATCATCTTCTGGAAGCCCTTGCGGTTGACGTTGCCGCCGGAAAATCCGTTGTCCACTATGCTGATTATTTCGTCGTTCCGCTCATCGGGGCGCAGAGCGGACTTGCAGTATTCAAGCTGAGTGTCGCAACTTATGCTGTTCTCGCGCTCCACTGATTTTCGTGCGTAAAGTACGATAGCCATGACGCACCTCCTTCCTGTGTGATGAATAAATGTCAGCCTGCCTTGCGGCTATCCTTTGACAGTAAACGGAAAAGCTCCTCGGTCATCTGCTGTTTTTCGGGGGATTCCGCCGGAGTGACGTGCTGAACGGTATGTACGTTGTTCTTTGCGTCGGTGTACATTGTGATCATTTCTGCCATAGCGACCTCCTATATCGAACCGCATATCGGTGTATCGTCGGAGCTGAGGTCTATCCCGTCAGCCCCGCTCACAAATATAATATGCGTGAAATTGCAGCATATTTCGTGGTTGATCAGGTTGAGTATCCCCTCGCGGGTGTAGGGTAAGAAACAGCTCACCAGCATAGGCGGGCTGACCCTGATACCCTGCCTGAGATAGGCGCGGTCGTAGTAATAGCACTGCCTGACTACGCCCCGACCGTCCCCGTAATGCTCAAGCTCCAGATAAACTGAGCGATGGAGCCTGTTTTTAAGCCGCGTCCTCAAGCGGGATGGAAGTCCGCTGACAACCTCGCCGGAGCCTTCCATTATGAGAAAATGGTAATGGGCAGGGAAGAGATACTCTTTCCTGTATTCTGGCTGTTCCTGCTCATGAACGATTTTCTGCTTGCCGTTTTCAGATGTCAGGGTAAAAATCTGGAGGTAGTCTTTTTCGACCACCTCCATTGTATCTATAAGCCCCCAGAGGATTATTTGCAGCATCAGCGGGAGCGTTGAACTGATGCCGCGTGTAGCGTATCGCAGGTTGTTGAATTTCGGCATTGTTTACCTCCATAAATAAAAATATCCCCCGAGCCGTGAGGCTCAGGGGAGTATAGACCATGGTTAAAGTTTTTCTATTCGTTCCACAAATTAATAATATATCAACATTAGTTATTGAAATGCGGTTCTACTACGGTAAACATATTAAGTTCTCAATTCCTCTTTCGTTCCTTATCGTTATTACCTTCTACTCATGAAAATATTCGGGGAATGTTTTGCTGAGATTTCTGTTGAGGAACTGTACCAGGTCATTAACGTCAACCGGCGTATCAGACTTATTTATATAACCTTCACAGAAAGAACCTCTTTTCAGCGCTGTTCCAAGAAAAGATATCATAAAGCCAATGAACAGTACCAACAGCGCTAATCCAAAGAACTGCCCGATAGTCCAGTTGAAGATAATGCTCAGCAGAAAAACAACAGCGACTGGTATTGGCATAAAGAAAATCAGATATCTAATCAAGAGTGGAGTTTTGGTCAAGCTCATTGTCGTTGATAGTAGCAGTGACAGAATTGATAACACATTTTGTGCTGTCTTCTGTATCGTCCGAGACGGAAAATTTGAGGACGACCTCTTGCTGAAGAGATGTTATATTGCCTTTGACAGTGACGGTATAGTTGCCATCGCTCCCGCTGTAAGTGCCGTGAAGATCGTCCATATATTTGTTAAGCACCTGCCTGTATTCAATGTCCGGCATATCGGTAAACTGCTTCAAATTGAGAACTGTCTCGTAATAATCCGTAGTATTTGTGGAGCACCCGCTCAGTCCGAGAAGTGCAAATATAGTCGCCAGCGCGACCAGTATTGACAGAAGTTTTCGTGCATGTTTCATAGTAAAATCCCTTCCTTTAAATTATTTTGGCTGACATCGTCAGTCATTTTCTTTTTTCCGCTTCTGGATTATGCTCTCGATGAATTTCAGCGCATATCCTCCGGCGCGGGCGATCTCCGCGCGCTTCCTGCGGTCTTTTTCCTGAGCGGCGAGGTCGGCGACATATTCCGCACGATAGAGCTTCATCGGGCAGTCTATTTTGTCGCCGTGGTAGTGCTTGTACAGTTTGAGAATAGCCTCTGTGCCGAGCAGGCGGTACAGCTCAAAGAAGCTGTCGGTCAGGGCTTCCGCTTCGTTCCCGTCAACGTGGAACGCCTCGTAAACGCCCTTTTCGTCCAGCAGATTGAGATTTATGCTCGTGTCGTAAGTCTTTTCCATTAAGTAGAATTCCTCCTTTTGCAAGATTATAGCACAGATTTGACCCACAAATCAATGCCCTATAATATCACAGAAAATGTGCCAATTTCTATACCTTTTTCTGACTGTATTTGTTCCGGAAACAGAAAAAACCACCTCCCGCCGAAGCGGGAAGTGGCTCGTTATATATGTGAATATATGCAGTCATTACTTGCCGGATTTGCCGTCAAGTATCTTGCCCGGCCCCTTAGAATGCTTGTAGTAGAACGAATACCCGGTCAGCCTGCACTGCGGGCAGGGACTGACTAACGTCTTGATCATTCCAAGCTTGTAGGGGCAGATAGGGCAGGGGGCTTTCTTTTCGAGCATATATCTCACCTCTTTGTTCAGCGCTTTCTGCGCTTCATGTCGTCGTTTATCGAGCTGTTCCAGTCGGAGGCGATCCCCACGCCTGAACGAACCGCGGAAGTGACCTCGCTGAGAACAGCATAATTCAGCGCAGTTCCCGGTTTGTCGCAGATGAAGTCAGCCGCACGGTCACGACCTATCCCCATGCTGACTGCGGTTTCGGCGGCGTCGATGTTCGCACCGAGAAAAATGAACTCCCAGCCGTACTTTGCTTTCTGATGCTCAATGAGCTTCTTTACCCTGTCGTAGGTGTAACGGCGGCTTGCGTTCTCCATTCCGTCCGTGGTGATGATGAACAGCGTCTTTGCCGGAACGTCCTCCGGGCGAATGTACTTGTGTATCTTTCTGATGTGATTTACCGCTCCGCCAACAGCGTCCAGCAGGGCAGTAGTACCGCCCGTGACGTACTGCTCGTTCGTCATGCTGCGAATGTACTGGAGATCGACCCGGTCGTGAATCATTTCGGACTTGTCATCGAACAGGATAGTCGTGACTAGCGCTCTGCCGTCCTCTTTCTTCTGCTTTTCGATGAGGGAGTTGAACCCGCCGATAGTGTCCGCTTCCAGCCCGTGCATGGAGCCGCTCTTGTCCAGAATGAATACAAGTTCAGTTAAATCGTTTCTCATATTGACTTCTCCTTTTGAAATAGTAGCCTGCGGACATTTCCGCTGAATTTATAATAGCATATTTCATCAGGATTTTGGTCAATCGAAAGTTTACTTATCTTCCGGAACGGGAGCAGAGCCCAGCAGCGTCTGGTCAAATTCAAGAAGCATGACGTTTATTTCGTCAACGTCAAAAATTTTGTGTTCAATGTAATATGAAACGATAAGGTCGCCCTTGTCGCAGCGCGAAAGCGTATATCCGGCATAGGAAAGCAGGTCGTTGGTCTCCTCCAGTGACAGCTTCAGTGCGACTGCGAGCGCAAGTATGGTGTTCTTCTTCGGGTGGTAGCCGGATCTGCGTATCTTCGAGAACACCTGCTTGCTGACGTTCGCCCTCATGTAGACCTCAGGGTCGGTCATTCCACGCTCGTCTATAAGCTGAAACAGCTTCTGCGAAAAGGAAAAATCAGGCTTTTCAATATATTTTAATATTGATGTTATGTTTACAGCCGGAGCCAAACCAGCAAAATTGGCAGCTCCTTTTGGTTCATACGGCCTGGTGCTTGGTGCGTTGAACCTTGCACGCTGTTTCTCCTCCTCGGACGGGTAGTGCTCCTCGGAATACTTGTCGTCAATGTAGCTCTGTACTTCAAGTTTCAGCTTCTGGCTGACATTGACAGCGCTTTTGTCGAACAGCACCAGATAAACGTCCATATCGTGATTCCTGAGATAATCCCTGATGGCTTTCTGCGCTATGGAAATCGCCTTTTCTTTCGGACAGCCGTAAGCCCCCGCAGAAATCAGCGGGAAAGCTATTGACTTGCACCCCTTTATTTCCGCAAGGTTCAGCGAGTTCTTATAGCAGGAGTAAAGCTGTTCTTCCTTCTCTTTACCGCCCTCGCGCCAGATGGGACCCACCGTGTGGATTATGTACTTGCACGGCATCTGGTATCCGTGAGTTACACGCACTTCGCCCACCGGACAGCCGCCGATTCTCTTACATTCCTCCAGCAGCTTGGGACCAGCCGCTTTGTGAATCGCGCCGTCAACGCCACTGCCGCCTAGCAGGGAAGTGTTCGCAGCATTCACGACTGCGTCAGCTTCGACCTTTGTTATATCGTTCCTTATCATAATGAAAGGCATATTACATCGCTCCTTGTTTGTAATTAATTACAGTATAACACAAGTTCCGCGTTTTGTAAATCACTTTTCCGACTCCTTTTTGCGCTTCTGTATCAGGCTCTCGATGAATTTCAGCGCATAACCGCCCGCACGGACTATCTCGGCGCGCTTTCTGCGGTCTTTTTCCTGCTCGGCAAGGTCGGCGAGATATTCCGCGCGGTAAAGCTTCATCGGGCAGTCTATCTTGTCGCCGTGGTAGTGGTCGTAGAGCTTCATCATAGCCTCGGCGCCGAGCAGTTCATAAAGTTCAAAGTACCTGTCGGTAAGCGCCTTTTCTTCATTCTCCTCCGGGAAAATTGCTTCAAAATCGTTTGAGTTGTTCATAATTACGCCCCCATAGTGATAATACCGTGCTTTCTGGAACGAATGACCGCTGGCTTAACTTCTTCGTCGGAATAGAAGCACTTTTTGTCCTCAAGCCTGATACAGGCAAGTCTGCCGCCCTGCGCACCGAGTATCTGATGATTCAGCGAATTTGGGATAACGGCACAGCCGCAGTCGATGCCGATAAGATTTCCCTTGAAAATGATTCTCATGGGAGAACGCTCAATGAGCATACCGGTCATAGTGTGACCGAAAACGTAATTCGTGACGGTCCTGCGCATGAAGTCGAGCGTCTCCCGCGACCACACGGCAAACTCTGCCTCTGAGGTGTACATCTTCTTATATCTGCCGTATAATTCCCGGTCAGCTGCGTGGACAAGCCTGTATTTCTCTGAATCCACGTCAACGTCAATGTTCAGCGGCAGGGATTTCAGGAAGTCCACGATATCGCTCCTGATTTTCTTCGGCTGGCTCTAGAAAGCGGCGAAAGTAAGCAGACCGCCGTTGTTATACCATAGTTCCATGCTGTCGATTGTGCTGAGTCTGATTCCGTCGTAAGGCTCGCCGAGGGCGTTCAGCATCATGAATTCGTGGTTGCCGAGTAGCATTTCTGCGTTCGGCATATCCATAACGCGCTTCAGAATCTCTATCCCGCGGAATCCTCTGTCGATGACGTCGCCGAAGATATACAGCCTGTCATCGGGCTGGAGATTAATCTTTTCGAGAATAGCCTCGAAGCAGTCGAGATGACCGTGAACGTCCGAAATAACGTAAGTGAATCCCATAAAGTACTCCTTTCACAATGCCTGTTTTTTCCGTGATTTTAGTATACAACAAAAAGTTCTCTGAAAGGTAATCCGCTAATTGACCTATGAAAAAATGAAAAACTCCCGCCGGAAAGGGCAGGAGAAAATTGTATCATATTCGCACTTGACAAATTTTACGGAGTATGCTATTATGTAATCTTACCTTACAGCCAATGCAGAAAGGAAAAGCCATGAGCAGAAGCAGAGCATTCACAAGATATCAGAGGAGAGCGCATATCAGCCGCAAGAAACGTATCATTGCAGAGGAAAATATCTGGTACTACAAATTCGAGGGACAGCTCAGCAAGGGGAAGATACATTGCTCCTGCCCGATGTGCCGGGTCAAGTCCTGCGACTGCAAACAGGCGAGGGATATTCGCAGAATGGATTCGATGAATTATTCGATGAGAGCGGCGTAAATCAGCCTATCAACATGACGAAAAGACCGTTCAGCGCGATAACGCCGGAACCGCAGACCAGTATTTTCATTGTGCTACTTCCAATTGGAGCAATGATTTCAGGACAAGGAGGAAATGAGCATGATTTGTATTAATTGCGGTGCAAAGGCTGAGAAAGGTTGTGCCCCTTTTATTGCTGGTGAACCCGCTCCACAAGCGGCCTTTAGTCTGTTTACTCAAAATGCTAAATTCGGCGAACTCCTGAACCACTATCAGAGCAGCATTAAGTAAAAACAAAACATCGGCGGTTCGGAGTCCGCCGATGTTTTTCTTGACGAGATTATTGAGTTGCACTGCTAATGGAGCAGCTCCTGGAGGAAAGCGGGAAATCCCGCAGGGAAGCCCAGGAAACAGCAGTGTTCTGCCAGGTCGATGACATGATGTACAGCGCGCTTCCCCGGGCGGTTTTTTTCGATGGATTTACAGCATGGACGGTCAACCATATGGATATAGTCCCCGACATGGTGAACAGGATTGCGCACCTGCTGTTCTTCCTTCTAATGGATCTGACGATCATCATTACGACCGCGTATACATTTGACCAGCTTCTCGGATTCCGTAAAAAGCGGCACATACTGTACCTCGGGATTCCGGGAATCATCTCGCTTTTGCTGGTCTGCCTTGGAATAGGCGACCTCCGCTTCATCGAGGGCGCAGCAACGTGGTACTCCATGGGCTTTTCCGTGTACGTCTGCTATGCAACGATAATCCTGTATTATGGCGCGGTGCTGTATTTTGTGATTTCAAGACGGCGCTTCCTGCCGAAGGATAAGGTGCTCGGAACACTGTCGTTCATTGTGATAGCAGGCGTGATACTGGTAATTCAGACCATCTTCCCGGAGGTCCTGCTGACCGCTATATTCCCGACTATACTCCTGCTGGGAATTTACATTGACTTTGAGAACCCCGCGATCCGCAAGCTGACAATGTACACGGACGAAATGGCGGACGGGTTTGCAACGATGGTCGAGAGCCGCGACAACAACACCGGCGGACATATCAAGCGCACAAAGGCGTACGTTACGCTGATGCTGAATAAAATGCGCGGCGACAGATACTACCGCAGAGTGCTCAGCCGGGATTACATAACGCATGTTATAAACGCCGCTCCGCTCCATGACGTAGGAAAGATAGCGACCCCGGACAGCATTCTCCAGAAGCCCGGGAAGCTCACTGATGAGGAATACGCCATCATGAAGCAGCACGCCGCAGATGGCGGAAAGATAATCCAGCAGACCTTCCGCGACCTTGACGACGCGGACTTCCGGCAGATAGCCTACGAAGTTGCGAGGTTTCACCACGAAAAGTATAGCGGAAAGGGCTACCCGGACGGCCTGAAAGCCGAAGAGATACCGCTCCATGCAAGGATAATGGCAGTCGCGGACGTATTCGACGCCGTATCCCAGAAGCGCTGCTACCGCGACGCAATGCCACTGGAGCAGTGCTTCGACATAATCAGAAGGGGGAGGGGAACGGACTTCGACCCCGACCTTGTTGACATCTTTCTGGATTCAAAGGAAGAGATAATTCAGCTTATGAACGCAAACGACGCCCAGGAAGAAGAACAGCCGTGACGCTTCGCAGTACAAAAAAGCTGCCCATATCCGGGCAGCTTTTTTCAGTTATCATTCTGCGAATTCTGTTCTTCCTGCTGGAGTTCAGCGCGGTATTTTGCTTCTGCGGCTTCGCGCTCGGCAATCCGCTCCTGAAGCTTCTTTGCGCGGTGCTTCTTTCTGAGGAAAAATGCGAGGCTCATTGCGCCCCATATTACAAGAAGCGCTCCTATCGCGATTCCCATTATAATAAGCGATAATGCTAAGTAATCGTCCATGTCAGCCCTCCGTGCCGCTTTCAAAGTAGCTTTCCAGGTACTGCCTGAAATTTTCAGGGCTGCGCTGGATACGTTTCTTTATTGAATCCGCCTCGGTCTTGTCCGCCGCGGATATGGTCAGGTAGTACTTCTGCCTGCCTGTTTTTTCAGACTTGATGGTGACGCCTATCGTGCAGGTACCGTTTTCGTGTTCGGCGTAGCGCACTGAAACGAGCGAATCCTTCTTAATTTCATCGCGGGTGTAGACCTTCACGGCCTCCTCGAACATCTTTTCGCGAATCGACTGCGGGAGTTCGCTGCCGAATTCCCTTGCAGCGGCGTCGCCGAGCCTGGTGTTTGAGTATACCGGAATACCGTTGACCTCCTGGCAGGTGCAGAGCCTTCCGGTGATGCCGTCCAGCGCTTCCATAAGGTCGAAATAATTCACCGCCTGTTCGAGCGAGGTTATCTCGATAAGCTGATCGCGGTTGAGCGGGCAGCCGATACTGTATAAAAGATGGCATACCAGTATCCGTATTTTATTCACATCGTCTATTCGTATTCTCGGTTGTTCTTTCATCGTATCACCACTTTGAATAATTGAGCAGGGAAAGTAACATGGGATTTACAGCTTTCCTTCGGAGGAAAGCGCGGAAACCAGCGCGATATTCAGCGCAGCCTCAACGCACGGAACCGCGCGCGGAACTACGCAGGGGTCGTGCCTTCCCTTGATGACGAGCTCCTGCTCGGTCATATTCTTGAAGTCGACGCTGTTCTGCGGGCGCGAAATTGAGGGCGTAGGCTTGAACGCGGCGCGGAATATAACGGGCATTCCGGAGGAGATCCCGCCAAGTATGCCGCCGTGGTTGTTGGTGAGCGTTACGACTTTTCCGTCCCTCAGCGCGAATTCGTCGTTGTTTTCGCTGCCGAACATGTCCGCACAGCCGAATCCGTTGCCGAACTCGATTCCCTTTACCGCCGGAATAGCGAACACCAGCCGGGATATTACGTTTTCCAGACCGTCCATCATCGGGGAGCCGACGCCCGCGGGCATTCCAACGGCTGCGCATTCAATAACGCCGCCAACGCTGTTGAGCTGCTCCCTCGCTGAAAGAATCTCGGCGCGCATTTTTTCCTCGGCTTCGTCTGATAACACCGGGAAGCTCCTCGACTTTACAGCCTCAAGCTGCTCTGCGGACACGTTCATCGGGTCGAATGCTTCGTCGGAAATGCCGTGCAGCGAACGGATATGCGCTCCGGTCGTAATGCCGCGGCTTTTAAGTATCTGTGCGCATACAGCTCCCGCGAACACCAGCGGAGCGGTTATTCTTCCCGAGAAGTGACCGCCGCCGCGCGGGTCGTTTGCGCCGTTGTAGCGGAGGAATCCCGTGTAATCCGCATGCGCCGGGCGCGCGATGTGCGAAATGTTGTTATAGTCCGCGGAGTGCTGCTCGGCATTGAATATGACGGCGGCAAGCGGAGTTCCGGTCGTCCTTCCCTCGTAGAATCCCGAAAGTACCTCCGGGAGATCCTTTTCAAGCCGGAGCGTGGACGTGCCGTCTTTCTTTGCGGCCCTTCGCGCCATGAATTTCCCGATCTCCTCAAGGTCGAGCGGCTCGCCTGCAGGGAGGTTGTCAAGCACGACGCCTATGCCTCTGCCGTGGCTCTCGCCGAAAATGGAAACGGAGATACCGCCGTTAAACAATGACGACATCGTATTCACCTCCAAGCGCTCTGAAATCCTCGAAGAAAGTGGGGTAGCTCTTTGCAACGCACTCGGCGTTGGTAATGGTCAGCGTGGAGGTGCAGCGCTGCGAAGCAATGGCGAGGGACATTGCGATACGGTGGTCGTTGAAGCTGGAGCATACGCCGCCGGAAAGCTCCCTGACGCCTGTTATCTCAAGCTCGTCGTTGACTATGCGGACGTTCGCGCCCAGCGAATTCAGCACGGTGGAGATAGAGACCAGACGGTCGCTTTCCTTTATGCGAAGGCGCTTGCAGCCGCGTATGTGGGAATCTCCCTCGGCAAATGACGCGAGCACGGTAAGGATAGGAACCAGGTCGGGAATATCCGAAGCGTCCACGTCGAAGCCGGAGTAGCTTCCGTTAATTGTGATCATGTTGTCGATGATGCTGAATACTTCGCGGTCGCCCTGTACGCTTGCGGGGTTTATCCCTGCGATGTCGATACTGCTTCCGAGGGCGTTTGCAACTGCGAAGAACGCCGCCTGCGAGCAGTCGCCCTCCACGGAGTACTTCGCGGGTTTGAACTGCTGAACTCCCTTAATGCTGTAGTTTCCGTTGAATTCAAGCGTTTCAATGCCGAAATCGCGCATGCAGTGAACCGTGATATCAGCGTAGGGCTTTGATTGCAGCGGGGAAGTGAGCTGAATAGTGCTGCTTCCCTCAAGGAGCGGCATAGCGAACATAAGTCCGGTGATGAACTGCGAGGAGATGTCGCCGGTCACGGGGTAAACGCCGGAATCGAGCTTTCCCTTAATATGGTATGGGAGCGTATCGGAAACGAACTTCACGCCGTGCTTCGGGAACTGCTCCAGATAGGGAGTTATCGGCCGTGTAGGGAGCTTTCCGCAGCCGGTGAACACTGCTTCCACGCCAAGCGCGGCGGCAACCGGAATGATGAACCTCAACGTTGAGCCTGACTCACGGCAGTTTATCTCGGCGTATTCGGGCGCCTTCTCGATACCCTTGACATAGGTGACGCCGTTTTCGGTGCGTATTTCTGCTCCGAGGGCGGTCAGCGCCTCGGTGGTCGCGTCGATGTCCTCGCACTGGAGCACGCCGGTTATCTCGCTCTCGCCCTTTGCCAGAGCGGCGCAGATGAGGGCGCGGTGTGAAATGCTCTTTGACGGAGGAATAACAACTCTGCCGGACAGAGTGCGCGGTTGTATAACAATATTCATATGGCCTCCTCAGCTTTTCAGGAACTTCTCGTAATCTTCGGTGGACATGCTGACGACCTTGCTGTCGCCTATTCCGGAGCAGATTATGATGTTCATTCCGGAGGAAAGGCGCTTTTTGTCGCCGAGGGAGTATTTATACAGCGTGTCTATGGGCGCATTGTCCGTGAGCGGCAGATGACACTTCGCGAGCAGTGCGTCGAGCTTTTCCGCTGTGCCTGCGGAGCACATTCCGAGGCGCTCTGCAATGTGAGTGAACGTGCTCATTCCGATGGCTACGGCATACCCGTGGGTAATGCCGGTGTAGTTGTAGTACTTTTCGATAGCGTGACCGAGCGTATGACCGAAGTTAAGAAGCATTCTTTCGCCCTTTTCGCGCTCGTCGTTTTCGACCACCTGAGCTTTGATGGAAACGCAGCGGGTGATGATATCCTCAAGATTATCGCGGACGTCCTTTTCGACGAGAATGTCGAAAAGCTCCCTGGATTTTATCATGCCGTACTTCACGACCTCCGCCATACCATCGGCGAAAAATTCCGGCGTCAGGCTGTCGAGCGCGTCAATGTCGCACAGGACGAGCTGCGGCTGATAGAAAGCGCCGACAAGATTCTTGCCGCCTGCGATGTCGACGGCGGTCTTGCCTCCGACTGAGCTGTCAGTCTGGGCGAGAACAGTGGTGGGGATCTGTACGAAGCCTATACCGCGCATGTATGTAGCCGCGGCGAATCCGGTGAGGTCGCCGACTACTCCGCCGCCGAGCGCTATGAGAGCGTCCGAGCGGGTGAATCCCTTTTCAGCGAGGAAATCGTACAGCCCGAGGAGCGTAGCATGGCATTTTGAAGCCTCCCCGTGCGGGAAAACATACTTTTCGGCGCTGAATCCGCTTTCAACAAGGGATTTCATCAGCCTTTCGGAGTAGAGCGGGTCAACGTTGTCGTCGGTTACTACGCACACGTGCTGCGCCTTTATTGCCGCGGAAATATATTCGCCTGATTTATCCAGCAGGCCGCCGCCTATGAAAATATCGTAGCTGCGGCTTGCGTTTACGTGAACTTTTTGCATTCGGATTATCCTTTCAAATATTATAATCTACATCATTATAACTCATTTGCGCGAAAAAGTCAACCATTTAGACCTGAAACCGCTTTCCTTCCCGCAGATTACTATTTTACCGAGCCTAGGAGCATATGAATGTTTTTTGTGAAAAGGACTTTACATAAAGCGCAAAACGTGATATAATAAGATGTAAAGCCTAAAATTAGACACAGGCAAATCCAAATCTCAGGAGGAATACATAATTATGGGTATGACGATGACACAGAAGATCCTCGCAAAGCATGCAGGGCTTGACAGTGTTGTTGAAGGGCAGCTCATAAGGGCTAAGCTGGACATGGTGCTCGGCAACGATATCACCAGCCCGGTCGCTATCAACGAATTTCAGAAGAACGGCTTCGACAGCGTTTTTGACCGCACGAAGATCTCCCTTGTAATGGATCACTTCACCCCTAACAAAGACATCAAGGCGGCAAAGCAGTGCCAGCAGTGCCGCAGCTTTGCAGATAAATACGACATCGTGAACTACTACGACGTAGGAAACGTGGGGATCGAGCATGCGCTCCTCCCTGAAAAAGGACTTGTAGTACCCTCCGACTGCGTGATCGGCGCGGACAGCCACACATGTACATACGGCGCTCTCGGCGCGTTTTCCACCGGCGTAGGCTCCACTGATATGGCTGCCGGAATGGCTACCGGCGAGGCGTGGTTCAAGGTTCCCTCCGCCATCAAGTTCAACCTGACCGGCAAGCTCGGCAAGTGGGTTTCCGGCAAGGACGTTATACTGCACATCATCGGAATGATCGGCGTTGACGGCGCTCTGTACCAGTCCATGGAGTTCACCGGCGACGGTCTGAAGAACCTTTCGATGGACGACCGCCTCTGCATGGCAAACATGGCTATCGAAGCAGGCGCAAAGAACGGCATTTTCGAGGTCGACGACGTTACGCTCGAGTACGTAAAGGGCAGGACAGACCGCAAATTCGAGGTGTTCAAGGCTGACCCCGACGCGCACTACAACCGCGTTATCGACATCGACCTCTCCACGATCCGCCCGACAGTGGCATTCCCGCATCTTCCTGAGAACACAAAGACCATCGACGAAATAGGCAAGATGGATAAGATAAAGATAGATCAGGTAGTTATCGGCTCATGTACCAACGGCAGGTACTCCGACCTGGAGGCTGCCGCAAAGGTAGTAAAGGGCAAACATGTTGCAAAGGGCGTACGCGCTATCGTTATCCCCGCAACACAGCAGATCTATCTCGACGCTCTGCGCAGCGGTCTGCTCGAGACCTTCGTTGAAGCCGGAATGGTAGTTTCCGCACCGACCTGCGGTCCCTGCCTCGGCGGACATATGGGTATCCTTGCTCCTGGCGAGAGAGCAGTCTCCACCACCAACAGAAACTTCGTCGGCAGAATGGGCGACGTTACCTCCGAGGTATACCTTGCAAGCCCGGCGATAGCTGCGGCAAGCGCCCTGACAGGCTATATCTCTGACGTACAGGAATAAGGAGGTCTCATAATGAAAGCACACGGAATCGTACATAAGTACGGCGATAATGTAGATACAGACGTAATAATCCCGGCTCGCTACCTCAATACAGCAGACCACAAGGAACTCGCTTCACACTGCATGGAGGATATCGACAAGGATTTCGTGAACAAGGTAAAGCCCGGCGATATCATGGTTGCTAACCTCAACTTCGGCTGCGGAAGCTCCCGTGAGCACGCACCGATCGCCATCAAGGAAAGCGGCATTGCATGCGTTATCGCTTCCACATTTGCAAGAATTTTCTACCGCAACGCGATCAACATCGGTCTGCCGATACTCGAGTGCGACGAAGCCGCAAAGGACATCGACGCAGGCAACGAGGTCGATATAGACTTTGACACAGGCGTTATCACCAACGTGACCAAGGGACATAAATATCAGGCTCAGCCGTTCCCTGAGTTTATCAAGGAAATAATCAACAAGGGCGGGCTTCTCAACTCTCTCAAGGGCTGAATGTAACTGGGGGCGGTTCTGTGATAATCAATATTCAGAACGTTCTGCGAACTTCGCAGCTTTCAACCGAGATTCTCGCCGGTATTGCCCGCACGGGGGATTATACCGCGCAGCTAGACTCAAATTACTACCGCGAACGCCTGAGCGATTCGCTCCTGACCGCGGTAGTTTACTGCGACAAGACCGTCAGGGGTGTCTGCGTTTGCAAACTCTCGATGATACCCGACAGCTGCGAGATAGATTCCATCTGCATTGAGGAAGGATTCCGGCGCAAAGGGCTTGGCAAAAAGCTCCTGGCGCATTCGCTGAGGAATATGCGTTCGCAGCATATCAAGACCGCCTACGTGTGGGTCAACGACGGGGACGCGGAGGCTGTGGAGTTCTTTACGGCTTTTGGGTTCAAGCCTGACGGAAAGCGGCACAGCGGAGGTTCGCGCTTTAAAATCGACATATATTAGAAAGGGGTATTCTATGGAAAAGAATATCGCAGTTATCAAGGGCGATGGTATCGGTCCCGAGATAGTGACTGAAGCTATGAAGGTGTTGGACAAGGTCGCAGCAAAATTCGGACATAAGTTCAACTACGAGCAGCTTCTGATGGGCGGCTGCTCCATCGACGCAAACGGAGTTCCGCTCACAGACGAAACCATTGAGCGCTGCAAGGCGTCCGACGCGGTTCTGATGGGAAGCATCGGCGGCGACACCACAAAGTCTCCGTGGTACAAGCTTCCTGCTAACCTCCGTCCGGAGGCTGGACTGCTGAAGATTCGCAAGTCCCTGGGCCTTTTCGCGAACCTGCGCCCCTGCCTTCTGTTCAGCGAGCTTGCTTCTGCATGCCCGCTCAAGACCGAGATAAGCGAGAAGGGCTTTGACATGCTCATAATGCGCGAGCTTACCGGAGGTCTGTATTTCGGCGAGCGCCGCACCAGCGAGGTCGACGGCGTTATGACCGCAGTCGACACCCTCAGCTACAACGAAAAGGAGATCCGCCGCATAGCGATCAAGGCTTTCGACGTAGCAATGAAGCGCCGCAAGAAGGTAACGAGCGTTGACAAGGCGAACGTCCTCGACAGCTCCAGACTGTGGAGAAAGGTCGTTGAGGAAGTAGCAAAGGACTACCCCGAGGTAAAGCTGGAGCATATGCTGGTCGACAACTCTGCAATGCAGCTCGTAAAGGATCCCGCGCAGTTCGACGTCATGGTGACGGAGAACATGTTCGGTGATATCCTTTCCGACGAGGCTTCGATGATCACCGGCTCCATCGGAATGCTTCCTTCCGCCAGCATGAACGAGACCAAGTTCGGTCTGTATGAGCCGTCCGGCGGCTCCGCGCCTGACATTGCGGGTCAGAACAAGGCAAATCCGATAGCGACTATCCTCTCCGCTGCAATGATGCTGCGCTACTCCTTCGACATGAACGACGAGGCGGACGCAGTAGAGAACGCAGTACGCCAGACCATCAGGGACGGCTACCGTACAGGCGATATTATGTCCGACGGCATGAAGCTCCTGTCCTGCACAGAGATGGGCAGCAAGATCGCCGAGTACATTTGATGAATGACTCAAGCCGTGTTTTTACACGGCTTTTGGGCTTTTCGCCGAAAATTTCTCCACAAGAAGGGATTTTCATGGTGATTACATTGAAATAACGCAAAACGGTTGCATTTGTATTAAATTTAGGTTATAATTAAGATAACGGTTTTTGAAAGGAGCATTTTTCAAAATGTACAGTGACATTGTAGATACCATCGGCTTCCTCGGACAGTACGACAGCGAAGTTGCCGACGCGATGAACCTGGAGCTGAAGCGCCAGAAGAGAAATCTTGAGCTTATCGCCAGCGAGAACATAGTTTCTCCGGCAGTAATGGCTGCTATGGGCAGCGTGCTTACCAACAAGTACGCTGAGGGCTATCCCGGAAAGCGCTACTACGGCGGCTGCGAGGACGTTGATATCGTAGAGAACATCGCCATCGAGCGTGCAAAGAAGCTTTTCGGCGCACAGTTCGCAAACGTTCAGGCGCACTCCGGCGCACAGGCTAACACAGCGGTTTACGTCGCTCTGCTCCAGCCCGGCGACACCGTAATGGGCATGAGCCTTGCACACGGCGGTCACCTGACCCACGGCTCTCCGGTCAACATTTCCGGCAAGTTCTACAACTTCGTATCCTACGGCACAAACGACGAGGGCTTCATTGATTACGAGGAGCTTTACAAGCAGGCGAACAAGTGCAAGCCGAAGCTCATCGTAGCAGGCGCGTCCGCATATCCCAGAGTTATCGACTTCCCGAAGCTCGCTTCCATCGCAAGAGCAGTCGGCGCGTACCTGATGGTAGATATGGCTCACATTGCAGGTCTGGTAGCTGCTGGTCAGCACATCAGCCCGGTTCCGTATGCTGACGTTGTTACAACCACCACTCACAAGACCCTGAGAGGTCCTAGAGGCGGTCTGATACTCACAAACAACGAGTACATCGCAAAGAAGATCAACTCCGCTATTTTCCCGGGCGTACAGGGCGGCCCGCTCATGCACGTTATCGCAGGCAAGGCAGTTTGCTTCGGCGAGGCTCTCAAGCCTGAGTTCAAGACATACGGCGAGCAGATCGTGAAAAACGCGAAGGTTCTCGCTGACACCCTTCTTGAAAAGGGCTTCAAGCTGGTATCCGGCGGCACTGACAACCACCTCATGCTGGTTGATCTCCGTCCGTTCGACATCACCGGTAAGGACCTCCAGAACAACCTTGACGAGTGCTACATCACTGTTAATAAGAACGCTATCCCGAACGACCCGCAGAAGCCTGCGCTCACTTCCGGTGTCCGCATAGGCACTCCGGCAGTCACCACGAGAGGTCTGAAGGAGGACGACATGCGCGTTATCGGCGAGTGCATCTACCTCACCGCGAAGGACTTCGAGAGCAACAAGGAGAAGGTGCGCGGCATGGTCAACGAGCTCTGCGCGAAGTATCCGCTCTACGAGTAATTTGATTTTCTGTTCTCCCTTGCCCGGCGGCAGGGGAGGACTAAAGGAAATACGGTTAGCAAGGGCTATCAACAAACTGAATGATGAGGAAAAATACAAATGACAACTGTTAAGAATACAGAAGTTTTATATCAGAACTACAATTCCGTTGCTCCGCTTGGACTTATCTGCATGAACGGCACCCAGGAGCTGGGCGCAAAGATCAACAGCTACCTCGAGAGATGGGCAGACCGTAACGGCATGCCCCACGACGATTACATGATCGAGTGCCAGTGCCCGCGTTTCCAGTCCGGCGACGCCAAGGGACTTATCAAGAGCACCGTCCGCGGCAAGGATCTGTTTATCCTTGTAGACGTAGGAAACTACAGCTGCAAGTATCAGCTCTTCGACCAGGAGAACTGCATGTCCCCCGACGATCACTACATGGATCTGATGAGAATTATCCAGGCGGCAAGCGGAAAGCCCCACCGTATCAATGTGATCATGCCTCTGCTTTACGGCGGACGCCAGCACAGAAGAAGCTATCGTGAGTCCCTCGACTGCGCAGTAGCGCTTCAGGAGCTCCAGAGAATGGGCGTTTCCAACGTTGTCACCGTTGACGCTCACGACCCGAGAGTATGCAATGCAGTTCCGCTGATGGGTTTTGATAACGTTATGCCTTCTTATCAGGTGCTCAAGGCGATGTTCGCTGATTTCCCCGACCTCGTTGTTGACAAGGATCACTTCATGGTAGTAAGCCCGGACGAGGGCGCGCTCCAGAGAAACATGTTCTACGCTTCCGTAATGGGCGTTGACATGGGAATGTTCTACAAGCGCCGCGACTACTCCGTTATCGTGGACGGCAGAAATCCCATCGTTGCTCATGAGTACCTCGGTACTTCCGTTGAGGGCAAGGACGTATTCGTTGCCG
Source organism: Oscillospiraceae bacterium (assembly GCA_003531585.1). Taxonomy (GTDB): domain Bacteria; phylum Bacillota; class Clostridia; order Oscillospirales; family Ruminococcaceae; genus CAG-115. The sequence continues at coordinate 82,712 of DQFX01000053.1, read as the reverse complement.
ACGATATCATCTCCTCCGGCGAGTCCATGCTCGACATCGCCAAGGAGCTGAAGGCTCGCAAGGCTAAGAGAATGTTCGCTTATGCGACCTACCCGATATTCACAAAGGGTCTCGCAAAGTTCGACGAAGCATATGAGAAGGGTCTTATCCACGGCGTATTCGGCACCAACCTGACCTATCGTACGCCTGAGCTGCTCAAGCGCCCGTGGTTCAAGGAAGTTGACGTTTCCAAGTACCTCGCGTACTTCATCGCTTCCATCAACCACGATACCTCTATCAGCAATGTTATCGACCCGCACGAAAAGATCAAGGCACTCCTGAGAGAACACAGAGGTCTTTAAAATGCCCTTAGCAGACAGAATACGCCCCGCCACACTCAACGATGTGGTGGGGCAATCCCATCTGATAGGAAAAAACCGCCCGCTTACAAAAATTATTGAAAGCGGACGTATTCCTAATATGATATTTTACGGTCCTTCCGGCGTCGGAAAGACCACAGTAGCGCGAATAATCGCGGATTCAGCCAACATGCGGCTTCACAAGCTCAACGGAACCAACGCCTCCACTGCGGATATAAAGAGCGTGGTGTCGGAGGTCGATACGTTCCTCGGCTGCAACGGGATATTGCTGTACCTTGACGAGATACAGTACCTGAACAAAAAGCAGCAGCAGAGCCTTCTTGAATACATTGAGGACGGAAGCATAACGCTTATTGCTTCCACAACGGAGAATCCGTATTTCTATGTATACAATGCGATCCTGTCCCGGAGCACGGTATTCGAGTTCAAGCCGGTTCAGCCCGCAGAGCTTGAAAAGGCAATACGCCGCGGATTTTCACTCATGACGGAGGAAACCGGCGTTGAGTACCATCTCGACGACGAAGCGGTAAGGTACATCAGCCGCGGCTGCGGCGGTGACGTTCGCAAATCGCTGAACACGGTGGAGCTGTGCGCGCTGACCTGCACCGATGGTGAGATCACTCTGGAGCTTGCTCAGGAGCTGACTCAGCGCAGCAACATGCGCTACGACCGCGACGGAGATCAGCACTACGATCTGCTGTCCGCGCTCCAGAAGTCGATACGCGGCTCGGACGAAAACGCTTCGCTCCATTACGCGGCGCGGCTTATTGAAGCCGGTGACATAATTTCGCTGTCGCGCCGTCTGCTGGTCATCGCCAGCGAGGACATCGGACTTGCGTATCCGCAGGCCGCGATGATAACCAAAGCGTGCGTAGATAATGCAATGCAGCTCGGGCTTCCGGAAGCGCGCATTCCCCTGGCGCAGGCGGTAATAATGCTCGCGACCTCGCCGAAGTCAAACAGCGCAGAAAAAGCAATCGACGCGGCTCTCGCGGACGTCAAAAACGGACAGTCCTACGATTTCCCGCGTCAATTGCAGAATGTTCATTGCGATGGAGAAGGCGCGGCGGTCAAGGGTCAGCATTACCTGTACCCGCATGACTATCCCAACCACTGGGTGAAGCAGCAGTACCTCCCCGACCCGCTGAAAAACCGGGTCTACTACGAGTACGGAGAGAACAAGCTGGAACAGGCAGCCAAGGATTATTGGAGCCGCATTAAAAAATAGTCTCGATCAGCTTCGGTGATTCGTCGGTGGAATAACGCCAGCGGTCGATGTGACCGGAAGTGAGGAAATACTTCAGCTCATTGTCGCGGTACGTCTCGCTGGACGTATTCACGATGATGAGCTTTATTTTCATCTTTTCCGGATTGATAGCCTTTATGTAGACGCTCGCGCAGTCGTTTACATGTACGTCCTCGCGAAGCTCCGCAAGGCCGGCGAGGTTCGGGGTCAGTTCCACGAATATGCCGTATTCCTCGATGGAGCGCACAATGCCGGTTACTGTTTCTCCGGGTTCAAACAGGGAAGCGTTCTCCTGCCAGGTTCCGAGGAGTTCCTTGTGCGACAGGCATATTCTTCCGTTATCCACCGACTTGACAACAACGTGGATATTCTGCCCAACCGAGAAACGATCCTTCGGGTGAGTTATCCTCGACACGGATATCATGTCGATAGGGATAAGCGACGGAATACCGCAGCCAACGTCGACGAAGCAGCCGAACGGCTCCAGATGAGTTACCCGTGCCGGGATAATATCGCCGGAAGTCAGCGAGCCAAGGTAATCGCGCATGCAGCGCTCCTGCGCAAGCCGGCGGGAAAGCACCGCGTAGGTCTCGCCGTTTTCGTTCTCGCGGAAATCCGTTATCACGAAGGCGACCGGCTTGTTCACGCGGGATATCAGCGCGATGTCCTTTGTGGTTCCCTCGGTGATGCCAAGGGCGCCCTCCTCCCGGGGGATAAAGCCTTTCATACAGCCGAGGTCGAGGATCAGATTGTGGTGACTGTCGCATATAATGCAGGGAGCTTCCAGAATCTTCCCGGAAGTCATGCATTCGCTGAGGGTGTAGTAAGACAGCAGGGAACTCCTGTTGTCTGCGGTGCCGATAAGGCAGCCTTCAGGCAGATACTCTGTCATTTTGTACCTCCAGATGAATTTTTTCTGTAAATAATATGACGCAGCATGTGCAATTATTCAAAATGATACAGGATATTTATACAGTTACTTCATGTGTTTTTAGTAATCGGCTGTGAATGCTGTGAGAAATTGCCACCATAATGTTCAAAATACACTCCTGCTGTTAACAGGAGTGTCAGCTTGTCGAAAAAGTGTCTTTTGCCCGCGAAGCGGGCATTTGAAATCCGTTTTTTGCCTCAGCTCTGCCGAGGCAAAAAACACTTCTATCCCAGCAAGTGTGCGGGTTGGCGGCAAAGCCGCCAAGACGTGCGCGCGGCTGGGATGTTTCGGCGGAAAAGTCACTTTAGTGACTTTTTCGCCGGTCTAAGACTCCTGCTGTTAACAGGAGTGTATTGTATTTATTATGCCTCGGGAGCCATCAGCCTTACCATTACAGCCTTCTGAGCGTGGAGTCTGTTCTCGGCCTCGTCGAAGATCTCGTCCGCATGCTGCTCGAATACCTTTGCGGTAATCTCTTCCTCGCGGTGAGCGGGCAGGCAGTGCATTACCATAGCGTCGGGCTTAGCGGAAGCCATTACAGCGTCGTTGATCTGATAGCCCTTGAATACCTCGCGGCGCTTAGCGGCTTCGCCCTCCTGACCCATGGAAGCCCATACGTCTGTGTAAACCACGTCGGCGTCAGCGGCAGCTTCGACAGGGTTGCTGATGATCTGGAACTTTCCGGGGTACTGCTTTGCGAAGTCGATGATGGTCTGGTCGGGGAAATAGCCCTCCGGGCAGCCGAGGGAAACGCTCATACCTACCTTGAGAGCGCCTACTGTCAGGGAGTTCGCCATGTTGTTGCCGTCGCCGATATAGCAGAACTTCAGACCGTCGAGCTTGTTCTTGTGCTCGCGGACTGTCTGGAGGTCGGCGAGGACCTGGCAGGGGTGGCAGTAGTCGGTCAGACCGTTGATTATCGGGATAGAGCCGTACTCAGCGAGGTCCTCGACTTCCTTCTGAGCGAAGGTGCGGATCATAATACCGCTGAGATAACGGGACAGAACGCGCGCGGTGTCCTGAACCGGCTCGCCGCGGCCGATTTGAAGGTCACGTGAAGAAAGGAACAGCGCCTGGCCGCCGAGCTGGTACATACCGGTCTCAAAGGAAACGCGTGTTCTTGTGGAGGACTTCTGGAAGATCATACCGAGGGTCTGACCCTTGAGAATATTGTGTGGAATGCCGTGTTTCTGCTCGTACTTGAGCTGGTCGGCAAGGTTCAGAATGTCGGTGATCTCTTCTGTGCTGAGATCAAGCAGCTTTAATAAATGCTTCATTGTGGATTTCCTTTCATATCAGGCGTTCAGCAGACCGAGCAGGATCTCAAGCCCCTTGTCGATCTCTTCGTAGGTGATGGTAAGCGGGGGAAGCAGACGTATCTTCGTCTTTGCGGTCAGCAGCAGCAGTCCCTTGTCAAGAGCCGCCTTTACAACGTCGCCGGCCTTCTTGTTCTTGAGTTCAATGCCGATCATCAGACCCATTCCGGAAACGGAAGCGACCTCCGGGGAGGTGAGCAGCTTCTCGCGAATGTACGCGCCCTTGCGTGCAACTTCGTCCAGGAATCCGGGTTTGTTTACGGTCTCAAGCACTGCAAGTCCGCCTGCGCAGGAGATGGGGTTTCCGCCGAAGGTGGAACCGTGGGTTCCGGCGGTCAGGACATTAGCGCACTTTTCTCCGGAGAGGCATACGCCGATCGGAACGCCGCCAGCCAGTCCCTTTGCGAGGGTAGTCAGGTCAGCCTTCTTGCCGAAGTTGTCGCCCGCAAGGAACTTACCGGTTCTTCCGACGCCGGTCTGAACCTCGTCTGCGATGGTGAGGACGTCCTTTTCAGCGCAGAGTCTGTAGATCTCGTCTACAAATTCCTGCTGGAGAGCCATGACGCCGCCCTCGCCCTGAATGTACTCAAACATTACGGCGCAGACCGTGTCGTCTAGCTTAGAGCGGAGATCCTCAATGTTGTTGGCCTCAACGTTGACGAAGCCTTCAACGAACGGGAAGAAGTAGTTGTGGAACACGTCCTGACCGGTTGCGGAAAGCGTGCAGAGCGTTCTTCCGTGGAAGCTGTTCACGAGGGTGATTATGTTGCTTCTGCCCTTGCCGTACTTGTCGAAGCTGTACTTACGTGCGATCTTGATTGCGCATTCGTTGGCTTCCGCGCCGGAGTTGCCGAAGAACATATCAGTGTAGCCCGCGGTCTCACAGAGAGCCTTCGCGAAATCAGCCTGCACCTTTGTGTAATAATAGTTGGAGGTGTGCTGTATCTTGTGAGCCTGGTCGCAGATAGCCCTGACCCAGTTTTCGTTGCAGTAGCCCAGCGAGTTAGTGCCGATTCCGCTGCCGAAATCTATGTATTTCTTGCCGTTTTCGTCTACCGCCTGTCTGCCGGAGCCGCTGTCAAGAACCAGGTCGTACCTGCCGTAGCTCGGCATGACGTATTTGTTGAATTGTTCTATTGTACTCATAATGACCTCTTACGGAATTATCATCGTGCCCGCACCGATGTCGGTGAGAAGCTCGATAAGGATAGAATGCGGGATACGCCCGTCGATGATGTTGGTCTTTTTAACTCCGCGGCGGACTGCTTCAACGCAGCAGTCAATCTTGGGAATCATTCCGCCGGATATAATGCCCTGATTCTTGAGGTAGGGTACTTCGCTTACGCCGACTACCCTGATTAGAGTGCTGTCGTCGTCCTTGTCCTCAAGCAGACCCTTGATATCGGTCAGAAGAATGAGGTTAGCCGCGCCCATTTCAGCCGCGATACGTGCGGCTGCGGTATCCGCGTTGATGTTGAATACCTCGCCGTTCTTTCCGGAAGCCACAGTGGAAACCACCGGAATGTAACCATTGTTGAGTGCGGTGTTGATGGGATCCGGGTCGATCTCAGTGATATCGCCGACAAATCCGAGGTCGGGGTTGAGCTGCTTCGCCTTAATGAGATCCCCGTCAAGGCCGCAGAGACCCATCGCCTTGCCGCCGGCACGCTGGAGGAGCTGCACCAGGTCTTTGTTTACCTTGCCGGCGAGAACCATCTGAACGATGTCTATGGTTTCCTCGTCGGTATAGCGCAGACCGTTGACGAATTCGCTCTGTTTGTTGATTTTTTTAAGCATAGCGTTGATTTCAGGACCGCCGCCGTGTACTAGCACAACCTTGATTCCTACCAGGGAGAGCAGCACGATGTCCTGCATTACAGCCTGCTTGAGGGTTTCATTGGTCATGGCGTTGCCGCCGTATTTTACAACTACTACCTTATCGTTGTATTCCTGAAGATAGGGGAGCGCCTCTACAAGGGCGTTTGCCCGTATATCGTAATCTATCTGCATTTCTTCTGCTCCTTATGTGCGGTATTCCGCGTTGATTTTTACATACTCGAACGTGAGGTCGCAGCCCCATGCGATCGCTTCGCCTTCGCCGCAGTGGAGGTCGACGAGCACCTTGATCTCGTCCTCGGAGAGAATCTCGGAGGCGGATTCCTCGGAGAAGCTCACTCCGGCGCCGTTGGTGCAGACTGTTACCTTGCCCTTTTCGCTGGCAAGCTCCACGGAAACCTTTGTGATGTCGAAATCAGCCTTGGCGTAGCCGATAGCGCAGAGAATGCGTCCCCAGTTTGCGTCAGCCGCGAACATTGCAGCCTTGACAAGGCTTGATGAAATAACTGACTTCGCAACGACCCTCGCGGTGTTTTCATCGGGAGCGCCCTTTACGATGCATTCGAGCAGCTTTGTCGCGCCTTCGCCGTCGCGTGCGGTTTCACGCGCGAGGTTCATCATAACAGCGTACAGCGCATTCTCGAACTTCTCGTAGTTCTTGTCCTCGCAGGTGATCTCAGGATTCTTCGCAAGACCGCTGCTCATGAGTATCAGCGTGTCGTTGGTGGAAGTGTCGCCGTCGACGCTTACCATGCTGTATGTCAGGGAGTTCACCTTGCGGAGCGCTTTTTCGAGCAGTTCATGGCAGATAGCAACGTCGGTAGTGATGAAGCCGAGCATTGTAGCCATGTTCGGGGCGATCATTCCGCTGCCCTTGGAGATTCCGCCAACGTGGCACTTTCTGCCTTCGATTTCGAATTCAACGGCGATCTCCTTCTTGCGGGTGTCGGTGGTCATTATTGCTTCGCATGCCTCGCTGCTCTTCTTGGAGGAAAGCTCCTTTGCGAGGGTGGGTATGCGCGCCTTTATCGGCTTTATGGAAAGCGGCTGACCGATAACTCCGGTGGAGCCTACGAGAACATCGTCAGCGTCGATATCAAGCGCTTCTGCGGTGAGCTCGCACATCTGTTCGGCGATCTCAATGCCGCTTTCGTTGCAGGTGTTGGCGTTGCCGGAGTTAACGATAACCGCCTGTGCGCAGCCGTCCTCGAGGTGCTTTTTTGTAACGTAGATAGGAGCGCCCTTCACCTTGTTGGTGGTGTAGAGAGCCGCAGCCTTGCAGCGCTCAGCGCAGAATATCATAGCGAGGTCGCGCTTGGTGGTGTTGCCGGCCTTTATTCCTGCGATAACGCCGGCGGCGGTGAAGCCCTCGGCAGCGCAGACGCCGCCGTCTACGAATTCGTAACCTTCAAATTTAACCATTTTATGTACCTTACAGCAGACCGGTGGTCTCGTCAATGCCCATCATGATGTTGAGGCACTGAACCGCCGCGCCGCTTGCTCCCTTTCCTAGATTATCAAGTCTTGAGCAGAGTATCAGCCGGTCGTCGTTGCCGTTGACGAAAAGCTGCATCATATTTGTTCCGCTGAGGTCGTTCGCGCTGAGGAACCCGTCCTCCGGAGCGCCCTCGGGCATTACCTTCACGAAGTTTGCGCCTGCGTAGTATTCGGCGAGAGCCTTGCGTACGTCGTCCGCGGTGTACTTCTTAGCGAGGAGCCTCGTGTGCAGCGGCAGGGAAACGACCATACCGCTGAAATAGTCGCACACCAGCGGATTGAACGCCGGAGCATATTCCAGACCGCAGATCTTCTGCATCTCCGGAAGGTGCTTGTGCTGCTGAGTCAGCGCATACTGACGGGGGCTGTCGAAACCTGCGGGGCGGTCGTCGCTCTCGTAGACTGCGATGGCCTTCTTGCCCGCGCCGCTGTAGCCGGATACCGCGTGAACGCTCACGGGGTAGTCAGCGGGCATTATTCCGAGCTTCACCAGCGGGTACGCCATTGAGATGAAGCCGCTTGCATAGCACCCGGGAACCGCAGTTCGCGGGGACTTCGCGATCTTCTCGCGGAAATCCGCGCCAAGCTCCGGGAAGCCGTAAGCCCAGTCGGGGTTAGTCCTGTGAGCGGTGGAAGCGTCGATGATCCTTGTATTGCTGCCCTCCGCGAGAGCCACAGCCTCTCTAGCTGCGGTGTCCGGCAGGCAGAGGAACGTGAAATCCGCGCTGTGAATGAGCTTTCTGCGCTCGTCCGCGTCCTTGCGCTTGTCCTCGTCGATACGGAGCAGCTCTATATCGGAGCGGTTCTTGAATCGCTCAAGTATTTTAAGTCCGGTCGTGCCTTCCTGACCGTCGATGTATACCTTAACCATTGCAAAGTTCCTCCAGTTTCTTTCTGGTAAGCTCGATCTGCTTCTTTACGCTCTCGGGCGCGGGGCCTCCGAACGACTTTCTCTCGCGTACGCAGGTGTCAAGGCTGATAGCCTCGTAAACGTCGTCCGTAAAGAGGTCGCTCTGCTTCTGGTAATCATCAAGCGGGAGCTCCTCAAGCGTGGTGCCGAGTTCGATGCAGTGAGCAACGAGACCGCCGGTGATCTTATAAGCGGTACGGAACGGCATGCCCTTCTTAACGAGGTAGTCAGCGCAGTCGGTGGCGTTGATGAAGCCCTTTGCGGCAGCCTTGCGCATGTTGTCCTTGTACAGGGTCATTGTTTCAAGCATGGGGATAAACGTAGTCAGGCAGAGCTTGAGATTGTCCACTGCGTCGAATATCGCTTCCTTATCCTCCTGCATGTCCTTGTTGTAGGCGAGCGGCAGACCCTTCATCATGGCAAGGAGGGTCATATTGTCGCCGATAACGCGGGCTGTCTTGCCGCGGATAAGCTCGGTAACGTCCGGATTTTTCTTCTGGGGCATAATGCTGGAGCCGGTGGAGAAGCGGTCGGAAAGTTCGATGAACTTGAATTCCCAGCTGCACCACATGATTATTTCCTCGGAGAAGCGGGAGAGGTGCATCATGCAGATTGAGATGGCGCTGGCAAGCTCAATGCAGAAATCACGGTCGGAAACTCCATCGAGGGAGTTCACCATCGGAGCTTCCATGCCGAGCAATTCAGCGGTTCTGTCGCGGTTGATGTGGTAGGTGGTTCCGGCGAGTGCGCAGCTTCCGAGAGGGGAAACGTTCATGCGGCGCAGAGTATCGTCGAAGCGCTCGATGTCGCGGAGCAGCATCTGAGCGTACGCCATCATGTGATGACCGAAGGTTATCGGCTGAGCGCGCTGCAGATGAGTATATCCGGGCATGATGGTCTCAGTGTTCTCGTCGGCGATGCTGCAGAGTACCTTGACAAGAGATACCACAAGCTCCCGCAGTTCCCTGATGGCGTCGCGGAGATAGAGGCGTATGTCAAGCGCGACCTGGTCGTTTCTTGAGCGCGAGGTGTGAAGGCGCTTTCCCACGTCGCCGAGGCGCTTTGTAAGCTCCGCCTCGATGAACATGTGAATGTCCTCCGCCGTCATGTCAAACTGGAGCTTTCCGCTTTCGATGTCCGCAAGGATCTCCTTGAGACCGCCGATAAGCTCCAGGCTGTCGCTCATGCTGATTATGCCCTGTTCGCCGAGCATGGTCGCGTGGGCAATGCTGCCCTGGATATCCTGTTTGTACATTCTTCCGTCGAAAGCGATAGAAGAATTGAACGCGTTAACTCTGCTGTCCACGCCCTGTGAGGAACGCCCAGCCCACATCATTTCTGCCATAAAACTACCTCGTTTTTATTATCCTGAAAAATATTTAAGAGCGGAAAGGCTGAACTTCCCGCTCTTAACATCAGCCGTAAAATTACTTCTTGTTTCTCTCAGCGTCCAGAAGAGCCTTTACATGGATAGGAAGACCGAACAGGTTGATAAATCCTGCGGCATCCTTCTGGTCGTAAACGTCGTCCTCGTCGAAGGAAGCGAAATCTCTGCTGTACAGAGTGTCAGGAGATGTAACGCCCGCGTTGATGATGTTGCCCTTGTAGAGCTTCAGTTTAACGTCGCCGTTAACGGTTTCCTGGGTCTTGTCTACGAATGCGTCCATAGCCTCGCGCAGGGGAGTGTACCACTGACCGTTGTATACGATGTCAGCGTACTTCTGAGCCAGGCCAGCCTTGTAGTGCTGAGTTTCCTTATCAAGGCAGATGGTTTCCAGAACCTCGTGTGCGTGGTAAAGGATAGTTCCGCCGGGGGTCTCGTAAACGCCTCTGGACTTCATGCCTACCAGACGGTTCTCAACTACATCGTAGATACCGATGCCGTTCTCGCCGCCGAGCTTGTTCAGAGCCTTGATGAGCTTTACGCCGTCCATCTTCTCGCCGTTGAGCGCGGTCGGGATACCCTTCTCAAAGTGGATAGTAACATAAGTGGGCTTGTCGGGAGCCTGCTCGGGGGATACGCCGAGCTCCAGGAAGCCTGGCTTGTTGTACTGCGGCTCGTTTGCGGGATCCTCAAGGTCGAGACCCTCGTGGGAGAGGTGCCACAGGTTCATATCCTTGGAGTAGTTGGTCTCACGTGTGATCTTGATCGGAACATTGTGAGCCTCTGCGTACTCGATCTCCTGCTCACGGGACTTGATGTTCCAGATTCTCCAGGGAGCGATGATCTGCATTTCAGGAGCAAGAGCCTTGATCGTCAGCTCGAAACGCACCTGGTCGTTGCCCTTACCGGTGCAGCCGTGGCAGATAGCGTCAGCGCCTTCCTTGCGTGCGATCTCCACGATACGCTTTGCGATAGGAGGACGAGCGAAGGAAGTACCGAGCAGATAGCCTTCGTACTTTGCGCCAGCCTTGAGGGTCGGGAAGATGAAGTCGTTTACGAACTCGTCCTGGATATCCTCAATATACAGCTTGGAAGCGCCTGTCTTCTTAGCTCTCTCCTCGAGACCAACGATCTCGGAATCCTGACCTACGTTGCCTGCTACGCAGATAACTTCGCAGCCGGGGTAATTTTCGTGCAGCCAGGGGATAATGATAGATGTGTCGAGACCGCCGGAGTAAGCCAGAACGATCTTTTTGATTTCCTTTGCCATGATTTGTGTCTCCTTTACGACATTTCAGCCCAAAAAGGTTGATTAATTTTTACAATCTTAATTATACTCATTTTCCGGCGTTTGTCAAGTGGAAAAATACCGTGCAGCGAATAATATACAAGAAATTTTGAATTAATGAATATTTTCTCGCAAAAAGATGAAATAACCGCATTTACTGGCTTGATTTCTTAACTTGGAATGAATATTTATTGTATAATATACATTGGCAGACTGCGCGGCAGGGGAAATTGATCAGGAAAACCACTTGACAAAATCCGCGTTCATGTTTATAATATAATCATGAACGTACGCTGATGGAATTCAGCCGGCGTAAATTAGGAGGAAAACACCATGAAAATGAACGAGAAACTTGAGATAATGCTGAGCAGAAAGCGTATCAAAAAGACTGATTTTGCGCACAGCATAGGAATAACCTACCGCGCGTTTGCAAATTATCTTAACGGTACCCGCAATCCCCGTGCAGAGACTCTCCAGAAAATGGCTGATCAGCTACAGCTTACGCCGGAATTCCTGAAGGACGATAGCCAGGAGCTGGAGCTTACGGTGGAGGAGCAGTTCATACGCAAGATCTGCGCCAGCGACGCCGACAAGGCTCAGGCGGCTCAGTTCCTTGCGCAGTCACGCGGACTTTTTGCAGGAAACACGCTGAATTCCGAGGACAAAGAGAGCCTTATCAAGTGCCTTATGGAGATCTACGAGGATTCCCGCGATAACTCCGGCGAATGATGGATCGTATAATAAGCCTTGTCGAACAGGTACGGGGCGAATTCGGCGGGAGGACGATCTTCCAGACCGCTGAGAATTCCGGCGCGGCAGTATGGCTGCGGGAACTTGGCTCCCTCAAGGGCTTCTACCTGTTCGAAAACAACAGGCGATACATTATTATAAACAAGTCGCTGGATAAGCTGCTCCAGCAGACGGTATGCGCGCACGAATTCGGCCACGATATGCTCCACCGGGAGCTGTCGGCGGGCGGAATACGCGAAAGCTCGCTGTTTCTGGCGACCAACAAAACGGAGCGCGAGGCGAACCTCTTTGCGGCGGAGATACTCCTTACCGATAAGGAAACGCTCTCTGTGATGAGCTACGCTTCCGCCATGGAGGAAGCGGCGTTTGAACTCGGAGTTGTTCCGCAGATACTTTCGTATAAGCTGGAGCTTCTAAATCACAAGGGGCATCACTTCAATATAACGGATACCGCGAGCGACTTTTTAAAGTAACTTTCCAAGAAAGGAACGACAGATTTTGGATATAAGGAAAACACTAGAGCTGCTGACCGGCGCGGCCGGAGTTTCGGGCGCAGAAAGCGAGGCTTCCCGTACGGCGCTCGAATTGCTGAGCGAATACGCGCCGGGCGCGCAGTGCGACGCGTTCGGAAATGTGACCGCGCTTATTCCTGCGCAGGACGCTTCCGCGCCCACGCTCATGCTCGACGCGCACATTGACCAGATCGGATTTATAGTATCGTATATCGACCCGGACGGCTTCCTGAAGGTAGGCGCCTGCGGCGGTCCGGACATGCGCATTATGCTGGCTCAGAGCGTTACCGTTCACGGAGTGCAGGATATACGCGGCGTAGTTTCGACTCTGCCGCCGCATGTTTCCAGCGACCACACGAAAGTTCCAGAGGCAGGCGATATCGCAATAGATATCGGAATGACCCGAGATGAAGCAGAAAAGGCGGTTCCGCTGGGCAGCCGCGTTACTGTGGATTCCGATTTCCGCGATCTTTCCGACGGCGTGATATCCGCGCCTTCCGTTGACGACCGCAGCGGCGTATGCGCTGTTCTCTGCGCGCTGGATATGCTCCGCGGGAGAAAGCTCAGATACAACCTTGCGGTGTGCTTTTCCGCCCAGGAAGAGACCGGCGAGCGCGGCGTAAAGGGCGCAGCGTTTCGCCTCCAGCCGGACGAGGCGATAGCGGTCGACGTATCCTTTGGAAGAACCCCGGACAGCGTTCCGCATGAGACCGCCGTACTTGGCAGCGGCGCAATGATAGGATATTCCGCAGCGCTTGACCGCGGAATGTCAGACGCGCTGAAATCAGCCGCGGAAAAGAATGGGATCCCGTATACGATAGAGGTCATGCCGTCTTCCACAGGAACTAACGCGGACAGCATTTCAATAAGCAGAGCGGGCGTGAAGTGCTGCACAGTTTCTATTCCGATACGCTATATGCACACTCCGATCGAAACGGTTCGGCTGAGCGATATCGAGAGCGCTGCAAGACTGATCTGCGAGTACGCTGCGGGAGGTGAGAACTGATGATGGACAGGCTTCTTGAAATATGCGCGCTGGACGGAACTTCCGGAGACGAAGGCGCGGTACGCGATTACATCAAATCTAGTATTCATGCTGACAAGGTAATAACCGACAATCTGGGAAATCTGCTGGTGTTCAAGAAGGGCAGAAAAACCCCGAAAAACCGCATTATGTTCGCGGCGCACATGGACGAGGTCGGTTTCATGGTGACTGACATCACGAGCGACGGCTTCCTGAGGTTCGGGGCAGTCGGCGGAATTGACCCGAGGGTCGTACTGGGACGCGCTGTGAGATTCGGAAACGGCACCCGCGGAGTGATCGGCACGAAGGCGGTTCATCAGCAGAGCGCGGACGAGCGCAAAAAGGCTCCGGATTTTGACGCGCTTCTTATCGACATCGGCGCGGAAAACGCGGAGAAAGCAGGAAAGCGCGTGTCAAGGGGAGACTGCGCGGTGTTCGATTCGGACAGCTTCAGATTTGGAAGCGGTTTCGTAAAGAGCAAGGCGATAGACGACCGCGCCGGCTGCCTTATAATGATGGACATGATAAACGGCGGGCCCGAGTACGACGCGTGGTATGCGTTCACGGTTCAGGAGGAAGTCGGGACCCGTGGAGCAAAGGCGGCTGCGTTCACGATAGAGCCGGATATCGCGGTAGTCCTCGAGACAACGACCGCCTGCGATATCGCGGAGACCTCCGGCGCCAAGCGCGTATGCGAGCTAGGCAGGGGCTGCGTAGTGTCATACATGGACAGAGCAACGATCTACGACCGCGAGCTGTACCAGCTTGCAAGGAACACCGCAGATAAGCTTGGCATTGCAAATCAGACGAAAACGCTTATCGCCGGCGGAAACGACAGCGGCGCGATACATGTCAGTCGCGGCGGAGTCCGCACCTGCGCGCTTTCGGTTCCGTGCAGGTACCTTCACTCGCCTGCGTGCGTTATCAATGAGGCGGACTACACAGCGACGGCAAAGCTGGCCGAAGCGGTGCTGAGCGCATTTGCAGAGCTGTGACGGAGCGCATTTATACAGCGGAGCAGCTATCAGAGCTTCCGGCGCAGGGCGTTGAGGCGCTGAAAATCCGGGCGCTGTTCAACGCGTACGGCGGGAGCTACGAATTTTGCAGGTTCTTCCGGCAGGGGAGTACCTACCTTGCGTGCCTGGACGGCTCTTTTGTGATATGCGAAGATCCCGGCTGCGACTGGGAGGAGCTTGCAGGATTCCTGGCGATGAACGGATTCTCCGACCTGTTCTGCTCGGAAACGGCGGGGGATATGCTCCGTGGGAAAATCCCCGCAGAATTCAGCCGGGTCTGCCTGATGGAACTGAGAATGCCTGAAAAATCCGGAGAGGAACTTCCGGAATGTTCGCCGTCGGAGGCCTGGAAGGTTATTTCAACGCGGTTTCCGATAGATTTTGAACCGTGGTACCTTGACATGTCTCACAGGGTGAGGCATGGAGTTTCGCGGTGCGTTTCAGACGGGAGATCCGCGCTTGTGGTTCAGCATTCGATAGGTTCCGAGAGCCTGATTTCCCAGGTGGCGGTGCTTCCTGACTTCGAAGGGAAAGGGTACGCTGGCGGATTGCTTCGCAGAGTCTGCCGCGCCCTCGGTGGAGAGATCCGGGTGATATGCGAGGACAGGCTCACGGGATTTTACGAAAAATTTGGATTCCGGCACGCGGGGTATAGGTACTGCGCGGCGAGGATCCGGGAGGAATAATGGAAAACGGCAATACAAACTGGTCGCAGTCGGTGACCGCAGTTGTGATACATGAGGGAAAGGTGCTGCTGTCGCGGCATACATACGGCGCAGGCAAGGGCAGGCTGATAATCCCGGGAGGGTACCTGAATCACGGCGAGATGCCGCGCGAGGCTCTGATCCGTGAATATCTCGAGGAGACCGGCGTGCTGATAGAACCGCGCGAACTTATCGGAATGCGGTTCAATTTGAAGGACTGGTACGCAGCGTTCCGCGCGGATTACGTGTCAGGCGAAGCGCGTTCCGACAACGACGAGAACAGCGAGGCGGTCTGGGTGGACGTCGACGAAGCGCTGAACCGTGACGATGTCCCGGATCTCACGAAAAAGCTTATAAAGTGCGCGGCGTCCGGCGGAGGATTCAGCAAAATAAGCTATGACGGAGTGGATCAGCAGCGCGAACTTTTCGGCGCAGAATAATTAGAAATCTGACGCATGTGTTCGCGAAAAATCGCAAAAACCCAGTGAAATACGGTCACCACAAATCACGAACAAATAAAAAATCCCCGCCAAACAGCTAACTAAGCCATTTGGCGGGGATTTTGCAATGGTCGGAGTGACAGGATTCGAACCTGCGGCCTCAACTTCCCAAAAGTCGCGCGCTACCAACTGCGCTACACCCCGATGACTTAAATATTTTACCACAAAACATCGGATTTGTCAAGTATAAAATTCTATAAATATCTATTGACAATTTACATTTTTTGAGTTAAAATATATACAAGCTATCCAATGGATTTCCGTATTTGAAAGGAGTTACACATGGGTTTAATTAAAGCAGCAATTAACGCAGTTGCTGGAAACCTTGCTGACCAGTACAAGGAATACATATACTGCGAGTCTCTTTCTAATGATATTCTTGCGGCGAAGGGTCATAAGCGCGTCGGCTCCCGCGGCACAAACAAGGGCGACGACAATGTTATAACCGATGGCTCCGCTATCGCAGTCAACGAGGGTCAGTGCGCGCTTGTGGTTGTTGACGGCAAGGTTTCTGAAGTTGCGGCAGAGGCAGGCGTGTTTGAATTCAAATCCGCTGTTTCTCCCTCCGTGTTCTCCGGAAGCCTCGGCGACGGTATTATGAACACCATCAAGGACATCGGCTCCCGTATCACCTACGGCGGTCAGGCAGGTCATGACCAGCGCGTTTACTATGTAAACATCAAGGAAATCATGGGCAACCGCTACGGTACTGTGAATCCTATCCCATTCCGCGTGGTTGACAACAATATCGGCCTTGATGTCGATGTTTCCCTGCGCTGCAACGGCGAGTACTCCTTCCGTATAACAAACCCGGTTCTGTTCTATACTAATGTATGCGGAAACTTCGGCGAGACCTTCAACCGTTCCAATATCGACAGCATGCTCAAGGCTGAGATCCTGACTGCTCTCCAGCCCGCGCTTGGAAAGATCTCCGAGCAGGGCGTAAGACCCAGCGCGCTGCCCGGCAAGGCGGTGGAGATCTCCGAAGCACTCAACGAAGCGCTCACTGAAAAGTGGGGCAAGCTCCGCGGAATGGTCGTCGCTTCCTTCGCAATGAATCCTCCGACGCTTCCGAAGGAAGACCAGGAGATGATAACCAACCTCCAGCGAACCGCTGTAATGCGTAATCCAAACATGGCGGCTGCGACCCTTGTCGAGGCGCAGGCAAGCGCGATGAAGACCGCTGCCGGCAACCAGGGCGGCGCAATGATGGGCTTCATGGGAATGAACATGGCTCAGCAGCAGGGCGGTTTCAATGCACAGAGCCTGTATCAGATGGGCGCTCAGCAGCAGGCACAGCAGCCTGTTCAGCAGAATGTACAGCAGCCCGCAGCCCAGGCGGCTCCCGCCCAGGGTACATGGACATGCGAGTGCGGAACCTCCAACACCGGAAAGTTCTGCGCGAACTGCGGCAAGCCCAAGCCCGCTCAGGCAGAGGGCTGGACATGCTCCTGCGGTACTGTCAACAAGGGTAAGTTCTGCCAGAACTGCGGAAAGCCCAGACCCTCCGGAGCGCCGGTTTACCGCTGCGATAAGTGCGGCTGGCAGCCCGAGGATCCCGCGCACCCCCCGAAGTTCTGCCCGGAGTGCGGCGATCCGTTTGACGCAAACGATCTCGTCTGAACGCGAACTAAACAGCACAAATTACCACTCGCAGTATACTGCGGGTGGTCTTTGTGCGTTATATAAAATACCCGAAAGGCACATATACTATGTCAATAGCAGATATTTTCAAGAAACTCGAATCTGAAAGAACACCTGCGCCGCAGGGTGCAGTCGAGTACATCATATGCGGTCTTGGCAACCCAGGAACGCAGTACGAAGGCACCCGCCATAACATCGGATTCATGACAATAGACACTCTTTGCGAAAAATACAAGCTCGACTGCAAGAAGCTGCGCTTCAAGTCGCTGACCTGCGACGCGATGATATCCGGAAAGCGCTGCCTTATCATGAAGCCCACGACCTTTATGAACAACAGCGGCGAAGCGGTGACAGAGGCAATGAGCTTCTATAAAATCCCGCCGGAGCGCACTATCATCGTGTTCGACGATATTTCGCTTGAGCCTGGCAAGCTGCGTATACGCAGAAAGGGCAGCGACGGAGGCCATAACGGGATCAAGAGCATAATTTACCTTTCTGGTTCCGATATGTTCCCGCGAATAAAGATGGGCGTCGGAGCGAAGCCACACCCCGACTACAATCTTGCCGACTGGGTGCTCGGTCATTTCAAAAAGGAGCAGGCGGAAGCCCTTGAAACTGCTATGGACAACGCTGTAAGCTCCATTGAACTGATGGTCGGCGGCAAGATGAACGAAGCAATGAACAAGTTCAATTCCTGAGGAACAAACGATGGATATTTTTCTTAACGCGGCTCAACAGATACCCGAGTATAAAAAACTCGACAAGTATCTCGACGATCATAACACGCTGCCTGCCCTTGTGACAGGCGTTTCGCATATACACAAGGCTCACATTATCGGAGCGCTCCTGCAAAAGCCGGAGCTTCTCCCGGTGCTTGTGATTGCGGAAAGCGAAGCGGAATCCCAGCGCCTTTCCAACGATATCAACATGATGTATGGCGCGGGTACTGCGCTGCTGTACCCCGCGAAGGAGCTTTTGCTCGGAGATTTCGAGGCGGCGTCCAGGGAGTACGAGCACAAGCGGATTTTCGCGCTGTCCGCAATGCTTGACGGAACTTGTAAAGCCGTGATATGCTCGCCGGAAGCTGCGGCGCAGCTCACTATCCCGCCTGAGGAGCTGAAACAGCGTACCATCACGCTTTCAGCCGATATGGAGATCTCTCAGGAGGACATAGTAAAGCGACTTCTGGCGGCGGGTTATTCCAGGTGCGACCTCATCGAGGGCGCAGGGCAGTTTTCGGTGCGCGGCGGTATTGTGGATATCTTCCCGCCGAGCAGCTCCGCGCCCTGTCGCATTGAGCTGTGGGGAGATACCATCGACAGCATTTCGCGGTTCGACCTTGACACTCAGCGCCGTACTGACCCGCTTGACGAGATCCGCATTTCTCCGGCGGGGGAGGTGCTTTTTGATTCCGCTGACGAGCTATGCGTCCGTATAGAGGCTCTTTCAAAGAAGCTCCGCGGCAAGAACGCCGAGGGAGTCCGCGAGCGGCTCAGCGCAGACGTTGCGAAAATGCGCGGCGGCGTTAATCTGAACGCGGTCGACAAGTACTTCCCGCTGTGCTACTCCGAGGAAGCGACCGTATTCGACTACTCAAACGCGGTGTTCGTCTGTGAAAACGTATCCGCGAAGGAGAACTACCGCGCGGTGGCGCTCCAGCACGCGGAGGATCTAAAGATACTCACCGAGGAAAAGAAGCTGTGCAAGGGGCTTGACCGCTACATGCTCACTAAAAACGAGCTGTATTCCGAACTCGAGAGCAGGACGTCGGTGTATTTCGACACGTTTATCCGCGGCGGCGGAATGGAGCTGGGTCTTATGCTGGACGTCCAGAGCGCCGTGCAGACCTCCCCGTGGAGCGGCGAGTACGCCGTGCTCCGCTCGGAGCTTGATAACTACCTCAGCATGAAGTTTGCCTGCAT
Organism: Oscillospiraceae bacterium; assembly: GCA_003531585.1. Taxonomy (GTDB): domain Bacteria; phylum Bacillota; class Clostridia; order Oscillospirales; family Ruminococcaceae; genus CAG-115. The sequence continues at coordinate 63,873 of DQFX01000053.1, read as the reverse complement.
GATATTTTCGGGAACGGAAAAGGGCGCGCGTACGCTTGCTTCCGACCTCGCCGACGACGGCTACAAGGCGGATTTCTCCATGGAGCCTGAAAAGCCGCTTCCCGGAAGGATAATCGTTTCCCCGGGAACTCTCAGCGCGGGTATTGAATACCCCGTGACAAAGTTCGCGGTGTTCACTCATACCGCAGTGCATGCGGACAGGAAGCGTCCTCTCAAGAAGAAAAAGGGCGAGGAGATTCGCTCGCTTTCCGATATTTCGATAGGCGACCTTGTGGTGCATTATTCCTACGGGATCGGAATTTTCGACGGCGTTCACAAGATAGAGACCGACGGAGTAGCCAAGGACTACATCAAGATACGCTACGCCGGCGCGGACGTGCTTCACATTCCGGTCACGCAGCTTGACCTTGTGTCGCGGTATATCGGCTCCGGCGACGCGGGCACTGTTAAACTAAACAAACTGAACTCCGATCAGTGGCAGAAGTCCAAGGCGAAAGCGAAGGCGGCAGCAAAGGAGATGGCTTCCGAGCTTATCGAGCTTTATTCCCGCCGCATGAAGAGCAAGGGGTACGAATTCCCGCCGGACGATTCGCTTCAGGAGGATTTCGAAGCGCACTTCAACTATATCGAGACTAATTCTCAGCTCCGCTGCGTTGACGAGATAAAGGCGGATATGATGAAGCCGATCCCGATGGAGCGGCTGCTGTGCGGCGACGTTGGATTCGGCAAAACAGAGGTTGCTCTCAGGGCGGCTTTCAAGTGCGCTGAAAATGGTAAGCAGTGCGCGATACTTGTTCCCACGACCGTGCTTGCATGGCAGCATTTCCAGACCTGCTGCAACCGCATGGAGGGCTTCCCGGTCAATATCGCGCTTCTTTCGCGGCATAAGACCCCGGCGGAGCAGCGCGAGATACTCCGCAGGCTGAAGGCTGGCAGCATTGATATCCTGATAGGTACGCACCGTATCATTCAGGACGACATCAAATTCAAGGACCTCGGGCTTGTAATAATCGACGAGGAGCAGCGTTTCGGCGTGGCTCACAAGGAGAAATTCAAGGAGATGTTCGCCGGAGTCGATGTGCTGACGCTCTCGGCGACCCCGATTCCGCGTACGCTCAACATGGCAATGAGCGGGATACGCGATATGTCCGTTATCGACGAGCCTCCGCAGGACAGGCAGCCCATCACCACCTATGTAATGGAGCACGACTGGGGCATCGTCATGCAGGCGATTCAGAAGGAACTTCGCCGAAGCGGACAGGTATACTATATCCACAACCGGATTGATTCGATATATAGCTGCGCAGAGAAGATACGAACACTGATTCCGGACGCGCGCGTAGGCGTGGCGCACGGAAGAATGTCAGAGGAACAGATGCTAGAGATATGGCGGCAGCTCCTTGACGGAGTCCTCGACGTGCTTGTGTGCACCACCATTATTGAAACGGGCGTGGACGTTCCGAACGTAAACACTCTCATAATTGAGAACGCTGATTATATGGGACTTGCGCAGCTTCATCAGCTCCGCGGGCGCGTCGGAAGAACCAACAAGCGCGCGTATGCTTACTTCACGTTCCAGCGTGGGAAGGTGCTTTCCGAGATCTCTCAGAAGCGGCTCGACGCTATCCGGGAGTTCACGCAGTTTGGCAGCGGATTCCGCATAGCCATGCGTGACCTTGAGATACGCGGCGCGGGAAGCATACTTGGCGCGAGCCAGTCAGGACATCTTGCAAATGTCGGATATGATATGTACCTCCAGCTTCTTGACGAGGCTGTGCGCGAGGAGCGCGGCGAAAAGGACGTCCACAAGGAGGAGTGCCTGGTGGATATCAAGATAGACGCGTATATCCCGGAGGACTATATTTCGAACCAGGCGCAGCGCGTCGACTGCTACCGCAAAATAGCGAAAATACAGAACGACGAGGACAGCACCGATGTAACCGACGAGCTCATCGACCGCTACGGCGACCCGCCAAAGTCGGTTGTCGGACTTATCGAGGTGGCGCGGCTGCGTAATATGGCAAGCGCCTGCAATATCGTGGAGATCAGCCAGATGAAAAATGATCTGATATTCTATCTGTCCAAATTTGACATGGAAAAGATTGCGGCTCTGTCGGACGTTTATTCGAACCGTCTCAGGCTGGAGCCGACCGGCAAGGGGCATATACGCGTTTCGCTCAATAAGGGCGAAAAGCCGCTTGACGTCATGCGTACGGTCATCACAACCATGAATAAGGCGTAAATAAATTATCCCGGTTCTAACGAACCGGGATAATTTATTTGTTTGTTGGGTCGGGCATATCGTCGATCGTCCTGCTGATTTCCGGAACGTTCTTCACACAGAAGTCGACCATTACGCTTGCCACCTTTGCGGCGGTTTCAATGGAGACGTCCTTGCCGGATTTGTTCCACTCCAGAAAAAGATTCAGGAAGCCTGCGTTGATGAACGACGACATCAGCGTGATGTACTTTCCGTCGGCGGGAATGGTGAATCGACCGAGAATTTTGTCGGCGGAGGCCTTCAGCACTGTTTTCATGCGGGTCACGAGAACTCCGCGGAAATCGCTTTTCATCAGGTGGAAGTAGAAGCCGTATTCATCGGTTATCAGACGATTCAGCTCTATGAAAATGTGGTAGGTGCTGTCTACCAGACTCGCGCTGTCAAACTGCGATATTAGCTCGCCGAGGGCTTCTACTATTTCGGATTCGGTCTCGTCGAGGATATCTGTTATGTTGCTATAGTGGGTGTAGAATGTACGTCTGTTGACGTTTGCAAGCGTTGTAAGCTCGCTTATTGTGATCGACGCTATATCTTTGCTTTCCATTAGCTTGAAAAGCGCGGTGCGAATCGCCTTTTTGGTGCGTATTACTCTTTTGTCGGAATTGTTGCGTGTCATTACTGCCATATAACGACCCCTTTCTACACAAAATGTTATTTTATTCACATGTGTATATTATATCTCAATTTACTATGTTTGTCAACATCATTAGTCATTTTGTGCATTTTAAGCTTATGTTTATATTTAATATCGGTTACTATGTTTTTGATATAATTGTAGTGGGTTTTCGTGACATTGACAACAAAGAAATATGGTGATATAATATATAAAAAGTACAAGTCACGAAAGGACAGCTCATGGCAAAGATAATCATAACCGACGATGAACCTATGAACCGCAGAATGACTGAGTTCATGCTGACAAAGAACGGGTACGAAACAGTAAAGGCTGCTTCTGGAGAGGAGTGCCTCAGCAAACTTTCAGATGGAGCTGACCTTGTGCTTCTTGACGTGATGATGCCGGGGCTTAACGGATTTGAGACCCTGAAGCGCATGCGCGGCGTCGGGATAACGATTCCTGTAATATTTCTTACAGCGGCGGAGGATAACGAAACTCTGCATAAAGCGGAAGAACTCGGTGTTCCATGCGTCCGGAAACCCTTCAGACCTGACGACCTTCTGAACGCAGTCCGCAATGCAATCGGCGCAGTTAAATAGTAAAATCGCGGCGTATTGAAATATCGCCCCGATTTTTTGTAATTTCACACCAAAAAAATTCAAAACCTCTTGACAAATTAGGCAATTTATATTAAAATTGAAAAAGAATAAACGTTTACATTGACGTTTTGAACTACGGTAAATGCTATACCGCATATGATGTATTAATAAGGAGAACATGATCATGGCTTACATTTTAGGCGTTGATATCGGCACTTCAGGAACAAAAACGGTGCTTTTCTCGGAGGACGGTACTCCGGTAGCTTCCGCTACATATGAGTACCCGCTCTACACTCCGCAGAACGGCTACGCCGAGCAGGAGCCGCTCGACTGGTGGAACGCTTCCGTGAACGGAATCAAGGACGTTATTTCTCAGAGCAACGTCAGTGCAGACGATATCAAGGGCGTTGGACTTTCCGGTCAGATGCACGGCCTGGTAATGCTTGACGCTGAGAACCAGCCAATCCGTAAGTCAATCATCTGGTGCGATCAGCGTACCGCGAAGGAAGTCGCTGAGATCACCGATAAGGTCGGCGCAGACAGAATGATCGAGATCACAGCGAACCCGGCTATTACCGGATTCACCGCAGCGAAGATCATGTGGGTAAAGAACAACGAGCCTCAGAATTATGAGAAGTGCAGGCATATTCTCCTTCCGAAGGATTACATACGCTTTATGCTTACCGGCGAGTTCGCAACCGAGGTTTCCGACGCGAGCGGAATGCAGCTTCTTGACATTCCGAACCGCTGCTGGTCTGACGAAGTACTGAACAAGCTTGGTATCGACAAGGCCCTCCTTGCCAGGGTATACGAATCTCCCGAGATCACCGGAACTATCACGGCAAAGGCTGCGGAGCTTACCGGTCTTAAAGTCGGAACTCCTGTAGTCGGCGGTGCCGGAGATAATGCGGCAGCTGCGGTCGGCACCGGCGTAGTCGAGGACGGCAAGGCGTTTACTACTATCGGCTCTTCCGGCGTTGTATTTGCACATACCTCCGATATTTCCATTGATAAGAAGGGAAGAGTACACACCTTCTGCTGTGCCGTTCCTGGCTGCTGGCATGTAATGGGCGTTACACAGTCCGCCGGACTGTCCCTCAAGTGGTTCAGAGACAATTTTGCATGGTCTGAAATGGAGACCGCGCTTTCTATGGGCGTTGATCCCTATTACCTTATGGATAAGGAAGCGGGAAGCGTTCCGATCGGGGCAAACCGTCTGCTGTACATGCCTTACCTCAACGGCGAGAGAACTCCTCACCTTGATCCTAATGCCCGCGGCGTATTCTTCGGGCTTTCCACCATGCACAAGAAGAAGGAAATGCTCCGTGCGGTAATGGAGGGCGTATCTTACTCCCTGCGCGACTGCGTTGAGGTTATGCGCGAGATGAACATTAACGTAAGCGATATGATGGCGTGCGGCGGCGGTGGAACTTCTCCGCTGTGGCGTCAGATGCTTGCCGACCTTTACGGCTGCCAGGTCAAGACCACCCAGAACAAGGAAGGCCCCGCGCTTGGCGTAGCGCTTCTTGCGGCGGTTGGCGCAGGTATTTATAAGAGCGTTCCCGAGGCATGCCGCGCGGTCATCAAGCCCGAGAAGATACAGGAACCTATCGCGGAAAACTCCGCCGAGTACGAAAAGGTATATGCAATGTACCGCAAGCTTTATCCGGCAATGAAGCAGTCCTTTGCTGAGCTTGCACAGATGTAATAGTTACATTAAAATGCCTCCTGAGTGCTGGTCATTTGGGAGGCATTTTCAGAATAAAAACCAGGATTGTTTTATTCAGCGTTTCCCAGAATATAAGCAGCACGAATAATTAATGCGGAGGCACCAAATGTTTTGTGAAGAATGCGGTAAAAAACTCATCAGACCCCAGGCATTGTACTGCCCCTACTGCGGCCATAAAGTGAATCACGAGCCTGCTGTAAATCCAGCTCAGCCGGCACAGAGCACTGCTCCGGCTCCCCAAACAGTATCTCCTGAATCAGACGCGCAGGGAGTTCCTGTTGCTGTTTCAATGCAAGTTTCTGAATCTCCGATTGAATCCATGCCGGAGTTACAGCCAATAGTTCCCGACACAGTCGAGGAAGCGCCAGCGGAAGAAGTTCCATCAGTACCCGAAATTCCGGAGCAGGAAG
>DQFX01000053.1:57778-57936 GCA_003531585.1 Oscillospiraceae bacterium | reverse complement strand
GGAAGCATTAGCGGAAGAAGTTCCGTCAGCACTCGAAATTCCGGAGCAGGAAGCTCCCGCCGAGCCAATGCCGGAGTTAGAACCGATAGTTCCCGAGCAAGTCGAGGAAGCATTAGCGGAAGAAGTTCCGTCAGCACCCGAAATTCCGGAGCAGGAAG
>DQFX01000053.1:1611-57480 GCA_003531585.1 Oscillospiraceae bacterium | reverse complement strand
GGAAGCATTAGCGGAAGAAGTTCAGTCAGTACCCGAAATTTCAGAACAGGAAACTCCGACTGATCCCTTTGCGGTTCAGCAGGAGGAACCGGAAGATACAATGCAGGAAATGCAGCAGTTTGAACCGGAATTCACAACGCTTCCTGCTTCCGACGCTCAGACAGCTGAGGAACCAAATATTCCAAAGCCTGCAGCGACTGACGAACCGTCGCACCAGGAGGTACATACAGAGCCCGAAAAAGCTCCGGAGCCTGCAAAAGAGGAGCCCGAAGAAGAGTACATTTCGACTGCAAGCGCATTTACTTCCTTCGAGCTGGAGGAGATACAGCGCAATCTGAAGAAGAAGATAACTCCAGAGCCGCTGTTCGACAAGGAGAAGCTCGCGGCTGAGCTTTATAACAATTTGTATGAGAACCTGTACGAAAATCTCCGCGAGAACATAAAGCGCGAAATTCTCAAAGAACTTGAGGAAGAGAGGAAGAATTCAGCTTCCGAAAAGAAGCCGGGATTTTTCAAGAGACACTAACACGGAGGAAAAATGTATACACCAAACGAACATCGCTATGAAAAAATGGTATATAACCGCTGCGGAAAGAGCGGTCTGAAGCTCCCGGCGGTATCGCTGGGAATCTGGCAGAACTTTGGCTATAAGGACAGCTTCGATAATATGGAGGAGATGGTGCATACCGCATTCGATCTCGGAATAACCCACATCGACGCTGCCAATAATTACGGAAATCCATACAATGGCTCAGCCGAGGAGAATCTCGGGAAAATACTTGACCGTGGAATGCGGCAGTTCCGTGATGAGCTTGTGATCTCAACCAAGGCGGGCTACGAGATGTGGGACGGTCCATACGGCGACCGCAACGGTTCGAGAAAGTACCTTACCGCTTCGCTGGATCAGTCGCTGAAACGCATGAAACTCGACTATGTTGATATATTCTATCATCATATCTTCGATCCCAACACGCCGCTTGAGGAAACAGCTCTCGCGCTCGACAATGCGGTAAGGCAGGGGAAGGCGCTGTATGTCGGGATATCAAACTACAACAAGGCTCAGACCGCCGAAATAATGTCGATTTTCAAGGAGCTTCGCACGCCGTTCATCGTGAATCAGCCGAGCTATTCAATGCTCAACCGCTGGATAGAATCAGACGGCCTGCGTGATTTCGCGGCGGAGCAGGGAATCGGCCTGAGCGTGTTTTCCCCGCTCTATCAGGGACTGCTCACGGACCGCTATCTGAACGGAATTCCTGCGGATTCCCGAATCGGAAAGGGAAGGACCTGGATCAAAAACGAACTCACCGATCAGAAGCTCTCTCAGCTTCGCAGACTCAATGATATTGCGGCTTCACGCGGACAGAAGCTTTCGCAGATGGCGCTTTCATGGGTGCTCCGGGAGGGTAAGGTCACTACGGTGCTGATCGGCGCTTCGCGTCCCGAACAGATAAAGGAAAATGTGGAAGCAGTATACAAACTGGACTTCACACAGTCGGAACTTTCCGCGATAGATGCAATTCTTTCAGAATAACTACACAGAAAAATTACAAGCCTTTAAAAAACTACTTGCAAATATCATTGAATTGTGATATAATATACAGGATAATAAGCGGAGCCATGCTTAAAAGCTGAAAGATGTCACACCCCACGGTCACGCGGGACTGACGGAGATCTGACGGCTGAGGCGGTTTTCGCAGAAAAATACCTGAACACGCCCGGTCAAAGGCGGCGAATGCTCACTCCGCCGGTGCAGATGTTCATACGGCGGCGCCGTATAATGAAAGGAAGTAGATTATGGCTAAGATCGCGGTTCTGGGCTACGGTGTAGTAGGCTCAGGTACAGTAGAGGTTTTCTATAAGAACAAGGAAAGCCTTGAGAAGAAGGCTGGGCAGGAAATGGATATCAAGTATATTCTCGATGTCCGTGATTTCAACGACAGCCCCTACAAGGATAAATTCGTCAAGGATTTCAATGTTATCCTCAATGACCCTGAGGTCACAGTTGTAGCCGAGGTCATCGGCGGTCTCAAGCCGTCCTACGACTTCGTTAAGTCCTCGCTAGAAGCAGGCAAGAGCGTAGTAACCTCCAACAAGGAGCTCGTTGCAGCTAAGGGCGCTGAGCTTCTCGCCATTGCAAAGGAAAAGAATGTAAACTTCTTCTTCGAAGCGAGCGTAGGCGGCGGAATTCCCATTATCAAGCCCCTTCATGCATGCCTTTCCGCAAACGAAATCGACGAGATCGCTGGTATCCTGAACGGTACGACCAACTTTATTCTCACAAAGATGATCCGCGACGGCATGGACTTTGAGAAGGCTCTCAAGATCGCTCAGGAGCTGGGCTATGCAGAGCGCAATCCCTCCGCTGACGTTGATGGTCACGACGCATGCCGCAAGATATGCATTCTGGCTTCCCTCGCATTCGGCAAGCATGTTTACCCCGAGAGCGTACACACCGAGGGCATCACAAAGATAACTCTCGAGGACGTTGAGTACTGCGACAGCGCTGACTGCAAGATCAAGCTCATCGGCTGTGCTAAGCGCGAAGAGGGCGGCAAGATCTCGATCGGCGTTTTCCCGGCTGTTATCAAGGACGAGAGCCAGCTTGCGGGCGTTAACGACGTATTCAACGCTATCCTGGTTCGCGGCGACGCTACCGGCGACGTTGTATTTTACGGCAAGGGCGCAGGCAAGCTTCCGACCGCAAGCGCAGTTGTTGCGGATATCGTTTCCGCTGTAAAGCACTCCGGCACAAGTAAGTCCCTCACATGGGCTGACAGCGCTCAGGACTTCATCAAGGATTTCAGTGACTTCACAAGCGCAAGCTACATCAGACTGGCTTCCAAGAACGTGGAAGTTACCAAGGCGGTTGTCAAGGCGCTCTTCGGCGACGTAACATATCTTTCCAGAAAGAACCAGCCTGAGAACGAGCTTGCGTTCGTTACAGGCGTTATGACTGAAAAGGCTACTACTGACGCAATTGCGAAGGTTTCCGACAGCGCAGACCTTCTCGGAAGGATCCGTGTTCTGGATTATTGATGTTTCAGCTAATAACGCATTAATACAAATTTTGGAGGCAACATATATGGAATCAGGAACTCCTAAGTATAAGCGAGTACTGCTGAAGCTCAGCGGCGAAGCGCTTTCCGGAGATAAGGGCAGCGGGCTTGATATCCCGACCATTGAAAACATCTGCAAGAGCATAAAAAAGTGCGCTGACGCCGGCGCTCAAATCGGCATAGTTGTCGGCGGCGGAAATTTTTGGCGCGGAAGAAGCTCTGAGGGTATGGACAGAGCGCGCGCAGACCATATCGGCATGCTCGCCACTGCCATGAACGCCCTTGCTGTAGCCGATGTGCTTGAAAAGCTCGGCTGCGAGGTCAGAGTTCAGACTGCCATTACAATGCAGCAGGTAGCTGAGCCGTTTATTCTCGGCAAGGCTATCCGCCACCTTGAAAAGGGCAGGGTAGTTATATTCGGCTGTGGAACCGGCAACCCGTTCTTCTCGACGGACAGCGCGGCTTCGCTTCGTGCAGCGGAACTCAACGCCGATATCCTGCTGAAGGCGACTATGGTCGACGGTATCTACGACAAGGATCCCAAGAAGTTCCCTGACGCAGTCAAGTATGACGTGATCACACATCACGATATCCTTGTAAATAAACTCCAGGTAATGGACAGCGCAGCGGCTGCGATCTGCACCGAAAATAACATTCCGATTATCGTATTTGATCTTAACCGTCCCGACAACATCTACGACGCAGTGATGGGAGAAACAGTCGGAACGCTCGTTACAAAACATAAGCCCCAGTAATATCACGAAAGAGGTGCCATAATGAAAGAGATACTCGACATTACAAAGGAAAAGATGGGCAAGTGCGTAAATGCGCTTGAAAGCGAGCTTGCAACGATCCGCGCAGGCAGAGCTAATCCCAGCGTACTTGACAGAATCACCGTAGATTATTACGGCTGCCCGACTCCTGTTAACCAGATGGCGTCTATTTCTGTATCCGAGGCTAGAATACTCGTTGTTCAGCCGTTCGACGCTTCTACTCTGAAGTCCATCGAGAAGGCTATCCAGGCGAGTGACCTGGGTATCAACCCCACCAACGACGGCAGAGTTCTTCGTATCGCATTTCCGCAGCTTACCGAGGACCGCAGAAAGGAACTCTGCAAGCAGGTAAGCAAGATCTGCGAGGAAAGCAAAGTTGCAGTCCGCAACGTACGCCGCGACGCTCTCGACAAGCTCAAGGCAAAGAAGAAGAACAGTGAGATCACCGAGGACGACCTCAAGGAAGCTGAGAAGAATGTTCAGAAGATCACCGACAAGTATATCGAGACCATCGACGCTGTCGGCGCTGACAAGGACAAGGAGATCATGTCTATCTGATGGCTGAGGTTAATGTTCCGCAGCATGTCGGCATAATAATGGACGGCAACGGCAGGTGGGCGAAAAAACGCGGCCTCCCGAGGAGCTTCGGGCACAAGCAGGGCGCGGCCGTCTTTAAAAAGACCATCAACTGGGCGCGGGAGCTTGGAGTTAAATGCGTGACATTCTATGCATTTTCGACCGAGAACTGGAAACGTCCGGCTGACGAGGTTGAAGGAATAATGAACCTTCTCCGGCAGTATATTAAGGATATCCGTGCTGCCGCGCGGGAAGATATACGATTTATTTTCCTGGGCAATATAACACGGCTTCCGGAGGATATTACCGCAGAGCTTCTGGATATTCAGCAGTCAACCGTGAATAACACTGGTTTTATCGCCGGCGTGGCATTGAACTACGGCGGCAGAGATGAAATTACAAGAGCCGCAAGGGAGCTTGCCCGCGAAGCGGCTTCCGGGGGAATCTCTCCGGACGACATAACTGAGGATTCTATCGAGAAACTGCTTTATACTGCGGAAATGCCCCCGCTGGACATGATAATCCGACCCAGCGGCGAGCAGAGACTGTCAAATTTTCTGATCTGGCAGGCGGCTTATGCGGAGTTCGTTTTTATGGACGTGCTCTGGCCGGATTTCACAAAAAAACATCTGGAATACGCAATACAAATCTACAACGACAGGGACAGGCGCTTTGGCGGGGTGTAGTTTCAGAGGAAGGGTTTGCTTATGGGTGTGAGACTGATCTCCGCTGCTGTTGGAATAGTATTGGGAGTCACAATTCTGATTCTCGATAATCTATTCGTTTATTGCGCGGCCATTTCGTTTTTGTCTGCTGTCGCGGTATGGGAGCTTACCCGCGCGATAAAGTGCGATAAGTTTACCGTGCTGAGGTGGACGTCAATTGTCTTTGGCGCTGTTTTTCCGATTATTATTTCCATAAGCCAAATCAAGTTCCTGGCTGTGCCTGCCGCAATGCTGTATGTAATTGTGATGGCGCTGATTATGCTGAAGTTCCACAAGGAAGTCCGCTTTGAACAGGTGCTCGCATGCGGCGCTGCGGGAGGGCTTCTTCCGGTTGCTCTGTGCAGTATAACCCTGCTGAGGTATTCCGCGCATGGCGAGGGGCTTGGTATCTTCATGGTGCTGTATGTACTGTTCTGCGCGTGGTTCGGGGATTCCGGCGCGTATTTTGTCGGAACTTTCTTCGGAAAGCACAAGCTTTGTCCGCTCATAAGTCCTAAAAAGACCGTTGAGGGTCTGGTCGGCGGCGTTGTTACTGTAGGCGTTGTTACTGTAATAACTGTATTTATTTACAACACTTTCGTCCTGAATGATGTTCAGCTCAATTATTTCGTCCTGGTGCCGCTTTCAATGGCTGCTTCGCTTGTCGGGGTGATAGGAGATCTCTCCGCGTCCGTTATCAAGCGTGAGTATGATGTCAAGGATTTCGGCAACATTATGCCGGGTCACGGCGGCGTACTGGACAGATTCGACAGCGTGATTTTTGTTGCGCCGTTCCTGTATATAGCATTTTCCTATCTGGGACGTTTCATTTTTGTTTAACTGAGCGGCCGCTCTTATGATTTCTGCCCATTCACCCGCGTGAATGGGTGGTTTTGTTCAAAGGGAATATTACTTGAATGCGGGGTATATTAATAAATGAAAAGCATTGTCATACTCGGTTCGACGGGGTCGATCGGCACTCAGACGCTTGACGTCTGCCGCATGCACGGGTTCGGAGTCAAAGCGCTGTCCGCTTCGACAAATACGGCGCAGCTTGAGAAACAGGCCAGGGAGTTTAAGCCGGAGTACGTCTGCGTTTATTCCGAAAGCGCGTATCCTGACATGAAGCAGCGGCTTGCTGATACGGAAATCAAGGTGCTCTGCGGAATGGAAGGTCTGTGCGAGCTGGCGCGGCTCGACTGCGATATTGTGGTGAATTCCGTTGTCGGCATGGTCGGACTTTTACCCACGCTGGAGGCGGCGAAAGCAGGCAACGACATCGCTCTTGCCAACAAGGAAACGCTGGTAGCCGGCGGAAAGCTCGTCACCGACTGCGTAAAGGAGCACGGCGTGAAGCTGCTGCCGATCGACAGCGAACATTCGGCGATATTCCAGTGCCTGATGGGAGCTGGTGAAAACCGTCCTGAGAAAATACTGCTCACCGCTTCCGGCGGGCCGTTCTATGGGAAAAACACGGAGGAACTCCGGGGAGTGACCGTTGAGCAGGCTCTGAAGCACCCTAACTGGAGCATGGGCGCGAAAATCACCATTGACAGCGCAACTCTCATGAATAAAGGTCTGGAGCTGATCGAAGCGGTACGGCTTTTCGACGTGCGCCCAGAGCAGGTGGAGATAGTCGTTCACAGGCAGAGCATAATTCACTCCGCAGTGGAGTTCGAGGACGGCGCTGTTATTGCTCAGTTGGGTACGGCTGATATGCGTATTCCTATTCAGTTAGCGCTGACCTACCCGAGGCGCCTTCCGTCTCCGGCTAAGAAGCTATCGCTCTTTGACGTGGGGCAGCTCACTTTTTCAAAGCCGGATCCGGAAACCTTCACCTGCCTTGGTGCGGCAAAACGTGCGATTTCAATGGAGGGAAACGCCCCCTGCGCGGTGAATTCCGCAAACGAAGCCGCTGTTGCGCTTTTCCTTGCAGGGAAGATCGGATTCCTTGACATCGGCGAGGCGGTCAGCGGCGCCCTGGAGTCTGTAAAATTCATTCCCGAGCCAACGCTCCAGGAAATACTAGATACAAAGGCTGCCGCCGAGGAATATGTAGCGGCAAAGTTCGGAACTCTCTGACAGGAGGTCATATGCAGATAGTCATTGCAATACTCGCGTTCTGCGTTATTATCATCATTCATGAGCTGGGGCATTTCACAGCGGCAAAGCTCTGCGGGATTCAGGTAAACGAATTCGCGATCGGAATGGGTCCGGTGATCCTGAGGAAAAAGGGCAGGGAGACTAACTATGTGATACGTCTGCTGCCCATCGGCGGTTCGGTATCAATGGAAGGCGAGCAGGATTCAAGCGACAACCCGCGCGCGTTCAACCGGAAGCCGGTCTGGCAGAGAATGATAGTTATACTTGCAGGCCCGATAATGAACCTGATTCTCGGATTTTTTGTCGCAATGATATATGTCTGCACAATTTCGAATATCGGAACGACCACAGTAAGCGTTGTCAACGATATACCCGGGATTACAAGTCAGCTAATGGTCGGCGATGAGATCGTCTCCGTGGAGAATACCACGGTCTGGACAACGTTCGACATTCAGTACAAAATGCAGAACAACGGCGGACGCACTGACGAAAACGGAAACCTCCTGCTTGATTTCAAGGTGAAGCGCGGCGGAGAGCTTATCGCGCTGAAAGACGTTCAGTTCAAGGTCGAAACAGACGATAACGGAAACAGCGATGTTATCTACAGTTTCTACGTTCAGCCGCTCGAGAGGAACTTCCTGACGGTTATTGAGTACAGCGGACGTGAGACCGCCTCGATAAGCCGCATGATAATGTTCACACTGGCTGATCTGTTCAAGGGAAAATACGGTCTGAAAGACCTTTCAGGTCCGGTCGGAACCGTCACGGTTGTTTCGCAGAGCGTAAGTTATGGACTCCCGTCGTTCTGCTACCTTTTCGCATTTATTACTATCAACGTAGGAGTTTTCAACCTGCTTCCCATTCCCGCGCTGGACGGCTGCCGGTTCCTGTTCCTTATTATTGAAGCGATACGCCGCAAGCCGCTCAAGCCGGAAATCGAGGGCGTTGTACACCTGGTAGGCTTCGGTCTGCTTATGGTTCTTATGCTTGTGGTAACATTCGGAGATATTTCTAAGCTGATCAGCGGAGGTTTCAATTGAGCAATAAAAAGGTAAGAGTAGGCAGTCTGCTGCTCGGAGACGGTAAAATCTACATTCAGTCGATGCTGAACATTCCCGCCGGGGACGTAGAAGGCACAGTAAGGCAGGCTAAAGAACTTGAAGCGGCGGGCTGCGAAATAATCCGCGCAGCGATACCGACCATTGAGGACGTCCGGCTCATTCCCGCGCTGAAAAACGCAGTGGATATCCCGGTAGTCGCCGATATTCATTTTGACTACAGAATAGCGCTTGCCGCGGTGGAAGCCGGGGTCGACAAGGTGCGCATTAATCCCGGAAACATTGGAGGCGTCGACCGTGTAAAGGCAGTCGCGGACGCTTGCCGGCTCCACAATGTTCCTATCCGTATTGGAGTGAACTCCGGCTCGCTTGAGCGCAGGCTGATTGAAAAGTACGGAAGCCCCACCCCGGAAGCGCTGGTTGAGAGCGCCCTCGGGCATGTAAAGCTGCTGAACGACTGCGATTTCGACGATATCGTGATCAGTATAAAATCCTCGGACGTGAAGCTCATGATAGAGGCGTACAGGCTGCTTGCAAAGCAGGTTGACTATCCGCTGCACCTCGGAGTGACCGAAGCCGGAACGGAGCGCATGGGCGTCATTAAGTCGGCGGTGGGAATAGGCTCGCTGCTCTGCGACGGAATAGGCGATACGATACGCGTTTCCCTGACCGCAGACCCGGTCAAGGAAATCTACGCCGCAAAGGATATCCTGTGTGCATGCGATATCGGAACCGGCGTGCAGATCGTGGCGTGTCCGACCTGCGGAAGAACCAAGATCGCGCTGATTCCGCTTGCGGAACAGGTCGAGAAACTTTGTGCCGGGATAAACAAGCCGATAAAGGTCGCGGTAATGGGCTGCGTGGTCAACGGCCCCGGAGAAGCCCGGGAAGCGGATATCGGTATAGCCGGAGGAAACGGAGAGGGTATCCTTTTCAAGAAGGGACAGATACTCAGAAAAGTGCCCGAAGATAGGCTCCTTGAGGAACTGAAAAAAGAAATAGACCTGTTATAAACCTGAAAGGAAGGATCAGATGTCGGCAAAGTTAAGCGAGCTTTTCGATGGGCTCACGCTTCCGCAGACTTGCGCGGAGGGCAGGATACTTAAAATAATACACGATCAGCAGAACAAGGAGCTGCTCATTAACCTTGAAATGGACGAGCTGTGTCCCGCTGCTGAGATCCTGACTGCTGAAAAGCAGCTTTCATCAGCGACAGGCGGCGCGAAAATACAGATTTTCCCGAGCTTTCATGAATCGCTCTACACTCCGGATTACATTTACGAGATAATCGCGATACTCAAGGACAGAAACGGGTCGGTCAACGGCTACCTAGACGGAGCGGAAATAAGCGACGACGGCGAGACCTGCGAGATATCGCTGCACTCCGGCGGCAGGGATATCCTGATGAAAATGGGTATTGATACCTCTATACAGCGCATGATCGCCGGATTCTTCAAGAAGCGCCTCCAGGTGGTTTTTACAGGTAATTCTGAGATAAACATTGACGAGTACCTTGAAAAGGAGCAGAGCGCTCCGCTTCCTAAAATCACGATAACCCAGACTCCGCCTGCTCCCTCGGGGGAAAAGCGCTTCCAGGGAGGCAGTGGAAAGGGCGGCGGCAGACGTGGAGCGGCAGTGCTCAAAGAGCCCAAGGAAATAAAGCTGCCGTTTGAATCCGACAAGCTCGACAGCACCGCTTCCCTGTTTTATGGAAAGGGAATCAGCGAGGCTCCGCTGCAGATGGCGGAGCACTTTGGCGAGGGCGACGAAGTAACACTCTGGGGCGAGGTTTTCAAGACCGAGGACAAGACCTCCAGAGACGGCAACACATTTATTTTTACCGCATATTTCTCAGATAAGACCTCCTCCGAGATACTTAAAATAATCACCGCAATAGAGAATGCAGACGTTATCAAAAGCAACATCAAGCCGGGCAAGGCGATAATAGTCACCGGCAAGTTCGAGTTTGATACATTTGCAAAATGTCTGAATATCCGTCCCTACTCCATCGCTTCGGTAAAGACCAGGAAGCGCAAGGACAAGGCAGAGGACAAGCGCGTTGAGCTGCACCTCCATACAACCATGTCGGACATGGACGCAATAACTCCCGCCGGCGAGCTGGTCAAGCAGGCGTTTGCGTGGGGGCATAAGGCTATCGCAATTACGGATCACGGTAACGTTCAGGCGTTCCCGGAGGCAATGAACACCGTCGAGAAAATACGCAAGGACGGCGGCGAATTCAAGATAATCTACGGCATGGAAGCGTATTTTGTCAACGATTCGGATGCCCTGGTTTCCGGCTGCAACGAATGCCCGATAAACGGCGACGTGATCGTATTCGATATTGAGACCACCGGACTCAGCCGCGACCTCGACAGAATAACCGAAATCGGCGCGGTCAAGCTCAATAACATGGAGGTAGTCGACCGCTTCCAGACATTTGTAAACCCGGAGCGCCCGATCCCCGCCAACATCACGGAGCTTACAGGCATAACCGATGAGATGGTAGAGGACGCCCCCTCGGAAAAGGAAGCGCTCGAAAAGTTCATCGCGTTTGCGGGCAAGGGAGTTCTAGTCGCGCATAATGCGGATTTCGATACGTCGTTTATCAAGATCGCATGCGCGCGCCAGGGTCTGACCTACGATATCCGCTACGCAGACACGCTCAAGCTTGCAAGAGCGGCGCTCCCGCATCTCAAGAACTTCAAGCTGGACACAGTTGCCAAGGAATTCAAGCTCGGTGATTTCAACCACCATCGCGCGATCGACGATGCGGAAATGTTGTCCAAAATATTCATTTCCCTCGTAAATGTTTCCTGCAAGGGACACCCGCTCGAGAAATTCGGCGACTTCAATTCCATACTTGGCAATGTTGACGTCAAGAAGCTCAACACTTATCACATGATAATCCTGGCGAAGAATCAGGTCGGTCTGAAAAATCTCTACAAGCTGGTTTCCTACTCCAACCTTAATTACTTCTACAGAAAACCCCGCGTGCCCCTGTCCGAGCTGCAGAAGCACCGCGAGGGTCTGATAGTCGGCAGCGCCTGCGAAGCCGGCGAGCTTTTCCGCGCTATTCTCGACGGAAAGAGCCAGGAGGACGTTGAAAAAATCGCCTCCGTCTACGACTATCTCGAAATACAGCCGATAGCCAACAACGAATTCCTGGTACGCGAGGGAAGGGTCGCCGACGACGAGGGTCTGCGCCAGCTCAACATGCGTATAGTGAAGCTCGGTGAAAAGCTCGGCAAGCCAGTCGTGGCAACCTGCGACGTCCACTTTATGAACAAGGAGGACGGTATTTTCCGTAAGATCCTCCAGGCGGGTCAGGGCTTCAAGGACGCCGACAATCAGGCTCCGCTGTACCTTCGCACCACCGATGAAATGCTTGAGGAATTCAGCTACCTCGGCGAAGAAAAGGCGAAGGAAGTCGTAATCACCAACCCGAACGCCATTGCTGATATGGTCGACGATATCCGCCCTATACCCAAGGGAACCTACACGCCTTCCATCGAGGGCGCAGAGCAGGAGCTTCAGGATCTCTGCTGGACAAGGGCGATGAATTGGTACGGCTACGAGGGAAAGATACCCGAAATAGTTACAAAGCGCCTTCAGAAGGAGCTTGACGCGATCATCAAATACGGATTTTCCGTGCTTTACATGATTGCCCAGAAGCTGGTTAAATACTCCGAGGACAACGGATACCTGGTAGGTTCCAGAGGTTCGGTAGGTTCTTCGTTCGTTGCGATAATGTCGGGTATTTCCGAGGTTAACCCCCTGGCGCCGCATTACCGCTGCCCGAAGTGCCGCTACAACGAGTTCGTAACCGATGGCTCGGTAGGCTCGGGATTCGACCTCCCCCAGAAAAACTGTCCGCACTGCGGCATTGATATGATCCGCGACGGCCACGATATACCGTTTGAAACGTTCCTTGGCTTCAAGGGAGACAAGGCGCCGGATATCGATCTGAACTTCTCCGGCGAGGTCCAGGGTAAGGTACACCGCTACACCGAAGAACTGTTCGGCAAGGATCACGTGTTCAAGGCGGGTACTATTTCCGCAGTTCAGGATAAGACAGCATATGGCTTCGTAAAGAAGTACTGCGAGGAGCGCGGCATTGAATTCAACAACGCAGAGATGGAGCGCCTTTCTATAGGCTGCACCGGAGTAAAGCGCACCACGTCGCAGCACCCTGGCGGAATGGTCGTTGTGCCGAACGATTACGAGGTCTACGACTTCACGCCGGTACAGCACCCCGCCGACAAGACAGACAGCGACATGATAACTACCCACTTCGACTTCCATGCGCTGCACGATACGATTCTGAAGCTCGACGAGCTGGGACACGATGTCCCGACGCTTTACAAGCACCTCGAGGATATGACCGGAATGAAGATCGCG
Source organism: Oscillospiraceae bacterium (assembly GCA_003531585.1). GTDB lineage: Bacteria > Bacillota > Clostridia > Oscillospirales > Ruminococcaceae > CAG-115. The sequence goes on along the minus strand of DQFX01000053.1, from coordinate 44,806 downwards.
GACGTATCCACCACCGACCGTGCAATTTACGACCTGTTCATATCCACCGAGCCGCTCGGAGTTACTCCGGAGGACATATTTGCGCCCTGCGGGACATACGGTATCCCGGAGTTCGGCACGCCGTTTGCAATGCAGATGCTTCAGGACGCGCGGCCGAAGAACTTCTCCGACCTTCTTCAGATCTCGGGTCTGTCGCATGGTACGGACGTATGGCTCGGCAACGCGCAGGATCTCATCAAAAACGGAACCTGTACGATTTCCGAGGTTATCGGAACGCGTGACAACATCATGGTATACCTGCTCCACAAGGGCGTAGAGCCGAGCCTCGCGTTCAAGATCATGGAGATAACCCGAAAGGGTAACGCTACCAAGCTGTTCGACGACACAATCTATCAGGCTTTCAAGGACAACAACGTGCCCGACTGGTACGTCGAGAGCTGTAAGAAGATAAAGTATATGTTCCCGAAGGCGCATGCCGCCGCGTACGTTACCTCCGCGGTAAAGCTCTGCTGGTTCAAGATAAACAGACCCTGCGAGTTCTACGCCGCGACCCTGACAAAGCACACTGAAAATATCGAGCTTGATGTAGTGCTCCGCGGCAAGGAAGCTGTAAAGAACCGTATCCGCGAGCTGCAGGCTATGCCGAATATCGGCGTAAAGGAAAAGGGCACGCTTGACGCGCTGCTCCTTATCAATGAGATGATGTGCCGCGGTATCGGCGTTCTGCCGGTGGACGCAAAGCTTTCCGGAGCGGCTACCTATCACATTGAGGACGGCAAGCTGCGTATGCCGTACCTGTCTATTGCGGGCTGCGGCTCTAATGCGGCATTCAAGCTCAAGGAGGTCGTCGACGCCGGAAATTACATGTGTATCGACGATATTCAGCAGCAGAGCGGACTTAACAGCACTGTTATCGACAAGATGAGAGAAATGGGCGTGTTCGGCGATATCCCGAATTCCGCGCAGATGTCCTTGTTTGATATGTGATATTACAGCGGAGTTGTTGACTCGATTTATGCAAAATGACAAAAAAACTGCATGTTCTTGACAACTCCGCTTTAATGCGTTATAATGTTAGAGTAATATGATAGCGTGATAGCACATTACTATACTAAAGCGGAGGAAATTCAAAGTGAAAAGATACGACCTTCTCACCCCGGAGGGAACCCGGGATCAGCTTTTTGACGAGTGCATAGCTAAACGCACGATCCAGGAAAAGCTCAGGAAAATATTTACTGCATACGGATATTCCGAGGTAATAACCCCGGGTCTGGAGTTCTATGAGGTATTCAACGGAAAGGTGCATTATTTCCCGTCCGAGACTATGTACAAGCTGGTCGACGGAAAGAACCGCCTGATGGTTCTCCGCCCGGATAATACCATGCCTATAGCGAGACTTGCAGCTACCAGACTTCGGTCTGAAAAGCTACCGCTGAAGCTCTACTGCAACCAGAGCATTTTCATGGTTAATCCCAAGAACAGCGGCAGAGACGACGAATTCACCCAGGTGGATATAGAGATACTCGGCGGCGAGAGCAAAGCGGCGGATTACGAGGCGCTTTCACTTGCGGCGCAGTCGCTGTTTGCAGTCGACGAGGATTTCCGGCTTGAGATAGGCGAGAGCGGAATTTTCCGCACCGTAGTCGACGACCTGAACCTGTCTGAGGAGAAGGCGGAACTGATACATACCCTTATTGAAAATAAGAATTATCCCGCGCTCAACGAGGCGCTCGAGGGTATCTCATGCAGTGCCGCAGATGCCGTAAAGGCGCTCCCGTCGCTGTTCGGAGAGAGCGAGGTATTCGAAGCCGCTGAAAAGTACATGTACAGCAAGGAGCTTCGCACAAAGCTGAATACCCTCCGCGAGACCTACGACGCGCTCTGCTCGATGGGATATTCCGGCAAGATAAAGGTAGACCTCGGACTTGCGCACAAGAAGGATTATTATACCGGTATCCTGTTCCGGGGTTATGTCGAGGGCTACGGACTTCCGGTGCTTTCCGGCGGACGTTACGACACGCTGCTCGGGGATTTCGGCAGGAACTCCACGGCGGTCGGATTTGCGGTGAACGTTGAAGCGGCTGCAAAGGTGCTCCTCAAGAGCGTTCACGAGCCGCTCACCAAGCCGGTGGACGTGCTGGTGTTCAGCATGAGCGGCTGTGAAACTCTGGGTCTTGCCCACTGCGCAGAGCTCATCGGCGAGGGTCTGACGGTGTTCAATTCACTGAGCGCCACTGAGGAAGAAGCCGGTGAGTACGCAAAACAGCACGGCATACGCCGCATGGACGTTGTCGGAGCAAATTCGGCAGTTACCGTAAAGGAGGTCTGACCATGAAGAACAAGACCATCAGAATTGCTCTTACAAAGGGCAGACTTGAAAACAAGACCGTCGACCTGCTCGACAAGATAGGCTACGACGTATCGGAGCTGCGCGACAAGGGCAGGCGCCTGATACTGAACATTCCCGGCGAGAATATCGAAGTAGTTCTTGCGAAGGCTGCGGACGTAATTACATATGTCGAGCACGGCGTGTGCGATATCGGCGTAGTCGGTAAGGACACCATAATGGAGCACGGCGGTAAGTTCTTTGAGATCAGCGACCTCGGATTCGGCAGATGCAAGTTCGCGCTTGCCGGAAAGAAGGGCAGCAATTTCTACGAGGGATACGGGATCAAAACCATCGCCACAAAGTACCCGGAAGTCACCCGCGCATTCTTCGAGAATAAGGGCATGGACATTGATATCGTGAAGATAGAGGGTTCGGTGGAGCTGGCTCCGCTGGTAGGTCTGGCTGACGCTATCGTTGATATCGTAGAGACCGGAACCACGCTCAAGGAAAACGGACTTGAGGTATGGGAGGACGTTGCTCCGATTTCGGCGCGTCTTATAGTCAACACCGTAAGCATGAAACTGAAGCAGCAGCGTATCGCTGAGATAGTCAAGCAGATAGAGGAGAATTTATAATGATAAGGATAATCAAGGCAGACGGCGAGGAGAAGCAGTTCCTCGCAGAGGTCGAGAAGCGTGCAGGTCAGGTAAATGCTGACGTTGAAAAGACCGTCCGCGCTATACTCGCAGACGTAAAGGAGAACGGCGACGCGGCTGTAAAGAGCTACACCGCTAAGTTCGACTGCCCCAACGCGCAGTACTACAGAGTCCCCGACGAGGCTATACAGGACGCGCTCACCGAGGCGAACGAAAACAGCCCGGAGTTCGTCAACGCAATGCTGAACGCCGTTGAGAACATCACCGCATTCCACAACAGACAGAAGCGCGAAGGCTTCTGCGTAACCGAGGAAAACGGCGTTATCATGGGTCAGCGCGTGAGAGGCCTCGACCGCGTTGGTCTGTACGTACCCGGCGGCACGGCTGCGTACCCTTCCTCCGTGCTGATGAACGCAATCCCGGCGAAAATAGCAGGCGTTAAGGAGATCATCATGGTAACTCCTCCGCTCAAGGACGGCACTGCAAACAAGGATATTCTTGTTGCAGCGGCGCTCTGCGGAGTTGACAAAATCTACCTTGCAGGCGGCGCGCAGGCTGTAGCGGCGCTCGCATACGGCACCGAGGAGATACCGCGCGTTTCCAAGATCGTAGGCCCCGGCAACATTTTCGTTGCAACAGCGAAAAAGCTGCTTTACGGAACCGTTGACATCGACATGTTCGCAGGTCCCAGCGAGATCCTAGTATTTGCAGATGAAACCGCGAACCCGGTTTACCTCGCGGCTGACCTTATGTCCCAGGCTGAGCACGACAAGCTCGCAAGCGCGATCATGATAACCACCAGCATGGATATTGCAGTACGCACGCAGGCTGAGATAGAGCGCCAGTCCGCGTACCTCTCCAGAAAGGACATCATCGACTACTCCATGACAAACTACGGCGCGATCATCGTCAGCGAGGACAAGGACTACGCCATCGAGCTTGCAAACAAGCTTGCACCGGAGCACATGGAGGTCGTAGCTGACAACCCTACCGAGTACATCGGAAAGATCGACAACGTAGGTTCGCTGTTCCTCGGTCAGTATTCTCCGGAGCCTCTTGGCGATTACTATGCGGGTCCGAACCACGTTCTTCCCACCAGCGGGACCGCACGTTTCTTCTCACCGCTCGGCGTAGACAGCTTCGTAAAGCGCTCCAGCTACATCTGCTACACAAAGGACGCTCTGCTTGACGCTGCAGACGACATTATACTCATCGCCGAGCGCGAGAAGCTCACCGCGCATGCAAATTCCATCAAGGTGCGCAAGGAAGGCTGACGATGAAAGCTATGAACAGAACCGCAGAAATCACCAGAAAAACCAGGGAAACAGACATTAAGATAAAGCTGGACCTCGACAAAAGCGGCGAAGTCAGCATTGATACGGGCATAGGATTCCTCGACCACATGCTGACTGCGCTTGCAGTCCACGGCGGATTCTCTCTTTCCGTAAAGTGCGTCGGCGACCTTAACGTTGACGGTCACCACACTACCGAGGATATCGGTATCGTGCTCGGAATGGCATTCCGTGAAGCCCTCGGCGACAAATCCGGCATTATGCGCTATGGAAGCGCGTTCATTCCGATGGACGAGTCGCTTGCATTCTGCTCGCTTGACATCAGCGCGAGACCGTTCCTCGTGTTCAACGCGCAGTTCACAAACGAGCGCGTCGGCGAGTTCGACACCTGCCTTACCGAGGAGTTCATGCGCTCCTTTGCGTTCAATGCGGGGATAACCCTGCACCTTCGCGTGGAGTACGGCAGCAACGACCACCACAAGATAGAAGCGCTGTTCAAGGCTCTTGCATACGCCCTCAAGGCGGCTGTAAAGCGCAATACGGACGGCTCCGCTGTGTCCACAAAGGGAGTTCTTTAATGCAGGGGTATAACCTCATCGTGGTTTTTTCGCCGGACAGAGAGAAAATGCTCATGTGCCGCCGCATAAAGGAGCCTTACAAGGGGCTAATAAACTTTGTCGGCGGAAAAATAGAGCCGGGCGAGAGCGGCAGTCACGCCGCCTACCGCGAACTATTCGAGGAAACGGGAATATCAGACCGGGATATAAAACTAATTCACCTGATGGATTTCAGCTATCCGCTGGATCCCTGTTACGTGGAGGTCTACGCGGGGCAGCTCATACATGACGCCGCAGTAAAAGGCGACGAAAATCCGTTGTTCTGGAGCGGGCTTGACTGCGACTTTTTCGATATGAAGCAGTACGCCGGTGAAGGCAACATCGGGCACATCATGGAGCATGTGAAGCTGAATTCCGATAAGATATTCCTGAATACGAAAGGAACGACACTATGATTGCGATAATTGACTACGGCGCAGGAAACCTGTTCAGCGTGAAAAACGCTCTTGACTTCCTCGGACTTGAGAACAAGATAACCAACAGCGCCGCCGACCTCAGCGCCGCTGACCGCCTGATACTTCCCGGCGTAGGAGCCTTCCCGGACGCGATGAGAATGCTCGGTGAGACCGGGTTGATCGGCGTTATCAAGGAGGAGGTACGGAAAAAGCCGCTCCTCGGGATCTGCCTCGGAATGCAGATGCTGTTCGAAAAGGGCTACGAATTCGGCGAAACTGACGGCCTCGGGCTTATTCCCGGAAGCGTTAAGCTCATGCGTCCGGCAGGGGAGCTGCCTGTTCCGCACATCGGCTGGAACTCACTGGAGAAAAATGTTCCGTGCAGACTTCTAGACAGGTGCGCCGATGGTGAGTACGTGTATTTCGTGCACAGCTACGCTGCCGAGTGCGACAGCAAGTACATTGCGGCATGGTGCGACTATGGAATGAAGGTCCCGGCGCTGGTGTTCTGCGGAAACGTATACGGGGCGCAGTTCCACCCGGAAAAGAGCGGCGAGACGGGGCTGAATATTCTCAGATGTTTTGCTGAATTATAAAGAGCTATTGCGTATAAGTTTTGCTTTATGTAATATATCCTACAAAAAGGAGAAAATGAATGGTAATACTTCCTGCTATTGATATAAAGGACGGGAACTGCGTCCGCCTTTTCAAGGGGGACTACGGAACAGTTCAGAAGGTCGCTGACAGCTACATGGATACCGCGCGCGGTTTCGAAGCTTCCGGCGCGGAGTGGGTTCACATGGTAGACCTCGACGGTGCAAAGGACGCGACTCAGCAGAACAAGGATATTTTCATCGACGTAGCGAAGAACACGAAGCTAAAGGTAGAGGTCGGCGGAGGTATCCGCAGCCTTGACGTCGTGGAAATGTACCTCAACGCGGGTATTTCCAGGGTAATAATCGGCTCGGCGGCGGTCAAGGATCCCGAGTTCGTAAAGCGCGCCGCGAAGGAATTCAGGGGCCGCATAGCGGTAGGTATCGACGCCAAGAACGGATTCGTTGCAACAGAGGGCTGGCTCGAGACCAGCGGAGTGAACTACATAGACCTCGGCGTTGAAATGTGCCGCGCGGGAGTTCAGTATTTCATCTTCACAGACATAGACAAGGACGGTACCCTCAGCCGCCCGAACCACTTCAAGACAAAGAAGCTCCAGGAAACGCTTGCGCCCCTCGGCGGAAACGTCATTGCAAGCGGCGGGATAAAGACCATCAACAACATAAAGACGCTGAAGAAGAATAGAATTTACGGAGCCATCTGCGGCAAGTCCATCTATTCCGGCAGCCTTGACCTTGCTCAGGCTGTGCGTCTAGCGAAGTAAAGGAGCAGCCATGTTAGCTAAAAGGATAATCCCATGCCTTGACGTCCGCAACGGCAAGGTCGTAAAGGGCGTGAATTTCGAGGGCATAAAGGACGTAGGCGACCCGGTGGAGCTTGCGATCGAATACAACCGTCAGGGCGCGGACGAGCTTGTATTCTATGATATAACGGCTTCCTACGAGGGCAGGGGCGTTATGCTCGACGTGGTAAAGCGCACTGCGCAGCAGGTGTTCGTGCCTCTGTGCGTCGGAGGCGGCATCGGTTCGGTGCAGGATTTCCGCGATACGCTCCGCGCGGGAGCCGACAAGGTTTCTGTCAATTCGCAGGCGGTCAAGAATCCGAAGCTCATCAGCGACGCTGCTGAGATATTCGGCAGCCAGTGCGTTGTTGTCGGCATAGACACCAAGCGAAACGGCAAGGGCGGCTATAATGTATTCATAAACGGCGGCAGAGTCGACATGAATCTCGACCTCGGCGACTGGGTAAAGGAGATAGAGGAGCGCGGAGCCGGCGAAATATGCCTGAATTCCATCGACACCGACGGAGTACGCGGCGGTTTTGACCTTGACATGCTGAATTTCGTATGCAGCCGTGTGAAGATTCCGGTAATTGCGAGCGGCGGGTGCGGTTCTATTGATCACTTCTCGGAGGTATTTGAAAAGACAGCAAGCTCTGCGGCGCTGGCGGCTTCGCTGTTCCATTTCGGAGAGCTCACCGTTGACGAGGTGAAGGAGCATCTTCGCCAGCACAATATTCCAGTCAGAACATCTGCGAGGGCTTGATATGGGACTTTTTTCTGCAAAACCCAGCGTAAACGCCCAGAAGATCATCGGCTGGCTGGGCTGTGAGTGCGAGTATTTTCCGGCGGGAAAGCCCGCGCAGTTTATTAGCTCCACTTATGAGGACGCGTTCGCCAAAAAGGAAATGGGCGGATACACTCCGGTCATAATAGTGGTAAACGACGTGCTTTCCGAATGGTTCGACATGCTACGTGAGGACTCCGGAACCTCTCCGGAGGATCGCCGCAGGGAACTGCTCAGCGCTGAGCTTCCGAACGCGCAGGAATGGTTCACCGAAAGGCTTTCGGAAATGAAGGCAACGTACGGCGAGTACTGGAACGAGATCACCGCTGATTCCGGGAACTGCGGCGATAAAATCGACAAACTATCAGGTTTCGTTGATTTCGGGACAAAGAAAGCCGCAGAGGTCGTAATAGCTAAGATCCCAACGGAAAATCCCTGGGAGGTTTTCGCATGGCTGCCATTCGGCGGCTGGAACGAGTGTCCCGATCCTGAAATCATGATGGCGGTAGGGAAATACTGGTTTCAGAAATTCGGAGCGGTTCCCGCTGTTATTTCTCACGATATACTCGAGTTTGTTGCACAGCCGTTAAGAGACAGAAGCGCTGCCGTAGGTCTTGCGCTGGAGCAGTACGCTTTCTGCAATGATATTATCGATCAGGGATGCCAGGAAGTCTGCATCCTTGCAGACATGCTTGCAAAGTCGTCGGTCTGGTTTTTCTGGTGGGATTGATACTTGCATTTTGCTTGAAAATGTGATATACTATTATTGCATGGTTCTCATATCAGAATCAGCATTATGAAAAGCTAGTGAGGATCAGTAATGGAATTGAACATAATCAGCGACTGCACCGAATCGCAAGTCAACAAAGTCGTTAAAGTCACCAGGATCACCGTCGCAGCGGTCAGAAATGAGAAATACATGTTTGTAAAGCAGCGCGGCAAGAGTACGATGGAGCTTCCGGGTACCCAGCTGGTGGAGGGAGAAAACACTGCAAAGGCGCTGCGGAGAGTGCTTGAAGGCATGCTGGGCGTTACGGAGCATGCAGCACAGTTCGTCTGCCCGTATTCTGTAACAGACGGCAAGGACGTGCAGTATGGCATACTGTATCGAGCAGAGATAATTGAAATGGGACCTTTTCCGCATTCCGGGCTTGCAGGCGTGTATTACTTAGATACTCCGCCGGAGGACAACGATAAGTGGAGCTTCCCGGAAACAGACAAGCTTCTGTTTGAAGAAGCATTTAGAAAGTAAGGTACATATGGACGTTAAGAAGTATTTCAAGAAATCCGGGCTTATCCCGGCGATAGTTACCGACGCTGAGAACGGCGAGGTACTCATGCTTGCCTATATGAACGAGGAGAGCCTCCAGAAAACACTGGAGACCGGTTACACATGGTTCTGGAGCCGCTCCCGTCAGGAACTCTGGAACAAGGGCGCGACCTCTGGTCATTTCCAGAAGGTGGTTGAGATGTACAGCGACTGCGACGACGATACTCTGCTGATAAAGGTCATTCAGACCGGGGCGGCCTGTCACACCGGACACAGAAGCTGTTTTTTCACGCGCATAAAGTAAGAAAATCCGCTGCTGTATTTGATAGGTACAGCAGCTTATTCAGTTTAAACATAAATTCAAAGGAGAAATTAACATGATGGACGCATTCAAGGATATGTACGACGTAGTTGTAGACCGCAGGGCAAACCCGCAGGAGGGTTCATATACCTGCTATCTGTTTGATAAGGGAATCGACAAGATACTCAAGAAGTGCGGCGAGGAGTGCACAGAGATGGTCATTGCCGCAAAGAATAACGACAAGGACGAGCTTGCAAACGAGATAAACGACCTGCTGTACCATATGATCGTAATGATGGTCGACCGCGGCGTGACCGTCGAGGACATCGAGAAGATCATGGTAGAGCGCAGCAAGAAGATCGGCAATCTCAAGCAGTTCCATGTGAGCGATCACAACACCTGATATGGAGCTTACAAGATTTATAGACGACTACGCCGACGACATCTACGCGCTGGCGCTGATCACAACAAAGAATTTCGATTCCGCAAAGGAGATCTTCGTGCGGAATTGTTTTTCATGTCCGGAGATAGATGATAACACCGAGCTTCCGGAAATGCTGAAAAAGGCGTACCCCATGTGCCGCGAGGCCGAGGGAAACGATTCGGCAGTCACCCTTACCGGCATAGAGCTTGACGGAAAGAAGCAGCAGCTTCTGGAATCCGTGCTGAGGCAGCCGTTTATTGTTCGCGCGATAATACACATGCGCTGGGAGAACGACCTGGAGCCTGAGCAGATCGCGAAGCTGACCGGGGAAAGCCTGCGTTACGTGAATAATACCCTGGAGGAACTTCCCGAGGAACTCACACGGGAACTTGACAAGAGCTACAAGGATATCTGTTTCAGGATAAAAGCGGACGACAAACTGAAATCCTACGTTATCCGCAGCATGAATTCCGGCAAGAAGCGTCAGTTTGAAGTAAAGGGCGAGGCTGTTCCTGCCCACAAATGGACGAAACAGCAGAAAACGGTTATTATCATTGTGGCTGCGGTCGTTACTGTGGTTATATGCATTGTTGTGCCGCTTATCGAGAGCTACTACCAGATGAGGAAGGACGAGAATTTCGAGTCTTTTGAAAATGTTGCTACCGAAGATATGTTCCGTTATACTTCCGAATCGCCTTCCATTCCCGATGATCAGTTAAACCTGACAGGTTCTGATAGTTAAAATTTCTTAAAAAATCGAAAAAGTACTTGATTTTTTTGTTAAAATATGCGAAAATATATACTGTATAGGTATGGGATCTATTATCCCGCGCCTGAACAAAAAAATTAAAGGGACGTGTGCAGATGGCGCAGTTTTTCAATTTCAAAGGGGATTATTTCGGGCTGACAGAAAGTGACGTTCAGAAGAACATCGACCTGTACGGCTATAATATATACACCAAAAAAGAGCAGCCGCGGGAGAGATTCAAACCGGGCAAGGTGATTTTATCGCCGTCGGCGCTGCTGATGTTCATTGCCGGAGTGCTCAGCTTTTTCAGCAGCGGGATACTCACCGGTATAGTCATCATACTTATCGACATCGCATGGTGTGTGGCAAATATCCGTATCGGTCAGCGTTCGGACGAGCGGCTTGACGAGTTCCACGAATCAACGGTGATGAAGTATCGTGTGATACGCCAGGGAAAACTGGAGCTTGTCGAAAAGGAATTCATCGTTCCGGAGGATCTGATTTTAGTTCAGGCGGGCGAGAGCGTTCCGGCAGACGCAATGATACAGGAATGCCGCGACCTGACCGTTGACGAAAGCGTGTTCACCGGTTCTAACAAGCCTGCGGCAAAGTACGCAGGCGGCATTTCAAAATCGGAACTCAAGCCTACTTTCGTCTACAGCGGAACAAAGATACTGACGGGCGTTGCAGTCTGCAAGGTAAGCGCGACCGGCGTCGACACCAAGTATTACCATAAGGTGGGAGAACCGATTCCGAAGCATTGCTATTACACTACGATGGAGCGTATAATTCAGAAGCTGCTTCCGCTCTGTTCTGCGACGGCGGCTGTCCTGGCGCTCATCTCAATGGTTGCATGGATACTTTACGGCAACGAGGTGTTCGAATCTGCAATGCGCGGTATCACGCTCGGACTTTGTTTCCTTCCGGCGGGTATAGACACGATCATAAGAATCTACTACACAAAATGCGCCTCCGAAATGTCAGGGAAAAGCGCGGTCGTAAAATCTCTGTCCGATATCGAAAAGCTGAATTCCATGTCAGTGCTGTGCGTTGAAAAGGAAGGCGCAATCACAAAAAGCCGCCTTGAGGTGCAGACAATCTACACTCCGAGCGAGGAGCTTCTGTATAAGGTAGCAGCTCTTGCGTGCGACCCTGACACCACCGACGAAGCAGAACGTGCGCTTATGGTAAAGGCGGCTTTCTATGACGAGCGAATTGTCGATGTTTACAACAAAAACAAGTTTATTGAGCGTATTCCTGATACTAACGAGTTCATGAGCGGCGCGCTGTGGGAAGTCGGCGGCTCCAGACTCTACTGCATTAAGGGTACTCCTGAGCAGATACTCCCGCTGTGTAAATTCCGCGGCGAAGAGCTTTTCGCTGCCCAGAAGATGAAGAAGGAGTACTATTCCCATGGCTGGCAGGTAATGGCGATTGCCTGCGCTGACGCCGAGGAACGCGACTGCGACGAAACAGCCGGATTCGCTTATACGTTTGTTGGATTTATTGCGTTCTCCTCGCCGATAAGGGATTCTGTTCCGAATGCGGTCAAGACATGCCAGCGTGCTGGAGTTCGCGTTGTGATGTTCACCGAGGATAATGCGGAATCCGCAGCGGCTACCGGAAAGATGATCGGACTTTCAGGGAAGGTAGTCACTGGAAAGAGCATTTCTGAATCAGTAAAATACGGCACCGAGCTTCCGCTTGACGCTGACATCTATGCAAGGGTAACTCCCGAGCAGAAGCTGTACGTGATCGAGCAGATGAAAAAGAGCGGCCAGACAGTTGCAATGACCGGAACCAGACCCGAGGACGCCGAAGCGATGGAACGTTCCGATATCGGCATAACGATTTCGGAAAACACTACCGGGAGCGCATACGAAGCCGCCGACGTCATTATGCACGATGATAATTTCTCGGCGATTGCCGGTATGATCGCGTCGGCGCGGCAGGTTCACCGTAATATCAAGCGGGCAAGCGCTGTCATGATTTCAGGGTATCTGGCACTGGTGCTGCTGAATATGCTGAATCTTTTCGGCGACGCTCAGCTGATGCTGAATCCAGCGATTATTGCTATACTTACGATGTTCGTGCTTCCGGCGGCAGCGCTTGCCGACCTGGACAATCATGCTGATATGAAGGGCTTCATGCCGCCGTCTGAGTTCATCACGACCAGCAGGATAAACTACCGGTTCATTTTGCTTGCAGTCATTGTGGGAGCGCTCTGCGGAGCGGTTTCGATTGCTTCGTACATGTTTATGTACAATGGTACGAATGTCGAGTTCGCCAGAAGCTGCGCACTGCTTTCGTTCGGGTTCTGCACGTCTTTGTTTACGTTTATTAACTTGGCTCCGGGAAATCCCTTCGTTGGATTTGCCTCCGCCGGTAAACCGGCGGTTATTGGCGTTCTTACACCCGCTGTAACTTCGGTTCTGCTTGTGTTCATTCCAGGTGTAAATACTATTTTCGGTATGACCGGAATCGACATTCTGGCAACGTTTATCTCAATTATGACGGGCGTTATTCCTGCGCTGGCCTACGTGGTCGTGCGTTCGATAGTCAAATTTGATTAAGGAGTTCATATGAAAAAAGTTCTGGGATATCTGAAACTAATTCTTTGCGGAATGGTTTTCGGTGTTGCAAACGTTATCCCCGGAGTATCCGGCGGAACAATGCTGGTGGTCTTTGGAATCTACGATCAGCTTACAGAGGCTATTTCAGGCGTGAAAGCAATCATCAAAAATATTGTTTTCCTGATATTCTTCGGAGCAGGCGCCGGAGTCGGCATACTTGGTTTTGCTTCACTTATTAAGTACCTGTTCGATAATTTTGGCGTTCAGACCGACATGTATTTTATCGGTCTGATACTCGGAAGCGTTCCGATGATTTATCACATGGGAACCGCCGAAAAAAAGGTAAAGCCGCTCTGTATTCTTCCGCTTGTTCTGGCGATGTGCGTCGTTATCGGACTTACAATGCTGAACGGCTACATGGAAGCGAACGAGCTTATTCCCGCTGCCGAGGCGGTTGAGGGATTCAGCACTTTCATGACTGTTAAACTCCTGGTTTGCGCGTTCATCGCTGCGGTGGCGATGATAATTCCGGGACTGAGCGGCTCTTTTGTAATGATGCTTCTCGGAGTTTACAATACGGTCATCAATGCGATACAGATAAAGGCGCTTAATTTCTACGTGATCATTCCGGTGGGCGTGGGCGTTCTGCTCGGAGTTATCCTTGGCGCGAAGCTCATCTCTACGCTGATAAAGAAGTACAAACTGATGGTTTACAGCGTGATAATGGGTCTTGTTATCGGCTCTGTATATGCGATACTTCCTTCAGGATTCGGATTTAATATCCAGACTGGATACGGATTTGTATGTCTGCTGTTTGGCGTGCTTACTTCGGTTCTTGTTGAGAAGCTCGGAAAGACTTCTGAAACATCGCAGGCTGATTGAACATAATTAAGGCTGGGAACGGATAATTCCCAGCCGTTTATTATATCCGGTTCTTGATTTTTTGCAGCGCACCTTTTTCCAGCCGGCTGACCTGAGCCTGACTTATTCCTATCTCCTTAGCGACTTCCACCTGAGTTTTCCCGCGGAAAAAACGCAGATTGAGAATGTGCTTCTCACGGTCGCCCAGCGCATGTATAGCCTCCTTCAGCGAGATCTCGTCGAGCCAGTTGTCGTCATCGTTATGATCGCCGAGCTGATCGAGGACGTAGATAGTATCGCCGGATTCTGAGAACACAGGCTCGTAAAGCGAGATCGGTTCGCTGACTGCTTCGAGAGCGATAACCACTTCGGAGCGTTCCGCGCCTATTTCTTTGGCGATCGCTTCGATTGTAGGCTCCCTGCCGTTTGCCGAGGTGAGGCGTTCCCGCGCCTGCATAGCCCGGTAAGCGAGATCCCTCATTGAGCGGCTGACGCGCACCGGCGAATTGTCGCGAAGGTAGCGCCGGAGTTCTCCCTGTATCATCGGAACGGCATAGGTTGAGAACCTGACCGGCTGAGTGATGTCGAAGTTGTCTATTGCCTTGATCAGACCGATACACCCGACCTGAAACAGGTCGTCAGGACCTTCGCCGCGCCCTGCGAACCGCTGGATCACGCTCAGAACCAGCCGGAGATTTCCATTGATAAGCTCCTCACGTGCCTGCATGTCGCCCTGCTTTACTTTTTTCAGCAGCTCCATCTTCTCGCTTTCGCGGAGCACCTTGAGCTGCGAGGTATTTACGCCGCTGATTTCAACCTTGTTGTAATACAAATAAACCACTCCCGACCTGCTTGATTTTGTACAAGTAGTATTGTCAGGAAGTGGTTTTTCTATTCTGTGAAATTTTACCTGTTTAGTTGCAGACCCGTTCGAGTTCTTCGCGAAGCTGCTTTATAATGCGCTTTTCCAGCCTTGAAATATAGCTCTGAGAAATCCCGATTTCGTCGGCGACTTCTTTCTGTGTTTTCTCTCTGCCTCCCTTCAGCCCGAACCGCATTTCCATGATCTGGCGCTCCCGCGGAGTCAGATGGTTTACAGCGTCGTGGAGCAGCTTCTTTTCGGTTTCGTCCTCGATTCGGGCGTTTACGCAGTCGCTGTCTGTACCGAGAACATCTGAAAGAAGCAGCTCGTTGCCGTCCCAGTCAACGTTCAGCGGCTCGTCTATTGAGATCTCGCAGCGGCGCTGGCTGGTTTTTCTTAGGTACATCAGTATTTCATTTTCGATGCAGCGGGAAGCGTAGGTCGCAAGCTTTATATTACGATTCACGCTGAATGTGTTTACCGCTTTGATAAGTCCGATGGTGCCGATTGAAACAAGGTCGTCCAGACCTACGCCGGTGTTCTCGAATTTTTTAGCGATGTAAACCACCAGCCGCAGGTTGTGAACGATAAGAGTTTCACGGGCAGCCGCGAAGTCTGTTTCAAGCAGCTTGAACGCCTGCTCTTCCTCCTCCCGGGTGAGGGGCGGGGGAAGCGACTCGGAGCCGTTTATGTAATACACGCCGGTATCGCCGCCGGAAGCGTACTTTATAAACGCTTCAAGTCCTTCGTCCAGCAGTTTCTTCAAAAAATCTAGCATGATAATTCCTCCTGTTTTATATAATGATGTTGGGATCAAATATGCAGTCGGCTCCGGAGATGGGCTCACGAGTTACCCCCACAAGGACGTCAGCAGGTTTTTCGTTGATAAGAACCTCGGCAGAGAATACCGGTACCACGCCTTCTGAGGTTATGGTGTGGCAGGGAGCCAGCCTGAGCCCCTCTAGCCCCTCTGAACAGCCGTTAAGATAGTTCGTGACCTGCGGGGGAGATATTTCAGCCACCTTGCCTATTGACGTGATCACAACAGGTTTACCGGTGAAGCTGTCCCGTAGTGAGTTTCCAGTGTCCGCAAGGCCGTCCAGCGTAACTTCTGCGGCGCCGTTTCGGATTCTAACGACCGCGTGGCTCTGCGGTTTTCTTCTGTCTATTATCGTTCTGAATACGCGGAAGCCTCCATACAGAGCAGCTGTAAACAGTGCAGCGGCAATGATCGGGATATCAAAATACGCAGTACCATTTCGCACGAATATACCCGCCGGAGCCGCAATGTTCCACAGAGCAGTCATTGCTCCGCCAAAAATGAAGCTCACGACCAGGAATGACAGCGAGCTGATAAGAAAGTCGATTTTGTTCTGCCTGCCAAAGGCGGCGAAAGTTATGCCTATCCCAAGCGCTATTTTGATCAGCACGCATAGAATCGGGTTCAAATCCGGAACAAGAATCAGCAGCGAACCGACCGCTCCCACGGCCGAAGCAAGGAGAACTCGCCGCGGGGAAACTTTGCGTCGCAGCATGAGCGAGGTTCCGCGAACCAGAAAGTAGTTTATGTAGAGATTCACCACTAAAAGGACGTCAATATATATAACCAAAGCCATCACCAACTTGTACACTTTCTTTTACTATTATATATTCATTCGTCTGAGAAATATGTCATAATGCGGCAGTATTTTCTGAGCAGAATTGCCGCGTAAAATAAAAAAAGGGCGTGCAGCAAAGAAAGCTGCACGCCGCGTGTATTGAAATGTCAGTCTCTGTTGAATTCTGCAAGCTCAAGACCGGGATTCTTGTCGAGCGCCCACTTGATGTTCCACTCGCTGGTGAATATCAGCAGGTAATTGCCCTTGACATCCTGAATAAGCTTGGTATCGGAGGTGAGCACCAGCTTCTGAAGCTCGTCAAGACCTCCTTCAAGGTGCTTCTGGCTGGTTATCCAGCGGATATGCTCGTATGGCAGACCTTCGCGGATTATGTCAACGTTGTACTCGTTCTTGAGACGGTACTCAAGCACTTCAAATTGCAGGACGCCGACAACGCCTACGATTACTTCCTCAAAGCCGCTCTGCGGTTCGGAGAATATCTGGATAGCGCCTTCCTGGGCTATCTGGGTGGTACCCTTTATGAACTGCTTGCGCTTGAGGGTGTCCTTCTGGCGGATACGCGCAAAGTGCTCCGGAGCGAATGTCGGGATACCTTCGAATTTAACCTTTTTCTTAGGCGAGCACAAGGTGTCGCCGATTGAGAAAACTCCTGGGTCAAACACGCCCATAATGTCTCCGGCGTACGCTTCGGAAATTACCTCGCGTTCGCTCGCCATCATCTGCTGTGGCTGAGAGAGCCGCATGGTTCTGCCGTTCTGAACGTGCAGTACTTCCATATCCTTGTCGAACTTGCCGCTGCATATGCGCATGAACGCGATACGGTCGCGGTGAGCCTTGTTCATGTTAGCCTGGATCTTGAATATGAACGCGGAGAACTCCGGGTCGAACGGGTCAACTATTCCATCGGGAGTGCTGCGGGGCAGTGGGGAAGTAGTCATTTTAAGGAAGTGCTCAAGGAACGGCTCAACGCCGAAATTCGTCAATGCAGAACCGAAGAACACCGGTGAAAGCTTGCCATTGCTGACAAGATCCATGTTGAACTCTTCGCTTGCGCCGTCAAGCAGCTCGACGTCCTCGGACAGCTTTTCGTAGTTGTGCTCGCCGATGAGGTCGGCAAGTGAAGCGTCTGAAAGGTCGGCTTCTGTTGCGGCAACCTCGCGTGTTCCGTTGTTTGCCTCGAACGAGATTATGCGGCGCTTTTCGCGTTCGTAAACGCCCTTGAACTCCTTGCCGGAACCGATGGGCCAGTTGACCGGATAGGTCTTTATGCCGAGTTCAGTCTCAATCTCATCGAGCAGGTCGAAGGGATCGCGGGCTTCGCGGTCCATTTTGTTGATGAATGTGAAAATCGGGATATTGCGCATTACGCAGACCTTGAACAGCTTACGGGTCTGGTTCTCAACGCCCTTTGCCGCGTCTATCACCATTACAGCGCTGTCCGCCGCCATCAGGGTACGGTAGGTATCCTCGGAGAAGTCCTGGTGTCCAGGGGTGTCGAGGATATTTATGCAGTAACCGTCGTAGTTGAACTGCATTACAGATGAGGTTACTGAGATACCTCTCTGCTTTTCAATTTCCATCCAGTCGGAAACTGCGTGCCGGGTGTTCTTTTTGCCTTTAACTGCGCCAGCGAGGGAGATTGCGCCTCCGTAAAGCAGGAACTTTTCAGTGAGCGTCGTTTTACCCGCGTCCGGGTGAGAGATAATCGCAAATGTGCGGCGTCTTTCGATCTCGTGTCTTAAATCAGCCATGTGTCTACTTCCTTTATTCTTAATTATTTTATTTCTGGGTCGTTTTCTGTCTGCTGCTCCATGTCGTAAAGCATTTTTTCTGTCTCGCCGTCCTGAGGCTCTTCAATGCCCTTGTTTTTCATTGTAAGGGTGAAGAACAATCCAACGATGATCGGCAGGTAGAACGTCATGATACGCCAGAGCATCATAGCGGTATTGACATAATGCTCGCCGAATATGTCCTTGAAAAAACCGTGATAGCCCAGCTCAGCGCCTCCCATAGCTCCGGGCAGCGGAATGAAGGATGATATCATCAGAACATACGCCTGATAGCTTATGATCTGAAGGAGACTGGTTCCCTCAAGACCGAATCCACGGTAAAGCACATAAGAAATGCTTAAAAAGAGTGTGAGCTGAATAAACGTGAAAAATACGGATTTAAGCAGCAGCGGAATGTTCTTTTTCAAATATTTGAAATTGTTGTAGAACTTGTTCACCTCACGCGTGAAGTATACGCGCCACTTGATCGGCCGTTTTACAATATGCATTCTAGTAAGCAGGGATATGAGCCAGTTTGCGAATTTCAGCGTACCTTTGCGGAATAATGCAATAGCTATAAGCGCCACGATTACCGCAGTGTTGATTATAAACCCGATAAGTACGAACGGCATAAGACCTTTCTGTTGGAGATCGTCGCCAAAATGTTTGTATCCGACAGCGAGGGTAAAAATCGAATAGCCGGTAAGCACGAACTGATAGACGATAAATCTGCTTAGCAGCGCGGTAATTCCACAACCAAGCGGCACGCCGAATTTTACAAGATAGTACGCCTGCATTGGCTGCCCACCCGTAGAGGAGGGAGTAATACAATTGAAGTACTGCCCGATGATGGTAGTAAGCCAGCTATTCCAGAATTTCATTTTAGGGTGCATCGATTTCAGCATAACATGAATTGTTGAAGCTTCACTGAGCCAATATCCAATCATGAATACAACGCAGATAATGAGTGCTCCTTTGTTTATTTTTGACAGTGCAGCCACGACATGATCAATGCTGTCTACAAATACTAGATAAACAATCATTATAATGAAGGCAACAGCGCAGATGATCAGATTGGCTTTTTTGCTGATCTTTTTCTTCTTCATTTATTCATACCTCAAAATTGGTTCCTCTGAAAAGTCCACAAAGATTATTATAGTATATTTTTACGCTGTTGTCAATAGCTTTTACATTATATGGCACTACAAAAAATTGTAGTGCTACAATAGATATTGTACAAAATAAGAAAAAAGATTGAGAGACAGACCAAAATAGATCATAACAGATTCTATTCTTTTCTTCATGTGATGACCTTAATCGGCAGCTATAATACCATCTCGCTCGGTCTAATAATCGTTCGACGTTTCTCTTGGCTGGCTTTTTCCCGTTGAATTTCTTTCTATCTTTCATGTCCAAAATCGTTGACAAACTTACACTGAATATATAAAAAAGCATTGACTAAATAAACGAAATATGCTAAAATATAATATGAATATTTATGAAACAGGATTGATAACAATGAATAAAGGAAAGATAATAGTACTTGAGGGACTTGACGGCTGCGGTAAATCCACCCAGCTTAATATACTTTTCAATAATTTGCAGAGCGCAGGAAAAACCCGGCTTATCAGCTTCCCGAATTACGAGAGCAGCACCGGACGGGTCGTGTCTGAATATTTGCAGGGGACAATACCCTGCGAGGGCGCTGCCGGAGCCTACGCAGCGTCGGGATTTTACGCTTCCGACCGATATGCAAGTTACGTCACCGATTGGAAAAACGACTACGAAAACGGCTCGGTTATCGTGTCCGGACGTTATACGACATCTAATGCTATATATCAGATGACGAAGCTTCCGCGCGACCAGTGGGACAGCTTCCTCGCCTGGCTGAAGGACTACGAGTATACGCGGCTTGGACTTCCTGAGCCGGATCTTGTTTTGTTCTTGGATATGCCGATTGAGATATCGCAAAAGCTGCTATCCGCGCGCTACAACGGCGACGAAAGCAAAAAGGATATCCACGAGAGCAGCACAGCATTTCTCAGGAGATGCCGCGAAAGCGCTCTCTATACTGCAAAGCGCTGGGGCTGGAGGATCATTCAGTGCTCTGACGGGACTGCTCCGCTTCCCATTGAGGATATCGCCCTCAGAATAAAGAAAGAAACAGAGGAAATCTGATGGCTGAATTTGATTTCAGACCGCCTCAGCTATCCGACAGGGAATGGGCAGTTAAACTGCTTGCCGAATCGGATTTCCGCGGCTGTCTGTACACTTTTGGAAACAACTATGTCTGGCGTAATGCCTACAACGCGGAAATATGCAGGTTCGAAGATTTCTACCTGCTGAAAAACACCGACCACACCAGCGGCACGCCGCGCTTCCTATATCCGTCTGGAAGTGGAGATATCCGCAGATTGATTCCCGCATTAAAAAGCTATTGCAGGGAGCTGAACATTCCGCTCCTCATGACCGCAAACGCTGAATGCACAGCGGTTTTGAAGTCACTGTACCCGGACGTGAGCGCCGTTGCCGACCGCGACGGATTCGACTATGTTTACAATTCTTCTGATCTTGCTGAGCTGAAAGGGAAGCGCTATCATTCGAAACGGAATCACCTGAATCGCTTCTACGAGAACGACTGGTCGTTTGAACCGATAACCGCTCACAATATCCCTGAGTGCCGCGATGTTCTCGCTAAATGGCTGGAATCAGGCGAGCCTGACGAAGAAAAATCCGTGGAAGCAGATGTGGTAAGCGAAAGCCTCGATTACTTCACGGACCTGAATTATACAGGCGGACTTCTTCGCGTAAATGGCGAAGCGCAGGCGTTCACATTCGGCGAACCTTCTGCCGCAGATACGTTCGTAGTTCATGCGGAAAAAGCCCTGCTGAATTATCAGGGCGCATACACCGCAGTGAACTGCGAGTTCGCCAGAACGCTCGCCGACCGATTCGCCTATATAAACCGCGAGGAGGACACAGGCTCAGAAGGGCTTCGTAAAGCCAAGCTGTCATATCACCCCGCTTTCCTTGAAGAAAAATATCTGATAACATTTTCGGAGGTATAATTATGATATACGTATTTTTAGCTGACGGATTCGAAGAAACAGAGGCTATAGCGCCTATTGATATGCTGCGCCGCGCAAAGCTCGACGTAAAGCTTGTCGGAATCGGTACGTCCACACCCACGAGCTCTCACGGTATCAGGGTCACTGCCGACCTTACAGAAGCCGAAACAAAGCTGGACAGCTCTGTACAGCTCATCGTGCTCCCCGGCGGCATGCCAGGAACCCTTAATCTTGAGAAATCTCCGGTTGTTCAGTCAGCAATAAAGTACTGCGTTGAAAAGGGCATTCCGGTCGGTGCGATATGCGCCGCGCCTTCGATTCTGGGCAAGCTCGGACTGCTGAACGGCAGAAAAGCTGTTTGCTTCCCCGGCTTTGAACAGTACCTTACAGGAGCTGAAGTCCTGAACAAGCTGTGCGTTACCGACGGTCAGTTCACGACCGCATGCGGCGCTGGTGCGGCGATCGAGTTCGGTCTGGAACTTGTCAAGGTTCTCTGCGGCGAAAAAAGATCAACAGAGCTTCGCTCTGCCATAGTAGCCGACAGATGAACATTCCGGACGAAAAGAAGGCGCTCCGCAGGGAACTTATCCAGCGCCGCAGGAACATGCCTGACGATGTGAAATCTGCCGCTGACTCACGGATATTTGATCGACTGATTCCGCTTCTTGAAAAGTGCAGCTCCGTATTCACCTATGTCTCGACTGAGATAGAAGTCGATACCCGGCAGCTCATGAAATGGTGTTTTGAGCATGGTAAAACCGTTGCTGTGCCAGTTTCCGGCGATTCGGAACTCACATTTTACCCTATCCGTTCATTTGAAGAGCTTTCCGTTGGCAGGTTCAATATTATGGAACCTGTTGACAGAAGCGTCCCGGCAGTGCCAGACAGCGATTCGCTATGCATTGTTCCGGCGCTTTGCTGCGATCGCGGAGGACTGCGGCTTGGCTACGGCAGGGGATACTATGACAGATTCCTTGCGGGATTCCCCGGGAAGTCGGTCGTGATATGCTATTCGGATTTTGTGATGAAAGTACCCGCCGAGCCTCACGACATGAGGTCGGACGAGATCATCACAGAATAAAGCAAATACATGAGGAAAATATATGGATAAGAACAACTTTGATCAGCTCGGGTTTCCGGTGAACGACAACTCCGATGATTTCGGAACGACCCGGGAACTCAACAGCAT
The DNA here is from genome assembly GCA_003531585.1 of Oscillospiraceae bacterium. Lineage (GTDB taxonomy): Bacteria > Bacillota > Clostridia > Oscillospirales > Ruminococcaceae > CAG-115. The sequence goes on along the minus strand of DQFX01000053.1, from coordinate 22,653 downwards.
ACATGACGCGGACCCCGAGGATCCTTCCGGGATCGCGCCGCGTGACCGCTTCACAGAAATGAACAGCGCGGACGATCCGGGCAGCACCCGCATGATGGATTCCCTTACCGCACCTGACGAAACAGAAGCGGCACCGGCTGCAAATCCCGTCAGGAAACGCAAAAAACGCCGCAAAAAGAAGAAATATACAAATCACACGCGCACGATGGGACATGTTTTCCTGGGGGTTGTTCTTTCGGTTGCCGCTATCTGCGTGGGAGTTTTCCTCGCGTGGAAGGTGATAGTAGGTCTGATGGACTACACCGGAATGGCAAAAAAGAGCCATGAAGCAGATATTGTGATCGACAGTACGATGAATGTCGACGATATTGCCGAAACTCTGCATGAAAATGGTATCATTGAAATGCCGTGGCTGTTCAAGACGTACATTAACATGAAGAACGAGTCGGAAGGCTTTCTCGACGGTGAGTACACCGTCAATTCCACCATGTCCTACAGCAACATTATAACATTGCTGAAAACTGTTCGTCAGTACACAAACACCGTTACTGTAATGATTCCCGAGGGTTACAACGCGCAGCAGATAGGTCAGCTTCTTGAGGAAAACCTCGTCTGCCGTGCTGATGATTTCGAGAAGTACTACCGCTCCAAGCTGGAAAAATACGACTTTGAGGAGCAGATCACCGTTACTGAAAATCGCTTCTACGCTCTGGAGGGCTACCTTTTCCCAGATACCTACGAGTTCTATGTTATCGACGATCTCCCAGATAAGCCCAGTATGGACACAAGCCAGTACGCAAAGCAGGCGGCTGAAAAGATGTATTCCAATTTCCAGAATAAGATAACAAAAAAGATGTACGCCCGGGCAAAGGAGCTCGGAATGACATTCGACGAGGTTGTGACCCTTGCTTCCATTATCCAGAAGGAGGGTACAAACGAGGAAAATATGGCGAACATCTCATCTGTATTCCACAATCGTCTTGAGAACATGTACGAATATCCGCACCTCCAGTCTGATACCACCGATAACTATATTGAAGATGTCATTCGGCCGAATATTCCGTCCAGCTCGCTGGCGCTCTACGAGAACGTTATAACAGCTTACGACACTTACACCTGCGTGGGTCTTCCTGCAGGACCTATATGCAGTCCGGGTCTTGAGGCTATCAACGCCGCGCTTTATCCGGCTGAAACAGATTACTATTATTTCCTGAGCAGCAGCGATGGAGTATTCTACTACGCAAGCACGGTTGAAAAGCACGAGCAGAATATTATAGACGCAGCGCTCCGCGAGGAGGAACAGAACTAAATGAACCAGATAGAGCTTCTTGCTCCGGCAGGCGACGAGGAGTGCCTGCGCTCCGCGCTGGACTACGGCTGCGACGCTGTGTACCTTGCCGGTAAAAGCTTCGGAATGCGCGCCGGTGCAAAAAACTTTGACATGGACGGACTCGACCGCGCTGTGCGTTTCGCGCATGAACGCGGCGTAAAGGTTCACCTGACCTGCAATACGATACCGCTCAACAGCGAGATCGAGCAGTTTCCGAAATATATAGCCGCCGCACAGGAATGCGGAGTTGACGCGGCAATAGCGTGCGATCTCGGAGTGATCTCCATGATAAAGCAGTACGCGCCTAAAATGGAGCTTCACATCTCGACCCAGACGGGCGTTGTGAATTATCAGACCGCAATTGAGCTTTACAAGATGGGCGCTAAGCGCGTAGTCCTCGCCCGTGAGGTCGGGCTGGAGGACATCAGGGAGATACGCCGCAGGATCCCGGCAGATATGGAAATAGAAACGTTTGTCCACGGTGCAATGTGCGTCAGCTTTTCCGGAAGGTGCCTGATCTCCGAGTATCTCACCGGGCGCGGAGCAAACCGCGGAGAATGCGCGCAGCCCTGCCGCTGGAGCTACTATCTCATGGAAGAAAAGCGCCCGAATCAGTTCTTCAAGGTGTTTGAGGACGAACGCGGAAGCTACATTCTTAACTCCCGCGACATGTGCATGATCGACCACCTTGACGACCTTATCGACGCGGGCGTTACCAGCTTCAAAATTGAAGGCAGAGCAAAATCGGCATATTATGTAGCCTTGACGGTCAACGCGTACCGTGCGGCTCTGGACAGCTGCCTGAAGGGTGAAAAGCCACCGAAGTGGGTGCTTGACGAGGTAAACAAGATAAGCCACAGACCTTACAGCACGGGCTTTTTCTACGAAAAGCCGACCGACGGCTCCGGAACGCAGGATCCTAATATTGTTACCAACGGCGGGCAGTATTTTGCCGACAGCGGGTACATGCGGGATTACGATTTCGTGGGCGTTGTCGATTACTGCGAGGACGGCGTGATGCACCTTACGCAGCGCAATTACTTCACGCTCAGCGATGAACTGGAGCTACTTCCTCCTCACGCGGAACCTATTATTTTCAAACCGGAAAGCATGTTCGGCGCTGATGGAACGCAGATAGACATTGCAAGGCGTGCTACAGAAAAACTGTCTATTCCGACGGCGATCGTCGTACCGCCTCACACGATACTTCGTAAGAAAATGAACTGATATTGCAGAAAGGACGGTAATTATGGGAGTTCAGGAATTCAAGTGCCCCGGCTGCGGAGCAAAACTCAAATGGGACGCAGCCGAGCAGAAAATGAAATGCGACTACTGCGACAACACTTATGATATAGCAACTCTTGAGGAATTCGAGCAGGAGGAAAACTCCGCGCCTGTTGAGGAATACGCCTGGGATCCGTATAACGCCCCCGGAGAGGTAACAGGTCTAAAGACCTACATATGCCAGTCCTGCGGCGGAGCTATCACAGTCAGCGACGATTCTGCGGCGACTAGCTGCCCGTACTGCGACAGCCCGGTCGTTCTCAACAACAATGTTACCGGAATGCTCCAGCCTGATCTGATAATTCCGTTCACCAAAACAAAAGAGGAGGCACAGAATGCTCTGCGGAAGTTCTGCAAGGGCAAGCCTCTGCTTCCGCCTACGTTTGTTTCAGAGCACCGTATCGAGGAGATAAAGGGTCTGTACGTTCCGTTCTGGCTCTATGACTGCGACGCTGCGGGAAAAATGCGCTTCGACGCAACAAAGGTCAAGAAATGGTCCACCGACGATTTCGATTACACTCGGACTGAACATTACATGGTTGTCCGCGAAGGCGAGGCGGGATTTGCCGATGTTCCGGTAAACGGCTCCGACAAAATGGAAGCATGTTACATGGAAGCCATCGAGCCGTTTGACGTCTCTGCCGGGAAGCATTTCCAGCAGGCGTATCTCTCAGGATTCCTTGCTGATAAGTACAATGTGGATTCCGTAGCGGCGCAGCCCCGCGCAAACGAGCGCGTAAAGAACGGCATGCAGGAACTGCTCAGAAATACGGTCGTAGGCTATGACACCGTAAGCACTAAAAGCACGAACATGCATCTCAATACCGGCAGAATCCGCTATGCAATGCTTCCCGTTTGGGTGCTCAGCACGAACTACCGCGGAAAGATATATAAATTTGCAATGAACGCTCAAACTGGAAAGTTCGTTGGAGAGCTTCCGGTAAGCTGGCGTAAGTTCTGGGCGATCTTCGCCGCAATCTCGGTCGGAGTAGGTATTATCGGAACGCTGCTCCAGCTATTTATGTAAGGAGGTGCTGTCATGAAAAGAATCGTTTCCGTTCTCGCGGCATCTTTCGCCGCGCTGACTGTTTCCACAGCGGCGGGCGCAGCCCCCTTATATGACGCTGCACCATACCAGCCGTTTTCAGTGCTGATAGAATCGAATTCAGTCGATGAAAATACAGAATCTGTCGCACTCGCTGAATACAGCGGAATTGAAAAGCTGTATCTCGAAAATAATGTAGCTCTTATCGATGAACCAAGCACAGAAGTTACGGAGGAACCCAAGACTTACACCGCGCAGGATATCCTTAAAATGGCGGGCATATCGCTTGCAGTGGGAATTGTGATCGCACTTATCGTCTGCCTTATCATGAAATCCTGCATGAAAACCGCAAGACCGAAGCACACAGCCAACGACTACATAAAGAAGAACAGCTTTCATATAACACGCTCCAGGGATATTTTCATATATGCGGAGCTGAGCAAAAGGAAGCGCGTTAATGAAGAATCCAAGAAATAAGAGGTGAACGACATGCCGGAAAACAGATTTCGCGATACTTCACTTGACTTTGACGAAAGAGTATCCGCTCTTCTTGCCGAACTTACAACAGAAGAAAAACTGGGACTTCTTACAACGCATATGAACGCAGTCCCAAGGCTTGGAATAAAGGAATTCTGGATAGGCACCGAGGTTGCCCGCGGGCTTGTCTGCCGCGATCATCAGGGGGAGTACCCCTCGACGGTTTTCCCGGAGCCATTCGGACTTGCCGCGACGTTCGATACTGATGTAATGAAACGCATGGGCGAAGTAACCGGCGTTGAAAACAGGATCTATACGCAAAAGGGGAAATCCTCGCTTTGCGTGTGGGGACCTACTGTAGACCTGGAACGCGACCCGCGCTGGGGGCGGAACGAGGAAGCCTACGGCGAGGATCCGTGCCTTGCCGGAACCATGGCGGCAGCGTACACCAGCGGAATGGCTGGTTCAGACGAAAAGTACATGCGGGTCATTCCTACGCTCAAGCACTTCTACGCCAACAACAACGAGAACACCCGCGTAAACTGCAACGCGAATGTCCCGACGCGGCTGAAGCATGAATACTACCTCAAAGCGTTCGAAAAACCGGTACGCGACGGACGGGCGCTCAGTCTCATGACAAGCTATAACGAAGTCAACGGAATCGAGCAGCTTTGCTCTGCGGAACTCCAGTTTGCGAGGGAGCAGTGGGGTCTGCTGTTCGCAGTTACCGATGGCGGGGACTTCATTCAGAATGTACAGTACCATCAGAGCGACCGAGACCACACCGAAGCGTTCGTTAAAATCCGCAGGCACAACGGCGCGGAAATCATGACTGACAACGAGGACATCGTAAAGCAGTCCGCCCGTGAAGCGCTGGAATCTGAACAGATATCCACGGCTGACATCGACCGGGCGCTTGCTGGTCCGCTCAAGGCGCGTTTCTTGCTCGGAGAGTTCGACGACATCACAAAGTTTGACTACCCGGAGAGCCTGCTTTGCAGCGAGGAACATTCCCGCGCCGCCCAAGAAGCCGCTGAGAAGTCGGTGATACTCCTGAAAAACAGCCGCGGAGTTCTTCCGCTGAACAAGGAAAGAAAGCTTGCAGTAATAGGCTACCATGCCGACATGGTGTTCCGCGACTGGTATACCGGACTTTCGCCGAAGTGCAGCACGATCCTTGACGTACTGACCGCACAGCTCGGCAGAGAGAACATCATCTACGACTGCGGCAATGATACGATCGCGCTGCGAAGCGCTTCAAACGGGTTTTACTTCTCTGTGAGCGAGGATGGCTCCGTAAAGTGCGACAGCCCGCTCATTAACGAAGCCTGCCTTTTTGAGCTGTTCGAATGGGGGGACGGCGCGGTATCCCTGCGCTCCTGCCTGAACAATAAGTTCCTTACTGACTGCGGCGTGATGAAGTGTACAGCGGATCAGGTGTTCGGGTGGTTCGTCCATGAACTGTTTTATATTGAGAAAAACGACCGGGAATGCCGCCTGAAAAACTGGCAGAAGCGTTTTCTGTACATAACTCCCGAAGGGGAGCTTACGTCATCGGAAGCCCTGAGAGCGCCGAAAAATTCGCTCCTTACAATGGAGATTTTCTCCGACGGCACCGAACGGGTCAGAAGGGTCGCCACCGAAGCGCATAATGTTGTCGTGTTCTGCGGCAACGATCCGATGATAAACGCCCGCGAGACCACGGACAGAATGCACTTAAAACTCCCGGACAAGCAGACACGTGCGCTTGACGCCGTGCTTGAGCTTAATCAGGACGCGGTTCTTTTCCTGATTTCCGGGTACCCATATCAGCTTGACAACGAACGTATTTCAACCGTAATGCATATTTCTCATGCCGGACCCTCGCTCGGTCAGGCAGTTGCAAAAACCCTATTCGGGGAGATATCACCCGCCGGACGCTGTCCGGTCACATGGTACCGTTCCGCTGACGAACTTTGCAGCATTGAGGACTACAATATAATGCGCACACACTCGACATATCTGTACTATGAAGGCGAGCCGCTGTTCCCGTTCGGGTTCGGTTTAAGCTACACCGGATTCAGATACTGCTCGGCAAAAACGGACAAGATTTCCTACCAGCTCGGCGACACTGTAACAGTGACCCTGGACATAGAAAACGTCGGAATAATGGACGGCGACGAGGTGGTACAGCTTTATGCCGCTCCTTCCGGCATTACTATGACAGTGCCGAAGAAACAGCTCCGTGCATTCACGAGAATTCATGTGCCCAGAGGGAAAACCGTTACCGCAAAGCTCTCTTTCCCGGTCAGCGACCTCTCCTACTGGAACATCAATAAAAACGATTTCGACCTGTTCAGCGGAAATTATACACTGATGATCGGAGCTTCCTCGGCAGATATCCGCAGAACTTGTGAAATTCAGGTGAACGCGTCAAACTACGAGGGCGTTGAAGTTTCCGGCGAGATTCCGGCGGTTTCCGCACTGGATTATATTGACGTTAAGTTCGACGCTGACAGAGAACTCAACGAGTACGCGCTTATAAACGACTGGCAGAGCAGTATCAGCTTTGAATTTTGCAGAATGCGAAGCTATCACATGGTGACTGTAACAGCTTCCAACCCCGGACCGGAGGTAAAGCTTACAATAACGGCGGCTGAATCCAGACAGGTCGTTGCTGAAGTAGTAATACCGCCCACCGGCAGCATGACAAAATTCACGACTGTCAACGCTCCCGCCGAGCCTGTCGACGGAGTGTTCACACTGCGTATGACTACCAGCGGCATGCTGTCGCTGAAATCTTTCAAATTCTCGTGAGCGCCTCCGGGAGATAAAGATGAAAACACTATATAAATGGTACCTGACCAACGAGGGTATCGTAGGTTACATGGCACACGGCGTGGTATACGGGCATTCAAGCCCATACTGCGCCGACGGCAGCGAGATCCACACCTCCCTGATAGAAAGCGCGGAATACGACGGCGAAACGATAACGCTTTACACGCTGAACTCTGAATACCGCCTTTCCATCAGCGAAATGGACTGCGAATGCTTTGACGCGCTGCGTTCTCTCCATATTTTCGAGCGATTTGCGCGGGAATACGGCCTGATGAGATGCTTACCTCTGGTTGCCGACCACTACTGTCAATTGGACGGCTATCTCCGCAGCACAAGGGCTGAAATTCACTCAAGGCTTAAAAACGGTTCGCTGTACATCGAGTTTTCAGATGAAAACAAGTGCTACTACAATATGGGAGTTTACCGCACAAAATCCGGCGAGATGGAGTTCTTCCCGCGTGTGACTGATTTTTTCATTGATAAAAACGAGAAACTGGTCGGTTCATTGAACTATATCGTGGAGTTCAACCCCTACAACAACAGGAATATCGGCTTTATCTCTCATTCCGGGGCTGCGCTTCCGGACAAGGAATTTCTCGGAATAATCAGAAATAGCTGTAGAAACTCCCTGAATATACGGTTCAGTTGGGGCAAAACCGTAATACTCGCCCCGGACACCGAAATAGTTGTATCAGATGGCATGGGACTTGCTATCCCGCTGACTGATACGTCGCAGGATATCTAACTTACAAAAGAAATGAGGTGTTAGTATGTCAGAAGTTAAGAGAGTATTTTTAATAGTACTGGACAGCTTCGGTGTTGGAGAAACCCCGGATTCAGCGGAATTTGGCGACGCGGGAGCAAACACGCTCCGTTCATGCTTTGAAACTGGCAGGCTCAGCGTGCCGAACATGCAGAAGCTGGGACTTTTCAACATCGACGGAGTTACAGTCGGCTCGCCGGTCGCAAATCCTACTGGAGCGTACCTCAGAATTGCGGAAAGCTCCCGCGGCAAGGACACAACAACCGGCCACTGGGAGATTGCCGGAATTGTATCCAAAAAGCCATTTCCGACCTTTCCGAACGGGTTCCCCGAGGAGGTCATAAAGAAATTCAGCGAAGCGACCGGCAGGGGAGTACTCTGCAACAAACCGTACAGCGGAACAAAGGTAATCGCCGACTACGGCGAGGAACATATCCGCACGGGAGACCTCATCGTCTACACTTCGGCGGACAGCGTGTTCCAGATAGCCGCTCATGAATCGGTAGTTCCTGTCGAAACGCTCTATGACTACTGCCGCAGGGCGCGGGAGATACTGACGGGAGAATATGCCGTGGGGCGCGTTATCGCACGTCCTTTTGAAGGCAAGTTCCCGTTTATCAGAACGCCGCGCAGACACGATTTTTCGCTTGTTCCCCCGAAGGATACAATGCTTGACTGCCTTTCGCGTCAGGGCTTCGACACCATCGGGATCGGCAAGATATACGATATCTTCGCCGGAAAGGGACTTACAAAATATGTCCGTGATATCGGCAACTTCTGCGACATGAATGAAACATCACATTTCCAGAGCATTCCTTTCAACGGACTCTGCTTTACAAATCTTGTGGATTTCGACATGCAGTTCGGGCACCGCCGCGACCCGGAGGGATACGCTCAGGCGCTTAACGAGTTTGACGTATGGCTGGGTGGATTCCTTGAAAAAATGCAGCCCGAGGATATCCTGATGATTACCGCGGATCACGGCTGCGACCCGAAATATTCCGGCACCGACCACACCAGGGAGCATATCCCGGTTCTTGTTGCGGGTCATTCGGTAAAACCTGGAAATCTTGGCACCAGAGCCTGCTTCGGCGACATCGGAGCAACCGTGCTTGACTTACTTAATGCAGCTGGTAAGCTTGACGGCGAGAGCTTTGCAAATAAAATCACTAACTAAGGAGCATAATAATGAACGGAGAAGTTACACAGGCAAGCCGTATCGTAGCGGCTGCGAGAAAATCAATGAAGGACGGTTCCGCATACGAGTTCACGCCTCTGCCGTATGAGGGAAGCGTCGTTTTCAATTTCTGCGACAGAAATAAGAGCGGAGCTCCGCTCTTCCGCGCGAAGGACCCCGCAGACTGGTACGCACACCTCAGCAAGGAAGGCGTGAAGAACATCTTCATGATAATGGGAATGAAGGTCAACAGACAGGCGCTCGGATTCTCAAATAATTCCGCAGTTTCTATCTTTGTACGTTACAATGATAATGTCGTTACCCGCTTTGTTCCGCACTGGAGCTTCAACGACGACGCGCGCCTCTGGAGCGTCGAATACACCGAAGCTATCGCTGAGAACGCACCAGCTACCGACCCCGACTTCCGCAATGAGAAGTCGCTGACTCTTGCAACGCTCAGCGACATCGGCGAGCTTGCGCAGCAGCTTGGCCAGGAGCATTTTGTTAAGACATTCAAGAAGGCGGCTGATATCCTGAGCGGCGAAGAAGTTCCGCAGATGAAGAAGGGCGCAGCCATTCCTGCAATCCCCGAGGACATGATGAAATACTACCTCGCGGCAGATGTTGCCGACGTATTCGGCGCAATGGGAAGCTGGAATGACGAACCCGTAGTCGCAGCCCGCGAGCAGCACAAGGAGAAGGACTACGCAACCCTGTCCGACAGACTGCTGTGCTCTGTTCGTCTGATGACCATGTATGCAGTGAACTTCCCGATAAACTAAAGAAATAAGGTGTTATAAATGAGCGAATGTACTCACGACTGCGGAAGCTGTTCCGCAAACTGCTCTGAAAGAAAGCAGGAAAGCCTTGTAGCTCAGCCGCACAAGGACAGTCACATCAAAAAAGTTATAGGCGTAGTCAGCGGCAAGGGCGGCGTCGGCAAATCAATGGTCACTTCCATGTCCGCAGTGCTCATGAATCGCCGGGGATACCGCTCCGCTGTTCTTGACGCGGATATAACCGGTCCGTCTATCCCGCAGGCGTTCGGGCTTCACGAAAAGGCACAGGGAAACGAAACCGAGATCTTCCCGGTAACGACTGAAACCGGAATAAAGGTGATGTCGGTAAATCTCCTTCTGCCTGATGAGACCGACCCGGTGATCTGGCGCGGTCCGATCATCGCAGGAACTGCAAAGCAGTTCTGGACAGACGTTGCCTGGGGTGACGTTGACTACATGTTTGTAGATATGCCCCCTGGAACCGGCGATGTTCCGCTGACCGTTTTTCAGTCCATTCCGCTGGACGGCATTATTGTCGTAACATCTCCGCAGGAGCTTGTCTCCATGATAGTCGGCAAGGCTGTCAAGATGGCGGAAATGATGAACGTGCCGATAATCGGACTGGTTGAGAATATGAGCTACGCCGTCTGCCCTGACTGCGGAAAACACATGAATGTATTCGGTCTGAGCCACATTGATGAAACAGCGCAGAAGTTTGGTCTGAAGGTTCTTGCAAAGCTCCCGATCAACCCCGAGCTTGCAGGAAGAGTCGATAACGGAACGATCGAAGGCTTCACATGCCCCGAGGCCGAGCCTATTGCTGACGCAGCGGAGGAGTTCTGCAAATGAGCGTACGCGGCGACAAGGCATATGAGTTATTTTTGAGCGGGTATAATTGTACCCAGGCTGTGGTCGGAGCCTTCGCTGATGTTATCGGTGTGGACTTTGACACAGCTGTCAGGTTTGCGTCTGGGTTTGGCGGAGGCATGGGAAGGCTCCGGGAGGTATGCGGAACTTTCTCGGGCGCCGTTATCGTCGTGAATGCGCTCTACGGCTACTCCGACCCGAAAAATGTCCAGGCAAAGGCGGAACTCTATTCCCGTATACAGGAGTTTGCGGCTCAGTTCCGCAGGGACAACGGCAGCATTATCTGCAAGGAGCTGCTCGGGCTTTCCAGACCGGAAGGCTCGCCAATACCGGAAGCAAGAACGGACGAGTATTACAAGAAGCGTCCTTGTCCGGAGCTTTGCCGATATTCAGCGAACATGCTTGAGGAGTACATCAGGGAACACCCTCCGGTGAAATAAATCAAGGCGCACTTCACAAGGAATATCGATATCGCCTTAAAGTTCATTTCGCCCGTGAAGACTGGCATGGAAGAATGAGATCCTGCCGAGGAATAGGAGCTTCGCTTACCACCGACGAAATCAGATCCTGGGAGCGCGAGCATTTGAAAATGCTTGAGAAATACCTACCAGAATTTGATGTGCTTCATTATGCGGTATTGTCAGAACTCACACTAAAATAAAACAACCCGGAACAGCAGTTCACTGTTCCGGGTAAATTCATGCGGTGATTTTAGTAAAGAGCTGGAATCCCATAACCACAACGCCGAGCACTACTAGAACGATACCAGTAGCTCGGTTGAGCGTTTTGGGAGAAGCCTTGTTCGCAAACACTGCCGCGATCCTCGCCCAGATTAGGGTAAACACGATACACAGAATCATTACCAGGATATCCGGCATGCCGCCCATTGCAAAGTGCGAGATCGAACCGGTCAGCGCGGTGAAAGTCATGATGAAAACGCTGGTCCCGACTGCGGTTTTCAGTTCATAGCCAAGCAGGGAAGTCAGGATAAGAAGCATCATCATACCGCCGCCGGCGCCGATAAATCCGCAGATAAATCCGATCACAACTCCTGCAGCGATCGACTGAATCAGCCGTTTCTTTGGAGAAACAGCCTTCATGTCGTCTTTGGTGGTCATGACAGGTTTTACAATGAACTTGATACCAAGTATGAACGTCATGAAAACCGAAAATCCGCCCATTGTCGCAGCAGGAAGCAGACTTGAAACCCAGCTGCCAACAACTGTGAATACAAGAACGGCAGCCATCATCACGATGCCGTTCTTTATGTCAAGATTTTTGTTTTTCCCATAGGTGTATGCTGAAACTGCGCTGGCAAGAACATCAGAAGCAAGCGCGATACCGACTGCAACGTACGGGTCGATTCCAAGGAATGTCGTCAGCATAGGCGTAATAACGGCTGCGGCACTCATTCCCGCGAAGCCCGTGCCAAGCCCGGCACCCATTCCTGCAAAAAACGTTACTATAATTGTAATAAAGAGTTCCATTGAATACCTTCTTTCTGATTAATTATACAACATATGAGCAAGAATGTCAACTACATCCGTCTATAAAATCACAATCTGTGTAAAATATGCGAAAAACCCCTTCGGATTGAAGGGGTCCAATATATTGAGATTACTCGCCGCAGTGCTCGCAGTCGTGCTTCTCCTTGAACAGTTCAGGATCGTAAGAAATTCCATTCTTATCGTAATAGTCCTTGACAGCGGCTTTTACTGCCTCCTCAGCCAGCACCGAGCAGTGGATCTTATGTGCAGGAAGCCCGTCAAGAGCCTCAACAACTGCCTTGTTTGTAAGCTCCAAAGCTTCAGAAATCGGCTTGCCCTTTATCATCTCGGTAGCCATTGAACTGCTTGCGATCGCAGAACCGCAGCCGAAAGTGCTGAACTTTACATCGTCGATGATCCCGTCTTTGCTGATCTTCAGGAAGATCTTCATGATGTCGCCGCACTTTGCATTTCCAACTTCGCCTACGCCGTCAGCGTTTTCAATCGTGCCGACATTGCGCGGGTGTGTGAAGTGATCCATTACCTTTTCACTGTATAACATAAGTTCTCTTGCCCTCCTGTAGATCCTGCCATACCGGTGAGATACGTCTGAGATAGTCAACTACCTCTGGTACAGCCTTGATTATTGTTTCGATTTCTTCTTCTGTATTATATTCGCAAAGCGAGAGTCTGAGCGAACCGTGAGCTACGTCGTGGATACGTCCGATTGCCAGCAGTACATGGCTGGGATCCAGCGAACCGGAAGTGCATGCTGAACCTGACGAAGCGCAGATACCCTTCTGGTCTAGCAGAAGCAGCAGGGATTCGCCCTCGATACCCTCGAAGCACATGTTTACATTGCCGGGAAGCCTCTCATTGCGCGAGCCGTTAAGAATAGAGTGAGAAATTGTAGAAAGTCCCTCGATGAGCCTGTCGCGGAGCTTTGAGATCTTTGCCATGTTCGTTTCCAGGTTGTCAGTAGCTTCCTTTAATGCAACTGAAAGACCTACGATACCTGCGATATTCTCAGTACCCGCACGCTTGCCGCGCTCCTGAGCGCCGCCCTCAATGAGCGATGAAACCAGCAGACCCTTACGCGCATACAGAACTCCGACGCCCTTGGGACCGTGGAATTTATGTCCCGCAAGTGACAGCATATCGCAGCCGATGTCCTTTACGTTTACCGGAATATGACCGACAGCCTGAACCGCGTCTGTGTGGAACAGAACACCGTTTTCCCTGCAGATAGCGGCGATCTCCTTAACAGGTTCAATGGTGCCTATCTCGTTATTTGCCATCATAATTGAAACAAGCGCTGTATCAGGGCGGATTGCCTTTCTCACTGATTCAGGGTCTACACGGCCTTCGCCGTCTACCGGAAGCAGAGTTACCTCGTAGCCCATCTTCTCAAGTCTTTTCAGGGAGTGAAGAATTGCGTGATGCTCGATAACATCGGAAATAATATGCTTCTTTCCCTTACGTGCGCCGATTTCAGCGGCGGTCAGCAGAGCCTGATTGTCAGCCTCGCTTCCTCCTCCAGTGAAGATGATCTCCTTAGGATCAGCGCCTATGCAGTCGGCAACGGTCTTGCGAGCCTTAAAAAGAGCCTCGGCGGCATTCTGTCCGACTGTGTGCAGGGAAGACGGGTTACCGTAATTGTCAGTAAGATACGGCATCATCGCTTCAAGCGCCGTTTTGCTGAGCTTTGTTGTTGCGGCGTTATCAGCGTATATTGTAGTCATGGAATCACCATTCTTTCTTTTAATTTCTTGTTCAGGTAGTGTTATCTTACATATCCTATCGAACTACTAGGATTATATCACATTATGTCCGATTTGTCAATAGAATTTCAGAAATAATTCCTGAAACTTGAGTGAAATGATAGTTTAGAATAGTATTTCCAAATGGGAAGATAAAAATGTACAAGTGGGCTGAGAATCCCAGCCCACCAATATTTTGTTAATTACCAGTCGGTGTCCCAGTTGGTATCACCGGCGTCCCAGTTTCCGCCGTAATCCCAGTCGCCGCCGTTGTCACCGTCCCAGTCATCGTTGTAACTGGAGCTGCTTTCCAAGTAGCTTGAGTAATAATCGGTGTCCTCAAAATCAGTGTAACCGTAGCCGTTTTCGTATTCCGTTCCATCATAGTAGCTGCTGTAGTTCCTTGACAGCTCATCGTCAACAGACGTGCTGTACCAGTAGCCGTCGCCATATCTGTACCAGTCGGAACCCAGGCAGTAATAATAAGAGCCATTATAATTATAGTAGCCCTTGTCCGGCATTTTGTTCGATATACATAAGCATATAACGCCAACAACAACTAAGATGATAGCGGGAATAAGCGGCTTTAGCAACTTCTTCAGATAATAGAGAAACGCCCCGAATTCGGTTTCTTCCTTTTTACTCGCATCCGTTCTGGAAGCGCCGTTTTTTTCCCGGCGTATCTGAACCTCCGTTTTCATCTTCTGGTAGATCTCATTTACCGCGTAGGCTTCGTCTTTGCCTCGATAACGCTCTGCACGGGTACCGTCGCCTTTATTTTTGTATACAATGAAGTTACCGTCAGAATCCTCGTATATGCCAAACGCTTTCGGCTCTTTGTAGTCGATTCCAATAAAGAAGCGCATTTCCTCAAGCGGGAGATTTTTCGCCTTTGCAAATGCTTTTAGTTCCTCAATGGTTTTGGGAACTCCGTCAGCGCTCCTCATCAGATGTGAGTTTACAGCTCCGCAGTTGGGACAGGTCTCGTCTGTATCTTCAATAAAACTGCCGCAATAATCGCATTTTACTTTCATATCATACCTCCCAAATCAAACCTAATATTATTATACATCAAATGAGTTATAAAGTCAACCGTAAATAATAAAATAGCGTTTAATAATATACTATAGATAAAAAACTCCGTCGAGCATTACACCCAGCGGAGTTCCCAGAACCTATTCAGTTAGTAATTACATTACGCCGCCTTCAACAACAAGGCTGTCCTTATCAACATTGTCGCCGTAAACGGAAGCGAGAGTCGCATCGTAGTCAGCGTGGAAGAACTGCTCGTCTGCAAGAGCGGTGATCTCGTCATTGATCCAGTTCAGAAGGGTCTCATTGCCCTTAGTTACAGCTGGAGCGATAGCGTCGGTGCTGCCCAGGGACTCAACGCCTACTGTGAATCCAGGGTTATTCATTGACCATGCGAGAACCTCGGTATTATCAGTGGAGAATGCGTCGCCGCGGCCGTCCTGAAGAGCAGAGTATGCCTCGTTGTACTCGTCGTACTTCTGGAGCTTCACATCAGGATAATTCTCGGTGAAGTAGCTTTCAGCGGTTGTTCCCTTTACTACGATAAGAGTCTTGCCGTTAAGCTGCTCAGCGTCGGTGATTATAGCGGAATCAGGGGAAACAACGCCAAGAGCGACTTTCATATAGGGGAGTGCGAAGTCAACCTTTTCCTTGCGCTCATCGGTAACGGTGAAGTTTGCGAGGATTATATCAACCTTTGCAGTCTCGAGGAACTCTACACGGCTTGCAGCCTCAACGGGAACGAGCTTCAGCTCAACGCCGAGGTCCTTTGCGATACGGTCTGCAAAATAAACATCGTAGCCCTGGAATTTGCCGTCGTTGTCAACGTAGCCAAATGGGTTCTTATCAGAAAAAACGCCGATAGTGATCTCGCCGCTCTCCTTGATCTGATCAACAGTTCTGTAAGATCCGCTGGCAGCAGAAGAATCATCGGTGCTGTCGGAAGCGGAAGAAGATCCGTTGATGTTAGAGCATGCTGCAAGGGACAGCGCCATAGCTGCCGCAGCAAATACAGATGCTATTTTCTTGAATGTGTTCATAGCTTAGTCCTCCAATTGTTCCTTTTGTTATGTTTTATATGTTTACCTATTTAAAAAACTGCGCAAACTGGATTACACATTATCTTGAATAGGTGAACGTCTGTAGGAATCGCTGCGCTCTCTCGGTTTTAGGGTGATGGAAGAACTCCTGCGGAGTATCCTCCTCAACGATAACACCGCCGTCCAGGAATACCACGCGGTCTGCGACTGCCTCGGCAAACGCCATCTCATGCGTTACTATCATCATGGTAGTTCCGCCGGAGTTCGTCTCGCTGCCCTTTGCGAGGTCGAGAACGACGTTAAGAACCTCGTGTACCATTTCCGGGTCAAGAGCGGCTGTGATCTCATCAAGCAGCATGATATCCGGATTCATGATGAGGCTTCTCACGATCGCGACGCGCTGTTTCTGTCCGCCGGAAAGCTCCGAAGGATAGGAGTCAGCTTTGCCGTCAAGGCCAACGCGCTTCAGCAGCGCCATAGCCTTTTCGGTCACTTCGTCCCTGCTTCGGTTCTGCACCTTGAGCGGAGCAAGCGTTATATTCTTCATCACGGTCATATGAGGGAAAAGGTCGTAGCTCTGGAATACCATTCCGATCTTCTGGCGCACTTTGTAAAGGCTTGGCTTGCCGTGTTCCACCGGTTCACCGTGTAGTTTGATCAAGCCACCCTGGATTGGTTCCAGACCATTTATACAGCGGAGCAGGGTACTTTTTCCGCAGCCGGAAGGGCCAACCAGAACAAGCACTTCTCCCTGTTCAACGCTGAGTGAAAGATCATTGATGATCGTGTTGTCGCCGAATCGTTTTGTGATATGATCTATGTCAATAATGTGTTCAGCCATGTTATTCACCCCTCCTTTTGGTCAGCTTTCTTGATAGCAATGAAAGCGGAAAACAAATTATAAAATACATCAGGAATATTGCTGCGTAAACCCACAAAGCCGCATTCGGGAATTCGAAACGGTTGGCGTCAATGATCTGCTTTCCGACTTTCAGCACTTCCGTAACGCCGATGAGCGAAACCAGCGCGGTGGTCTTGATCATACGGGTTGAAAGATTTATAATGTCGGGAACCAAACCTCTGAGAGCCTGCGGAAATATGACGTAGAAATAAAGCTGAGGTCTGCTGAGTCCGAGCGACAGCCCGGATTCAAACTGATGAGAGGGGATAGACTGAAATGCTGAGCGAACAAGGTCACCTACCTCGGAAGCTCCCCATATAGTAAGCATAATGACTGCCGCAGTATCGCCGCTCAGGTTTATTTTGGTCATCTTCGTTATGCCGAAGAATATAATGAACAGCCAGACGAGCTGGGGCATGATCCTGACGATCTCTATATATACGCGGCATATTACCTTAACTACCGGATTCTTGACAAGCATCAGCGCTCCGACAAAAACTCCGATAACAAGTGATAAAGCTATAGAGATGAGCGAAAGTCTCAGAGTTACCCAGAGACCACCACACAGGCGCAGCATATTATTGCCCATGAAAAGGACTTCAATTCCCTGCACGGCGAACCCTCCTCTCTAAAATGCTGAAAACAATGGATATCGGGAGGATTATTACAAGGTAAGCGGCAACGAGCATCGTCAGCGCTTCTCCTGTGTTGTAGTACATTCCGATAAGGTCCTTTGCAACATACATAAGGTCTGCAAGAGAAACCGCGCTGAAAACGCTGGTTTCCTTGAGAAGGAAGATAACATTTGCCGCCAGAGCGGGGATAGAGACTGAAGCAGCCTGCGGAAGAACTATGTACCGCATGATCTGCCATCTGTGAAGTCCCAGGCTTTCGGCGCTTTCAAGCTGAACATCGTTAACTGACTTGAGACCGCTTAGGAAGCTTTCTGCCATGTAGCTTCCGCCCAGGAAAGCCAGACCGATAACACCGCATGCTTCGCTTGACAGAAGTATACCCGCTTTCGGGAGACCGAAATAAAGGAAAAACAACTGCACGATTAGGGGTGTGTTTCGGGAGAGCTCAATATAAACAGCAACGATCTGCCTTGCGACAGGCACTTTGTAGTATTTAACCCAAGCGCATATCAGTCCAATTGCAATCGAAAGCACTATACCAAGAACTCCGATAACTAACGTCAGCCATGCGGCTTCAACGTACATCGGTGTAAATTTCTGAATAAATGACCAGTCCACAACATCACTCCGTATATATTAATTGTCTTGTATGCCACGGAAAGGTCAGATACGATAAACTGACTTGTTCTCGGTATGCATAGATTATAACATACAAAACATATTGTGTCAATAGGTTTAATCCAATTTTATAAACAAAAACTTTCAACCTGTCCATCTACATTTTGGATACCAGACACAAAAGAAATGGTTTTCTTTTTATTATATGCAAGATTACAATCCAGTGAAACGATATCTTGACTCACATACTTTTTAATTATATCACAAACATCATTATAATGCAAGTAGCAAGTTTAACAAAATACAGGAAATCTGTGTTATTGGGTGTTTTATTACCTGTTAAACTTAAATCATCATGTTACGTGCGATATTTGCAGCCTTTTGCGCTGCTCCTGTGTTCTGGTATTACATTTTCAAGGACTTCGGCAAGTATATAAAGGAAAAAGGCTGGACGAGGTTCAATTACTGGGGGCTTCATTTGTTCATTGGTAAGTTCGGCGGAGGTAAGACGATCTCCGCGGTCAGACGTGCTTATATTACAGCTATGTTCAGACTGACAAGCTGCGGAGTAAGTATGATACTATTGAGATGGTTGATTCCATGCTTGATAAGGAATACATATCAGATGAGGAGATCCTTGCTAACCGAGCCGGAACCGGATTCGCTCCCGATCTTGTCGGCGATAAGAAAACGCAGCGCAGACTTGGCAGGGAGGTGAAAAAGAGATGATTTCCGCAAAAATCGACTATCTGACTATCTCGCTGCTGCCTGATCAAAGCGGTTGGACTATCTCAGAGGCTCTTGACCGTCTTTTTGATTGCCTCTTTATTGAAGAGTGGCGGTCTTGGTTTGTCCTGGTCGGCGCCGGCTATGGCTATGAATTCATTTACCTCTAAATGGTGGCTTGAGTTCCTCCAGAACGCAAAGAAAGCAAACTTAACTATTCATAAGGTCAAGCGTAATAAGTTCTATATACGCAATATTCAATCATGGTGCATATCCTTTCCATTTTGAAAGTTAACTTTCAAAATTCTTCTTGTAAGTAGAAAACTTTTGCTTCCTCATTGTAGCATGATCCACAGATCAGCAGGGTATCAGGGCTTGTAACTCTCGCGATTGCTCCGCAGTTCGGGCAGATGAGTTTTCTCATGCTCTGTTTAGGCTTGGTTTCTTTGCCGGAATCCTTTTCGGCTATACGCTTGTAGATCCTGATGTCCTTTATGTTGATGTTCTCCTTGATCCATGCTCTGGTTTCCTCCGGTAAGCTCGTCAAGCTCCAGCCGATGTGCTCGCTGTATTCTATGTGCAGTCCGTGAGCTTCTGCGGTTTCCTTGAATTTCTTGTTGTGGTATAGTCCGGCTCTGGTTGTATCCTTGATCCCGTTCTGAAGGTTGTAGAGGTGAGCCATCTCATGCATAAGGGTTGAGATCGTTTCATCAACGGATCTGTTGCCGAGATAATCGACACTGATGTTGATATCGTAGCGTTCGTTTTTACCCTGTACCCACTGTTTGCGGGTTTCGATCCAGCCGTAAGCCTTTTTCTTCTTGCCTTCCTTAAAGGTGATAACGGGCTTTTCAAGCTCGCTGTTATAGTAGTGTTCGTTGATGGCGTTAAACGCTGCCATCATTCCCGCCGAGAGTTCGGCTATAGTAGTGATTGATCTTATCCTTGGCATTTCTGTTCCTTTCCGTCCTCGCTCTGGGCGGGGTCTTGACAAATTCTTGCGGTTGTGGTATAATCACCAGTAAAGAGGAACAGACCCGCAAGGCTTTATCTGTTCCCCTCGGTGGTTGCCGTTAGCGTTCTAGACCAACGTTGACGGCTTTTCTTATGTGGTTACGTTCTTAATTTTTTCAATCAGCTCTTCGATCTTCTCAATTTCAGTAGTATGCCGGGGGATTTGATCTTCGTCCAAAATTGGGACTTCATCAACGAGTTTTAATTTACACCTTCGAGTGCTTGCAGAATAATGATGTAATCTCTTACGGTTAAATTGTTCTTAGGCATATCCATGTTTCCAATCTCCTTGCGGTCTGATTTCGGGCTATCCGTTATTGGCGTTCCCTTTGGTGTGCCCTCTGGAGTTCATGCGCTCCATCGGGTCAAATTAAACCGGGCGTCCGGTGTCCGTCTTTATCCAGTTCGGATTTTATCATCCCTGCGATCCTACCAACTAGAAAAACTTTTTATTTTTGGTCGCCGTTTGACCTTCCTGCTCTCCTTTCTTTATCACCCCTGGTAAAAAGTCCTACCACCCCTTTTTACCAGGGGCGATAAAGAAGAGCAGGAACCTATAAAGGTGACCAAAAATAAAACGTCGCCCGCAGGCGACACCTTGCGCCGTTTTAAACAATGGCAAGGCGCGCAGCCCTCGACCCAGACATAAATCACAACCACACAAGACGATAAGCCCGGATCTCGTAAATCAAAGCGCCTATAAATCAGATCAAGCGTTCCCAGCGCCCTACTTATGTTAGGTTTGAGTTCATGACATAAGTAGGGCGCTGCGAAGCATTCCGCCGATCTGATCAGTGACCAACGGACAGCGCAAGCCCAGACCTGACAATGACAACTCTTCCCGACCGCCCCTTTGCGCGTCAGCGCTGGGGCGGTCGCGCCGTGTCATAAATCGGCGAAAAAAGCGCCATAAACAAAAAAGCCCCCCGCATGTAATACGGGGGAATACGGGGGCTACCATTACACAATACGCCCTCTGAAATGGCTCAGGGGGCTGTTTTAATGTCTGTTGGAATATTGTTACAATCTACACCTCTAAAATGGTAATATTCCAGTATATAACATATATTTTGAAAGTTAACTTTCAAAATAACAAATAATAAGAATACCCCGAATAATCGGGGTACTTCTTATATAGCCTGTTTATCATCAGCCGGGAAAGGATAATCTTCACGGAAATATTTATCAATCCATTTGATTAGGTCAGTTTACAAGGAACTACACGCAGACCACGAAACGGGGGCTGCTGACAACAAATAAAGGCTGAGTATCAAGCACCGGGAAAGTGCG
>DQFX01000053.1:0-1296 GCA_003531585.1 Oscillospiraceae bacterium | reverse complement strand
GCTGCGAAAATGAGGTTGCCGCCGGGTCGGGCAAGGGCATTTGAAGCAGCAGGAAAACAGGGCTGTGATTGCGTGTCGTGGAGCCGCAAGCGCAGGGCTGGTTTCGTCAGCAGACAGGGCGTATATGAAAGCCCCCGTTCCTCGTCCCACGCCGGACTTCGGGACAAAATGTCCCGAACTTGTGGACACACTCACAAAAAAGCAAACAGATTTTTCTCTCAAAATTGGAATGGGCGGGGAAGCCATTTTAGGGCTTTGCTATCTCCCTGATAAATGAGAAGTTAAGTTTCGTCCATATATATTTTTACCTCGATGTATTCATGATTTCTTGCATAAGCAAACGACGCTGATTTTCTGATATAGTCAAATATATTTTCGTCTAAATCTTCGTCCCATGTTGTTTCGCTGAAAATTTTATTTTCAGCGGTTGGCTTATACAAGATGACTACATGGATTTGATAAAACTCTTCATCATCATTTGAAAACTGTCGAACTAATGAAATTTGAAAAAATGGTTCTTTTGAAAAAGCAGTAAATGTTCCGGTTTCAAATAAAACCATATTTTCTTCAAGCGGTGTGCTGCACATCTGCTCAAAAACATCAACTATTTCTTCCACAGACATTTTATCCGTTATCTTATCTTCTAAAAACTTAATCAAGTTCTCCATTGATTTTCCTCCTGTAAATTCTTATTTATTGTTCTCTACTTCCGTCCCCGCTGTGGATTTGGATTTTTCAGCAAATCTGACTTATCAGTTCTTAGAAATGGGCGGGAAGCCATTTTAAGGCTTTCCCGCCTTGATTGCCCATTAGCAAAGACGGGCGAGACTGTCAACGGCGGCACATTTATGCGCCGTTCATCTTGACCGTTGACTGGCTCGACTGGCTTTGCTATCTCCCCAACAAGTTATTGTTTGTTGTTTTCCCAATTATCTAAACGGGCTTGCATAGTTTCTCGCCATTCTTCACTTGGACAAGCAGTAATCAATTTTCGATACTCTTCACTTGATGGCGCTTCTATCAAATAAGACTCTACCAATTTTAGCAAATCCCACTCTACTCCATACATTCCACCTTCGGGGAAAATGTCAATCAATACGCCTACTTCTTCTCTTGTCAATGGCGTTTTTACATTGGAGAGCAATTCGTCATACATGTTGATGGTTTCTTCTGTAGGGTCATCTTTCACTGCGTCTGGCATTTGACCGAGAAGTTTCAATTTTATAATTGCCTCCTGCACCTTTACTCCCTCCAATTTCTCGTTCTCTATTTTCTCCCCCGCTGTGGGTTTGGATT
>DQFX01000014.1 GCA_003531585.1 Oscillospiraceae bacterium | reverse complement strand
TCTGGGATTTGGGCTGCGTGCGCATAACGGGCGCTTCATCGGATTGTTCCGCGGCATCGCCTTCCAACGAAAGCGCCGCTATTGCGCTGGTTCCGTCTGCGGTATCGGAATATTCATCGACATTCGCACAATATATCGTTCCTCCATTGCGGTACTTCCACGTTACCTGTGTAGCCACGCTGATTATCTGCCCGATGTCGATAGTTCCTCCGGAAAATGCCAATACGTCTAACGGCTCTATTGCCGGGTCTGGAACGCCGCTTGCCTTGACATAGCGAGTAGGGTAGCTGCGATTGTTAAGATAACTTTGATTTATCGCCGCCTGTTGTTCGGCGGAAAGCGACTGCACGACAGGATTTTTCGGCAAGTTCAGAGCGCCTTCCTTGATATGCGGGGCGTCAGTTCCAGTCCAGGTTTTGACCCTGCTGTACAGCTTCACATTTTCGCCTTCGTACGATTGCAGATATGCAAGGTAAGTGCGTGTGTCGCTATATTCTATAGTGGTTCGCTCTTTGCCGGTTATAAGGCGGTCATAATTATCACCGCCCTCATATTTGTACTGCTTGAGCTGAACCAGCCCGCGATAATCGGCAAACGCACAGCAATTCACGGTCTGTGCTATCCACATCACGCCGTCCCAGCAGGACTGAATGCTTTCCGCTGAAAAATCGGGCGTGATATCCGCATTTGGGAGTGCATTGAAGTCGCTTTCTGAGATTACCACGCCGACATTACAGCGGTTGCAGAAGTATGTGAGCGCCGCGTAAAGACTGGTCGTTGGCGGTGAACCTTTGTCAACAGCTAGTCTGCTGAGCGTGTCGTGCGCGATAAGGCTCACCATGTTCTGCTTTCGGGCTGCTTCTCCGCCGTCAACATAGAACGGCGGCAGCGGGACGTCTTCCCATGTTCCGGATCCGTCGTCCGCAGCAGCGGTAACAATGCCGTATTTAAGACTGATAACCGCTCCGCCGAAATCATGATCGTATGCCTTGGGATCACGTATTTTTATCCGCATTTCCGCAGAGTTCACCGTGCCGATGTCGAACTTGGAGGAACTGCTCACTTTACGTGTGACGGTCAGGGACTTCTGCACGATTATACTGTCGTCAACAGGGATTATGGTTCCATCTTTCAGCCTTATGCCGCCGGTGATACGGTCTTCACGGACGGGGGCGCGTATTGCTTCTATGTACTTTTCAGAAACCGGATACATTTGCCCTCCTTAATACTCGATGAAGCTGCACTCGAAGTCAAAGATACATTCATCGTAAGTGCTCCGCTGCAAGACAAGCTTGGGCTGTCTTGTTGCCTGCGGATATCCGGTGAACGTTATCTGCTTTCTTGTGAGCAGGTCGTAGTATGTTACCTCAAGCGTTGTGTCGTCTATCATGTTCAGAAGCTTTGACAGGTCTTTTGCTTTCAGCCGCCATTTATATTTTGGCGCATGATGTTTGCGGCGTATAACCGTTCTGTGCAGGTGTGCGGTCTCGTCGCGCACACTGTCGTCGCTGTCGAAATCGCTGTCTACTACCGTCCATTCGCGCGGGGTAGGCGCTTCAACGCCGTTTATTTTAAGCCATGATAATTTCTCTATATCAGCCATGTTTCACCGCCTTGATTCCACTATGTCAACGGCGGCAAACAGAAAAAGCCGCCTGTCATTTCGACAAACGGCTCTGTGGCTCTCTATCCATTATAGCATGGATTCGCGACTTTGTAACTGTATTCTTTTATATAGCGGGGTCAAGGCTTAACTGTTCCCACCGGCTGGTCTCCACAAAATTTTTAGGGAGCGCCACGCCGAACTGATGGCAAACGTCCTCTGCCATTTCAGCAATTTTTGCCGGGTGGCTTTTCTGGTCTTTCATCACCGTGCGCAGCGTCCTGATAAGGCTTGCCACTTCTCCGGCAGATGTAGCCTTTGTGGAATAAATCTGCGCCGCACTGTGGTTTTCTATCTGCTGTTTCATCTGCTCAAACGCCGAAACATACGCCGCAGTGAACAGCACGCCTTTCTTTCCAGTGAGCTTGTTTGCTATCATGTCGCAGCCTTTCTTGGTGATGAGGTAGCAGGGGAGTTCCTTGTTCTGCTCGTTGCGGTAGGTTGCTTCTACGAAATATTCGGACTGGGGAATTTTCCCCTCTCCTAAATACCCGATATAAGTACGGATTGATTTGAGAAGCTCGTTGTGCGTTCTCTCAATCTTTTCCGCAACTTCTCTGCTGTCGGCATAGTACTTGCCGTCATAATTTGTGAGATTAAATGTGTTCATCATGCTCTCCTTTTCAAGTCGTTATTTTGCGCTCCCGGGTTCGTGATTTAATCATATCACATACTTTTCGGCTTGTCAAATTAAGCAGTGACCATTATCTGATGTAAAAATGTCAACCGATTGACAGTTATTATCAATCAATTGGTCGGTTACAAAAGTGACCAAAGTGATTTTTGATGTTTTGCACAAAGAAAAGCACCCCGCGTTGTGCGAGGTGCTGATTTTCATGCAGAAAACCGCCCTGCGTTTTTGTGCAGGGCGGAGGCGGTTAATATCCTACGGCTTCAACTCCATATACAGCTTGGTCATGCGTAAATCCGTTGTATTCAAGTTGTTCGATAAGCCCGCTTTTAGAAAAGCTCATAACATTCAGGTATTCGGCAGCTTTTTTAGCAGCTTGTTCGTTCCAATCTGCTCCGCAATTATCGGCACCATATGTAGCTTCTTCTTTGGAGAAGCCGTTATATTCAAGCTGTTCAATAAGTCCGGAATACGAAAATGCTATAACATCAAGGTATTCTTTTGCTTTGCCTAATGCATTTTTCTCACCCATTGTAACAGCGGGTAGCGTTTCAACTGGAGTTGATGTTTCTGGAATCGTTGAAACAGAAGTAACAGGAACATTATCTGTAACTGATTCTGTCCCTACATCGGGCGCTTTTTGTGGAAGTTTATAATTTTCAAATTCGTTATTTGTCTTCATTTCATCATATACAGATTTTATGCCGTCATTAGCCCAAATAGCGAAATCATGAGATTTGCCCGTATCGTCATTGTACACATATGAGCACATGATAAATTCACCATTGTTGTCATAATACGCTCGGACAATAGTGGCATTCCCGCCCATTTCGTTTACATCTTCTCTAAAACCAAGCGTATTGCGATAAATTACATATGCGATATCATTCTTGTTTAAATCACTTGCAAATTTTGAATATGAGCGGTAATGCATATTGTCATACTGCTTACTATCCAAATATCCTACATTGTCGTAGGCTTCCTCTTGAATATACGAATCTGCCAGTTGACTATCAGGCAAAACTGTTGCTTTTGCAAATCCGACAAGCATTTGCTTTAGAAAAGAAATATCCTGCTCCAGTGATGAGGTATCGCAACTTTCCGTCTCACTTTTCAAGGTTTCATAATCAGCAGATAATTGGTCGTATTTATCCTTTAATCCATCGTATTTTTCTCCCAAAGCCTGATTTTCTGTCTCCATTTGCGAATTTGAAGAAGCCAAAGAATCATATTCTTCCCTTGATACTCCAGAGCACCCCGAGAGAAGCACACATGTGCACAAACATAATACGAAAAATGTTTTTTTCATAGAAATAACCCCTCCTTGTGTCAAATTATAACACATAGGAGGGGGCTTGTCAAGCACTATTAATTTTGCTGTATGCATTATTCATTTATTGCGTCAGCAACAGCGCTAGCAAATTCATCAACTTTAACTCCGCCATGATCTCCGTAGAATGTTTTGTCAGCAATTTGGCGGTTTGTGTTGTTGATTAAGCTGTTCATCGTTACAAAAAGAACTATTAATCCAATTACGATTATACCCAGAAATACGCTCCAAAAAATTATTCGTTTTTTTGTTTTCTTAGGCATCGGCATAAAATAACACCTCCCTTGTGGTTGATTATAACACACAAGAGAGGTTTTGTCAAGCGTTATCTGCCGTTTGCCATAGCGAACTTTCTGCCCTGAACTTTCTGCGAGGCACTTTCTATTTCTTCACCGTCAAGTTCAAATGTGATGTAAGTATCCCCGGTCGTGAATGTGACATCTTCAAAGTTACGGCTGCTGCTATATGTTTCCTTTGCGCCCTCCCACGCATAGCCAGGTTTTGTGCCGGAAGACATGCCAGAAGTCATTCCTGCGGCAACATTCTTTATAGCCGTATCAACGTCAGATTCGCCGTCTTCTATACCCTGAGCCAGACCGTCAGTGATATACCCGCCGAGTTCCTCGAAAACAAGGGACGGAGAATGGATTTTCAACTTGTCCTTGAACGCTTCCATTCCGTTTGTTGCAAGTGTATTGAGTGCAGCTTCTAGCGTTTCAGACCCGGTGATGACGCCGTTGCTGATTCCCTCAACGATATAGCCGCCCACTTCCTTGTAATAGCTTTCGCTGCTTTCGTCAAGCCCAGCGGCTTTCAGCGCGTCATACACATCTTTGAACTGACCGTTTTTAAGGTCTTCAATTCTGCTTTCACGATTGGCATTCTTGCTTTTATATGCCAAGTCACTCCTGTATTCTGGCGAAAAATACTGTATAACATCGTCCGCTAGTAAGGGATTGGAAGCCAATGCATAATCTTGAAAGCTAGGAATTTGTGCTTCGAATGCTGCTCTCACTTTTTCATCAGCCTGCTCCCATATCGCGCCGATACCCGCACCTTTCATAAGGTCGATTTTTTCGAGTTCTTTTTTGTACCCCTCGTCAATCAGCTTTGACTGGTCTGAAAACAGATTTTCGAACGCACCGGTGCCGAATTTCTCGTCATATTCAATGTCAACACCCCAGTTAATCAGAGTATCTTTATAGTTTTTGAGGTCAGCAGCCTGCTTGTCCCATGCGGACTGAATAGTTGAATATGCCGTATCAGCTGAACTGGTGATATCTTCTATCGCCTGCTTCACCTGACTTGCGTTCTCAAAATCAATGCTGCCGTTAGTGATATTTGCAAATGCACGATTCAAGGATTCCTGTTCAGATGTGTGAGAATCTACCGTAGCCATTTTCTTGACGGTTTCGTTGAATTGTGAATAATCATCTGCGGTCGCAGTGCCATTGATGATTTTCGCAGAAAGCTCGTCGGCATTCTTTCTCAGTCCAGCGAGAGCGGAATTGCCCATATTTTCTAGCAGATACCATTTGCCGACCATATCCTCGACATCAAGCCCCATCTGTACAGCAAGGTCATGGAACGACGTTTTCAGATTATCGACCATTTCCTTTGTGTATGAACCGAGATTTTCCTTTATGGCACTGCCGATGGTGTCAAGATTATCCTTGATTTTCTGCGCGTCAGCCGGTGTCATAGCTTCGCCAAGCTGCTGGTACTTATCCGTAAGGTTAAGTATTTCATCAGCCGCGTCGCTTGCCTTTTCCTGATTATCTCTGATAGCGTCAGATGTGGTGATGATATCCTGATATCGTGAGGAAACCGTATCGAACAAACCCGTGAAGCATTTTGCAAAGCCGTCGACCGCTATGCCGCCGTTGTCTGCGTAAAATATTGCGTTCCCTATTTCCTCGTTGATTTCATTTATTGCACTGTTCACACCGAGAATAGCACCGCCGAGAGCGAGCACAGCAGTCACGATTGCACCCACTGGATTGCTGAATGCCACAAACGCCGCTATAGCGCCTCCCGCAATCCCTATTCCAGCCGCAAGCTGCGTCCAGTTATTCGCAAGGTTTCCAGTTTCCTTGATGAGATTTTTCAGAGAGTTATACAGCAGCACTCCCGAAGAAGCGCCAGCCGCGAGCCCTCCGACAAAGCCGAAAAGTCCGCTAGCAGCCTTACCGCCTATCTGCGAAACAAGTGTTTTTATAACCTCGCCGACCCTGCGCAGGTTTGTTATGAATCCGATTATTTTTGACCCGACAAAAACTCCGCCGATAGCCGCACCTACCGCCTCAATCCAAGGCAGAGCCTCCTTAAACCAGCCCTTGATATTCTCTGCAATCTCCTTAGTTTTGCTCTCAACGCCGTTGAGGAAGTCATAAGTGGGAAGTTCGATATCGAGGTCAGTGGAGTACCCGGTGCCCGAACCGCTCTTATTCGTGTGCGAACCGATGATATTGAGCTGGTCAACTCCAGCCAGCGAACCTTTGAATTTTTCCGTTGCCGCCGTTGCTTCGTCAGCCGCGCCCGCGATATCGTCATAGCCGTTGGAAACGCCGCTGAGGTCGATTTTTGGCAGCTCAAAGCCGAGGAAATTTGCGATACCGTTTGCCGCTTCGGTCAGCACCTGCACAAACGCCGTGAAATATGGCAGGAGCGCCGACAGCACAGGCATGAGCATATTTCCAAGCGCGCGTGTAAACTGCTGAATACGCGCTTCAAGCACGCGCACGCCGTTGGAAGCAGTGTCGATAGTACGGCTCATGTCTCCGGTAACGCCGATGTTCTGAGCCTGCTCTATCATCGCCACATAGCGCAGCTGCGCTTTCTGCGCCTGGGTCATGCTTTCGTAGGACTGGGTTATGCCCTTGCTGTATGCAAGCTGTTTCAGCGTTGCTTCATCAAGCGCAAATCCGAGGCGCCGCAGGGGCTCCAGTTCCCCGGCAAAGCCTGACTGCACCTTATTATAAGCTTCCTCCGTGCTGATGTTGTAGAACGAAGAAATATCATACGCAAGTTGGGTCAGGTTCTTCGACATGAGATCTGCCTTGTCAGAGACTACGCCAAAGCCCTTGCCGACAGACTGGAAGAATCCCTGATATCTTATCCAGTCCGAGGTATCAACGCCGAGCGCCGCGTTGACTGCTTCCGCAAATTCAAACGCGCTGGACGCAGATTTCCCCATTGTGACGTTGAACAGGTTGAGGTTTTCAACATACTGCGCGGAAACGTTGAAACATTCGCCGAGGACTTTCTTAAGCTTCATAAGCGAAGCCCACGAAATCAGCGACCTTGTGGACAGCGAGCCGAGAGTGCGCCCCAGCCCGCCGAAGCCGCCGCTGTTGTTGGACTGACGGCTTGCCGCCTGCATTACCTGTGCGAGTGCAGTGAGCCCCTGTGCCGCCTGTTCAGCCCTCTGCATGAGGGGTTCAAGCGTTGTTGTAAGCTGCCGAATGCTGTTCGAGAACTGCGTAAAATCAATCTGGTTGATACGCTGTGCCACCGTAGGCAGCCGGTTCAGCGCATTTGCAAGCTGACGTATCGCTGTTGCGTTTTCTGTCCGGAATGCCGCCATCGCCGAGTTCAGCATTTCAATGCGCGATGTGTCTATCGCGGACATTGAATTTATAGCCTGAACCACCGCCGGAAGCCGTGACAGGCTGTTAATGAGCGGCGTAAGCCGGATATCCTGAATGCTGCGCAGACTGTTCAGCGCATTCGTGAGCGAAGAAAGCTGCGCAGATACGTCCGGGAACGCCGCTATCGCCTGGACTGCTCCGGAAGCCTGCGAAAGTTTGTTTATTGCGTTGACGTAGCTGTTCACTTTCGGAGCTCCGGTCAGCGTGTCAAGGGATTTCAGCGCATTTGCAGCCTGTGTTATCTTGTCCAGCCCAGACAGACTGGAGATAGCACGCCCAGCTTCTGCAAGCTTCTCCAGCTGCTTTGTGAGCTTGTTCAAACCATTTCCGGTAGTGAGTGCCTGCACCGGAGAAAGCAACCGTTCAAGTGTTTGCTGGAGCTTTTCAAGGCTCTGCGCCGCGTCCGCTCCATCGGCTTCTATCTCTATCTGGAGTTCGTCAATCGTTGCTTCTGCCATTATTTCTGCTCCTTTCTCTTGCCGCCAAGAGCTGCGACAAAGTTGTCAAGAGCAATTTCGGCCGCCAGCTCGGCGCGTTCCTGCTCTTCAAGTTTTTCCTTTTCCGTCATTTCACGCGGGAATATCTCCATAGGCTTGCCCGGATATTCCGCCCGAGGACTTCCTTGCTTGGCGAAAGCGTTTGAGAGAACCACCTCGAATGCATTCTTGCAGTACAATCCATTCAGCCACGCGCTGAAATTCTGTTCTTCCAGTTCGCGTTTGCGCCGCTTGTTGTAAGCTTGAATAAAAAAGCTGGGAAGGCAGTTTTCGCCCTCCCAGTAATCCGTGTAGCTCATGCCGAGCGACATGCACAATATGCACTTTTCGTCAAGCTGCTTGACTATTTCTTCGGGAGATATCAGTCCTCGTCCTCGTTCTCCCAGATTGCGTTTCCCTCGTCACCGTCAGTGGCCTCAGGGTCGCCCACAAGGTCCTTTATAGTGTCAACGTAGCTGTTGATGAGCTTTTCGCGGAAAAGCTGCTTCTTGCTCTGACCGAGGGCGTCGTATATCTCCATTGCCTTCTTCTCAGAGATGGCGGGCTGGTGCTTCTTGAAAGCGCAGTGAATAAACGGAGCCAGCGCCACAAACGGATTATCGAATACATCTGTGGGCTTATTTCCGGTCATTGCATACGCCTTTGCGGTCGCGCGGTCGAACTCTGCCTTATAAGTCTTTCCGCTGTAGCTGATAGTGAGTGCCTTTGCCATTTTGTTTTCCTCCTGTAATGTGTAGTATTACTCGTCTGTCGGTTCTGTGAACGTGATAATTTCGTCAATCCACTTGGGCTCGCCAGTCGGGGCTATGTAGCAGTCGATTTCGACAACGGAGTTGACCTCAAGCGCAGGAATGCCAAGGGCGCTCGGCTTACCTGTGTATGCAGCAGTGTCTCCGTTTTTCAGCTTGATGAAGAACCATGTAGCCTTGTCGTCCTTTTCGGCTGCTTCTGACGCCGCAACCATCTTCGCCCACTCCTTCTTGAGCAGTGTTGTGAAGTTAGCCTTGTAAGTGGAAGCGCTCGAAAGGTCTTTCAGACCGGGGGTGAATGTTTTGGCTTCGGTACACGAAAGATCACTTGTATCGAGCATTTCCGGCTGCGGGTTAAGGTCGGGACCGGACTTGATATCCGTAATAAGCAGCGCGGTCTTAGGCATGGTGCCTGCGACCGTTTCAACCGCATATCCGAATTTCGCACCAGCCGAGCTGATAGGAATTCCTCTTACCATGATTTAACCTCCTATGAAGTATAAACTATATTGTCCTTGCCGATAATGCCCGAAAACCGCATTGTATAGCGATATATCGTCATATCGGCAACGTTGGGGACAGGCTGTCCGAAAGTCCGGATAAAGCCTAATTCCTGCATTTTCTTGTCAACAAAAGCCGCTATCTCCCGCGCCTGCGCCTTTTTGCCGCTCTGCCTGTTGGAGTAAACCTCGCACTGGTACATAAGCTGCGCGTGGTTTTCCCTGCATTCAGCCGTCTGCGAGGGAGCGTAGCAGCTGTTGTCCTGTTCCCACAAGCACACCGCCGGGAATTTCGCCGGGGTGTCGCTTGACGTGATCACAACCGAAATGCCCTTGTATTCCTCGCGCAGGGCGGTCGCCACATAGTCAAACACCGTGCTTTCAATGTCAATCATGTGAACACTCCCTTTGCTGTCGGAATCACCAGCGCTCTCAGCTGCTGCGCCGTGTTGTACATGAACGGTCTGGACGGCATGCCCTTTGTCCATGCGACATAGGTGCCGTCTTTCAGCCGTTTTCTCGTGGGATTTGTGTCCCCGTCGCCGGACGGATACCACCAGCCGAGCTCCCCGTGACCGTTTACGTCATAGGACCAGCCGAGTATCGCCGGGTCAGGGTGGGGGCTTCGTGAGCCCTTAATGCCTGTGCCGAACTCCACATAAGCGGCATAGCCGCATGTGCACTTCACAAATCCGGTATTACCGCCGTATTCGCTGTGAATACCGTTCTGCAAAGCGCCCGTCATGTGAATGCCGCCTGCTTCCACCAGCGCAATGTTCGCACCGATTTCCGCAAGCTGCCGCACAAGCTCCTGCGCGTTGCGTTCGAGATTTGCGCGGTATTCCGCAAGCTCCCTCACCGCTTCGCGCACGCCGGAAGCAGACAGCCTAACCGTTATCCGTTTCATCTATCTGCACCCGCTTTATTGCATACTGAACGGCGTTCAGACTTCTCGCGACCGCCTTGACGATATACTGCTCCGTGCCGATATACACAAGTGAATTTTCGTTTATCGGACATCTGGTGTCGTGGGTTATCATCGTGCGGTCGTAGTCCAGCAGATTGCCGAACTGCTGCTGGGAATAATCCCCCTTGTTGGAGGAAACCGAAATCATCAGCGCCGTTTTGTCGCCGTATTTCGGTGCAAATTCGCCAGTAGCACAGCCTTTGTCGTCAATAAGCTCCGCGTTCCCCAGATACAGCGCGTATTCAACTGAAATCTGGTTGCGCTTCAGATCTCTCATTACAGCACCCTGCCTTTCGGTGTGACTTCCGAAAGAAGCTCCTCCGACACCCACGCATTGGAATACGCGCGGCTCACGCCGTTCTCGCTGTGGGAAGTTTCTCCCTCAGCGCCTGCCTTTGCGTAGAGGTCAGCGGCTATGCGAAGCTGTAAATCGAGGTATCTGCTTTCAAGTTCGTCCGGGAAATCCTCGAACGGATATCGCCGCGCCATGATAGCGGCTTTCGCGGTGTCAAGATAACTTTCCGCTTCTGCGCCGCTTATCTCCGGCAGGCGGAGTTTCAGCTTTTCTGTCTGCGTCATTGCCGCCCTCCGTTCTTTCAACCTCATAGCCCATCGAGCCGAGAACAGCCGCTGTGTCATCGCTGACATCAGCTATGCCGTTCTCAAACTCCGCGATGACTTTCCCGCAGGTCATCACGATACGGGCGTTGTCGCCCTGGTGTACTATCATGTCGCACCGAATGTAAGCTTGCCGTGCAGCTTCTCGAAGCCGTGATCCAGACCAGCCTGTCCGAAAATCTGATACTTCCATGCCGCGCCGGTTTTATCGAGCGGTTCAAGGAAGAAGTTACCCTTGCCGGGAGTGGGCTGCTCCACCAGATGAACGGCAGCAGGGTTGAAGCACAGCGCAGTATTCTGCGGCATTGTTCTGGAAAGCGCAATTCTGATTGTACCGAAATCGGTCATCAGCTTCTGAATGTCGATGCCAGCCTCTGTTACGCCGGGCATGAAGTAGCCGCTGCCCTCGTAAGCTTCGGAAATAGCCGCCTTGATATCAGAGTTGATAAGCAGCAGATAGCCATCGATGTCGGTGTTCGCGTCATACAGCTTCTTGAAGAAGCTCTTAAGCACGGAGCGGACGGTGGAAGAAGATACCGCTGCGGTCTCCTTGACGGCGTTGGTGACGATAGCTTCCAGAATACCTCTGGTCTGGTTCGCGTCAGTGTTGCCGGTGGACTTGTGGTACTTGCCGTTAATGCAGGTGTACTCGATGTCGTTGCGAATCTTCTGCATGGTAGCGGCGGTCTGGAACTGAAGTTCAGACGTGGGGTTCTCAACCTGCCCCGCAACGTTCACGCCGGAAAGCTGACCCATATTGCTCTCACGCGCATAGGAAATCGCAATGGATTCCTGGAAAATCTGAGTTACGTTTGTTGCCTGGGAACGGGTAACGTTAGCCGCTTCGGGTGCGGTCAGCGAATCGCTCTCAGAAATCTTGGGCTGAGAGGGAGTGCCGAGCGCGTACTCCTGATTTACGGGAAATTCAACTGCATTGGTGGTCTCGGGCGCACCGATGAGGTTGAGAAAAGGTGTGGTGGTGATACTCTTGGTGTAAAGCGCACCGGAGTAAGACACCAGATCGAAATTCATGCCTGTTGCCATTATTACCTCCGTTAGTCTGTGGGAATGTTCCTGGCGTTATGAACAGCGTCCGCAGCCTTGATGATGTCAACGATAGAGCCGTTCTGCACCGCCTTGTTGTACTGTTCCTGCGCGCTGGCGGCATTGCCTATCGCGCCGGGGTTCGGTGCGGGGGTCTGCATTGCCGCCTGCTTTGCAGCTTCGGCAGCAGCCGCCGCGTTTGCGGAAAAAGAGCTTATGAGGCTGTCAGCGAATGCAAGCGACTTTCCCTCATCGTCGGACACAATGCTGTCCAGCAGCGGGGAATAGCACTCCTCCTTGATTCCTGCCTTGACGAACTTTTCCTGCACCTTGGTGCGGTTCAGCAGACGCGTGTTTTCAGCCTTTATCTGTGCGGCTTCCTCCATGAGCTTCTGGTACTTTTCCTGCTCGGAAAGCTTGTCTGCCTGTTCCTGGTCGTACTTGTCCGCCTTGTCCTTGTAAGCGCTGAACTTGTCCTCAGCCGCCTTTGTCTTGGCGTTGATTTCCTCGTGGTGCTTTGCAAGGATAGCTGAAATCTGCTCGTCCGTGATGTCGGGCATTAAGTCTTTGAGTTCCTGTCTTGTCATCGCTTTTACCTCCTGATAACACCGCGTAACGCTGCGGCGGCGAATTTTTGTGCATATATAGCAAAAGAGCCGCTCCACCCCTAAAGGTGAAACGGCTCAATGGCTCTGAAAATATTAAATTATAAGTACTGCACCGTGCAGCGGCAGTTGGCAATTTCTGATACGCCCGCGCCAAGTGAACCATCGCATGGGAACATCATCTGATATCCGCCGATAATAAACGGCTGGTCTATCGGTACGGTCTGCCCGGAAGCTTCCCGGTGAGTGCGCCGCACCTTGCTGTCCCCGAACGTTTTCCAGCGCTTGCGGGTGAATCCCCGGCTGAGCGCCGCGTCCATCTGCGCCAGGTTGCACATCGCGTTGACTTCCGTCCGCGCGGTGTTCAGCATGCGGTCGTACAGCGGGATATCGCAGCCGCCGACCGATGTGTCAAGTATCTGCATGGACAGCTCCACAGCGTGATTTCTAGCCCACTCCGAAGCATTCCCCGCGTCCCTTGCACCCAGCAATTCAAGGTACTGCGGGTAATATCTGTTGAATAGTTCAATGTAGCTCCGTGCGAACTCGGCAGCTGCCGCCGCATAAAGGGCGGCGCTGTCAAGCCGGAAAGGAGAATATGCCAATGAACGTTGAATGGTGTCGTAGTATCTGAGCAGTATTCGCTGTAATGCAGCCGCCATGACTACCCGCAGGCGCTTTTCCGCAGAGGTTATGTCCATCTCTCCGAAAAAGATTATGTTGAGCTGGTCAACAGCGGCGAGACTATACGCTTGCGCCATCGTCCGCACCGCCCTTTTCGGTCAGCTTTCTGAATATCTCGTCAAACTCGTCAGGAGCACTGGAATCGGCGGCTTTCATGATCGCAGCCTTATCCTGTTCGCCCTGCTGTTTCCACTTTTCGAGATACTCCACGCTCTCAACATAGACCTGCTGTGGGTCGGAGTACAGTCCGCAGTTTTCGATAGCGATACGCGGGTGTATTCCGGCTTCAAGCTGATTCTGCAAGCCCTGTGTCTTGGTAAGCAGATTGTCCGTCTTGTTGCGCGTGAACTTTATGTCGATATCATCAACTGTAAGCTCCGCGAAATCCGCAGGCACCGTTGACGATGTTGTGACCGTCTTGATGATTTTCAGAACGTTTTCAACGAAAAGCTTCTCGCTTTCGTCAAAAGACTGCTCGAATGACTTTGCCGCAGCTTCCGCCTGCGTCCAGCCCTCGCCGATAATGAGAGCCTGTCCGGTGTTGCCGCCTGCTGAAGCCTTGCGGTCAGGAACAGCGGCTATCTGGAGCATTTTCTGATAGAGGTCGTCAGCGTAGGTCTGCGTCTGGGTCTGGTCAAGTACGTTCTGCAACATCTGAATGCTTGCAGGCATATTCGGCGCGGACTTCGTGCAGATACCGCCCTTGGCGGCAAGCTCCGCGAACTGTTTCTCGTCAATCTCCACGTTGTTGAACCACGTCAGCGACTGTATCTGCTGTTCGATACCGTCCGCGCGGTTGGAAGCGATGTTGTTCAGTTCGTCGATTATTCCGAGGACTGTTTCGAAGCAGCCCTGCCGCGTGGGGTTCGCCCAGTATTCCACAACAGGATTGCATTTAATGTTTTTTTCCTCAACGCACTTGCTGTCCTCGAACCGCCAGAAATGGTTGTCCGAGTAGATAGCATATTGCTTTTTCGGAATGTTGTTGATTATATCATCCGCAAGGTCTTCCGTACTGCACACGACCGACAGAAGAACACGCTTCGTGAAGTCGTTCGCGCGGATAGTGAATGTACAGCGCGGGTCGCACACATATGTATGCAGTTCCTTGCCCTCATACAGCGTGATACGCTGCGCCACTCCGCAGATGAAAAGCCACTGTGCAAGCTCTCTGTCCTTGCTGGATTTGCCGAGCTTGTACATCAGCTTGTTCAGCGCCGCAAGGCTCTCATCGTCCGCTTTGTTGTTCGCGTCGTCAAGCGTGTCCTTGCCGCGATAAACATACTGCACAGGCTCACCAAACGTGAAGCCGGTCTTGAAGTTGGTTATCTCGGCAGCGTGGTTGATAACGACCTTGTTATTAATTTCAGGCCTGACTTCCTTTGTGCGGTCGAGAATGTCCATACGCCCACGGTAGTAGTTATACAGCCGCTGGATATCGCCGACATTCGCATTGTGCGTAGACATGGCGCGGTCAACTATCTGTTTCACGTTCTCAGCCGTGAAATTCCGCTCGGAAGTGTAGATACACCGCCTGCCGTAATTGTAGTTTTCCGTCATGTCTTTCCTTTCAGTTCGATGAGCCGTTCGGCTTTGCACCGCTTGCAGTAAGCGGATATCATTCCGGAAGCGGAAACATCAGCGTCAAACAGCCGCTTTCCGCATACCGGACAGCAGATTCTGATAAGCATTCCCGCCCTCCTTTTCTCCATTATATCACATATTTCCCGGTTTGTAACTGTATTCTTTTGTGTTGGCGCGATGATTTGGATTTGAACCAAAACCCCGATAAAATCGAGTACTCAGAGATTAGCAATCTCCTGCCTTACCGTTAGGCTTATCACCGCAATTGGTTGCAAGGGCGGGATTCGAACCCACGGATTCCAGCTAATGAGGCTGGCGAGATAGACCACTTCTCCACCTTGCTATATGATTCCAAGCCTTACGCAGCCGCACTATTGCACGACTGCGCCAGGAGGAAGGGCAGAGCAGGCGGTGAACACACAAGCCGCCAGCCCTGATATATCAAATCCGCGTTTCCGCGAAAATGAACGCAAATTAAGTTGAACCCGTTTTTATGTCTATTGATGAGCAATGGACAGTAATTACTGCAACAGGTATTCCATTTGCCGTAATAACCGTGTTTATCCCGACAACACCCTTTGAAATATCAACCCCGCCCAAAGTTGTTGTCTTGCCGTCAAATGTTAAAGAGGGTAAATCCGCCGTTGGGACATATGTAGTTTTCACGTTTACTTCCTCGACAATGAAACCATGATAGAATGCGCCAGCTCATCAGACAGCGCCCTGAAATGCTTACACTTCGGGCAGCGCCGTTTCATGCAGCCGCCGTTGATACCGCACTTATGGAGCGCACAGTAGAATTTCGGCTTTTTCCCGGTGAGTTTTCCGTTCAGAAGCAGGAATTTCGTC
Source organism: Oscillospiraceae bacterium (assembly GCA_003531585.1). GTDB lineage: Bacteria > Bacillota > Clostridia > Oscillospirales > Ruminococcaceae > CAG-115. Next base: position 13,637 of record DQFX01000014.1, on the reverse strand, counting down.
ATGCTACCACCGCCGTTCTATCACTTTGACTGAACACAAGCCGTTATCCCGGTAATCCATCGCCATCGCAAGGCTGTCCGGCGCGTCGTCGTGCTGTTTCTTTGCTTCAACGGAAATACGGCAGAGTTCGTTCATCGCCTTGTCGTACATCTCGCCCCGCGCCTTGTCAGAACGGAATACCAGCCGCGACTTTATATCCGAGCTCCAGCGCACTATCCTGTCCATCTTGCTGGATTTCGTGGAAGCTCTCTGGCTCTGTATCGACATCTTGCAATTTCGCTCGCGCAGGGACTTGTCGATTTCCTCCGCGTATTCAGTGCCGCCGACGTTCGCTTCAAAGCGTGCCCTCGCAACATTATTGCGGGCATAAGCCGCGCAGACAAGCGGTTGCGTGACCGACTTATCCCCGGTGGAAAACACCCAGTCATGCACATACCCGGTATCGCCGAACCAGTAGATTATCGGCGCGGAAAGGCTGTCCCCACCGCCCCATGCAACGTCCACCACAGACATGATATCGCATTCGCCGTCCGGGAGCACGCCGTTGTAGTAGTTCAGCTCGTCACGCTCGAAAAGCAGACCCTCGCGGACATACGGGTCGCCCATGTACTTGCAGGACCATGTGCAGGGGTCGATACTCGCTTTCATGTCCTGATAGTAAGCGGTTGAAAACCCCAGCCCATACGGATAATCGAAGTTGCTTTCACCGTTATCGTTCAGCGCTGGAATGACCGTAAATCTTGCTTTCGGGTCATCGCCGTACTGCTGCTGCAAACGCCCGATAACGTCCCCAACCGCCCAGCGCGTACCGATGTGGAGTTCCCGCGCGCCGTCTTTTTTACGGTCTTTCAGCTGGTTCAGATAAGCGTCATACTTATTCTGTAAACGCTGAGGATTGAGCGCTTCTTCCAGATCCTCAATGATATCGTCCACATAAAGCAGATTTCCGACTTCCACCGCACCTGTCAGCGTACCAGTTACGGAACGGCATGTCAGGGTAGGAAAGCGCCGCTTGTGGTTGACTGAAATACTCTCGTCCTCCGAGGACACCGCAACGACCTTTGCTTTCGGGAATACGTCATGCCAGAGATAGTCCGGGTCGCTAAGAATATCAAGGCATTCTTTGAAGAAGCCCTTTGTCAGCTTGTCGGAGTGCCCGGACATTACATTCGCCTTGTCCGGCTCGCGCCCCATCAGCCATGTGACATAAAAGATTCCGAGAGTACTGTTGTGAGTTGGAATAAGACGTTTGCCCACGCAGTATACACCGCCGTCAACGGAAATGCAATTGCCCTGTTTAGGCGCTATCTTCTCGAAACCGCTTATAGCAATTCTTCTCTGTGGAGAAAATTCTCGGAGCTGTTTCCTTTCAAGCTGGCATGGAATAAAGCACGTCGGGTTGAAAGAAATCACCCAATAGGTGTGTCTTCCTTGAATGCCGCTGCTTGACAATCTCGGCTGCTCTTTCTTAACCGAGCACCTCCAGCCAAATGTTGATATCAATGATATAAAGCTATCTCTCAATGCAGGCTCAGCTGTTGTAAAATGAAACCTGTGTTCTTTTGTCACCAAGCAACCGTCTGTATCAAGCAATCCGGCAAGTAACCATAGCCGCTGGTCGAAACTTGCGGTCAGATATTCTTCCGGAATATGCTTTTCCACTCTCCGTCTGCTATGGCACATACCTAGAGATTGCAATGGAGCACGCAGCGATTTGAAACCGTAGTATTCAACGCCTGTGTCCTTGTGTGTGGCATGCCATGATATCGGATATCCGTCTGCGATTACTCTTTCAATAATAGCACTGTCTGATTTATCACCGCAGATATCAGGGTTGCTGTTTCTTCCATCGCCCAGCCAAGCGCCTAATGTGTATGGCTCGACCGGAAGTTTCTTGTATTCGCCGATTTCCGGGTATTTTGGCGGAAGCAGATAAAAATACCTGTGGCTTCTCGTGTTCGGAACACCGCCCTCAAAATCACGAAACATTGCCTTCGTTTCCATCACGCAATATCTCTGCTTATGTCGGCTGAAAACCACCCACTCGTGATTTTCGTGAACATCAACATAAGTGCCGTCAGTGAACTTGACGCGGGTATCAGCATAATCCTTGGGGAACACATAATTCACTCTGACAAACTCGCCGTTTGGAGATATGACATAATCGCCTATCTTCAAATCGCCGTGCTTTTTCCAGCCGACCTTGGTGAGAACTGGCGTATCGTCAGACACGAGTTTCCCTACTCTTGGTGGAAGAGATATCGTCAGCAGTTCGATTCTGCCGTCCGCTAAATCCTGCAAATCATCGACAACAGGTTTCAGCACATTCATTCTCGGCACATAGAACTTCTTCTGCGGCTCCCTGTCCCACTCCACATAGAGAAGATAGTAATGGAACAGGCGCGGTGCCAGCATGAGCGCCGCCTTTTTCGCAAGTTCATAGAACTTTATAGCGGTCTGCTGGTCTGACAGCGCGAATTTCACTTTCTGCTGCGCCGCGATGTCGTATATGCGTTCGTAATGCGGACGTGCCTTTTCAAAGTCCGTTTCCAGCCGGACGGTATCGAAATACAGCGACAGATTATCGTATGTGCTGATATCCCGATTGGAAGCACGCCTGATAAGCTCCGATGTTTCCACATTTCCTCCTGAAAACAAAAAAAAGAGCCACCTCGACCGTAAAGGTCAAAAGTGGCTCAAAGGCTCTGAAAATATTCTGTTGTTCTGATTATAGCACGGATTTCCTGGGCTGTCAAGGGTTTTCGCGAAAGAATACAGTTACGCGGTCTGCTTCCATTCCGCATATCTGTTCTGGAACGTGCTCAACGCCACTCCGGCTTCCCTTGCGGCGGCTTTATAGGTGAGTTCCCCGGCGGCAAGCCTGCGGAACACGTCCTCGGGAATATCCTTGCGCGGTCTGCCTACTCTCCAGTTCGGGTCAGCGGCGGCAGCGGCTTCCTTGCCTGCCTGGGTGCGCTCAAGAATGGTGGCGCGCTCGAACTCCGCGAATGCAAGCAGATTCGTGACTATCAGCCTGCCCATCGGAGTATCTTCCACCAATCCCATGTTCATGATGTGGACCTTCACGCCCCGGTCAAGCAGCGTGGTGATGTAGTTCAGCCCGTGCTGAACAGAGCGTGCAAATCTGTCCAGCTTGCAGACTACCAGCGTATCGCCGCGCTGGAGCTTACCGACAAGCTCGTCGAACAGCGGACGTTCCTTTGCGCCGGAATAGGCTTCCTGCACTATCCGCGCGCCGGGATAGCTGCCCAGTATCTGGCGCTTCTGTTCTTCAAGGGACGTGCCGTAGCGCTGCTGCCCCTTGCTGGAAACACGGCAATAGCCGTAGATCACGTCAGCTCACCTCTTTCCTTTTGCTGCCTGAATGAGTATCAGGAACGGCATTAGCAGGATATAGAGTAATCTCATGGTTGGTTCACCTCACTTCCTCACTTGTATATCTGTCCCCGGTTTCCTGCGTCCATGATTACGACAGTGAGAACATCGTGCTCGACTCGATATATCAGGCGATAATCGCCAACGCGGAGCCGGAAATGTCCTGTTTCACCTTTCATCTGTTTTATATCGCCTTTTTCCGGGAGCATGGATATCGCCTTTAATATCCGTTTTTGCTGGTCTGCCGGTTGTTTCCTGATGAACTTTGCAGCAGGCTTCTCAATGATGATTTTATAATTCGTCAAGGTTTATTCCGAGCTCCTTTGCAAATTCATCGAGTGTTACACTGTCGTGCTTATGCGGGTCAGCGTCGCTCCGGTAATCATCAAGCATTTTCTGGCAGAATGCGTCGTCCTCCGCTTCTTCGTTAAGCATTTTCTTCACGCTTGACAGCAGAGCGCACACCTGCACCAGCTGTTCCTCGCTGAAACCGTCTATCATGTTGTAGATCATTTCCTTGGTGCTCACGTTTCATCAGCCTCCTTCTTCTGCTTCTTCCCACGCCCGTCAGGAAGCCCGGACGGTTCGAGGACTATCGAGCCTTCCTTGCGCTTTCCTGACGTTTTCGGCTGGACTACTACCTCGTAATCGAGGTGTTCAAGAAGCTGGATTAACAGGTCACACGATATCTTGCCCTTTAATCTGCTTGCCAGACAAGATTGCGCGCTATATCCAGCTGTTTTCGATAAACGCTCCTGCGTGACTTTCTTTTCGCGCATTACGGTTTTAAGTGCGTCTGTTGCTGTCATTTTATCGCCCCTTTGCTATAACTTTATTGCTTTTCTTGAATTATACCATATTCGCTATGTTTTGTCAAGTCCCCGCAAACCGTTTTTTGAAAAAATTTTATTCGAGGGGTTAAGAGATACCCTCCCCGGGCCGCCCTGGCACACCCCCGGGGTACCCCTCCGGCGGTGCAGGTGCTCCGGATCTGGAGGGCGGCGGCAGGTGGGCGGGGCGCGTGCCGCTCCTGCGAGGTGTGACGAGGACCAGCGCGGCGGGTTCCTGTTTCCCTTTTATATAGTACTCCTGCACCGGGGGCGGCGCTCCTGCTGATTTCGTTGTGATTTTGCACAAAACAGCATACCGCAAAATCTTGAATTTATGACATATTCAATGAAATAGCGAAAACGCTATGAAAATCCGCGAAAGCCTCTTGACAATATAGCGAAAACGCGATATAATACAATCACAAACGAAAACCAAGCCGCCGAGGGGCTGAAGCCTCGGAGAAACGGAGTATATACCATGAACACTAAAGAAATAATCAACGCAGCTTCTACAGCAATCGAGAACAAACCCGCCCACAGCGCATGGGCGCGTGGCGTAAAGGCGTATGCGCTGGAACTCCTGGACAACCTCGCAGAACTCACCGCCGACAAGCTCGCAGACCCCGCAGCCGTACGCGCTGCACTCCTCAACGGCGCGGAGGGCTGGCAGGAGTACAGCGACGGCGGTTGCTCCCTCATCTACGACCCCGACATTGCCGCGCGGGTCTGCACTCCCTCCGAGCTTAAGCGCACGCGCAACGGCGAGCGCTACCCCAATAGCCGCGAGATCTGGCTTGATGTCCAGGCGCGTGCACTCTCGCAGGCGGCGCGGCTCGTCTGCGAGGCAGTGAAGGAGGTGATAGCATGACCGCAATCGAACTCAACACCGGAGCAATCAAGCTCCATCGCGACCGCTACGACGCCACCACTGAAAGCACGCTTGTAAATATCCTCTGGGCGTGCGAGGAGCGCGACACTTACTTAATCGGCGAGCCGTGGGACCTCGACCCATACGGCGGCATTGAAGCATACACGCTGCACAACTGCCGCCTTGATATCTGCTACACCCTCGACACGCGCGACATTGAGCGCATAACGCGCGGCGGCGTTGTCACCCTCCACCCCCACGCCCCCGAAAACTGGGAGCGCGAGGAGATAGAGCGCGAGGAGGTGGAAGGCGCGTGATCCTGTTATATATTCTGCTCATGCCGTTCTTGATACTCATTGACGCGGCGAAAAACTCCAAGTAAACACCCGCCCCGATAGGCTCGAAGCCTGCCGGGGCTTTTCTCTGTCTCCGGCTCGGTGGAGTGCCTCCAGCTCCAGCCGTGGGAGGCTGCGCCCTCTGGAGATACTCCGACCGCCTGCAGGACCTGCGAGCCTCCAGCCCCACGAGCGCCGCCCACCTGCGCAGAGTACCCACCGCCCTGCAGAGTGTGCCCGCGTTTTTCGGGGCGATTTTCTGCACCGCCGCGAAATAGCCCCGAAATCGCGCGTATACGGCGCGTTTATATCGAGGGTATATCAGTATACCCATAAAGCACAAACGTGCGTTTAAAGGGCAATTCCGGCGCAAATAGAGGCATTCCCCGCGCCGCCTTGATACCGCCGCCGCGTTCGCGCTCGCAGGTCCTCGGCGCTGCCTGCTGCCCTCCATGCCAGCGCCGCCCACGGCTGCCCGGCACTCCTGCTGCCAGATCTGCCACCCAGACAAGTGGCACGCCCTCTCCGGAACTGTACGCAAATTCCCGCACGGCTCCCTGCGCATGCCCGGAATAGTCGCAGGGCAGTCGCGTAATAGTCGGCAAATAGTCGTGAGATAGTCGGCAATAGTCGTGTGTTGCCTGAGAAGCCTATATATTATAATAATGTAGATAGAAAAGAAAAGAGAAGATATAGTATATCTCTATATTCTCTCTGTGTGTGATAGTCGCAGGCACATTTGCGTTTTGAGGGGTCTGTGCGGTTCTGTACGCAACGAATAGTCGCAAGGCATAAAAACTATACCCCTGGAACACAAACGTGCGTCCCAGGGGCAATTCCCGCGCAAATACGCGCTATTCTATTTTCGTGTCCTCTGTGGTATCTTCCACAACAACCTCTTCGGATAGTCGGCGTTCTATTTCCTGCCTGTCCACGTCCGCACCGAATATGTTCTTCGCCTGCACAACAACGTCCTGCTGATCTTTCATGCCATAGTAATTCTTGGCACGGAAGATATACGCTACCGGATTTATCATTCCTTTTAACACCAAATCCGCGTCAATAGCGGCTAAAACGTGCTTGGCTCTTTTTATCAAGCCGGCTCGCTTAGCGCCTTTAGTCCCATTTCCCCAGTCCAAAACGGTATCTCTATCGGCGCCTAAACACAGGCACATTTTCTCAACGGTAGGTAATCCGCCTTCCTGAGCGTAGCGCATGAAGAAGTCCGTAAGGCGTTCAAGGCATTCTTCATCAGTCTTGACGATGGGAAGCGCAAAGTCACGTGAACAGTCGGCAATAATTATGCGCATTTCATTGGGGTCAAGCTTTGATTTGTCAATCATGTTGGCAGGCTTGTGATTACCCGCGCCGGGACGTTTGCGTTTTACAGGCTTGTTGTCGTTCTCACTTGCCATTGATGATACCCTCCAGTCTGCCCAGCGCGATGGGGCGCAGGCGGTAAATGTTCTCTATGCAGTAATTCATTGCTTCCGCAACGTCGCTCCACTGCATATTCTCGATGTAATGAAGCTGCAGCAGTGTGCGGAGTGTGTCCGGAAGTGTGTCCGCGATAGTCGGGTCCGCTTTGTACGCCGCGACTACCGCAGAATAGTCGTACTTGGGTTTGCTCATGTATTACCTCCGTTCTGGGGTGGAATTAACCCCGTCATAATGCCGAACATCTTCTTGCAGTTCTCGCATTCGCCCTTGACCGCGTTCGTGTACACCTGCTGCAGCGCTACCGTGCGCCTGAAATAGTCGTGGGCTATCGCTTCGCCGCGTTCCCATGCGTCATAGTCGCGGAGTGCCTGCGCCTTTTCGCGCTTCGCCTGGTCTGCGGTGATGATTTTCATGCTGAACGCCTTGTAGATGTTCCGCGCTGTTGTGTAGAGAGCCTGTGCGGATAGCCGCGCGTCCTCTGGGAGCGCCTGACGCGTCCGCGCAAGTTCGAATATGTCATTTCCTGTCATATGCACCTCCGTTTATGTGTCGCGTAACCACCTGTAACCGAACGCGTTCACATACCGGTTACGGCTTATGTGGCTTAATAATGCGGGTTCAGGCGGGGCGTAACCGGTGTAACCGGTGTAACCGTGGTTTTCTCTACACGCGTAAGAAAATATTTTAATTTCATATTCAAACAAACGTGAATGAAAAATATAAAACATATAAGCTGTATCTCCGTTTACCGGTTACACCGGTTACATTCTCACCTGTGCATTATCTTGAAATCAGAAGTCCGGATACTCGTCAACGGCGCTGTTATCAGCTTCATCGGCATTTTCGCTGATGAGTTTCAAATGAACGCAGCGGGTTGGGACGGTTCCGATACGCTTCAACACTGTAAAGCGGTCTTTGACAGTTCTGCGAATAAGCTGACGGTCAGCCAGCCAGGACAGCAGGGAAGCGGGGTTGAATCCGCCCTCGCTGCATATCTGTTCGAATTTCAGCTTGATTATGTACACGGTGTCATCGCAGAATTCGCCCCAGACTTCCATGTTTTTCTCGGTCAGTCCAAACTTGTTCTGGTTCTGCGTGATGTACTCGCAGACATACTCGTAAGCCCGCTTATTCACGCTCACATCGTCCTTGGATTTGAGATAGGGCGCAATGTCAGCGGCAGTCAGCGCGGGTCCGTCAAGATAATTCTCGGTTATCAGCCAGTCGGCAGTGAGTATCAGCGCGCCGGACTGCGCCTGCTTCTGCGCGATGTTGTACTGTCTGACAAGCTCGTCCGAAAACGCCTTGAATTTCTCCTCCAGGCGCTCCATAACACCCTCGGACATGATTTCGTTGACAAACATCTGCCCGAAGAAGCCGTAGACGGATTTCACGAAATTTGCGACGTCGCGTGGGCTGTCAAACTCCGGGCGGCTGTCGTCCCCGAAGAACTTGTCCTTGCACTCTATCTCGATAACGCGGTTGACTGAGCCGCCGCCGGAACGGCTGGAATTTATCGGGCGTTCTCCGGTGGATATCACGCAGTTACGCCACTCGGACGTATTGTCGATACCGCCCATTTTGTTGCCGCGCGTGCGCCCGCAGCCCTCCGTCAGCATGTAGATGGTGTTGTCCATTTCGCGGCGGCTGTCCACGATCTGGAGCTCGTCCACGATATACGGCAGCGAGTTGTAGAACGCCGCAGTTTTCTCCATGCCAACGTATGTTGAGTTGAATGTGGAGATATACGCGCCAAGCTCCGGGTTTCCCCAGCAGGAAGCCGCGCACATCGCAAGCACGGTCTTTGCGCTCTCCGTTTCGCCCCAGAGGTGCACCCAGAAGCAGTTGCAGCCCAGCGGTCTGACAAGCACCGAAGCCAGTGACGCAGCGAAAACCATGCGTGCTGCAACGCTGTTTCTGCGGATATTCTTGTTGATAAACTCAATCCACTTATCCCAATCACCTGGCTTGCCACGCCGTTTCACGCTCTCATAGCGCTTCTTGTACTCAACTTCACCATCAAAGGTCAAGCCGTCTGTGTAGGGCGCGAATTCGGTTTCTTCACCGCGCTTTATCCAGCCAAGCCGCGTTACGCACTCGACTTCCGGGAGAAGGTCGCCGGAAAGCTGCTCAACATCGTAGAGGTAGTTGACAAGGTTCCGCGCCGTTTCGGAAGTCACGACGATACCGGGCTTGGAAAGTTCGGTTATCTTGTTCGCGACCGAGATAGTCGTGCGGTCAACGATAAGTTCGCGCCAGTATTTGCCCTTGAAATACGCAAGCTTTATCTTCTCCTCGCCGGTGTCGATGTTGGTGTAGCGTGCGACAGGCATTATCGGGTGAGGACACGCCCAGACAAGCCCGCCTTTTTCGCCCTGCGTGCGCACTCCGGAAGCGTCGCACACCCACTTACCGCAGGGAAGCGTCACAGGCTGCAACGGGAAGTTGGTGTAGTTCCCGAGGTCGTCTGCAACGTCCTTGCGGCTCTCTGCGAACGCCTTGTACAGCGTGGGAAAATTCGTTACCCTGCACTTCTTTGCCTGGTCGGTCATTTCTGCGAGCAGGCGCTTCTGCTTGAATTTATCGTCCTTGAACATGTAGAGAAATTCGTAGGGCTTCTCGCTGTCCAGGAAGTCATCGCGGGTGTATTCGCTGATATCCGGGTAAATCTCGCTCATTGTTTCGGCAGTTCCGCTGCTGACACCATCGCCGAGCAGCTGGCTTGCCTTTTCGATATCCAAGATATCACTCCTTTCTCGCTGCCGTCATTTCCTTGTACGAACGCCAGTAGTAATAGAACACCTCCAGCATTCGGGCGGCGGTCTGGCGCTTGTCCTCAATGAACTGCACATCGAAGTGATAGCGGCTTCCGGTCTGCCATGCTTTTAGCGTGGAGTACACCATCGCGCCGATATCGGTTTTCACGCGCTGCGGGCTTGCTTTCATCTGCCATTCTGGGACGTGGTAGGCTCTGAGCGCTTCCCAGCTTCCCACGCCCTCGATGAACAGAGTAAGCTGCTTCGCAAGCTGCGCAGCGCTGTACAGTTCCTTTTCTATGCGCCCCCGGTCGCTGGTCACGTTGTTGTATATCTCGTCCACGTTCGCCTTGCGCTCCACAACGCAGGACATCGAAAAGTCGCGTCCGTCTGCGGTGAACGAATAGTCGCCGTAGTCGAGTTTGCGTTCCTCGTGCTTCACGCCGAGCTTGTCCAGCGCTTCGATGATGTGGGCGTTCTTCTGTTCCCGCGTATCGTGGAGGATAGTCACGGTTTTCAGGAAAGTTTTTTTGTCAATCGGCATGCGTCCATTTCCTCCTCTTTTTCTTCTTTGGCTTTGGCTTTGCCGCCGCGCCCTTTGCTTCATAATTCGAATATGTCCTGCTGTCGAAACAAAGGTATTCGCCGCGGAATGTGTCGTAGCAGATACACTCCGCAGCGTGTATGCAGCGGTCGGCTTTGGGGCAGGGGTTAGGGTGTGGTTTCATCATCAGTCTTGGCTCCCTCGTTCCACACGCTAACTGCTTCTTCTACGGCGTTGCCCCACACTATTCTTCCGCAGCTGATGATGTCGAAGCAGCGTATCACCCATTCTCCGTCATTGTTCTGGTCAACTATCGGTGCAATTCCCAATCCGCACCGACAGCGTTTAAGAGTTACTTTCATTTGTATTAGCCCTCCTTCTGTTCGCGACGGATCCGGTGGCAGCTCCTGACTATCTCATTATAGCAGCTTTCGCAGAGGTCGATTCTTGCCCACCTGTATTTTACGCCTATTATATACCCGAGCGTATCTCTTACTTTGTGAGATTCCATGCGTTTAGCTTTGAACATAAATCCATCTTTGGCGTTCATCTCGCCGCAGATATCGCACGACCTGCATTTTACTTTAGCCATTATCAGCCCTCCTGTTCGTTTGCCGTGCAACGTTGTCCGCCTTTCCTTTTCTTCGTTTCACGCCCGCACATTTCCGTGTTTTTTCAGTTATCTGTCTGTTGTACACGTTTGAGCAGTATTCGAATTTTGCGCATCTTATACACTTGGCTCGTTTCATCATTTGGCATCCGCCCTCCTGTTCCACGCGTTCACCGCTTCTTCTATGGTGCTGCCCCGCACAATTTTGTGGCACATATGGCAGCGTATAAGCCACTTGCCGTTCTCGCCTTTTTCAACTTCGGGGCAGTAATGCCTGTCCCCACACGAACAACGTTTAAGATTTTCAACCTCATTCTCGTCCATCTTAGCACCGCAGTTGCCGCAGTAATCTGTTGTCTGGGCGTCTTCGCCCTGCTCACGGTCATAGGAGAACCCACAGTTAGAGCAGCACGGTTCTTGCGTATGGTAGCCTTTCCAGTACGCATGCACCACCGGCGCGACATCGGCGACAGGCGTATCTTTCGGAATAACGATGAAATCCTGTGTTAGTTCCTCGATGTGCTTTTCCGTCCATCGAGGTTCATTCAGTTTTTCATCGTCGTATTCAGCAACTGAATGGATATACCAGTCAGCCAGATAGCCCTCACCAACCGCTTCGTTCTTGTCTATGTATTCACTCACTTTCTCTCATCTCCAATCTCTATCTTGAGCCGCCTGCCGAGCCAGTCCAGCCCGGCGCGGGTAAGGTAGTAGTATACATATTTCTCGGACTGTCTGGAGGTTATCAGTCCCAGTACGCCTGTCAGCTTATCAAACAGCCTGTTTCCGTTTGCTCCATCGCAGAAGTAGTTCCGATACGGCTTGTAAAACGCTTTCCCGTGCCTGTGATATGGTTGGTGTCTATCAAGTCCTACCATGTGCTTGCACAGCTCTGTCAAATCCGCAAGCTCCTTTTCGAAGAACATCTCTTCAATTCCCATATCGGTAACCATATTGCCTAAGTGCTCCGTGTATTCCTCATCGCGTTTCTTAATCCAGTTCCATGGGTGTTTGCAGCCAAGCATACCGTCAGCGTGTTCTATACCATATTTCCCCTCTGCCTCAAAGCACACATCGTCCTCGGCGATAGGGCATAACGGGCAATTGTCACATCTCATTTTATCACCTCCACATAACGCCATGACTGCGGCGGTCGTTTCAGCGGTCGTAAAGGATAGCTGCTGTTTGTGCAATCCATATCACGCTCATGCTGATTAACCATGTCACACTTCCAGAACTCGCAATTGGGACAATCTTCGTCACACGGTGCCAGAAATCTGCTCAACTCTTTTGGCTCATCATAGATAACGAGGTTTGATATATGCCAAACATACAGACTATCGTTATCGCCTGCATATCGTTCAAGTTCTTTTGCCGAAACACAGCTATGTTTTACAAGCCACCCTGCGTAACATTCATCTGGGAACGTTGCTATTTTATTGCACACAAACTCTCCAATAACCTTGCCGTTGCCGTCCTTGTCGAATGCATTGTGACTGTGTTCATCAGTGTAAGAATATCGCTTCCCAGTCCAGAAGTGATTGTTTCTGTCTTTTGTGCAGTAGATGTACGCCTTGAACGGCACTTTGATTTTCGGCTTAGTCTTGCGAATCTCAATCGTTTTCTTTCCTGTAGCTATCAACTCGCACCATTTCGGCTGAACGCTGAGGAGTACCGCCTTGTTGCTCATTTACTCACCTCTTTTTGTTTCCCTTGTGCTTCTGCTTCCTGTTCCGGCTTTTCTTTGCCGCAAACCGCTTGAAATCTTCTTCAGCGCGTGCGCGTTCCTCGCTGCGCTCAATCCGGCGCATTGTCTCAGCGGTTTCGGTGTATGCGCCTATGAATGCACTAATCATTTTTGCTCACCTCCAGCAGTTCCGGGTTGTCGTGAATGTTGCCGATTACTTCACTCATATCGCCGTCATCGTCAAAAACGCTATCGCTGTAACAGTCAATACCGTCTCTGTTATTAAAGTTGCGCCTTGTCACAAATCCCGCTGTTCCTTTTTCGTAGACCACCTGATACACCAGGTGGTCGTTGCAGAGATATTTCCATTTAATAATATCCCCCTCGAAAATCTTCCTGCCGTTCTTATCAGTCAGCCCGGTGAACTGACCGATGGTCGAGGAGTCTACTTCAAGACCACACACGCCATTGTTCAGACCATTCGAATTGTCTACGATGTGTGTCCTGTATTCCCCATGGAAAATATGCCTTAAATCTCCGAAAAGCCACTCGCCGTTATCTATCCGCTTCCCGCGGAAAATTATCTCACGCTTTTTCACCATCTCTCACCCTCCAGATCCTCGGCAGTGCTGTGGCAGTCGATGAGTTCTTTTGCAATGCGCTTAGAGCGTTGTGTTCTGCTTAGTAATTTCCCCATTCCATTCATCGCGTTACTCCTCTCAGAACGGATAATCATCATTGCTTGCCGCCGGATTTTCAGCCGGAGCACTCGGCACGGGCGGCTGTCCCTGCGCGGGTCTGGAAGCGCTGCCGCCGTCCTCGCGCTTCTCTCCGGTGAATGAAACATGGTCGGCGATGACTTCATACCAGGTCGCCTGATTACCGTTCTTGTCGGTGTAGGGGCGGGTAGTCATTTCACCCTCGACAAGTATCATGCGACCCTTGCCGAAGTACTTCTGGACAAACTCGCCGGTCTGTCTCCACGCCACGATGTTGAAGAAGTCGGGCTTCTTCTCCTCACCCTGCTTCTGGAATCTGCGGTCAACCGCAATGCGGAATGTGCAGACGTTCACTCCCTGCGGAGTGGTTTTGAGTTCGGGGTCAGCCACAAGGCGACCCATGAGAATCATTTTGTTGAACATTTTGTTCTTGTATGATATAGTTAAGCCCC
>DQFX01000007.1:13972-21935 GCA_003531585.1 Oscillospiraceae bacterium | reverse complement strand
AGAGTACCGCACTCCGTGCGGAGTGTTTCGCCTGACGGCGACAAGGGCTCCGCCCTTGACCTGCAAGGGGGCCGCGTCCCCCTTGACTCCCGATTAGGGGTTGCAGTAAGCGGAACACGCGCCACTAAATTATAGTTTTCCTAGTCAGTAATTGTACTTTTTCTTCTTTGCCGCGAGGAATATCAGCGAAATAACGAACGCGCAGACCTCCGCGAACGCCACAGATATCCAGATACCGTCCAAATCGAAAAATACGGGCAGGATAAGCACTGCGGCAAGCTGGAACACTAGTGTTCTAAGGAACGAAACCGCCGCGGATATCGCACCGTTGTTCAGCGCAGTGAAGAACGACGAGGTAAATATATTGAACCCCGAGAACAGGAACGTGAACGAAAACAGCCTGAACGCATGTACCGTCATATCGAACAATTCCTTATCATAGCCCACGAAAATATGCGCCAGCGGAGCCGCGAGAAGCTGAGCCAGTCCCACCATTACAACTCCGGCGCTGAGCGTAAGTATCGTGCTTTTTTTGCGCATGTTGTGAAGCTCCGCATGATTCTGGGCGCCGTAGTTATAACCCACGATCGGCGCAGTTCCGATGGCGTATCCGATATATATTGCCGCAAATACGAACTGCACGTACATCAGCACTCCATACGCGGAAATTCCGTTCTGTCCGGCAAGACTGATGAGCTGGTGATTATACAGCATGCTGACTATCGAAGAGGAGATGTTTGTCATAAGCTCTGAAGCGCCGTTGCTGCACGCCTGGATTATCGGACGCAGCTCCATGGGTGTCTTAACGATACGCAGCTTGCTTCCATTGTCCTTTTTGAGGAAGAAAAACAGCGGCAGCAGTCCTCCAACTGTCTGGCTGAGACCTGTCGCGAGCGCCGCGCCAGTAACGTCCATCTGTAACCCTGCAATGAACAGCGCGTCAAGTCCCATGTTGGTAAGCCCGGCGGCAACTATAACGGCAAGTCCCAGCTTGGGGCGCTCTGCGGTCACAAGGAAGCTCTGAAACACATTTTGCAGCATGAAAAACGTGTTGAATATCAGGCAGGTGCGGGCGTATGTCACGCAGTTTGCAAGCATCTCCTCATCTGCGCCGAGGAACCTTGCCACCGGCTCAGCGAACACGATTCCGAGCACCGACAGCGTAACGCCCAGTATGAACGTCAGGTATATCATCATTGAAAATACCCGGCGCGCCTGCTCCTCGTTCTTTTCACCGAGGCACTTTGCGACCAGCGCGCTGCCGCCTGTTCCTATCATGAATCCTACGCCGCCCAGTATCATCAGGAACGGCATCACCAGATTCACCGAAGCGAACGCGGTCTTGCCCACAAAGTTTGACACGAAATATCCGTCAACGACTCCGTATATAGACGTAAAGACCATCATCACTATCGATGGCAGGCAGAATCGCATGAGCCGCGGAAGCGTGAAGTAATCCGAAAGCTGAATTACGTCTTTATTTTTCATTTTTCTCCTCCATTCTCGTTTTAAGTCTCTTGTTGTACTTGCTCAGAAGCTCTATCAGGCTGTCCTGTTCCTCTTCGGTGAAGTCGCCCCAGGTCTCGCGCTCGGCGGCTATCACATGATCGGAGGTACTCACGGCAAGCCCGCTGCCCTTTGGCGTAAGCTCCACGAGGCGGCAACGGCGGTCAGAGCCGCACTTGAGCGTGACGTATCCGCCGCGCTCGAGCTGCTTAACTGCGCTGTTGGTGGTCTGTTTCGGCTGCGACAGGGAGCTTGCAAGCTCCTTCTGCTGGCATGTTCCGTTGTTCAGCCTCAGAAAATACAGTATCCACATCGCGCTGTCGGACAGCCCGAAGCTCCTGGCAGCTGCGGAATATATCTCGTTCTGTTCCTTCCACAGACTGTTGTACGCCGCGATCGCACATTCTGTCTTGCTCTGCGGCTGGTTCTCCATTTTTTCTTTGTTCTTCAATTCGTCTCTCCTGCTAGTTAGTCCGAATCCGGACGTTTCTCAAATTAACTTTATTATTATAATCCGAATTCGGACTTTTGTCAAGAGAAAAAATATTTTATCAGGCTAAGAATTCTGAAACACAAATAACTGCGGAATAATATTAACGTTAAGCTCCGGCCGCTCAAATAGTTTGCCGTTTTATATCCCCGCTGAAGTCAGCTTCAAATCAGAAGTCCAAAAATTTCTCACGTTACCCCTTGTCAAACCCGGCGTTTTATGGTAAAATAACTTTGTACGCACTGCGGAAGTCCGCAGCTTTCAATTTTTAAAGCGCAGTATCGCACACGTGTCTTGCCGTACTGCGGGGAAGGAGTATCACTATGATAGTTAAACCAAAGGTCAGAGGATTCATCTGCACCACGGCTCACCCGGTGGGCTGCGAGGCAGTCGTTAAGTCTGAGATAGATTACGTTAAGTCAAAGAAGGCGGAGGACAACGGTTTCAAACCGAAGAAGGTCCTGGTGCTGGGAAGCTCCATGGGTTACGGACTTGCAAGCCGCATTTCCCTTGCATTCGCAGGCGGAGCCGCTACGCTGGGCGTAATGTTCGACAGACCCGCAAGCGGAAACAAGACCGGTACCTCCGGCTGGTACAACACCCAGGCTTTCGAGAAATATGCGAAGGCTGACGGGCTGTACGCCAGGACCGTGAACGGCGACGCGTATTCCGACGAGTGCAAGAAGGAAGTCATCGACATCATCAAGGCGGATCTCGGCAAGGTGGACTGCGTTGTGTACAGCCTCGCGGCTCCGAGAAGAACAGTCGGCGACGTGACCTATTCCTCCGTGCTCAAGACCACCGGAGAGCCCTACACCAACAAAACTATCGACCTTCGGAACAACACCGTTTCCGAAGTCACCATCGAGCCTGCCACCGAGGACGAGATAACCGCCACAGTCAAGGTAATGGGCGGCGAGGACTGGGCGGCATGGATCGACGCGCTGAAAGCTGCTGACGCAATAGAGGACAACGCCGTTACCGTTGCCTATTCGTATATCGGTCCGGAGCTTACCCACCCGATGTACTTCGAAGGCTCCATAGGCAGAGCGAAGGCTCACCTTTTCCAGACCTCGAAGGAAATAACCGAGAAATACGCCGCAGACGGAATAAAAGCGTACATCTCCGTCAACAAGGCTCTTGTTACACAGTCCAGCGCGGCTATCCCGATAGTTCCGCTGTACATCTCCATTCTTTACAAGGTGATGAAGGAGAAGGGCGTACACGAGGGCTGCATTGAGCAGATGTACCGCCTGTTCGCTGAAAAGTTCGGCGCAGACGGGAAGCCGGTATCCGGCGCAGTTGACGGCGAAGGAAGAATACGTCTTGACGACCTCGAGATGAAGCCCGAGATCCAGGACGAGGTAACGAAGCTCTGGAATATCCTTAACGCCGATAATTTCAAGGAATATACCGATATTGAAGGCTACTGGAAGGATTTCTACGAGCTGTTTGGTTTTGGAATAGACGGAGTAGATTACGAAGCAGACGTTGAAGTCTGAGTTGCAAATTTGGAATTAGGAATGCGGAATTCGGAATTTCGGAGACCGCTCCGCGGTCAATATTTCAAAATTGCATGCAATTGCGAACAGTTAAAATACGGCGAAAGCCCATATGTGACTGCTTTGCATTCTGCGATTCTTTTGTAATAATCCGCGAAGCGGCACACTCATTCCGAATTCCGAATTAAGAATTCCGAATTTAATTGCTGCTCTCTATTCCCTGGAGAATCAACATGCTATTTAAAAGGAAGAAAAAAACAGAGCAGACTGATGAGCTACACCACGAGTACGGGCTTATCAGCAACTGTGGGTACATCATCAGGGCTTTTCTGCGCTATCGGAAAAGCACGGTGGCGTTCCTGCTTTTAGGGGGCATTGCCGGAGCCTCCATGTCATATATCTGGACGGTCATCGCGAAGCTGGTAATAGACATGATAACCCAGCAGGCGGGGACCTCCGGTCGTGACATTACGCCGCTGCTGTGGCTGGTCGCAGGCACTACGGCGGTGGAATTCGTCATGATGTGGCTGAACACACTTTCCGCAAAAAAGCTGCGCATAGGCTTCCTTGTAACGAGGAACTCCCTCGTGCAGGAGCGCATCGCAAAAACAATGACCATGCAGTACGAACAGCTTGAGGATCCCGACATGCTCGACCGCCTCCAGAAGGCAAAGCGCGCCGTCGAGGGCGAGTGGATGGGCATAGGCGCACTCATGTCGAACATGTGGTCGACTGCGGTGCAGCTTGTCGCGGTAATTACCGCAGTGGGGATAATCTTCACATTCAACGGCTGGCTGGTGCTGATAATCGCGGTGCTGTCGTTCATTCAGTTCGAGTATTTCGACTATATCCGCGTAAAGGATAAGGAAGTCATGTGGGACGCTATGGCTCCCCACTGGCGCAAAATGAACTACATGCAGGAGGTTTCCACCGACTTCACCTACGCCAAGGATATCCGGCTGTACGGAATGAAAAAGTGGCTGCTCGGCAAGTATAGGGACATCAACAACATTGAGCTGAAGCACTGGATACAGTCCCGTGTTTACTGGAGCTGGAACACATGGTTCTCGCAGGGCGTCGCGCTTGTGAGAAACGTGATAATCTACGGCTGGCTCATTTACGACATGCTTTTCAACGGCATGTCCATCGGCGATTTCACGCTGTACACCGGAAGCGCTATCACGTTCTCTATGTACGTCAGCCAGTTCCTTCAGTCGCTGGGCGGAATGCGGGAGCACTCCGCGAAAACGGACGATTTCCGCAGCTACATGGACATCAAAAACGCCGATGAGCTTCAGGAAAAGCATACTCCCATACCCAAGGCGGACGGCTACACATTTGAATTCAGAAACGTTTCGTTCCGCTACAAGGGTCAGGAGACCTACGCGCTGAAAAACCTGAACCTCACGTTCAGCGCTGGACAGCGCCTCGCTGTGGTCGGGCTGAACGGCGCCGGGAAATCCACATTCATAAAGTTACTGCTCCGGCTCTACGACGTCACGGAGGGTCAGATACTCTGCAACGGCATAGATATCCGCGAGTTCGACCGGAACGAGTATTTCAAACTGTTCTCCCCTGCTTTCCAGGAGGTCGAGGTGTTCGCATTCCCGCTGTGCGAGAACGTTTCAATGCAGCTCACCGAGAACACCGACAAGCAGAAAGCGGAGAAATTCCTGCGTGCGGCGGGTATGGGCGATAAGCTCGACAAACTGCCGAAGGGAATCGACACCCAGATGCTGAAAGTCCTCTACGACGACGGAGTCGACCTTTCCGGCGGCGAGAAGCAGAAAATGGCGCTCGCAAGGGCGCTGTACAAAAACGCCCCGGTGGTGGTGCTCGATGAGCCGACAGCGGCCCTGGACGCCCTCGCGGAATATCGGCTGTATCAGAGCTTCGACGGCATGATAGGTGAAAAATCCGCCGTTTACATATCCCACAGGCTTTCGTCGACCCGGTTCTGCGACACCATCGCGATGTTCAAGGGCGGCGAAATGGTGGAGTACGGCACCCACGACGAGCTGCTGAAAAAGGACGGCGCATATGCGGAGATGTTCCGCGTGCAGGCGCAGTACTACATTGAGGACGGAGCGGAATACGTTCCCGCAGAGGAAGGGGGCGTTGTCCGTGAGTAATTCCAAAAAGAATGAGAAAAAAAATGCAGTGCTGAATACGCTGAAATTCTACCTGCCGGTGGCATGGAAGCTCAGCAAGCGGTACTTCATCGTTTCGGTGATAAACGTAATCGTGCAGGCGGTACTGCCGTTCATCGACCTGATATTCCTGCCGCTGCTGGTGGACGCTCTCTGCCAGCCGGAGCGCAGCGTTATACAGATAATACTGTACGCGGCGCTGATGGTGGGGCTTGATATCGCGGTCGGCACCGCCGGGACGCAGCTCACTATCTATCTCGAGCGGTTCGAGGATAAGTTCCTCAACTATTCCCGCGAAATGGTCGCGGAGCGCTGCATGGAGATAGATTTCGCGCTCACCGAGAACAAACAGGCGCTCGACCAGATACGAAAGGCAAACGACGGTATCGACTGGTCGGGAGGCCTGCACGGTATCTGCGTGCAGTTCTTCAGCATTATTTCTAACGTCATTAAGATAGTCGGCGTTGTGACTATACTCGCAGTTTCCGCACCCTGGCTGCTGCTGATAATCGGCGTGCTGCTGGCGGTTTCCTCAATACTCAACGCGAAGAAGAACAAAATTGAAGTCAAGTGGTTCAGCGAGCTTTCAAAGGTCGACCGCGTGTATTACTACATAAACTACGAGCAGGAGGATATCCGCTTCGCAAAGGATATCCGGCTGTACGGCGCGGCGGGAACGCTCATCGCGAAAGCGGCGGAGCAGATAAAGCGCACGATAAGCTACGACGTTGACAAAGAAAAGGAACTCTACCCGCTGAATATCCTCGATGTGACCGTGACCGCCCTGAGAGATTTCGGCACATATCTGTATCTCGGTATCCTCGCGATACTGGGAAGCATTACCATCGGGCAGTTCTCGCAGCTCACTGCCGCCGGAGGAACTGTCAACCAGGCAGTCCAGGGCGTGATATTCAATATTCAGGATATAGTAAAGCGGTGCAGCTACGCCTACGAAACGGTTAAGCTGATGGAATACCCGCCGTACCTCCAGAAAGGCACGCGGAAGGTCGAGGACCTGAAAAATCCGCACGAGATAGGGTTCCGGAATGTCAGCTTCTCCTACCCTAACACGGGAGTGAAGGTGCTGAAAAACGTTTCGATAAAGATCAAGGCGGGAGAGCGCCTGTCGGTAGTCGGACTTAACGGCGCTGGAAAAACCACGTTCATTAAGCTGCTCTGCCGGCTCTACGACACGGACGAGGGTGAGATACTCCTCGACGGCGTGAATATCCGCGACTACGACTACGACGAGTACATGAAGCTGTTCTCGGTGGTGTTCCAGGACTTCCGGCTGCTGGCGTTCTCCGTTCAGGAAAACGTGCTGCTTGGCAGGGAGGATACTCCCGAGGCGGTAGATTCAGTGCTTGAAAAGGTCGGTCTTCTTGACAAGGTGAACACTCTGCCGCATGGAAGGGACACCATGATGTTCCGGCAGTTCGAGAAGGACGGCGTGCAGCTTTCCGGCGGCGAACAGCAGAAACTCGCGATCGCAAGGGCGCTCTTCAAGAACGCCCCGGTGGTTATACTCGACGAGCCTACCGCGGCGCTCGACCCGGTGGCGGAGTACGAGATATACTGCCGGTTCAACGAGCTTGTCGGCGGCAAAACGGCGGTGTACATCTCGCACAGGCTGTCCAGCTGCAAGTTCTGCGACCGTATCGCGGTATTCTCCGACTGCACGATCAAGGAGCTCGGCACACACGACGAGCTTGTACACAAACCAGGCGGTATCTACGCCGAGATGTTCGCGGCTCAGGCGCAGTATTACGTTTAAAAAATTCGGCACCGTGCGGTAAAGCGCGGTGCTGAACTGAATACGGCGGAAATTCCGCTGATGTAACGGAGGGTTCACAATGGGAAGCCGAAAGAGAAACTCAAAGAAAAAGGCTCCGGAGAGCCGGTGGCAGTCCCTGCTGAAAAAGCCCTGGATATTCGCCGGGGCGGCGTTCGGTCTGGATCTCGCAATGCTTATCGCGGGAATGGTTCTTTCCGCGGCGAAGCTTCCGGTGGAGTACACCGCAAGCGGCGACAGCATTGTGCATTCCCAGCCTCTGGCGTTCTTCGGAGTTACAGCGGCTGTGGTGGTCGCGCTTCTGTGTGTGCTTATCGGGCTTATCATCGGCGGAGCGTTCCTGAAAAAGCGCCGGGCGGCTCAGATAACGGGAGCCGCAGGACTTCTCATAGTGTCGCTGGCGATGGTGGGAAGCTCGGCGTTTATGGCGCTCGGCTCCCCGGTCAGGGAAAGGTACAGCGTGAGCTACTCCGACGAGGAGCTGCGGCTCATAATCGAGGAAACCGAGCCGTATTTCGGCGGG
>DQFX01000007.1:0-13740 GCA_003531585.1 Oscillospiraceae bacterium | reverse complement strand
GAGCCGTATTTCGGCGGGTGCACCGTGGCTTTCTACCTCACCGGAACCGAGGACGAAGGAAAGGCGGCTCTCCTCGCCGTCACAGACCTCAATGAGTTCAACGTGAGCGACGACCGCTACAAGATATCCTGGGCGGCGGAAAACACCCTGACAGTAGGCTTCGAGGACGGAGCGAACTATCGTCAGCTCACGATACCGATAGACAGAAGCCGTATCGAAGAATAAGTTTTCTCCGGCGGCTCTGAAATTACGAAAAAAGTGGCTGCATTTCAGAATGCAGCCACAATTCATATTCAGTGTTCCTCGGAAATTGCTTCCACGGTGTAATCAAGACCCATTATAGTCTTACGGATCACAAGCTCCGGGAGCGGATCCTTTGAAAGCACCAGCGCCTTGCCGTCCTTCCAGCTCACCTCGGCGTAAACGCCGTCCTGCCGGTTGAACGCCGCAGCTATCCTGGAGGAGCATTTCTCGCAGTGCATGCCGCCTATCTTCACGGAATACCTGTGAGTGAAGCCGGAGGTGTCCTTTTCGATGCGCTCTTCGATGTCGCCGCCGCCAGCTCCGCAGCAGCCCTTGTTTGCGCGTTTGATGATACTCAGCACCGCGATAAAGCAGATCACTGCGAGTACGGCTATTATCAGTATAGTAGGAAGATATTCAGGCATTTGCAGCATCTCCTAACGCAAATTTAACGAGCTTCTCAACGCTTTTCTCGGATACCTGCGCAACTATCTTCACAGCGTCCTGGTCGGCTTCCTGCTGGTCTATCCCGACCTGCTTGTGCAGGAAATCGCAAAGTATCACGCTGCTGGTGAACAGCGACGAAGCCGCCTTTATCCCCGATTCCGTCAGAGATATCTTACCGTACGGCTCCTTCAGAATGTACCCCTCGTCGCTGAGGCGCTGGGTCATTTTCACCGTGCTTGCCTTGGATACGCCCACCAGCCGGGAAACGTCCGACGAGCTTATAACCGGGCCGTTCATTCCGAGGCGGTATATCGCAAACAGGTACTTTTTCTGTGCGTAGGTCAGCATTGTTCTTCCTCGCTTTACTTTTTCTTTTCAGCCGGTTTAGCCGAAGCTGCGTGGGAGCACTCCTGGCAGCCGGCGCAGTGGCCGCTGCATGCTCCGCAGGAACCGCAGTTCCCGCCGCAGGTGTATCTGCCTGCCTTTTTATCCCTGACGAGCTTCATGACTATCAGCACGATCACGGCGAGTACCACCGCGCCGACTGCGAAGCTGCCCCAGTTGTTCTGAAGAAATTCCAGCATGATAACACCTCCTGGAAAATAACGGGCGGCTGAGTTCCCCCGACCGCCCGCAAATCATTGCCAGATCAAACCTTGACGTTCTTTGTGAACTTGGTTGCTTCCTTGTAGGGTCTGAACAGCATGTAAACGAGACCAGCAAGCAGCGCTACAGCAAATACCAGGCTGATGATGTTGCAAACAGCGCCGGCGCCTGCGGTCATGAGCGTACCAGTGAACAGGTTGCCGAGCTGGTTTACGATGAGGGCGATCACATAAGCGAAGCCGCACTCGTAGCCGATGGCGAACCAGAACCACTTTGTGTTGTTCATCTCACGCTTGATAGCGCCCATTGCTGCGAAGCAGGGAGCGCACAGCAGGTTGAATATCAGGAAGGACATACCGCTTACGCCGGTGAATGCAGCGCCCATAGCCGCGTAAACCGACTGATCTCCGCCGCCGTAGAGTACGCCGAGCGTGCCGACGATGTTCTCCTTAGCGACAAGGCCTGTAACCGCTGCAACGGTAGCCTGCCAGTTGCCCCAGCCGAGAGGAGCGAATATCCAGCAGATAGCGCTGCCGATGGTCGCGAGAATGGAATACTCCATCTGGCTCTCGTCCAGCATCTGGAACGCGCCGTCAACAAATCCGAAGTAAGAAGTGAACCAGACGAAGATGGTAGAAAGTGTGATGATCGTACCAGCCTTCTTGATGAAGGACCAGCCGCGTTCCCACATGGAGCGGAGAACGTTGCCTACTGTAGGAAGGTGGTAAGCGGGGAGCTCCATAACGAACGGAGCAGGATCGCCGGCGAACATCTTGGTTTTCTTAAGAATGATACCGGAAATGATGATCGCTGCGATACCGATGAAGTAAGCGCCGGTGGAAACCCACGGAGAACCGCCGAAGATAGCGCCCGCGATCATTGCGATGAATGGAACCTTAGCGCCGCAGGGGATAAATGTTGTCGTCATGACGGTCATGCGGCGGTCACGCTCGTTCTCGATGGTACGGGAAGCCATGATACCAGGGATACCGCAGCCTGTACCGATCAGGATCGGGATAAAGGACTTACCGGAAAGACCGAACTTTCTGAATACACGGTCGAGCACGAACGCAACACGCGCCATGTAACCGCAAGCCTCGAGGAACGCCAGGAAGATGAACAGTACCAGCATCTGGGGAACGAAGCCGAGTACCGCGCCAACGCCGGCTACGATACCGTCAAGGATCAGACCCTTGAGCCAGTCAACGCAGTTAACAGCGTCAAGTCCGTTCTCCACCAGCACCGGGATGCCGGGCACCCACGGACCGTAATCAGCGGGATCCGGCTCGTCGAAGCCGTTCTCGGTGAAGTAAGCTACAGCGTCGCTGTATGTGGTGCCGAGTGTTTCTTCCTCATCAGCGTCTGCGGGGATCTCGGAAGCGTAAACGGTGATCTCGCTTACTGCCAGGGTCTCCTCGTCCTCTACCTCGTAGGGAACGGACTCCTCAGCGGGAGTGAACGCGGTGATATCAGCAAGCGCTGCGTCAGCGTCGAACTCTTCGTCCTCAAGGTCGGGAGCTACGCCGAATGCGTCCAGGGCGCTCATTGCGTCGCCGTATTCCTCGGAAGCCTCGTCGTACGCGCCTCTGCCTATTCCGAGCGCGAACCAGCCGTCGCCGAACAGACCGTCGTTAGCCCAGTCGGTAGCGCTTGCGCCGACCGTTACCATGGAAACGTAGTAAACCAGCCACATGATGACTGCGAATATCGGAAGACCCAGCCAGCGGTTTGTTACTACCTTATCGATCTTATCGGATACCGTCAGACCGCCCTTGTTCTTCTTTGTAAGGCAGCCCTTGATGATGGAGGATATGTATACGTAACGCTCGTTGGTGATGATGGACTCTGCGTCGTCGTCAAGTTCTGTCTCGGCAGCCTTGATGTCGTTTTCGATGTGCTCCATCTTGTCCTTCGGAATGTTCATCATTGCGAGGACCTTCTCGTCACGCTCAAATATCTTGATAGCGTACCAGCGCTGCTGTCCCTCGGGCATGTCGTGCAGGACGGCTTCCTCGATGTGGGCAAGCGCGTGCTCAACAACGCCGCTGAATGTGTGCTGCGGGATCATCTTTGTCTTGCTCTGCGCAGCCTTTATAGCCTTTTCTGCGGCTTCTGTGATACCTGTGCCCTTCAGCGCGGATATCTCGCAGACTTCGCAGCCAAGCTCGGTGGAGAGCTGGGAAATGTTGATCTTGTCGCCGTTCTTCTTTACGACATCCATCATGTTGACCGCAGCCACTACCGGAATGCCAAGCTCTACGAGCTGTGTGGTCAGGTAGAGGTTACGCTCGAGGTTGGTACCGTCGATGATGTTCAGAATTACATCGGGGCGTTCGCCTACAAGGTAGTTTCTTGCTACTACTTCCTCAAGGGTGTAGGGTGAAAGTGAATAAATACCCGGAAGGTCGGTGACGATAACGTCCTTGTGACCCTTCAGTCTGCCTTCCTTCTTCTCGACCGTAACTCCCGGCCAGTTGCCGACGAACTGGTTTGAACCAGTCAGCGCATTGAAAAGCGTAGTCTTACCGCAGTTAGGATTACCTGCGAGCGCTATTCTAATGTCCATTTGTTTTCTCCTCTCGATGTCATGGGTAGATTATTTGCCGAAAATGTTGCACAAGGCTAACTTTAGTAGATATCTCTAACTGTATTAGCCATTGCTAACATCATTCTAAAAAAGACGATCAGATCTCGACCATCTCAGCGTCCGCCTTGCGCAGCGAAAGCTCGTAGCCTCTTACGGTGACCTCTACCGGGTCTCCGAGCGGAGCTACCTTGCGGATATAGATCTCAGTACCCTTTGTGATACCCATATCCATTATTCTGCGCTTTATCGCGCCCTCACCGGTGAGTTTCTTCACGGTGACGGTCTCGCCTACCTTTGCATCTCTTAATGTAGCCATGCAAACCTTCCTCCTTATTTTATAAAGTAACCCGACCCTGGGGTCAGGGCGTCAGACCATTATCTTTGCAGCCATTTCCTTGGATACGGCTACGCGGGATTCCTTGACATTCACGATAACGTTGCCGGCGATCTCGCTGACGACGGTCACAGAACCGCCTGCGACAAATCCCAGGCTCTCCAGGAACTTCCTCGTTTCGGGGCTTCCGCCGACCTTCTTTATCATGTTTTCTTCACCTACAGAGGCTAGTGTGAGCGGCATCATATGTTTACCTCCTTTGTTCTTTTGTTCTGTTGTCCTGCTATCCTACACAATTAGGTGGAACTAATCACAGTTCCAAAAGAAATGTTAGATTTCTCTAACCGAGTTATATAATACTACATTGTTTCGAATTTGTCAAGGGATTTCAACGCGTGAAACGTGTTTTTCCGGTTTTTTGTGACTAACGCAGTTAGCAGAGGCAAACCAGAGAGTTAGTTTTGTGCAATTCCTACAAAAAGCCTCGGTCATATCATTATCCCGTAATCTGAATCATCTGGCGTACTGCTCGAGCACGGTCTTGAGCGCATTAACGCTGGCGTTGTGGATCCTTGCGACTGGTATTCCGTGTTTCTCGGACTTCTGGTTTACCAGATTCACCATCTTATGTGAACATGTGTTCGTGAAAACCACCATCAGATCCGGTGTTCCGAGTTTGGACGAAAGATCGGCGGGCATCTGGGTGAATACCTTCGCCTTGCATCGGTAGCTCTCGCAGATGTCCTTGTAGCGGGAGGCCATGCGGTCGTTGCCGCCTATTACTACTACGCTCATTGTGTTTCCTTCCTGTTAGCTGTAACTAACCAAATGCCGCACTTCCCTGCTGGAAAACGGCAGTAAATAACGTCGGTCATGGAGTTATTCTCCACTAACTGAATTGTACCATATAATACGGCGGTTTGTCAAGGGGGTAAAGCGGATTTTTTTGGCTCGGGAAGGCTCCTACGGGAGAAATAAGAAAATTGTGTGAAAATTTATTAAACTCGCTTGACAAATTAATAATCTTGTGGTAGAATTAATAATGCAAGGAGGTGGCTGATACGGATAAGAACATATACAGCCTGGTGCTCTCGGACGACGTTATCGACGAGATAGACAGCATGGCAAGAAGCGCGGGGCTGAGCCGCTCCGCAATGGTGAACCAGATCCTGGCGGAAAAAACCCGCTGCATAACTCCGGAAATGCGCGTAAAGCAGATCACGAACGCGATACGCGAGGCGGTCGGCGGCGAGTTTTACCTAGCGCAGCAGCCCTCACCGGCGACAGTCGCGTGCAGGACGGCGCTGAAGTACCGCTACAAGCCGACTCTCCGCTACTCCGTGGAGCTTTTCGCAGTGGCGAGAAAGCGCACCGGCGAGCTGAAGGTTTCGGTAAGGTCGCAGAGCGGCCAGCTCAACGACGACCTCACAGGGTTCTTCCAGTGCTGGGTGAAGCTCGAGCAGAAGTACCTCGCGGACAAGATCACGCACGACCTGATGTTCCGCATTGAGCCTGGCAAGTTCGTCCGGACGCTGGATCTCCCGCCGAAGGAGGTCTCCGACGAGAGGCTCGGTCAGGCGGTCGCCGCGTACATGGAAATGCTTGACGAGACCATGAAGCTCTACTTCTCCTACCTCCCGGACACAGTAAGCGGCGCAAGGGCGGCGGAGCGCTGCTACGTAAGACTTCTGCCGGAGCAGGAGTTCATCATCTGAAAAAAGGCAAAACTATTATAATACGAGCAGGTGCGGGTCCTTCGGGACGCGCACCAGTTCAGCAGACAAAGGAGGCATTTGTATGAATCCTAACAAGTACACGAAAAAATCCCTCGAAGCGGTACAGTCCGCGCAGGACATCTCGGTAAGCTACCAGAACAACTGCGTTGAGCAGGAGCATCTCCTGTACGCGCTTCTTACCCAGGACGGCAGTCTTGCTTCGCAGATCCTGACTAAAATGAACATCGACGCCAACGCGGTACAGCAGGCGGCTCTCCACTTCATTGAGGGCATGCCGAGGGTTTCCGGCAGCGGCAGGGAGGCAGGCAAGATCTACGTTTCCCCCGACCTCGACAAGGCGTTCACCGAGGCGGAGTCCCAGGCGGAGCGCATGAAGGACGAGTACGTCAGCGTGGAGCACCTGCTCCTTGCGCTCGCGGAGAAGCCCTCCAGCGGAGTTGCCGGAATATTCCGCAGCTTCGGCGTGACCAAGGATAAGCTGCTCAAGGCGATATCCGAGATACGCGGCTCCGCGAGAGTGACCTCCCAGGAGCCGGAGGAGACCTACGACGTGCTGAACAAGTACGGTCAGGATCTCGTTGAGCTTGCGCGCCAGAACAAGCTCGACCCGGTTATCGGCAGAGATAACGAGATAAGAAGCGTTATCCGTATTCTTTCCCGTAAGACCAAGAATAACCCCTGCCTCATCGGCGAACCCGGCGTCGGCAAGACCGCTATAGTCGAGGGTCTGGCTCTGCGTATCGTGCGCGGCGACGTTCCCTCGAACCTGAAGGACCGCAAGCTGTTCTCGCTGGATATGGGCGCGCTCATCGCCGGTGCAAAGTACCAGGGCGAGTTTGAGGAGCGTCTGAAGGCAGTGCTCAATGAGGTCAAGAAGAGCGAAGGCCGTATCCTGCTGTTCATTGATGAGATCCACCTCATCGTCGGCGCCGGCAAGAGCAACGGCGCAATGGACGCCGGCAACCTTCTGAAACCTATGCTGGCGCGCGGCGAACTCCACTGCATAGGCGCGACCACCCTCGACGAGTACAGCAAGTATATCGAGAAGGATCCCGCGCTTGAGCGTCGTTTCCAGACCGTTATGGCGAACGAGCCTTCCGTAGAGGATACCATATCCATACTGAGAGGTCTGAAGGAGCGCTACGAGGTATTCCACGGCGTAAAGATCCACGACAACGCGCTTATCGCGGCGGCTACGCTCTCCAACAGGTACATCACCGACCGGTTCCTGCCGGATAAGGCGATAGACCTCGTGGACGAAGCATGCGCGATGATACGCACCGAAATGGACAGCATGCCGCAGGAGCTTGATGAAATAAGCCGTTCCATCATGCAGGACGAGATCGAGGAAGCGGCTCTGAAAAAGGAGACTGACAAGCTCTCGCAGGAGCATCTCGCGGATATCCAGAAGGAGCTTGCCGAGAAGCGCGAGAAGTTCAACGCGATGAAGGCAAAGTGGCAGAACGAGAAGAACGCCATCAGCAAGGTGCAGGATCTCCGCAAGGAGATAGAATCCACCAACGGCGAGATCGAAAAGGCAAAGCGCGAATACAACCTGAACAAGGCGGCGGAGCTGCAATACGGCACCCTGCCGAAGCTCCAGTCCGAGCTTGCCAAGGAAGAAGAGCTTGCAGAGCAGGCTAAGAGCGATTCCCTGCTCCGCGACAAAGTAACCGAGGACGAGATCGCGCGTATCGTTTCCCGCTGGACCGGCATTCCGGTAACGAAGCTGGTAGAGGGCGAGCGCGAGAAGATACTCGCACTGGGCGACACTCTCCACAAGAGGGTCATCGGTCAGGACGAGGCGGTCGACCGCGTGACCGAGGCGATCATGCGCTCCCGTGCAGGTATCAACGACCCGAAGAAGCCGCTCGGCTCCTTCCTGTTCCTCGGTCCTACCGGCGTGGGCAAGACCGAGCTTGCTAAAGCGCTCGCGGAGGCTCTGTTTGACGACGAGCACAGCATCGTACGTCTCGACATGAGCGAATATATGGAGAAGTACAGCGTGTCCAGACTTATCGGCGCGCCTCCAGGATATGTAGGCTACGAGGAAGGCGGTCAGCTCACCGAGGCAGTACGCCGCAAGCCCTACTCCGTCGTTCTGTTCGACGAGGTGGAGAAAGCTCACCCCGATGTGTTCAACGTGCTGCTCCAGGTGCTCGACGACGGCAGAATAACCGACGGTCAGGGCAGAACCGTAGATTTCCGCAACACGATAATCATACTGACTTCAAACCTCGGCTCGCAGTATATCCTCGACGGCATCAACGAGCAGGGCGAGATCTCCGAGGAAGCGCGGAAGTCCGTGGATATGCTGCTCAAGCAGTCGTTCAGACCGGAGTTCCTCAACAGACTTGACGAGATCGTGTTCTACAAGCCGCTCCGCAAGGAGGAGATATTCAAGATCATCGACCTGCTGGCAGCTTCCCTCAAGGCTCGCCTGAAGGACAAGCAGCTTGACCTCGACATCACCGACGCCGCAAAGCAGGCGATAGTCGACGCAAGCTACGACCCGAGCTTCGGCGCGCGTCCGCTCAAGAGGTATATCCAGCGCAACGTTGAGACCATCGTCGCTAAGGAGATACTCCGCGGCGAGGTTCACCAGGGCGATATTATCGTTATCGACGCAGCCGGCGGCGAACTCACCCCGATGGTTCAGCATGCGGAATAATTCCGCATAACAAAGCCGTTTTCGCGGTTTGAATACTAATGTGCCGCCCCGGAAGGTCAACTCCCGGGGCGGCATTTTGTCTATAATTCAACTGGTAATTTCAGTATTTTTTGTCTAATATGCGAACTTCACCAGCGGAAAAGTTAACGAAAAATTAATTTTCGCATGGTATCATATTTATTGTGGAACACTGGCTGAGATAATGGCAGGTGAGGTTAATTATGAAAACAGGACTTATATTAGAAGGCGGCGCCGTAAGGGGAATATTCACGGCGGGAGTTCTTGACCGCCTTATGGAAAACGGGATATACTATCCCTACGTATGCGGAGTTTCCGCAGGCGGCGGCAACGCGATGAGCTACGTTTCAAGGCAGATAGGGCGCACCGCGCGGCAGATAAACGCTCCGAAATCGGAATCCTACTTCGGATTCAAACAGTTTGTTGAGGTTCACAAGATAATCAACCTCGACAAAATGGCGTTCGAGTACCCCTACAAGCAGTTCCCCTTCGACTTTGATACATATTTCAAGAGCGGAATAGACGTGGAGTACGCGTGCACCTGCTGCGAGACCGGCAAGGCGGAGTTCTTCTCCGAATCCTCCGACGAGCAGAAGCTGCTGACCATCGTCAAGGCAACCTGCTCCGTGCCTATGCTCTGCGACCCGGTGGAGATAAACGGAAAGCACTACCTCGACGGCAGCATCGCAGATTCCATACCGATACAGCACGCGCTCGACATGGGCTGCGACCGCGTTGTTATCGTCATGACGAAGCCGGACGCCAACGTACCGCCGACGAACTACGCAAAATTCCGCCAGGTGATCTCCCACATGTACAAGGACTACCCGGCGTTCATTGAAGCCTGCATGGAGCGCGTTGACAACTACAACCGGAACATCGCGCTGATGGATAAGCTCCAGGCAGAGGGAAAGGCGTTCGTTATACGCCCGCAGATTCCGACCATAAGCAAGTTCGAGCAGGACAGCCGCAAGATAATGGAGCTGTACCGCCACGGTTACACCCTGATGGACAAGCGCCTGCTGGAACTTGTGGAGTGGAACGAAGGCAAACCCGCAGCCGAGCCTGCCGGAGATTCAGAGCTGGCAAAAGACCAGGCTGTTCCCAGCGAGTTTGCCGGGGAAGAAAACGTTCTGCTGGCTTCCGGCTGAACGGAATAACCGAATAACCAAGCCGCGATGTATCACATAGCGGCTCTTTTGGCATAATATATGGTGTTGAAAGGGGTAATCATATGAGGAAATTTACAGCGCTGATGATCGTTTCAGCAATAGTAATGTGTACAGGCTGCCGCGCGAATACTTCCGAGGGTGCCGGAGGTCTGACCAATACCAGCGCGTCTGCGGCGGATACGTCCACGGCTCCGGCTGAAACTGAGAAAACTCCTACAGCGGAGCCTGAGAAAACCAGCACGGCTGAGGAAAACAGCACTCTCAGCGGATCCGGCACGTCGGAAAAGACCCCGGACGGTCATTTTGATATCGGAACGCACTCCGCGATATGGCGCGGCGCGGACAGCTACTACGTATTCTACCCGGACGGCACCGGCGGCTGCACGATGAGCTTCGAAAACGGAACCGGAGTCGCATTCGAGTACGAGACGAACCCGGACGGCTCCACGACATTCCACATGGGCGCGGCGGATAACTCGATAAACTCGGAAGCAGTAAACAATCCCGACGGCACCATGAGCATTGAATGGAGCGACGGAAGAACCGAGCTGTTCACTCCGGTCAACGCCAATGCGGAGGAATTCACGTTCTACACCAACCAGGAGCTGCAATACATCGCACTGGCTTACTACGGGGCGCAGACTGGGTACTATCCCCAGCACTCCGGGGTGCAGTCCAACGACGACGGAACTGCCTCCATTCAGCTTTACGACATTATGGAAGACCACAACTCCACCTCCGCATGGTATACGATCGACCGCGTGACACTCACCGGCACCGACGACATCTCAGGCGATACGGTCGACATGACCGCTTACGCGGACGCGGCACAGCAGGCTTACCAGTAATAATATCGCCGGGACTTCGCAAAGCCCCGGTGATTTTTATATGCGGTCTGATGGTCTGGTGGCCTGGCTTTCCGGCTTACTGCATTTTCCGCAGGAGCTGCTCCATCTCGCGTATCCCGCAGGTCTGCGAGGAGATTATAGCGTCCAGCATCGGGCGAATCTCCCTGCACAGCGGATATTGCAGGGCGTTCTCGGACATGAGAACCGCGCCGCGGTGATGAGGTATCATCTCCCGCATGAAGTCCGCGGCTATGCAGCCAGTAGTGCAGGCGCCCTTCATCTGCTCAAACATTATCCCGGTGATATCCCGGAAGCGCCGCTGATAGCCGCACAGTTCCTGGCTGCAGTTCTTCACCTGGGAGCAGCACTCCAGCGCGGACTGCATGTTCTCTATGCTTTTGGTCTGCGATGTGATTATGTTCTCTGCGATACACCGCACCGGTCTGAACCTGGAATGCTCAAGCAGGTTCCGGGACATCTCAATTGCGGCGCGGTGGTGCGGTATCATCTGCATGATAAAGTTCTGCGATATGCTGCACCCAAGCTGCGCGTTGCTCATTTCGTCAATCATTGTATCGAGGATCTCACGGCAGCGGCGGAGGTACTCCGCGGCTCCGCTTTCTGTTGTGTTCATAGGCGGCTCCTTTCAGAATTTTGATGTACTATTATATGCACTCCAGCGTTTTCCGGTGAATATCTCGCGGAATTTCGGGTATTATATATCCACAAACCGCATTGCAGAGCGGTTTCCCATGCCATCTCAAAAAAAGTTTAAAAAAATTCGGTTTTTTTCAAAAAAACTATTGACAAATCGTGTTTCCTGTGATATAATATTATTCGTTAAGTCACCAGGGTAAACGAAATGACTGAACGAAATATTGCGGTGTCGCCAAGCGGTAAGGCAGATGACTCTGACTCATCCATTGCGAGGGTTCAAATCCTTCCACCGCAACCAAGTATAACAAAAAGATTGCACAGTCCGAAAGGACGGTGCAATCTTTTTGTTATATATAAAGATATTTTTATAAGACACGGAGCAGTTCCTGTTGGAGCAATTACCGCCATGTGATTATATACGATTGTTTCACTCCTGCGTTACTCTTTTAACTTTGACGCGGTTGTTACGCGGACGAGGTCAACGCGAAAGCGCCCTTGTTAACAGGGGGGCACCGTGTACAGACTCAGGCGGTCGCGATACCCATCAAATCCCGCTTGAGCGCAATTTCAGCATGTCTCGCTCGACGATCTTTCCGGAGTTCTTCCCCTGGATAAGACGAAGGATCCAACGCTAGAGGTTGACACGGATCCATCAATAGTAATACCCACTGACGCGGTTACTGTTACCGACGTTCCGGGAGAGGCAGACCAGACACTCACGCAGCTAAAGACGAATACCCGGCTTGATATAGATATTCCTTCCCTTATCGCTAGTAAATTCCCGTTCTGCATTCCCTTCGATCTTATCCGGATCATGTCCGTTCTGGGCGCTGATCCAGTAGCTCCGGTGTTCCGGATACCCATTTCAACGGATATGAAGAATCTGGAGCCGTTCGCAGGTAATCAGACGATCGGAGAAATTCCGGAGGACTTCGAGCCGATGTTTGAAATCGATGAGGAACTAGTTATAGATCTTTCCTGCATTCCCCTTGTGCAGCCTATATGCTACACGGTATTCATCATTAGCTTTGTGGTGCTGCTTATCTACATCACGCCGAAGATGATCAATCATTAAGGGGGGAATAATGTGGAATCCACAGTAAAAGGAATCTGGAACGCTATAACAGATGTTCTTGACGATATCGTCAACGCTATCGTCCTTCTTCTCCCCGACAGCCCGTTTAAAGATGTGGAGATACCCGCCGAAGTCAAGCAGCTATTCGGCTACGTGAATTACTTCGTTCCGGTGACCGCTATGCTTGCGATCGGAACTACATGGCTTACGGCTATCGGCGTGTATTATCTATATCAGACTATACTCAGATGGGCGAAAACAATCAAGTAAACGCGCATGGGGCTGCGAGCGTGCGAGCGGGGCGCCCCATGCGCATTGGAGTTGATTTTTTATGACCATACAAGAAATGTATGATATGTTTCTCCTTGAGCAGGAGTTCCGGAATAACAGCCCGGTTACAATCTCATGGTATAAAGATCAGCTGACGGAGTTTTTCAAGTGGCTCGGCTCCGAGGATCCAGCAGACTTGAATCTGCTGAAATTCAAGCAATATGGTGTTTTCCTCAAATCTCAGAACAAGCGAAACGGCGATAAGCTTTCCAGCAGCTCAGTTCATGGAGCAATGCGAGCCGTTAAGGCTTTTTATAATTTCTGTATCGGCGAAGATTACCTCGAAGACTTCTCCCGACAGCTTCGTTTGCCAAAAGTTCATTGCAAGGAGCAGTTGATCTTAGATGATCAAGAAATACTGCTGCTGATCAGAACACTTGAAAGTTCCGGAAGCCACTACGCCGAACGAAACAAGTGCTTTATCTTGCTCATGCTT
Source organism: Oscillospiraceae bacterium (assembly GCA_003531585.1). Lineage (GTDB taxonomy): Bacteria > Bacillota > Clostridia > Oscillospirales > Ruminococcaceae > CAG-115. The sequence goes on along the minus strand of DQFX01000007.1, from coordinate 580 downwards.
GACAGTGGACTGCGCCGGGGCGAGATTCCCCGGATCAACGTTAGTGATATCAGCTTTTCCACTCGTTCAATGATCGTTCGCGGAAAAGGCAGCAAACAACGTCTGATTCCCATGGGAGAAAAGACATGTGCGCAGCTGCTTGATTATCGGCTTCGTTTCCGTCATTCCGCTGGCAGTTCCGAGCCGTTCTTCGTCGATCAAACCGGGGGCAGATGTTCCGACAACCTCGTTAAACTTGTATGTCAGCGCCTGAAGGAGCAAACCAGAATAGAACGGCTTCACCCTCATCTGCTCCGGCACACGTTTGCAACTTATTACCTGGCTGATGGTGGAGATCTGGAGACCCTCCGGCTTATCCTCGGTCATAGCAACATACATACTACCCAGATGTATTTACATCTCGCGTTTAATCTCAAGCTTCAGCGCAGCCGGCATAACTCTCACATAGACAAGCTCTATGAAAATATCGTGTAACTGACACCTTTTTGTAATTTGCCCAAATACAGCGAAAGCGCCTTGCATGCCATGAATGGCTCTGCAATGCGCTTTCAGAAATCTGGCTCCCCCGACTGGACTTGAA
>DQFX01000074.1 GCA_003531585.1 Oscillospiraceae bacterium | reverse complement strand
GACGAAGTAAGGCTGTATGCCTTACGAGGAGGTTTGAAGAAGCAGGCGGTGTGCTATACACATTTTCACTCAAGCAAGGTTTTTAGAGGTGACCATTATGTATTGCAAAAACGCAGTGAACGTATTGCCAAAACTCAGTAAATACAATCCGCTGCGTATAAAGGAATTGAAATGATAAAAGAAAACCAGAAGCTGTTCAACCGTCTGAACGTCGCGACAGACGCGGCTGCGGCTTTTATTTCGATAGCTGCGGCGTACCTGCTGGTGTTCAGCCTGCTGGATTTCGACCGCAACTACCCGCTTGTGGATTACTTCAAGCTGCTGCTGATATTCGTTCCGCTCCAGCTCGTGACCTACGGCTGCATGGGGCTGTACAGCTCGTTCCGCGGCAAGAGCTTCGCCAACGAGACTGGAAAGCTCACCGCCGCGCTGTTCCTGGACGGCACGGCGATGATCGCGCTGCTGTATGTGATCCAGATCATCAACTTTTCGCGGTGGGCGCTGGCGATATTCCTTGCGCTGGACTTCCTGATAGTCCTGCTGAAACGGTTCATTCTGCGCAAGACCCTCCGGAAGTTCCGCGAGAGCGGATACAACCGCAAGTACGTGCTTATCGTCGGGAGCGGCCACGCCGCCAGGGACTACCTGAAAACGATAAATGAGGAACGCTGGCTCGGCTACCAGTGCTGCGGCTGCGTTTCAGACTCCCCGCTGGAGGGCGCGAAGCTGCTGGGCGGGTACGACAGGCTCCTTGACATACTTGAAGAGAAAAGCTACGACGAGGTGGTATGCGCGCTCGACAGCGACGGCGTCTCGCAGCTTTCAAACATAGTAGAGGCATGCGAGCTGACCGGCACGAAGATCTCGGTTATCCCGAGCATATACAAGTACATGAGCGCGACCCCGGCTATAGACATGGTGGGAGATATCCCGCTGATGAACATACGGCGCATTCCGCTGGACAACATGGGAAACGCCGCGCTCAAGCGCGCCCTGGATATCGTCGGCTCGCTGGTGCTGCTGATACTGACCTCGCCGGTGATACTGGTCAGCATGCTGATAATAAAGATCACCATGGGCGGAAATGTGATATTCAGGCAGAAGCGCGTAGGGCTTAACAAGAAAGTCTTTACGATGTATAAGCTGAAATCCATGCGCGACAGCGCCGTCAGCGACACCGCCTGGAGCACGGACGCCGACCCCCGCCGCACTAAATTCGGCGCGTTTATACGGAAATTCTCGATAGACGAGCTTCCGCAGCTTGTAAACGTGCTGAAAGGCAATATGAGCCTTGTTGGCCCGCGCCCGGAGATACCGTTTTACGTCAACGACTTCAAGGACAAGATACCGATGTACATGATAAAGCATCAGGTAAAGCCGGGAATCACCGGACTTGCCCAGGTCAACGGCTACCGCGGGGACACCTCCATTGAAAAGCGCATAGAATACGATATCCGCTACATAGAAAACTGGAGCTTCTTCCTGGATATCGGAATACTGATAAGAACCGCCCTGAGCGGCTTCATGAACAAAGAAAAGCTGAACCCGGACAAACCCGGGAGCAAAAAATACATAAAACCATACAGACCGGAGAAAACTAATATGAAAAAAACAGAAGGAAAAACCGACCTGCTGGCGCTTGTGATGTTCCTGCCGTCGGTGATAGCCCTTGCGCTTATCCCCATCATAATCAATATCCAGACCGTAGTGACTGACCTACAGCAGACCTACATGTACAACGGCGGCACCGTTGTAAGCGGAGATTCCGGCACCACCTACCAGCTTATAGATTTCTACTCGCAGGGGAAGTCTCTTGCGGCAGTCGTGCTTGCGATGATAATGATAGGAATGGCGCTGGTATGCTGTCTGTCGCTGTTCAGACGCGTTGAAAAGCGTTCGTTCGTGTACGTGGGCTGTTCCGTTGTATACGTCATCATGACCCTCGCCTCCGCAGCGAATTCGCTTTACAGCCAGATAGCGTTCAACGGCGAGTACGACCGTGCCGAGGGATTCTACACCATCGCGTGCTATTTCGTGATGTTCCTGTTTACGATGTACGCGTTCCGTACTTCCGGAAACTTTAAGTTCGTTGCTATAGCGCTGTTCATCTGCGTTGGATTCAACGCGGTGCTGTCGGCGTTCCAGTTCTTTAACAACAACCTGCTCCAGTACGACTGGTTCGTTAACCTCGTTTGCAGCAACGACCTCCGCTGGACAGGCGTTTCCGTCGATATCCGAAACGGAATGGCGTACGGTGCGCTTTATAACAGCAACTACATGGGCAGCTTCACCGGACTTATCATTCCGCTGTTCACCGTTATGGCAATGTATTCGAAGAAGGCAGTTTACCGAGTGCTGTTCATCGTGTTCGACCTGCTTTCCGTGTTCATGCTGCTGGGAAGCTCCGCACGAAGCGGTATCGTCGCCATTGCAGCCGCGCTCGTGGTCGGAATCATAGTTTTCGCCCGGGTGATCGCAAAGCACTGGAAGCCCTGCGTTATCACAGTCGCTTCGATAGCTGTGGTGCTCGTGGGAGCAAACTTCGCGCTTGGCAACCGCCTGTTCTCGCGTATACCCTCCATCGTGAACGAAGCCGTTGGCATGTTCCTGCCCGCTGACAGCGAGGACGCCGACCTGTTCGACAAGCTCCCACTGCGTGAGATAGACGTCCAGAACGACGGCACCGTAAAGCTGACCGGTCAGGAAGCCACCGCTGTGATAGGCTACGACAGCGATGCGAAGGTGTACACCTTCACAGATGAAAACGGAAACGCGCTTCCGATGAAATCCACCATCAGGCTGGAGCAGAATCCCGAATTAGACGGCCTTGTAGCCGGATTTGATTACGCCAACATGATAGCGACTGTAAAGGTCAACGGAGCACAGGCGTGGTTCAATGTGGACGATTCCGGCTCTCTTGTGCTTAACAGTGATATAGACTATGTTCTTGACGACCCCGACGGAAACGGCAGCATCGGCACCGACAGCACCTACGGAACCGTAACGGTGGATCTCAACGGCTCTACTGTTTACATTGAGTACGATACCGACTATAACAGGCTGTTCTTCACGGAGTACACAGACGATATCGTAGACCTGTTCTACACCGAGAGAATGTACTTCAAGAATGACATCATGAATGATGTGTCCCTTCTTCTGACCGCAGACGAAAACGGCTCAATTTACGACCGCGACCTTGTATGCCTTAACTTCTACAGGGATTTTACAAACTCGCTGTATTTCAAGTACACCGGAACTGCCATCAAGATGGTCCACCCCAACACAATGACCGCTTTCGCTCCTGTAAATGCAGAGCACATCGGCTTTGAGGGCAAGGAGGAGCTCGGTTCCTCGAGAGGCTACATCTGGTCGCGCACTCTGCCGCTTCTCGGAAACTGCCTGTTTACCGGATACGGCCCTGATACGTTCACCTATAACTTCCCGCAGAACGATGTTCTCGCAAAGTACTACTCATACGAGCAGTTCAATGAAGGCTTCTATGTAACGGTCGACAAGCCGCACAACATGTATCTCCAGATATTCTACTCCAGCGGACTTATCGCGCTGCTGGCGTTCCTCGGGATCGTGGTATTCTACCTTGTGGACTGCTTCCGGCTGTACGCTCTCAGGCGCGAATACCGCACGGAGCAGGCGATGGGTATATCCGTAATGCTCGGCATCGTGGGATATCTTGCCGCCGGAATGTTCAACGACTCGGTAGTGAGCGTTGCGCCGGTATTCTGGATACTCCTCGGCGTGGGAGCCGCGCTGAACACCATCAACCGCCGCGCCGACCGCCGCGTTGCAGTCGACGAGGACTACATTCCTGAGGCTCCCGTGGTTGAAAAGCCGGTCGATCCGGAACTGAAAAAGCAGGCGGCAGACGCAGCCCAGATACTTGCCGCTGCGGTGCGTACCGGCGTTGAAAACGAAAAGGCTGAAAAGGAAAAGCGCCGTCAGGAGCGCATGGCGCGCACTCCCAGCAAGGAGGACATCAGCAGCCTTCTCGAGAGCGTCCGCGCGATAAAGACGGTAGAGGACAAACAGCGTGAGGAAGCCGAAAAGCAGGCGGGATCCACACAGGCAAACCCGGCAAAGGAGAACAGCGATGATAACGGCTGACCTCCACGCTCACACGAGTTTTTCGTCTGACAGCGAAGAGCCGATGGAAAACGCCCTTTCCGCGATGGTGGAAAAGGGTCTGAAAACGGTATGCTTCACCGAGCACATGGACATGGACTACCCCGGCGGGGAGTTCCTGCTGGACGCCGCCGCGTACCGTTCCCGCCTGGTGGAGCTGCGAGAGGAGTTCCGCGGGAGGATAGAGGTGCTTTTCGGCGTGGAGCTGGGGCTGATGGACTACCTCGCGCCGCGGCTCAGGGAGTATGTGGGAGCCTGGGACTTTGATTTCGTGATAGGCTCCTCGCACCTGGTCGGCGGCGTTGACCCCTACTATCCGGAGTACTTCGAGAAATACGGCGACCACAACGGAATTCTGCGCTATTTCGAGAGCATACTGGCGAATATCCGGACGTTTGACGGCTTCGACGTTTACGGGCACCTGGATTACATCGTGAGGTACTGCCGCGCGAAGGCGTATTGCCCTGCCGAGTATTCCGATATCACGGACGAGATACTGAAAACTCTGATAAGCATGGGGAAGGGGATCGAGCTGAACACAGCGGGTCTGAAATACGGACTTGGCTGGGCGCACCCGCACCCCGAGATCCTGAAGCGATACCGCGAGCTTGGCGGTGAGATGATAACCGTAGGCTCCGATGGGCATAAAGCGGAGCATTACGCCTGGGAGTTCGATAAGGCGGAGGATATCCTCAGGGACGCAGGATTTAAGTATTACGCGGTGTTCCGCAGAAGGAAGCCGGAATTTATCAGAATTTGAATTTATTCAGCTGGCGTTCACCTTCAAACCAGTTTTTGAATTCCTAATAAAAAGGCGGGCAGCCGCTGCTTGTCGAAAAAGTGTCTTTTGCCCGCGAAGCGGGCATTTGAAATCCATTTTTTGACCCAGCTTTGCCGGGTCAAAAAATACTTCTATCCGCGCAAGTGTGCGGTTTGTCGGCAAAGCCGACAAACCGTGCGCGCGGCGCGGATGTTCGGCGGAAAAGTCCCAACGGGACTTTTTCGACGGTCAAAGGCGGGCAGCCCGAAAGCTGTCCGCCTTTGATTATTCAGCCTGGAATGAATCAGTTACCGGTATACTCGGAGAGTGTGATCTCGATATCCACCGACTTATCCCTGCCGCGGGAATCGGTTCTTACTACCGTTGCCGTAACAGTATCGCCCGGCTTCTTGTCCTTGAGTATCTCGGATACCTCGTCGACTGTGCGTACGTCGGTGCCGTTGATAGCTGTGATGGTATCGCCAACTACCAGACCGCTGGAGGCTATCGCCATATCCTGGTCGATATCAGTAACCACAAGACCCGGAGTCATGCCTCTGACCGCGCCTACATAGTCGCTTACCTGAACGCAGGTGATGCCGAGTATCGGTCTGCCGGAAACGTAGCCCTTGGTGATGAGGTCGTTGATGACCGACTTTGCGTCGTTGATAGTGATCGCAAAGCCAAGATTCTCAGCGTTGTCGTTGATGAGCTTCATGTTAACTACGCCGACTACCTCGCCGTACATATTGAACAGGCCGCCGCCGGAGTTACCGCTGTTGATCGCCGTATCCGTCTGGATAGCGGAAATGCTGTTGTCGTCGTAAACCTGTCTGTTCAGACCGGAAACAACGCCCTTGGAAACGGATGTCTCAAGACCGAGCGGGTTGCCTATTACAACAACATCGTCGCCGAGGCTCAGCTTGTCGGAGTCGCCCAGTGCAGCGGCGGGGAGGTCGCTGTCGGGCTTGATCTTCAGCACTGCGAGGTCGGTGTCGGTGTCGGAGCCTAACAGATCTGCTTCGTACGCTGTGGACACGCTGGTGCCGTTGTTCGGGTCGGTGGTGTTGACGTTGACTACCAGCTTTGTAACGGTGTAGTAGTCGTTCTCGGCAACATGCGCGTTGGTGATGATGTAGCCGTCCTTAGAGATGATGATGCCGCTGCCCGCGCCGTAGAGAGTCTCCTGACCGCGGTAGTTTACATAGACCTCAATATATACGATGGAATCCTTGACTGCGGATACCAGGTCTCTTGTGTAGGCGTATGTGCCGTCGCTGTTGCGCTCGGCAGTTCCGGAGGAGGTGTGGTCGACAACGCCGGACTGAAGCGTGTTCAGTACGTCCTGCGCGCCCTCGGGGACGCTGCTTTCGGAAGCGCTGGTGCTTGTGGTGCTGTCCGCAGAGGAGCTTACGCTCTCGGACTGGGAGGCTCCGCCTATCAGGAGCTGGCTCGCCTTGTTAGCTGCGAAGGCTCCGCCGAATCCCGCGCCGCCGCAGAGTACCGCTATCGCTGCCACGATGGCTACGATCTTTCCGGTGCGGTGGGTCCTGGGCTTCTTCGGGGGCTGCTGTTCGGTGAAGTTCATTTCGGGCTGTGTATTCTGAGCGCTCTGTACGTTCTGGGCGTTCTGTGTATCATGAAGTTCCTGTGTATTCTGTGTCTCGTTCATGCCGTTATAGTCATACATAAATCATTCGTCCTTTCTTTCAGACCGGATATGTAGGGGAGGATTCCCGGTTTTCCGTATCTCCCTTGCTGTGATTAAATTATATCAGCCTAATGTGTCGATACGGTGAAACAAATTTGAATAATCAATTAAATAAAGCTGAAGGAAATGGTAAAAAACCGGCGGGAAAATTCGCACTTTTCCCGCCGGCTGTGAATATTCGTCAGCCCATGCTTGCGGGAGCCTCGCTCATCGAGGGAGCCTCGTGACCCTTCACGGCTCTGTCAGCCGCAAGGGCGATTGCGCACTCAAGGCGCTTCTTCTGCATTTCACAGGCGATCTTGTAGGGCTTCTTCACATCGCCCTCGTAGATGAAGCTGTTAGCGTTGCATCCGCCGGAGCAGAAGAACTTCGCCCAGCAGCTGCGGCAGCCTTCCTTGCTGTAGACGTGTACCTTCGAGAAATATGTCTTGATATCGTCGTTGAATGTTCCGTCATAAAGGTTGCCCATTTTCCACTGCTCTATTCCAACGAACTGGTGGCAGGGGTAGATATCGCCGTGAGGCTCCACCGCAACGTAGTCGTTGCCGCAGCCGCAGCCGCGCAGGCGCTTTATCGCGCAGGGACCGGCGTTGAGGTCCACCATGAAGTGGAAGAAGTTGAACTTGTCCTCGGTGCGGTTCGCCATGACGTCGCACAGCTTGTCGTACTCGGAGAATACGCGGGGGAGATCCTCCTCGTTGATGGCGTAGGGCATCGAGGGGTCGGTAACCACTGGCTCAGCGGAAAGCTGAACGAATCCCAGATCGCGCATTGCGAGGATATCGTCGGTGAAATCGAGATTATACTTTGTGAAGGTCGCGCGGACGTAGTAGTCCTTGGTTCCGCGGTTCTGAACCAGCTTCTGGAACTTCGGCACGATGATGTCGAAGCAGCTCTTGCCGTTTATGGTCTTTCGGATACGGTCGGTGACCTCGCGGCGGCCGTCGAGGGAGAGCACGCAGTTGCTCATCTCGCGGTTGATGTAGTCTATCTTCTCATCGTCGAGCAGGATACCGTTGGTGGTTATCGTGAAGCGGAAGCGCTTGCCGTGCTGCTTCTCGATGGAGCGCGCGTATTCAACGGTCTGTACTACCGTATCCCACGCCATGAGAGGCTCGCCGCCGAAGAAGTCAAGCTCGAGCTGCTCGCGGTTGGCGGAGCGCTCGATAAGGAAGTCGATAGCCTTCTTGCCGGTCTCGGGGGTCATAATGCAGCGCTCGCCGCCGAAGTCGCCCTGCTGCGCGAAGCAGTACTCGCAGCGGAGGTTGCAGTCGTGGGAAACGTTCAGGCACATGGACTTTACCGGGGACTTGACCATTGTGTCGCTGTACTTTTCGTAGTCGTCCTCGGCGAAGAGCGCGCCGTCCCTGTAGAGCTGGTAAAGCTCGGCGTAGCTCTCGCGCACTTCGTTTTCGAAGTACTTCGGAAGCTTTGCGGGGAGGTCAGCGGGCATTTCCTCGGTCATGGGGGCGTCAACGAAGTCGAGCATGTCGTACGCGCAGTCGTCGGGGAGGTGGACAGCGCCGCTGTTGACGTCGAGCACTATGTTGTAGCCGAGCTGTTTGAACTTGTGTATCATCGGAATTTCGCCTTTCTATGTAAATATCTTTCTGTGCGGTGATCGCTGCGGCATAGTCCGGAAACGGGGACATATGCGCGGAACGCGATATACAAACCGGTGTGATCATATCAAAAAAACTGGGCGGAACAGTTCCGCCCATCGTGTGTAATATCGGTGGATATTACTTTTCAGACTCACATTTCTGGTTTGCAACTGTGCAGGAAGTCTTGCAAGCAGACTGGCAGGAGCTCTGGCACTTGCCGCAGCCGCCCTTAACAGCGGAAGCCTTCAGGTTAGCCTTGTTGATGGTTGTGATGTGCTTCAAATCAGACACCTCTTTCGTGATTGATTGCAGGGTATTTTCCTGCGATTATTAACAGTATACCATATTTCTACGAATATTTCAAGGGGAAACGCGAAGTTTTTTCAACTTTTTATTATTACAGCATGCCGGGAGCGGATTTGTCAACATTTCTTATTTTCTTATTTGATAAGGAATTGCATGACGAGCTCCGCGGCAAGCACTCCGCCGCAGGCGGAAAGCGCCACTATCAGCAGTCCTCTGTTGAACAGAGCCGCAATGAGCGCCGCCGCGAATCCCACGCACGCGGTTAACACCGACCCGGTGCTGAAGAATATCCCCGGGATAGTCATGGCGGTCAGCACCGCATAGGGTACGTAATACAGGAAGCTCAGCACAAACGGCGAGGTTATCTTCCTGCGTATCGCCGCAAGCGGGAGCATTCTCACAAGGTAGGTCACGAGAGCCATCGTAAGTATGCTCAGGCACAGATATAATGTATCAGTCATCAGCTTCACCGTCCTCCGTGGGTTTCGGGAAGAACAGCGCTCCCAGCGCCGCGGCGATGACCGTGCAGATTATCACCGAGAATCCCGAGGTTATGCCGCTGAATACCGGCACGAACTTGATTACGCAGGACAGAGCCGCGGCAATCGCAGCGACCGCAAGCACGCCCTTGTAGCGCTTGGCAGGCGGAACCACTATCGCGATGAACATTCCGTAGATTGCAATGCCGAGCGCCAGCGTAACTATCTCCGGCAGGACGTTTCCGAGCATCGCGCCGGTCGCCGTGCCCGCCGCCCACATTATGTAGGGAAGCGTGATAAGCCCGTACATATACGCCGGTGTGACCTCGCCGGGCTTAACGCTGGCGACTGCAAACACCTCGTCGGTCACGCCGAACGACGTGGTGAGCCGGTGGAACAGATTGTAATTCTTGCTGAGCTTCTGGCTGAGCGAAAGGCTCATGAGCGAGTAGCGCAGATTGATAATGAGCTGAGCCAGCGCTATTTCGAACAGACCGCCTCCGGCGGCGATGGCGCCTATCCCGGCGACCTGACCGGCTGAGGTCAGGCAGGTCATGGAAATGAGTATCGCGGCTAACGGCGGGATTTTCATTCCCACCGCGGTAATGCCGAACGCAAAGGATACCGAAAGATATCCCAGCCCTATCGGAAGCCCGTCCTTAAGCCCCTGGAGATAATCCGAACGGCTCCCCTTTACTTTATTTGTTTTCTCTGACATAATTCTCCCTTTTCCGCAGGTCATATTGACAACTTTATTATTTTAGCACAATCCCGGGAATAAATCAATACAAAATATACGGACTTCCGCAATTTATTACATATATAATTCACAAAAATTCCGGTCGGCTCTTGCAATTATTAAAGAAAAATGCTAAAATGATAATATGTGCTGAAAAGCATTACAAAAACGAATACAAATAAAAAGGAGAAAACAAATGGGAAACATTTTCGTAATTATCGCATTTGTGGCTTATGCCCTTGTTATTCTCGGAATAGGAATTTTTTCCTACAAGAAATCCAAGAGCATGAACGATTACTTTATAGGCGGGCGGCAGCTCGGAAGCTGGACAACGGCTATTTCAGCCCAGGCTTCGGATATGAGCGGCTGGCTGCTGATGGGTCTGCCCGGCGCGATCTTCGTCAGCGGGCTGACTGAAAGCTGGATCGCGATAGGTCTTTTCATCGGTACATACCTCAACTGGAAGATACTCGCGGCAAGGCTCCGTAAGATGTCCTACGCCGCCGGCGACGCCATCACTATCCCGGAGTACTTCCAGAAGCGCTTCTTCACGCAGAATCCCGTTATACGCTTCGCGTGCGCGGCAATTATTTTCGTGTTCTTCCTTATCTACACCGCTTCCGCATTCAGCAGCGGCGCCAAGCTGTTCAACTACATGTTCGGCACGGATTACACGCTTTCCCTTACCATCGGCGCGCTCATCATCATTTCCTACACCTTCCTCGGCGGATTCTTCGCGGTCTGCTGGACTGACCTCATTCAGGGTCTGCTGATGTTCGCGGCTCTGGTCGTAGTTCCGCTGGTGTGCATTATCCAGACTCCGGACGTTTCCGCAGTGCAGTTCCTCAACGCTGACGGCGCTGTTATCTCCAACTACCTCAACCTCTTTGAGAACGTAAACGGCGACATCGCATGGACCACTATCCTTTCCGGTCTGGCGTGGGGTCTCGGCTACTTCGGAATGCCGCATATCCTGGTCCGCTTCATGGCTATAAAGTCCAGCGACCTCATCAAGAAGTCGCGTATAATCGCGACCATCTGGGTTTTCATTACCCTCGGCGCGGCTGTGCTGGTCGGAATTTTCGGCTACATCTTCCTGAACTCCGCAGGCAACGAGGCTATGCTGGCTGAATTCAACGCCATCGGCGACGCGGAAAGGATCTTCATGTTCCTCAGCGGTAAGCTCCTGCCCGGTATCATCGCGGGCATCGTGCTCGCGGCTATCCTGGCGGCTATCATGAGCACCGCGGATTCCCAGCTCCTCGTGACCGCTTCCTCTGTGAGCAACGATATGTTCAAGCTCTTCAAGAAGGACGCCAAGGAAAAGACCCTCATGTGGATCAGCCGCGGCACCGTTATTGCAGTCGCAGTCATTGCGTACATCATCGCCCTCGACCCGAACAGCTCGGTAATGGGTCTGGTTTCCTACGCATGGGCAGGCCTCGGAGCGGCGTTCGGTCCGGCTATGCTGCTCTCGCTGTTCTGGAAGCGCATGACCATGAACGGCGCAGTTGCCGGTATTATCTCCGGCGGCGCGTCCGTTGTCATCTGGGAGACTATCCCGATGATCCCCGCAGACGGCGCGTTTGTAAGCCTCTCCGCTGCAACCGGTATCTACTCGCTGCTGCCTGCGTTCATTATCGCGCTGGCTGCCGTAATTATCGTGTCCCTCTGCACCAAGGTCGACAGGCAGAAGGTCGACGAGCTTTTTGCAAGGGCTAACGCTAAGGAGACCGAGGTTCAGGCTATCGGGGAATAATCAAGATATCTGTTTATAAAACAATGGGCTGCATTCGTGCAGCCCATTGTTTTTAGTTGTGGTTAGTTATCGCTGATAAATGGAAGGATCTCTTTGTCAAGGTCGAATACGGTGATTTCAATATTCAGGTCGTGCGGGTATATCAATACCGAGTCGTTTCTGTGCCGTTCAAACAGAACATTATCATCAAGCGATTCTATGCCAAAATAGAGTTTGTATAAGTGCTTGTAATTTTTAAGGTCGTTATAAATTTTGTTGTAATCTATAACTGCGTCTTTTTCATATATTGAATGGTCGGCATAATACCAGAAATCAGCGTTGCTTAACGAATAGAATTTATATTCAGGCAAGTAGGCTTTATAAGAAGGCGTGGTTTCACTCGGTTCTATCACTAAAACAGCATCGTCGGGCAATTCACTTCTTACAAATTCAGCGGTTATCTTTGAATAGCTGTAATCTGTGAAATAGTCCTTGATAAGTTGATAGCTACCCATTGGAATCGTTGCGGCAATATATGTGCAGAACAAAACGAAGAATGCTTTGTCAAACTGCTTGTCTATGCCTCTGAACCATGTGATGAGTCGCTTGCCGACGGCTGACGTTTTCTTATCGATCGGTTTTGGCTCTTTGTATACAGGGGTTTCGGTATCGAGGGCAAACCAATAAATAATCGCATAGGTGAACAGGAAAAGCGTAGCGCGCTGCGGGAGCGAATACCAGATAACGCAGCATATCACGGAATAAACGCCTGTAAATACGAGCATTACAATAAAATGCTTTCTGTAATGCCTGAAAAAAATCATTGCGCATACCATGACAAGCCCTATGCATGCTCCAAGCGTCCAGTTGGCGGTGGGTGACAGAAAAGGAAGCTGCTGATCAAGCACTGCGCCGGCTGTTATCGTTCCGAGGGTTTTGATCAGGCTGTCAAAAACAGTTAATAAATTCAGATTTTCGGTTTTGTAAGCAATCCCTTCGTTTGTGCTCAGGCATCCCAGAAGCGGCACTATCAGCAGGATAACTCCGACGCCCGCAATTGCAAGGCCGGCAAGCCGCAGAATGTTCATTTTCCCTGAAGATGTTTTCCACAGTTTGAACAGGTCGATTATCATGTAGATACCGAGTATTCCGACCAGACCTGACATCATGAGGTGCGTATTTGCAAGGAGCGCAATAAGCAGTCCGTAGACAACAGGGCGGCGGTTTCTGTCCTTGTAGACGATGGCAAGCAGCACAAGTATCAGCAGAATGAGGCAGTATACTCGCGACATCACGCTGTTGTAAAATATCAGGCTGCCGGAAAACAGCACAATGCCTTTAAGCAGCGGTCTGAACGGAGCCTTCCATAGAAGAAGCCCGGCAGCCACGCCGGAAATAAACCAGCTTATGAACGGAAGGATATCCGCCGGAAGCCCCGCCTTGGCAAACGGGTAGAGGACAAAGTGCCAGAGCGGCGGGTGGCCTTCATATTTCATGAAGTCGATGATACCGGAAATATCGTTGTATTTTGCAATATTCCACGCCTGCGCCTCGTCGTACCATATTTCGTGGCGGGCGGCGCCGATGAAGGTCAGCGCAAGGTAGACAATGAACAGGCAGAGCAGGATAATGCTGCTTTTCGGTATGCTTCGCTTTCCTGAAGCGGCTGTATCGGTCATTGCTTTTGCTCCTTTGCTTCCTCGTGGTATTCCTTCTCGGTGTTGACGCTCCAGACGCTCTCGCGGTCTCCGGTGCCGGAGATTATCGAGCGGGCGGCGTTCATCGCCGTCAGCATGGAGTGATCCATGTTGTTGTAGCGGTGCTGGCCGTTTCTGCCTATGCAGTAGAGATTATCGAAGCTGTCGAGGTACCCGCGCACCTTCCCGAACTCCTTGTAGGTTCCAAAGTACGCCGGGTAGGCCTTCTTCACCTTGGCGGTGAAGCTGTCTGCGATGTTCTCGCGCTTTATTATGCCGATCTGCTCCAGCTCCTTTGAGGCGAAGTCGATGAACTCCTCCGGGGGAGTGTTCCACATTTCGTCGCCCTCGGTGCAGAAGTACTCAAGCCCCACCCAGACGTGCTTCGTGTTGTCGTCCACCATATAGGGCGACCAGTTGTTGAATATCTGGAGCCTTCCGAGCTTTACCTCGCGCTCCTGAATGTATATCCAGCAGTCCGGGACTATATTGTTGATGGTCGGGGTCTTGGTCTTGTTCTGGATCTCGAGCCGGTCGAGCAGCAGGCCTACGGTGATGAAATCCCGGTAGGGAAGCTCCGACGCGATGTGCAGTATGTCCTCCGGCACGTTCGGGAGAGCCTGCACCAGATCCTTGACCGCCATCGAGGAAACAAGGAAGTCGCATTCGATGGTGCGCTCCTTGCCGAAATCCGGGGAGCCGCTGTCGGTGCAGCGCACGGTCACGGATCTCACGGAGCCGTTTTCCGCGTTTACGCGCACGACCTCGTGCTGCATGAGAAGCTCCGCGCCCTTTTCGCGGTCTATCTCTGCCATGCGCTCCCAGAGCTGCCCAGGGCCGAATTTCGGGTAGTAGAATTCGTCGATGAGCGAGGTCTCGACGTTGTTCTTGTTTTTCTTGAACGGCTTGGAAAGCGCGGAGGTTATGACCTTCCACACGGAAAGCCCCTTGACGCGCTGAGCGCCCCAGTCCGCGGCGATGTTTGACGGGTGAACTCCCCAGAGCTTTTCGGTGTAGTCCTCGAAGAACATCTGGTAGAGCGGCTTACCGAAGCGGTTTATGTAGAAATTCTCAAGCGAGGTCTCCGGGAGCTTGTGGATAACGCTGCCGAGATATCCGAAGCCCGCCTTCATCGTGTTGACGAATCCCATGTTGATGAAGGTCGCAGGTTTCAGCGAGATGGGGTAGTCGAAGAAGCGCTTGCGGAAGTATATCCGGGACAAGCGGGTACGCGCAAGGAAAACGTTGTCGATTTTGTCCGGGTCTATCTCCGGGTCGTCGGAGAAGGTGTGCGTTCTGCCGAGCACCTTGTCGTCCTTTGAGGGCGCGCCCTGAAGCGGGAGGATATCCATCCACAGCTTCATGACCTCCTTGTTTTTCGAGAAAAACCTGTGGCCTCCGATGTCGATACGGTTCCCGTTGTACCGCGCGGTGCGGGATATTCCGCCGATGAATTCGCTGGCTTCGATTATTATGGGGTGATATTCGCTGCTTTCATTCAGCAGGGTGTATGCGGCGGTAAGTCCCGCAGGACCCGCGCCGATGATTACTACATTTTTCATTTGGTTTCAATTTTTCCTTTTCTGTCAAATATCAGTACCTTTCGTCCGACGTAATTCCATACAAGGACGATGGCGGCGGCGGCTATCTTTACAATAAGGTAGCTTATATGCAGCAGCTCGGTCCCGAGGTACATTATAAGTTCCGTCAGCCCCAGTCCGATCACGCCGACCACGGTGAAAATCAGGAATGCCGCCACGCTCTTACCGCTGCCGCGGTTGTCCTTTCTGCGGAATACGAACGTCAGCGAAAGCACGTAGTTCACGATCAGGCCTACGATGAATCCCGCCGCGGTGGAGATGAACAGCTCCCACGGAGTTCCTCCGGTGAGTATCAGCTCCTGAAACAGGAACAGCGTGCCGTAATCCGCCAGGAATGCGATACCGCCTACAACGGCGTATCTGAAGAATTCCCAGAACAGGCTCAGCAGCTTCCTGCGTTTCTCTTCTGTCAATAAGGCTCCCCCCCAATTTTTTTAGATGTATCAATTATACCACTTTTCAACATGACTTTCAATACAAAGAAATGACCAGTTTACAAAATCGTTTTATTAGACATATCCGCAAGCGCGTTTTTGTGGATTTTTCAGCCGGGTGTGAATGGACTTGTAATATCAGGTGTAATATATTTGTTCAATGTTTACATAATCTTTTGTGTAAAATGTGTAAAAAGAATGAAATTTCACAAAGGGTATTGTATATTTGCGATAAATATGCTACAATGTATACAGACAAGTTAACAGGCTCACGGGACGAAAGTCCGGGCGGTCCTGCTGATTTGCTTTAAAATCCCGGTTTGCCGGGCGGCGGCGTATGCCGCGGCTCGTCCGACCCGAAAGGAATGATCAGTATGAAAGTAACCATCACCGCTAAGAAGCTCACAATCAATCAGTCGTTCACCGACTATGCGACCCAGAAGCTCAGCGCAAAGCTGGACCGCTTCTTCCCCGAGGAGGCCGAGGCTAAGATCACCCTCGAGGAGCGCCGTGAACTTATCATTCTTGAGCTTACGGTAAAATATAACGGTATCATCTACCGTGCAGAGCAGTCCGCGAAGGACAAGAACGACGCCCTCGACGTAACCGTTGACCGCGTTATCCGCCAGATCAGAAAGCAGAAGACCAAGGTTGAAAAGAGCCTGCGTACAGGCGCGTTCGAGGGTCTTGCACCCGAGGCAGAGGAGAAGGAGTACGAGGTCATTCGCGAGAAGAAATTCCACCTCCGCCCGATGTCCGTTGACGAGGCTATTCTTCAGATGAACCTGCTTGACCACACGTTCTTTATGTTCAAGAACGCAGACACCGGCGCTGTAAACGTAGTCTACAAGCGCGACGAGGGCAACTATGCAGTTCTGGTTCCCGAGGGATGAGCAGCACAGGAAACAAGGCGTTAATACTTAAATAGCAATCAGCTCCGCCGGGATTTCCTGCGGAGCTTGAATGCTGATTAGGGCATTTGCACAAAAAAGTTGAAAAATCTTTGTGCAAATCACCGCCCTTGTAATGTAAACGATTTACTGCTATAATATAAGGGAACCTATAAAAACCGATTTGAGAAGGGAAAATGGGTAGAGTGCACCGAATGCGAGGAAAGCCGACGAAGTAAGGCTGTA
>DQFX01000041.1 GCA_003531585.1 Oscillospiraceae bacterium | reverse complement strand
AGGAAAGCTGAAAACCGTGTGCGATTTCACAGGATTGTCCGACCAGGCGGCGGAGTATTTGTCGGAGCTTGTGGAGAATAGGGACTATGCAAAGCTGTCTGTAATCAATCATCTGTTTAAGGAGCTTTGCGAGGATTATGCGTTNNCACTATGGTACCGGAAACAAAAAACACCTGCGAACAGGTGTTTGGAAAAAGATTGAAAGAGCTTCGCAAGGAGCATGGCTGCACCATCGAGCAGTTTGCAGATATGGTGGGTATATCCAAAAGTACGTTGGGTTATTATGAGAATGACAAGCGAATGCCTGACATCGAAATTCTTGCGAGGATCGCGAATGTGCTGAACGTAAGCGCCGACTACCTTATCGGCAGAACGAACACGACCGCCCGGAAAGGAAAGCTGAAAACCGTGTGCGGCTTCACGGGATTGTCCGACCAGGCTGCGGAGTATTTGTCAGAGCTTGTGGGGAACAGGGACTACGAAAAGTTGTCTGTAATCAATCATCTGTTCAAAGAGCTTTGCGAGGATTATGCGTTTTACAGCGGAGAAGATGAAGCGTCCAGTGTACTCGGTTCGCTGTTCCGCTGTTTTGAAAAGTTCACCGGTTCGGAAAATGATTGGGAGAGTTATGTTGACCTCGGCGATGAAAAACGCAAAGAGGTGCTTGCTGCGGCTTATAGGCAGTTTATGCTTAATCAGGTGGTCAAGGCATTGGAACTCAGCTTGGAGGGGTATAAACAGGATAATCTGCCGTGGAGATGATTAATACAGAGTATTGATTTTTTAGCAGTTTGATGTTATACTTGTAGCAAATACCAACAAGAAATGAGGGCGGGAAATGCTATCAGCACTTCTTTCAATGATAAATGATGAAACGGACAAGGAACTTGTCCGTTCGTTGTACGAAGCTAATGAGCAGCTCATGTATAACGTTGCATATAATATTCTTCATAACCGCACGGACGCAGAGGACGCTGTACAGGATTCTTTTGTCAGCGTGATAAATCATCTTGAAAAAATACGCGAAATAGACTGTAACGAAACCCGTTTCTATCTTGTTATAGTAGTGAAGAACATTTCGCTGAATATGCTCAAAAAGAAGCAGCGCCACCCGGCGGTCGATATTGATGAGGTATTTGACGCTAAGTCAGACGAAAATACCGAGGAGGAAATTATCAGCAAAGTCAGCTCCGATGAAATCAAGCGTGCACTGCGTGATTTATCAGATAATGATTATGATATAATGTTCCTCTACCTTATCAAGGAGCTTACTCCGTCTGAAATCGCACAGCTTCTTGGAATTACCGGGGGTCAGGCTCGGCAGAAGATATTCCGTGCAAGGCAGCGTTTGATAAAACATCTTGAGAAACGAGGCATTACCAATGAAACTTGATGACCTGATATATGATGGAATCGAAAATACATTAGATGAACGGCTTTCACAATACTCTGCCGATTTGAAGAAACACCATTTTTCGGCAGCCTATAAAATACGCCGCCATCAGACTATACGGGCTTTATCCAAGGCTCAGAAAATATCAGGGAAGTTCTCTGTCAGACGCATAAGATATGCTTTGCTTGCGGTAATTCTTGCGGCATTCCTGCTGACCGGATTCAGTATCTGGTATTCGGTCGGAGGGTTTACATTCAACGCACAAAGGGATCATTCAGTTACATATATAAGCAGAACTCCCGGAGATAAAACTAAAATAGAAAGCGTATATGGATTACCGTATGAAACAGGATTTTCGCTGACAGAAAGGCAGAGCGATGATGCAGATGTCATTTCAATATATCAGTCCGGAGAGAAAGAAGTTACGCTATGGCAAACTATAATTGGAGATGTACATAATTTCAACACAGAATACGGAACTCCGGAAGAAGTAAATATCAACGGCTGCAATGGAGCGTTTATTCTCGAAAACAATGGCGAGTGTGGTGTAGTATGGACAATGGACGGATACTTGTTTACTCTTAATGGCAATATCGACAAAATGTCACTTTTGAATTTGGCAAAAGCTACAAATTTAGAAAAATAGACACAAATGCTGTAACGGCGATTCTCATAAATTGTTTTAGTTGGTGAGAGGGTAAATCTCAAAACTAAAACAGGAGGTGAGAAAAATGAAAAGAATTGTAGTATTGGCTGCGGTGCTTATAGCTATATCTACCGTTTCTGTAAATGCGGCTGCAACAACTGTTCCGGAAAGTGTATACGCTGATTCTATTGCTCCATATTACGAAACAGCTTTTGACGCTGTCAGCACATTAACGCTCAGTGGAAAAACGGTAAAATGCGAAAGTAAGCTAAGAGGTCATTCTGATGTAAAGAGCTGCAAAGTTGAACAGACTCTTGAAAAGAAGCTGGGACTGTGGATATGGAACTCTGTTGACGGCGCAAGCTGGAACGGCACTATATCAAGCATTTCCGGCAAAGTTACCAACAGTATATCTGGATTACCCAGCGGCACTTACCGTTTGAAATCTGTTTTTACAGTGAAAACTTCAAACGGAAAAACTGAAACTATTACGGTTTACAGTGAAGAATTACTCAATTAACAAGTTGTGCTCTCAAAGAATTGTTTGAGGGCAAATGACCAAATTTATGGAGGTTAATATGTTTAACATGAAGAAACTTATAGCAGTAACAATCGTATCGGCTTGCATGCTTTCACCATTAACATCGGCTTGTGCTGAAACAATAACAGATGAAAGTCCCTGCGAATTACCATTATATTATAAACAATATATTGAAGAATGCCTACCAATTTATCTGAACAACACTGATTTTGTTGGTTCGGAAATAACTTATAGCTCTCTTATACCATTATATGAATATAATTCTGAAGATGTATGTGCATACTACACTATTATATTCAGCGGTGACACGGCAATAGGCAAACTTGAAATAAATGAAGACAATGGTACACCGGTTTCAGTCTTTGACACAAATATTACTAAGGAATTTGAATATTCTATTAATTCTGATTCCAAATATGCGTTTATATCATACAATAGAAATATCTATCTCCAACAGGATGTTGGAGATGTGATTTGGGTTGATGGAAATGACGAAAGTCTAACTTATGACGTTTCCAAGAGTTTCCCTCTGGAAGAGTTCAAAATTGCAGGAAGTGTCAACATGGATGACTCAGTAATGGAGCTTTCTTCAGAAGGCGCTTCTTTAGGAAGTATAAACTTACCAGTTTCTCATGTTGGCAATGTAAATGTAGGAACAAGTACAAACAAGAAATATGTTTGTTGGGCAGCTTGCGTTGCAATGACAGCCAATTATATGGATGGCGATTCATATACTGCAAGAGATGTGTATAACAAGGTTAAATCTTCTTATTCAGGAAGTGAGCTTGGTTCGCCTTCATGCATTTCAGATGCATATTCGAAGTGTGTTGATACAAGTTTTTCGTATAGGGGTAAAGCAATAAAAGCTGATACAGTATTTACAAGTTTACGTAAAGGGGCACCGGTTCAAATTGCTATTAATGGAAAAAACCAATCAAATGTAGCGACATATCATGCCATTCTTATAACGGGATTACATCTGTATTCAAATAAAGCTGTTTACACAGTAGACGATCCTGATTATAAAAGCGGCTCTCGTTCGTTTATAGCAGTCGGAGCCCCAACTGAAAATATATCTTCAATTTCCTATTTAGGTATGGATGGAGATGGCTTAACAATGACATATGATGATTGGTATCGTTCACATTATGTAGGCTAAGTGTGTAGGAGGGATTAGGTTATGAAGAAATTATTCTGCGGTACTGTTCTGCTGATTACGGTATTATCTTTGGGAGGCTGCTCGTCTAATGATAAAACACCAACCGAATCAGTAAGTTCCGTTGTTTCAGACATAGGAAATCAATCGGTATCAGATAAAAATACAAGTGAATCTTTATCTGATTCTCAAACTAGCATGCCATCTACCGAAATCGTATCAGGCAACAATGATGTTTCATATGAAAAATCTCCAATTACAAGTGAAACATATGATTCATCGAACGAAGATGCTAGTGAAAACCCAGGTTCAGATGTCCATATTGCGTCTTTTAATGCAAATGACTATATGTTGGACATCAACACTGTTAGGTTTATTGTAGACGAATCCGGAAATGTCATTGAGCCGGAAAATGATAATGAATCTCCATTGAAATATGTCTATAAGATGACCGAATATGAATACATAGGAACAGGCGACCTTCTGGGAACACGCTCTGACGCAAAACTCTACCTGACCGAAGACGAAAATATTCTTTCCGTTTTCCCATGTGAAATAGACGCATACGCTGATGCAGAATCAATTCTTTCCAAGTATTCAAGAGATAGAGTTTTTGAAGCAAATTGCTTTATTAAGATTGATGGATAACTTGTTTTCCGGCAGCGTTTCCACTGACTATTTAGGCTTGATAACATCGCCATGTGCAACGTTAATTGAATGAAATATAACTCCGGCAGTTTTTATCTCGAAATAACAGCCGGAGTTAGTTTTATAAAAAAGGCGCTGTAAAGTCGTAGTAATATACGTATCAATCACAAATTCCTCTATAGAATTTATATAACCAGGCATATAGTTTGATTATTCAAAAGTGAAATTATGTGTTTTACAGATATCATTTAGAAACCATGTTTTTACTTATGAGATAGTGTAGCATTACACAGACTAAAACGATGGTTCAGTTGCCATCAGACAGCGTTATCTCATGTGTCGAATTATCGGTCGTCCTTTGTTCCGTTCGGTATGTTCAACATCAGAGGGTTTCCAGGGTATATCAAGATTATGCAGCGCCGCAAGTTTCGTCTGAATATTAGCGCCTGTTCCCATTTTGCTTGTGCTTGCGAGAACGATACGCTTTGTGCCGGAGCGGAGCTGCGCATACATTTCGTTGCGCTGTTTCTGCGTTGCCGCGTCGCCGGCAGTGCAAATCTCATTTTCGGGAATGCCGCGCCGTGCAAGCTCCTGCTTGAGGTAATCGTACACGGAGAATTTCCCATCATCGGAATTAACGGCGATATCGCAAAAGATAGCCTGCACTCCCTTTTGAGCGGAGGTGCGGTCATATATCTCCATGATTTTGTCAATGCAGAGATTCACCTTGCTGTCGGGGTAGTTTTCAGCGTTTGGTATTACACAGCGCGCGTCCAGACCGAGCAGGCGCGCTTCTCCCGTGATTTTCAGCATATTATCCTTGCTCGGATCCACGGCTCCGCTGTGAATCGCTTCGGAGCGCTCGGCAAGAACCTGCATATACGCTTTCTGTTCATCGTTCGGGCGGGCAACGATGGTCTGCGGCTTTCCTCCCTCCAGTTCCGGAACAGGCAGATTGAGCATATCCGGCGTTCGTATGTCGGCGAACTCCTTGAACATCTGCATGAGTTCGGGGACATTGTTGAATTTAGCAAAGCGCTTTTTCGTGCGGTAGCCGTTGCCCGCGGGCTTTAACTCAGCCTTTGAAACGACCTCGCCGAAGTTGCTCGCCCAATCGTCAAACGTCTGCAATCCCGCGTTCCGCAGCAGGGACGGACGGAGATACCTCTGCATAATGTACAGCTCCGTCATGGAGTTAGAAACAGGCGTTCCTGTTGCGAAAATTATGTTTTTCTCGCCGTAATTCTCGTTAAGATACTGCGTTTTCATGAGGATATCCTCGCTCTTTTGAGCGGGAGTAGTCTGAACTCCCGAAACCCTGTTCATCTTCGATACCACAAGACCGTTTTTGTAGTTGTGAGCTTCATCAACGACAAGGCTGTCAAATCCGAGCTGCTCAAAAGTCAGGGATGTGTCTTTTGCTTTTCCGCTGCCCTCGATGAGTTTCTGCAAGCGTGTTTCAAGCCGCTTTTTCTCACGTTCAAGGTCTTTTATGGAGCTGCGGTTATTTGCTCTTGTACGGTAATCTCCGTTCAGCTCGTCAATGCCGTTCTGCATAGCGTCGATTTCATGCTGAATGAAATTTTTGCGGTACTCCATAGACATAGGGATTTTCTCGAACTGTTCGTAGGACATGATAACTGCGTCATAGTCGCCGGTGCAGCACCGACCGATAAACTTCTGCCTATGGTCTTTGTCGAAATCCTTTTCGCTTGCGGTCAGGATTTTTGCCTGCGGATATAGCCGCAGCCACTCGTTCGCCATTTGCCCCACAAGGTGCTTCGGAACGACAACGCAAGCCTTGTTTATAAGACCGAGCCGCTTTTTCTCCATTGTCGCCGCCACCATCTCAAAGGATTTACCAGCGCCGACGCAGTGGGCAAGCAGAGTATTGCCGCCGAATTTCGCTCTCATAACAGCATCAAGCTGATGAGGTTTAAGGCTGATTGACGGGGACATTCCCGGAAAGGTCTGATGAGAGCCGTCAAATTTTCTGCCGACTATGCTGTTGAACAGATTGTTGTAGCGCTCAACATATTTCTCGCGGCGCTCCGGCTTCTCCCACAGCCAGCGCTTAAAGGCTTCTTTCATTTTCAGAGCCTTATCCTGCGCCAAATCAGTCTGCTTTTTGTTTATTTCATAATGCTCCTTTCCGTCAACATCGGTTATCTTGTCCTTGACGACAATATCCCGATTGTTTAGCAGATTTTCAAAGATCGCCTTTGCAGGCATTCTGGCTGTGCCGTAAATCTGCGTTGCGGCGGCAGAAGTATCCCAATTCTTGTTTTCGATTTTATACTCGCCGGTAACAGTACGGCGCATAGGCTCGTAAAATCTTGCCTTTGCGTAATCCTCAAAGAAATGCTGATAGTCCTCAACATCTACCCATGACACACCGATACGCGCGGTAATATCTCCGGCTTCCAGCTTTTTCGGGAGGACTTCCGTCAGAGCCGTTACGTTGCGCTGAAAATCGGGATAGTCCTTTGCGTAAAGCTCGGCGGCGCGCAGCTTTTCACGGACATTGCCGGAGAGATATTCGGAAGATTCCTCCCAGCCGACAAAAGGGTCGTTCTCGTCAGATTTCAGCGGATTAAGATATATCAGGTTGTCCGATTTCAGAACTTCTACAATATCCTGCGGTTCCTGCCCGCAGAGCTGTGCCATATACGGTATATCCATTTTACCCACTGTATCAATGGAAACCTGCATAGCCTCCTGCGGAGTGTCCACATGGGTGATTTCGGCGGTGTATTTTACCGTGCGCTTGGTAAAGAAATCCGACTTTTCTACGGTCTTGGCTTCCTCGTCGATGATTTCCAGAGCGCAGAGGGAATTGTAATCATCGTCACGGCTGAAAACCTGCGAATTACTGCTGTCGTTTATGTAGCCGTTCTTCTTTACAAAGCTGTCGTACTGCGCGTTCAGCCTATCCTGCAAGGATTTTAGTTCCGTATCGGAGCAGTTTCTTTCCTGTGCGGAGAGCATTTCACGGAATGTGGCGCGCAGTTCGTTCAGACCCTTTATTCGCTCGGCTTTCTTGCCGGTTTCCGTTACCTCGGTCATTATGTTGTTTTCACGGAAATACATTTTTCCGTCAACCTCTGCAAAGGTGAAATTGCGGACATCTTCGACAGCAGGGATAATGCCGGCTTCCTTTTCAGTTTCCTGCGTCCGCTTTCGGATAGCGTTTGTCAGCTTTAGATTGCTTACAGCCTTTTCGAGCTGTTCGGAAAGGTCAGCTTCCTCGATAGGAACGCAGGCTGTTTCGTCTGCATTGCCGTACATAGAAAATTCCATGCCCTGTTTCATTGTGCCGAGTATCATTTCGGGGTGGTCGAGGAAATAATTATTTACCGGAATGCCATCATGATTTTTGCCGACATAGCACCAGTCGGGAAGTTCCACCGCCATTTTCTCACGCTTTTGCAGGAAAATTATATCCGCCGTTACCTCCGTGCCGGCGTTCGCCTTAAAAGCGTTGTTCGGCAGACGGACAGCGCCCACAAGGTCGGCACGTTTCGCAAGGTATTCACGAACTTTCGGGTTCTGCTTATCCAGAGTACCCTTTGTGGTGACAAAAGCTACAATGCCGTTCGGCGCTACCTTATCCAGCGTTTTTGCGAAAAAATAGTCGTGTATCAGGAAATTCTCCTTGTTGTACCGCTTGTCGAACACTCCGTAATTTCCGAAAGGAACGTTGCCGATAGCGGCGTCAAAATAATTGTCGGAGAATGTAGTTTCCTCATACCCTCTTATCTGAATGTCAGCCGTCTGGTAGAGCTGCTTTGCGATACGTCCGGTTATGCTGTCCAGTTCAACGCCGTGCAGACGGCTTTCCTTACGCATTTCTTCGGGCATAACGCCGAAAAAGTTGCCTACGCCCATAGCAGGCTCCAAAACGTTACCTCCACTGAAACCGAGAGCCGCCAGTCCCTTATAAATGCCGTTTATGACGGTGGGCGAGGTGTAGTGTGCGTTCAGTACCGTGCTTTTTGCGGCTGTGTATTCGTCCTCTGTCAGCGTTTCCGCAAGCTCCTTATGCTCATTTGCCCAAGAACTGTTATTCTCGTCAAACGCCTGCGCAAGCCCGCCCCAGCCGACGTACTTTGAAAGAACTGTCTGCTCCTCCGGAGTTGCAAGGCGGTTTTCACTTTCAATTGCTTTCAGAGTTCGGATAGCGGCAATGTTGGCGGCAAATTTGGCTTTCTGACCGCCCTCGCCAAGATGTTCGTCGGTAATGGTGAAATCATGCTTTTCGACAGGTGCTTCAACCTGCACGGGACGTGCGGCAGGCTCTTTAACAGGCTCGGTGCTGTTTGCACTGTATTTAGCGAGAATTTTCTTTGCGCTCTCAATCTGTTGTGGGTCGTCCGAATTATCGACAGTCCATTGTGCGCTCCGGATACGGTTGTTTATGTCCCTTTGCGTAATGTACTTTTTCTGGGATATAAGCCTGTCGATACGGGCTGCGACTTCATTCCACTTCATCTTTACAGTAGCTTCACTGCCGCCGAAACCGCTTTTATTCAGAACGATACCTTTTGCGTCGTGCCATGTATCATATCCGGTGCGACCCGAGCCGCCTGTGCCGTATTCGTTTTTCAGAAAATCAGCCTTTTCCTTACTGGAATGGGGCTGATTAAAGTAGTTCTCAATGCGGAACTTGCCGCCTTGAACGCCGCTTCCGCTTAATATAAGCAGGTCTTTTTCCTCCTCCGAAATGAACATGACTGGAGAGAATTCAAAATTCTTTTCTGCTCTGAACTCCCGCCGTTCAAGCTGTAAATCTTTCAGACTTTCAAGAATTTCGTGGAGGTTGCGATGAGGAAAACGCAGAACGTCCTTATCGGCTTCGCAGCGTTTTATAAGGTCTGTCATGCCGGCGATGAACTCCGAAACTGGCTTTTCTCCCTTTAGGGCTTCGGAAATTCTTTCGGTGCTTTCCGGGAAACCGCCTGCAAAGAACTCGTCCGGAATAAAGAAATCGCCCTCCACGTCGCGGTTGAGATACCACAGTTTTTCAGCAAGTTTCCTGCGGGTGTAGGCTTCTGCGTCGTCGATCGTGACCTGTTCCGCAAAGTTTCCCTCGCCCAGCAGCTCCTCAATACGCTCCGCAGCCTGTTCCCATGTGATTGTTTTCTGCGCGGGGCTGTTGTGCGCAGTATCTCCCAAGCCGATAGTAATGCCGTTTTCGTCATACCATGCGGTAATTCTCCGATCGGCTGCTCCGATTGACTGACCAAAATCTATTCCTCTGGCGTCCGTTCCAAACTCATTGCGCAGATATTCAGCATTGCTTTCAGCGCCCTTGTTAAGCTGATACTGGCTGATTATGCGTTCAAGGCTGCGCGGCTCGTTCGACCCGCAGCGGAGAACGCAGTCGAACATATCCTGCGTTATGAGCGGTGAATTCGTGTCGGCAGCTGCAACCGATGTCTGTTTCCGCGGAGCGGAATTTTCCGCAGGCTCGCCGAAAAGGTTGAGCTGAACGCCTTCGGTGGAACTGTTAGAAAGTGTATCGTTCTGCGGTTCTGTGAGCCTCTGCACAGTTTCATCGGTGATTGAAACAAGGTCGCTGAACTCCAGATTACCCAGTGCAGAAATCATATCGTCAGAAAATCTGAAATTCTTCTCCTCGGCGACCTTATCGCCGTACATCGTCACTATTTTCTTATTCTCAAGGTCTGCATAAACGCTTATCCCGACTTCGGTATCTTCGTGAGTGGTGTAGGCAAGCGGAACGCGCGACAGTTCGGAAAAGTTTGCGTCCTCGCGGAATTCTCGCTGTGAATATTCGTTTATCCGGGCTTTGGCTTCTTTCAGAAAATATTCTCTGTCAAGCTGTTCGTGACGGTCGAACTCCTGCTTTGCCGCAGTAATCAGCGCATTTCCGAGGGTCTCCCAAGTGTAGGAAACCTCAAAACCGCCATTCGTACGGAAAATCATGCCGGAATCGGTTTTCTCTGATGAAATCTCAACTCTGCTGATACCGTCGGCGGGAGGATACTCAAAATTGAGATACCGCATATTCGCGTATATTCTTTTTGCAAGCTCGGTGCTTATGTCCTCGCCGTTGTGGAAACGGGTGGTCAGATCCTCAAATTCGTCGGCACTCAGACTTGCTCCCATAGTCCAGTTGGTTATGCCGCTGTATACCGGAGCATGGTCGTAATTGAACAGCTTATCGCCCAAATCGTCCATTTCATCGCTTGCAAGCTGCTTCTCCGCCAGCAGACCGATGTTGTCCGTCAACGCTCGCCGGGCTTTGCGTTCCTCGCGGGAAAGCGTGAAATCCGGAACCACGGTAAACCCAAAACTGTCAACGAAGTACGCCCTTATTGTACCATTTTTCTTCACGGCGACAATATCTCCGACCGAAAGGGAATGCCCGCGGAAATCCTGCGGGTGGTCAACATTGAAACGCTTGTAAATATCATCGAGCGTTTCGTTCTCCTGCAATCTGCCGCGATAAACACGGTCGTAATTCTCACGGTCGATATACATTCCGTGATTTTTCAGATGTTCGCTGTTGGTAAAGTGGTAGTCACGCAGCTTTTCATCATCTTTGAGCTGATAAATCGCATACCTCGGCTCGGTAAGCGCAAACAGCTTGCTCAGGCAGTCGCTTTCATGGCTTGAAATGTCCTCGCTGTCGGTCATGAATTCTTCCGCAACGCCGTCAAAGCCCTCTGCGCCACGGTCGAGAAGTTCCTGCCCGCAATGCTCGGTCAGGTATTCCAGCGGGTCGGTCTGCTCCATAGCGTCAAAAATATCGTCGAAGGACATATAGGTGCAGACGAACTGCCCGCCTGCGTCGTTATCTGAATTGTAGCGTATCCAGGTGACGTTTTCCATTTCGTGATTGACGTAGAATTTATCCACATCATCTGGTATTTCGTCCGGTTTTTTATTCTCAATTTCGGATATTGCGTCCTTTAGCCTACCGAGAATATTTGCCGAAGCAATGGACTGCTTTTCATCTATGATTTCGCCGATACTGTGATAGGAAGCGTACAATTCGACATTGTAGGTCGATGACTCCGTTCTGCTTGCATACACGGAAACAGAAACGCTGTGCAGGCTGTCGAGGTACTTTTCATCGTTGTTCCAAATCTCGTTTGCCTGATTGAGCGCTGCGTTGAATTCCTCCACAGAATAGGGATAATTGACCTTGAACCCGACTTCCTCCGGCGAGAAATTTCTATTGTGGCTGCCGTTGACGTAAACGCAGGGATATTTGATGTTCCTCTGCTGAATTTCCGAGCGAATATCGTTGTACAGACCGTCCGAAACCAAATCCGCAACGGATTTGAGATATTCGGGATTTTCACGCATTTCCGTCAATGCTTCATTGTGGGAATTGCGGACGGCTTCGGCGGCACGGTCGGTAAAATAGGTGCGGAACTCGTCGGCGTTGTAGGAAGCCGCAGCCATTTCCAGCTCATCGGAGTAATCAAGCATAAAGTCATGCAGATTACTTGCGTCAGCAACCTTGCGGCTGTCCTCAATGCTCATGCTGCCGTCGTAAGCGTATGGATCATATTCTTCCTCGGAATCGTAGGGACGGTCTGAAAAAGGGATACCAAGTTCCGCAGCCTTGCTCCTTGCCACCTCAAGACTGGTGAGAGATTCGTCAAGGCGGTCGGCGACTTCCGAAATTACTTCCGCCCGGAAATCATTATCCCGCTGAAATCTGTTGTACAGAGGTGCAAGCTGTTCAGCGGAATATTCCGAGCTTTCACGCCCGGTGATGAGCCGAGTGTAGTAGCCGGTCACGGCGTTTTCTACCTCAACATCGAAGTTCTCCCTGTCGGTGTTTTGGTGCGCGTTACGAACAAGGCTGTTATCATACAGTGCGCCTGCCGCAAGCCCAATATAAACAGAAACAGCGGGGAAAATATCCTCCGCTGATGTGCTGTTTATCCTCTGCGCTGAAGAACTATCTGCTCCATTACCTCGTGTTCCACTATGAAGCTCCGTGTTTTCTCCCAGCGCTCTATTTCGGTGAATGTCGTTTTCGGGCGAGGATTCTTCTCTGCGTACTGCTTCCGCAGAAGTTCCCACATCTCCCATGCTTCCTTGTCTATCTGACGGGGAATCAGTTCCCATTTCAGGCGACCCTCCAGCGACGGAATCTCCTCCGGATAATTCTCCGTCATGAATTTCTGCCACGCCTTGCCCCAGCGGTCTATCGGTTCGCTCAGGAGCTGCTGTTCCTCGTCCGTCAGACCCAGCTCCACCTGCTCCAGATACACGAACGTTTCCGGATCCAGCTTGTACGTCCTGCCGTTCTCCTCCTTGATTTCGGGATAGAACTTCTTGTCCTCTCTGCACCAAATCTGTTTTACCTCTGCCATTGTCGATACTCCTTTCAGCAATAAGTGAATTTATAGTTTTCTCCATTGATAACAGTGCCGGTCTTGCCGCGATCTGAACGTATTCCGTCAGCTTTTCGGCTTCTGCCTTGCTGTGAACAAGGTCGAATGCGGATAAATCCATAGGATTGTTCTTGTAGTCGAACCTGCCGCCAAGCTCGCACCGAGCCGCTATGAAATACTGCGTTATGGATACGAAAGACTTTTCAAATGCAGCTCTGTCAGTTTCAGAGATATTCAGCGCCTTTATCGCATTTTCGAGATTGTCAGCCGCAGCCGTTCTGCCGATAGCGTTCACGCAGCCGGACATGGATTTGTATTCCTTACCCTCTGCCTTTGAAAACGCAGCGATGAACTCCTGCGCCGTCTGCTTGTCGAGCGTCCACTGATAGGGCGGTCTGCCGCCGGCAGTCTGGGAAATATCGAAATAATGTTTCAGCCCGCTGCCGTCCAGGACGGCTATGCTGTTCGTCCCACGCTGTACCTGACGTCCGAATCTCTGCCAGGTATCATAGTCGGCAACCATTGTGGCTTTCGGATTTGTTGCGAACATCGTCATGGTCTGCGCTGTCGGCATTTTGAAGAACCTGCCTGCGAATTTCAGATACTCCGCAAAGGTTTCCTTGTTTTGGTAGAGCTGTTCAGTAATGCTTTCGTACCTCTCACGAACTTCATCTATTCGTGCCATATTTCCTCCTCAATTTAAGTTTATCACATTAAAGCATAAAAGTCAATATCTTAATGCAGAAAATTTGCGGTCAAACAGGACTGAATTCGATACAGTTTTGCTGTTTGACCGCAATCGGGTATTATCTCTTATACTTTGGGGCAGAATTAGTTTGTTTTTCGGGGTTGAGAGTTTTCACAAGCTGGTTCTTAATATCCGTTACCTTCGGCATATCCGCCTTATTCACGGAAATGGTAGTAGTACCCTCGACCTTTGCCTGATACTTAACTCCAGCCTTGTCCAGTTCAGTCATGAGCTTCTCTGCGAACTTGTTGTTCTGCTTCGGGAGGTGCGCAATGCTGTCCTTGTCGCCGAGTTCCGCATACTTTACTCCCTTGTATTCGGTCTTGCCGAGGGACTGATAACTTCTGAGAACTGCATTGCTGAGCTTTTCGTGGAAATCCTTTGTGATAGGCAGAGCATACTGCGCATAGTCGCCGGTCTGCGTCTGATAGGACGGCATTGATACAAACGGCTTGTTTTCGCTGCCCGTCATCACCTTAACGTCCTTTACCACAAAACAGCCGTCTATTGTGACCTGTCCCGCAGCTTTAAGATTGTTATTATCCACGGGTCTTAACTGGACGTTCACGGAAGATCTGGACTGTTCGGCAGCGGGGACTTCGGTTTTAAGCGTTTTTTCGGGAGAACTCATGAGCTGCTCGTAGCTTTTCAGAACAGCATTATTGAGCGCCGTCCTCGCTTCTGCGGTAATGGGAAAGGCTACATCTGCGTAATCTCTGCCCATCTTCTTGCTGGGCATAGCGACAAATGCACCCTTTTCGCCCTCCACGACCTTTACGCCCCGGACTGCCAGCTCGCCGTTGACTACCACGTTTGCTATAGCCTTGACATTGCCGCCGTTCTCGATTTTTGAAATTGACGATACGTCGAAAGAAGTCTTGTGTTCCATTGTTGTTCCTCCTGTCAGGTTGTACTGAGAATGATCCGCCGCCCATGTTTCAAACGGCATGAGAACAGGCTCGCCGAATTTGCCGTCGCTTTTCTGCGGATAATGATTTACCATTTCAAATCCGATTTCCTTGGCCGCCTGACTTATGATGGCAAGCGCCTCCTTGCTTTCGTAAATAGAACTGCTGCGGGTGAAATCCTCCACAAGGACATTTTTGTTGTCCCGTACATGAAGAATGTCCGCTGCCGCATTTTCTCTTTCAATGCCCATCGTGAGCCTTGCGGACGGCTTTTTATCCCAATTTAACGCCTTTTCAGCGTTGTAGGGCTTTTCGCGCAGCTCATTGAAACGCTTCTGCGCTTCGGCAAAGGTATCGTAATACTCGATAGGTGTGGGGCGGTCGTACTCACGGGGCATTGCCCATGTGCGCAAATCTGGTATGATGTACACTTTCCACGGCTTGTTGTTTTCTTCTGCCATATTAATTCCTTTCTGCGAATATCCTGCACGGATAAGGATAACCGCCGTTTACACTGTCTGAACGCTCCCAATAACCGTATCCGCTGGATTTTGCGTTGAGAACGGAGAGAACTCCCTCGACCGTAAGCCCTGTATCTGCGGGGACTGACAGTATCATCGTCTTTGCGGAGGAACGCGTCCTCTTGCCAATAACGGGGTAATTGTTGGCGTTGTCCACAATGCAGTAAAGTATCTTGTGACCGTTCTCGTTTCCGTCAGCGCCGGCGATGCCGCCGTTGTTCGTACCGTTAAGGTAGATATTCGCAGCATAGCAGCTCTTGATGTATGCCGAAACATTATGAGCCGTTGCAGTACCTACAATACCGCCGCTGTTTTCGGCAGTTGATGTGAACGTCCGAACACCGCAGCCGATTATACTGCCGCCTGCATAGTGCGGCTTTTCTCCGCTGTTGAACAGCTCCACGCCGTAAGCAGTCCCGGCAATTCCGCCTGCGGAAACAGCCGAGCCGCTGACGGTAATGTTGTTTGCGATACAGCCTGTCACGGTGCAGGCGTTGCCCACTATACCGCCGATACTTTTGCCGCCGCTGACCGCTATTCCGTCCGCCGTGCAATCTGAAATATCGCCGCCGAAACCGCATATTCCTCCGATATTTTCAGCGCCGTCAGCCGTGATTTTGCTGTTCAGGACTTTACAGCCGATTATCCGTGTATTTCCGGTGGAGAAATATTCGTCAGTGTCGGTCGAGGGGTAAGCGTAGGATACGACCTCGTTGCAGATTACTCCGAGATTTTTATTCTTTCCGGCTTTGATATTTGCGCCGTCAACTACAACATTCTGTATAGTCCCTGCGGCAATAGTACCAAATAAACCGCCGCTGCCGGAAACACTCTTGATAGAATAACCATTCCCGTCGTACACAAAATAATCATATGATTTGTTTTCGTAACCGCGGGTGATTTTCTTCGTGCTGATAGGATTTCTGTCCGTATTCCTCGGAAACGCAATATCCGCCGTCTGTACGAAATATCCCTTTGCGCCCTGTTCGGAAAGTCGCAGGAGCTGGTCGTAATAGCTGATGATATACGGATTTTCAACCGTTCCCTTACCGCCGCCGTATTCGTTAAGAACACGATAGAGCTTGGTGCTTTTGCTGAACTTGCTTTTAACGCCGCCGTAATATTCGATCGTGCCGAAATCTCCGTTCTGCTTTTTGGTGGAGTAGCCGTAGGTACAGCCGAAAACGCTGTTGTAAACGTCGTTTTTATCGTCAACCACGGGCAGAGTGAGCTTCGCATAACCAGTCATATCCAACGGCACTTTGTATTCGATATCGGCTTTGTTGAGATAGCATCGGTCAACGGAAATTGTGATATATGTAGCACTCTGCCACTTTGCATAAAGGTCGCAGTCCTCGGAAACATCGAGATCCTCCACACGGACGGGAGAGTTTTCAAAGTACCAGCCGGAAACTATCTCGCCGTCCTTTGTCACGCCGAAATCATCGAGCATATCCAGCGTTGAGCCGATTTCGACTTCAATGACCTGCACCTTATCGTCATAGTGCAGAGTGATTTTTGCTGTCGGCGGTTTCTTGCTCCACACGGCGTATAGGGTGAGGTTTTCCGCAGGCATGGTAAGGCTTTTTAACGTAGATTTGGCGTTATCCGTTTTCGCCCAGCCTGTCAGGAACAGACCGTCCCGGTATATTGAAACATCTTTCGGCAGAGGAACGCTGTCGCCGTATCTGACTTCCGCCCGTGAGAGCTGACCTGTTCCGCCGTTGGAATTGTAATTCACTGTGAATGTGTCCGGTTCCCAGACGGCGAAAAGCTTTACGTTTTCATACGGCATTTTGTAGTCATAAAGGGGATACGCAATGTCCGTATTATCCGAAAAGCCGAGCAGCTTGTAGCCTTTCCGGGATATGGATTTTGACGCGCTTTCGGCAGAGGGAAGAACGACATACTGTCCGGCTTCTGCCGAAATGCTTTCAAGAGTACCCTCGCCGCCGTTCGCGTAGAAAGTTATAGTGTAAACTCCGCTTGCGCCCGAATTTGAGGAGGAACTGTAACCGCTGTTGGTGTAGCCTGTTTCGGCAGTTTCCGCAGGCGGTTCGGCTGATGAGGTTTCGATTACGGGGACATCAGCTTCGCCCTGTTCGGAGGATTCCACAAGGGGAATTTCTGATTCCGTTGTGGTGGTTTCCGCGGTTTGGGCGTCTGTTTCTACCGTTTCCGTAGTTGCGGAAGTTTCCATCGTGTCTGCGGGAGCGTCGGTTTTATTACTGCCGGATAAAGCCGAAACCGCAATGAGAATGACTGCCGCGACAGCGATACCGCCTATGATTAAGTAGGTCGTGAAATTCTTCTTTCCCTTGCTTTTTGCGGATTTGCCCGTTGAAATGGAGTAGGTGTTTGCGTCGATTACAGCGAGCTTTCCCTCCGTTTCAAGCTGGGCGAATTTTTCGGAATTCAAGCCGTCTGCGATAGGCTCGTCCGTCTGGTACTGCGTGTAGGTGCAATCTACAAGCGCTGTTTTGGTGCGCTTCACGAAAGCCTTGTATTCAGCCGTCTGCGTTATCATCTTTTCCTCAAAGGGAACGCCGTTTTCATCTGCGTTCTGTCCGGGGATAATGAACACGGTTTCGGCTTCATCGTCAAAGCTCGATATGTCAGCTTTGAAAAAGTACATTATTTTCCACCTTTCTTTCTGAAATTGATATTGACAAAGTATGCTTTTTGATGTACAATATAAGTACAGAGTAAGTATAATAGTGCTGAAGGAGATGATTTTATGGCAACAACAAGTGTTACTATGCGTGTGGACTGCGAAGATAAGGCAAAGGCTGAACAGATTTTCAATGCGCTGGGACTGAATATGTCAACGGCATTCAATATGTTCATCAAGCAGACTATCCGCTGCGATGGAATTCCGTTTGAGGTCACACTTCACAACAGAGCTGACGATTATTTCTACAGCCCTGCGAATATGGCTCACATCAACCGTTCTATCGCTCAGCTCAATGCAGGAAAGGTTTCCAGGCACGAACTTGTCGAGGTAGAGGACGATGATTAAACTCTGGACTGACGAGGCTTGGGCGGATTACCTTTACTGGCAGGGCGAGGACAGAAAAACTCTGAAACGCATTAACCTGCTCATCAAGGATATTGAGCGTGACCCTTTTGACGGAATAGGAAAAGCCGAGCCACTGAAACACAACCTAAGTGGCTACTGGAGCCGCAGAATCGACGATACTAACCGGCTTGTCTACAAGGTCGAGGACGGTCAGCTTTATATTATTTCCTGCCGTTATCACTACGAATAATGAAAATCTCCGCTTCATCGCAAGCGGAGATTACCTTTTCTTCTTGTCCTCAAAACGCATTGTAAAGCCGATTTTGGCGTTTCCGTTCTTGTCGGTTCTGTCGGCAAAAGAAACGACAGCATTGTATGTGTTTCCGGTTTTCTCGGATTTGAAACCGCTGACCTTGACTTCTCCCTGCGACAGCAGATTCTTCATCATGGATTCTGTCAGCTTTTTGCCCTTAGATGTGAAGAAATAATCGTCCTCGTAAACACAGAAAATGCAGTCCTTGGGAGCCTTTTCGCAGTAGAATATACCAGTATTGTCCCGAACGAATTTATATACATTGCCGCCGCATTTCGGGCATTTCCCGACCGGATTTTTCTGAGCGGTTCTCGGCTCAGCGACGGGAGTATGCGCCCTGTGCTTTTCGGCTTCAATGATAGCCTTGATTTTCTCCGTAATGCTGCTGATTACTTCATCAGCGCTGGCGGTGCCGTTCTCTATTGCGGCAAGCTGTAATTCCATTGCGGCGGTCATTTCAACGGACTTAACTTCGGAAGGGACGAAATTTATCATCTTTATTCCCATTTCAGTCGCGGAAATAACCTTGTTCTTGCGCTCCGCATAGCCGTCCGCGAGTATCTTTTCGATGATCGCTGCCCTTGTTGCGGGGGTACCTAACCCTCTTTCGGAAACATATCCGGAAAGTTCCTTGTCCTCTATGCGGCGGTCGATATTCTCCATCGCCTTTAAGAGAGAGCTTTCCGTGTAGCGCTTCGGCGGCTTGGTTTCGCCCTCTGTAATAAAAATATCTTCCGCATAAAATGTATCGTTTTCGGAACAGTTTATTTCCGGCGGTATCTCGACATCATCGGGGCAAAGCGCTTTCCAGCCGAGGTTGACAGGCTTTTTCTGTTTCAGCTTAAATGTTTCGCCGCAAATATCAAAGACGTACTCAATATCCATGTATTCGTACTGCGCCGAAAGGGCTTCCAGTAGCCTGCGGATAACCAGATGTAAAATCTGCTTTTCGTCAGAGGTCAGCTCCATATTCACAGCATTCCTGATATTCTCGGTGGGAATAATCGCATGGTGGTCGGACACCTTTGCGTTGTTGATTATCCTGCCGTCAATGTTCAGCCCGTTTGACAGAAGAAGATTAACCGCTTTTTCCTCGAAAGCACGGAGCATTTCGACGCGTCCGGGGAGGATTTCTGCCATGTCGTCCGTCAGATAGCTGCTGTCCGTTCTCGGATAGGTGAGCAGTTTCTTTTCGTAAAGGCTCTGCATAACTGAGAGCGTTCTCGCTGCTGAAAATCCAAGCTCATCGTTTGCGGCTATCTGCAAAGAGGTGAGCGAGAACAGCAGAGGGCGGTTCTCCTTTTTCTTCTGGGAGGTTATGCTCTTTACCGTAACCGGCTGACCTTTGCACATTTCAAGTATTTTTTCAGCGGCGATTCTTTCAGAAAGGCAGTCTGCATCGTTGTCAAACCATTCAGCGCCGTTTGAGAGTTTCACCTTATAAAAAGGACGCTTCACGAAATTGCTTATCTCGTTTTCGCGCTGAACAAGCATATTCAGTACAGCCGTTCTGACGCGCCCGATAGAGCATTTTGCGCCGAAATAGCTTGTGTAGAGCCGCGTCAGATTTATGCCCCACAGCCAGTCTATCTTGCTGCGGGTAAATCCAGCGGAATAGAGGTTATCGTATTCGCTTGCCGGTTTAAGGTCAGCGAACCCGGCACGGATACTCGCCTCCGTCATTGAGGAGATCCACAGACGGCGCACCGGTTTTGTACAGCCGATGTAGTCGTATATGTATCTGAAAATGCATTCGCCCTCACGTCCGGCGTCCGTTGCTTCGATAATCTCGTCGATTTTGGAGCTGTTCATCTGCCGGGCAAGCGTTTTCAGAACCGAAACCGCATTCTCTATCGGGACGAACTGAAAATCCGGCATAATGGGCAGGTCGGAGAGCGACCACTTCTTGTAGCCCTCGTTATATTCGTCAGGCTGTTTCAGCCGGACAAGGTGCCCTCTTGCCGATGTGACTATGTATCCGTTGCCGCAAAGCGCTCCGTCGGCGGTCTTTTGTGCTGCGCCGAGAACGGCGGCAATATCACGCATTACCGACGGTTTTTCCGCTACTACCAGTTTCATTTTTGTTTTCCTCCTGTTCGATCGTGCTATTTATAGCACCGTTTTCTTTGCTGTTCGCAGCGCTGTTTTCATCATCGAAAATACCCGTGCTGACAGCTTCAATGACCGTTCCAATGCCGATACCCTTGTCTTTCAGCATACTGAAAAGCCGCTGTGCCTCCAGCTCAAAGATGTTCTTTGAGAGCGCGTCAATATCCGCTTTCAGAGCAGCGGCGGCAGCTTTCTTCTTTTCGATCACCGTATTAATTTCGTCGAGCTTCTTTTTCTTGACCTCGACCTTTTCGGAATAGGCGGCGATTTTCTCGTCTGTATTCAAGCTACAATCTCCTTTGCTTCCGTTTTTCGCGGATTTTGTGAATGATGTATGCGCCTGTCACGGCGGTGAGCAGTCCTATGTCAACAAGACTTATATGGAACTGCGGACGGTCAGCCGGTTCGGCTCCCTCTGCCGTATCAGGTGGCATATCAAAGATATTCGCCTTTATGATAAAGAACAAAAACGTCAGCAGCACGACCGCAATAATGCAGATGAATATGCGCTGTTTAACACTTTTGCCCATAAATGAATTGTACAGTTTCTTAATTGATACCACCCTCCCAATAATCAAGCATACTCTGTATTATCGCCTTTGACGCCTGATACCTTGCCTTTTCGTTATCCGTGAAATCGTAGATTTCGGAATAATCTTCGTTGTAATAATCCTTGACCGTATAAAACTTTACGGTCAGTTTGGTGTGATTGATAGGGCAGTACGGGTGTCCTTTGCAATAATAGTGCTTGTGACCGTCATCGTCCGTGTAATAGGCACAGCGGTCGGATTTGTATTTCGTCTTGCAGTTCTCGCCGGGGCAAGCAACGGGCGAGGTTTCGACTGCTGTCTTGTAGACAAACGTATCTCCCCAGCGGCAGTAATTCTGATTGACGGTTTTCATGAACTCCTCGAAATCCTCGCGTTTGAAATCAAAGTCGTATATTTCGCCGTCTGAAACTCCGTCAGCCTGCTGTTTCTCCCTCGTCATAAGTACGAAAAGCAGGGACATATAATCTGCGTAATCGTCTGTACCGAAAGCGTCTATCCACGAATTTATAGTCCTGTCAGCGCCTTTGGCGGGGTAGAAAGTGTTGTTGTGGCTCTTGTCGATGTACTGGATTATTTTTCGGGGAGCAGTAGTATCTCCGTCGCAAAATCCCGTCACCGTGTCTTTCAGAGCGTCTTTCGCCTGTTTTTCCATGACGTCCTTTGCCTGTTCGACGAATTCCTTATAGCCCTCGTAAATTTGTTCGGGGGTCTGATTACTGTTATCATCGACAAGCCATGCACCGCCGCCGGCGACAGAACCGCCTGCGCCGCCTATCATTTCGGCAAAGCACAAACAGATAACCAGCACTATCAGTATCACGCCGATAACGATAAGGCTGTACGGCATTGTTGACGAAATAAACGACGCTATCTTAGATACCGCCCCGGCGATCGCTTTGCCTGCCGCCTGTGTTGCTTTCTGCGCAGCTTTGGCGGCTGTCTTGGCGGTTTGAGCAGCAGCCTTTCCGGCTTTGGCAGCGCCTTTCTTCACGGCTCGCTTGGCGAGGAATTTGGCTTCTGCCGCGATGTTGTGATTTACACGTTTCCGCAGCTTTCGCCGTAATTCCGCAGAGGTGGGCTTGTGGATTTTCCGGTAAACCCTCTTGGTGATTTTATAGCCGTTCTTGGCTGTTTTCACTCCGGCATTTGCGGCGGTTTTAACTCCGCTGGCGCCGTGGTCGTATATCTGAACGCCGAGTTTCGCGGCTTTAACGCCGTTATCGTCGGATTTTTCAGCCTGAGCCACAAAGCCCTTTTTCAGCACCTCCGCAGGTTTTGCTGCAATGTTAGCGGCAGTTTTCGCTGCGGAGGAAAGTCTGCGGTATTTTGTAATATCCACCTTTGCCGGAGTAACACCGCCCATGGCAATGGAGATAAGCTCGGCTTTTTTGCGGAAAATCTTTTTCTGCTGTCTGTTAAAGGATTTGAGCAGTTTCAGACGGGATTTATCAATCTTTTTCCGCTTTATTTTCCGCAGCTTTTTGTTCTGCTGCTGGCTGTAAATCACACGCTCTTTCCGCTTGGTGAGCGTTCCGTTAGCAACCGTGCCGTTTTTCAGGACTTTGTATTTCTTGTTTTTCGGCTGGTGAGGTGACAACTTGTACTGCTTCGGCGGTCGGAACGGAATGGGTGTTATTTTCTCAGAAGAACCGGAAGTTTTAATTTCGGTTCTTGGAACGCCAACTGATGTTGCAGATTTTGAAAGCGGGATTTTACGGTCAGCAGCTTTGCCGCTGGCGTGTTCCTTGCGTTCGACAAACTGCCGCTGTTCGGTTGACGCCGATCCACTGTGGTGCGGCATAAGCTCATCTTTTTCAGAACGGCGTACTGTTCTTTCAGTTTTGCCCGAAAGCGCCTTTTCGTTCTTCTTAGAAAGTTCCGTTTTCTGAGATATGCTGTGTTCGATTGAACGGTCGTTCACGGAACGAGCTTTTACGCCGCCTTTTTCGGTAATGATTTTCAAATATATCACCCCTATACTATCTCTGACCATTACTCACCGAATTTCGTAGTCATAAGCTTATACAGCTTTGTATCCGTAGGAAAATCGTCCTTGAAAGGCAGAGAGCCGTTAAGTCCGCAGTAAATCAGACCGGAGCCTGCCGGCGCTCCGGTAACGAAACTCATCATGTTCTCGGGTATTTTCAGAAGATGCGACAGCTTGTCACGGTCGCTCGCCGCCTGATTGAGCATGAGAATAAACTCCGAATTTGAAAGCATGGAGCGCCCCGTATCGGATTTCAACAAATCCTCGACGTTCTGCGTAATTCCGGTCGGAATGCCGCCCCATTTTCTTGCGCGC
Source organism: Oscillospiraceae bacterium (assembly GCA_003531585.1). Lineage (GTDB taxonomy): Bacteria > Bacillota > Clostridia > Oscillospirales > Ruminococcaceae > CAG-115. The sequence continues at coordinate 45,858 of DQFX01000041.1, read as the reverse complement.
TTGTACAGCTCAAACAGGAAGTTGGCGCTTTCTTCATTTCTGAAAAGAAGATAAATCTCGTCTATGTAAATGCGGGTGCGGATACCGCGCTCACGGTTGCGGACGATTTTGTCCCAAAGGTTTTCAAGCACTACCATCATGCCGAGGGGTTTTAGCTGCTTGCCCAGATCCTTTATGTCGTACACGACAACACGGTTATTGACGTCCACGTTGGACGGGTAGGAAAATGTTTTCATGGAGCCGTTTACATACAGTTCAAGCGACATATACAGCGGCTTTGCTTCCTCCGAGGTCTGCTTTGACAGAATATCGTAATAATCCTTGAGCGTAGGCATTTCCGTTGTTTTGCCGAGCAGGAAATCACGGTAGACCTCATGCAGACAGTTGTCGATGATAGTTTTCTGTTCGGGAGAAATGCCCTGTTTTCCCATGATGGTTTCAAAGAACGACAGGAAAAAGTCGTATTTTGAGCTTACGACATCTTCGCCCTTGTTGTATTCCTCGAGCGAGATTTCAAGCGGGTTAAGGTGTGTATCGCTGCTTTCGGAGATGTAGAGAAGTTCGCCGCCGAGCGCTCTGACGAGATTCGTGTATTCACGTTCCGGATCCACGATTATTATTTCATCATCGGTCGCAAGGAACACATTCACCATTTCCCGCTTTGCGCTGAACGACTTGCCGGAGCCGGGGCAGCCGAGAATAAATCCGTTGGCGTTTATAAGACTTGCACGGTTGAAGATGATCAGGTTGTTGGTTGTCTGATTCAATCCGTAGTAAACGCCGCCTTTCTGCGACAGCTCCTTTGAATTAAACGGCATGAATACGCAGGCGCTCTCCGTTGTGAGAGTGCGGCGCACCTTTAAGCGGCAGTTTCCCAGCGGCAGACAGCTTGCCATTGCGTCCTCCTGCTGAAAGTTGGCTCTGGAGGTAGTGCAGACGTGCTTACGGAACACGGCTTCGATTTTATCCGTGTTGTTATCCAGTTCGTCAAAGCTGGTTCCCGTCACCATTACCACCAGATTCAGCAGGAACATCTTCTGATTTTTGCTCTGCAAATCGTTCAGCAGTTCTTCGGCTTCCGCAAGGGACTGTTTCAGGTCGTCCGAAATCACGTCAGAGTAAACGCCGTGCTGCGACGCCTTTTTCTCTTTCTGCATTTTGTTGGAGCGCATTGCGGTGAGCTGCCGCTTTACGACCTTTATAGCTTCGCTCGGCTCAACAGGGGCGATGTTCACCGTTACCACTATCGGCAGCGAGGTTTCGCAGAGGTCTTTCAGCATATCGTCCACCAGCGAGGACGGCAGATGTTTCAGATAGACCATTCGCGCGAATTTGTCGTTGTACATGAAATAGTCTTTCTTGAACTCAAAGTAATCGGGGCAGCACAGCGATTTTTCCGCGCCGCGCAGGAACTCCGAACTGCTTATCGGGCGTATCTCCTGATTAACGCCGCGGAAAATTTCTGCAATAATGCGGATACGCTCGTTGGCTTTCAATTTTTCGATGTTGCTGCCGATTTTCTGAAAGCAGCTCCGCATATACAATTCCTTTGCGGCGAGTTTCTGCTGCGCCAGTTCCAGAGTAGCCGCCGTGACTGTCACCGTGAAATACTTCTTTGTGGTAATGCCGTTCTGACCCTGCTGCATTTTATCCAAAAGCATTTCGTTGTACTCGTCGCGGTATTCGTCAAAGCCGTCGCCGGCGTGCTTCAGAAGTATCTGACTTGAAAACTCTTTCTGATTGATAACGTTGTTGTGGAGCGTTATCTGGATATCGTCAGAGGTATCAAAGCTGTTGAGCAGGTCGCCGTATGCGAGAAAAATACGCTCCTGCTCGGCTGCGTCCGCAGCGTCGTAGGTCACATCTGAAAAAGAATAAGTGACGGAATAGCGGTTCTTCTCTACCTCAAAATTGTACTTCCCGTGAACGTGTTCATAAGGGATCGTGTCCTGCACAGTTCTGGCGACCTTACGGACAGCCTTTTCCTTTGTCTTTTTAGGCTTTTTCTGCTTTGCAAGGCGCACCCTGTCCAAGTCCTTTGCGGAACTTTCGGTAGTGCCGGTCTTTGAAGAAAACATACTCATTTCTTCTTTCTCTCCTTTCGGATTTTATTTGTCTGCTCTGCGATTTGATGAGCTATCTCGTCCTCGGATATTTCATTGCGGCAGCTCCAGAAAACGGGAAGTTCCTCATACTTGCGTTTCTGCGGCTCAACCCATTTCTGTCTGTACAGCAAAGCCAGAAATTTCTCAAACGGCATACCGTCGTATCTGAAAAAGCCAAACGCGAATATCGGCACGGCTATCATGATAACCAGCCAGCCGACAACATCATCTCCGAGAAAGTCCTTTCCAAAGATGTACAGCGGAACGCAGACGGCGAGAGCCGCCACAGCGCATACGCACTGCCTTATCGTCAGCCCGAACAGAATTTTCTCCTTGTATTCGGTGATTTCTTTTGGTATCTTTATTTCTATCAAATTATCTTCCTCCTCACGATGAGCCGACTATCCGCTTTGCCCATGCGCCGGAACTCATTACTCCGATACCAAGCGTCAGCGTTGTTATCAGTCCCATTATTCCGTCAAGGGCAAGGTTATAGCTGCCTATGCGACCGGCTATGAGCGCATTGTTCACGGCGGCGTAGGCGATGAACATTATCGCAAGAACTATTGATTGCAGCGTTACTGCGGCGTAGGATTTCAGAAATCCCTTGCCGATATCTGATAAACCGTCGCAGGCGAACGTTGACAGCGGAACGGGCGCGATCATCGTGTAGACCGTCAGCTCAAACAGTCGGGCGATTACCACAACATTGGCTATAATCATAATGATTTTCATGATAAGCCCCTGTATGGAAATCTGCATATTAAGTATCAGCGGTTGGAAGTTGAGAAATCCCGCGTCCGTATTGTTGATGATTTGCGACGCCTGCGAAGAAGATACGAAATACTGGGCTGCGACCTGCCAGTCGCTTGTGTCGATGAAAGAATACTGCGTTATGGTGCTACTGATTTCATTCACAAAGCTGTTAAAGCCGTTGTAAATCACCGTCGTAAAGAACTCGGAATTATCCACGCAGACCTTTGCAGCGACCATTTTCAAGAACAGCATCATGACGTTTTCCCATGTCACCCACTGAAAATGCAGCGTTTTCGTGAAGAAATCTATAAGAAAGAACATCACGCACAATGTGAGCGATGTAGCCTTTATAGCGGATACCAAATCCGGAACTGTGTTTGTGGCAGATTGCAGAAGGCTGTCGTTCGTCAGCAGCTCTATCAGCATTGAGAACAAGCTGTTAAGTTCCATCACAATACCCTTGATAGTATCAAGGCATTGTCCATATCCCCACATAATTAATTCACCTCGTTTCTTCATACGGAAATACAGCGGCAAACAAGCCGCCTGCCGCTGTTCCGTCTGTTTTTCGCTTGTTTACCCGGTGATTCCGAACAGGTCAAGCGAAAGCGTGAGCGCGAACACCACAAAGCCCGACGCCAGCGTCATAAGTCCGCGGGTCTTTGCTTCCGCGTCGTCGTTCTTGATCGCGAGGGCGAACATAATGCCGCCGACAAAGGCGACTACCAGACCGATACGTCCGATCCACGTCGCGAAGAAACCGATAACGCTGTTGAAAGCCGCCTCGCCGTCGGCAACGCCCTCGCCGCCCTCTGCGAAAGCGGATACAGAGGACGCCATCGCCATCGTCACCATTGTGGTGAGTGAAAGCACAGCCTTCCTGCGCTTTGCGTTCAGAGCAGAAATGAAGTGCTTAATGGGGTTGTTGCGCTTTGCTGCACCCTGTGCAGCGGTGGTAGTGATTGTGTTTTCCATAAGAAAACCCTCCTTGAAAAAATATATGTACAACCGCAAATGCGGCAGTAACCGGATCAAAACGGGCTGTCCACGATTTCTCTGAAATCCGCTTCCCCTATGACCTTTGGCGTGGATAAATCCATAGGCATAAGGTTTTCGGGAACGGGTTCATCGGAGAAATCCAGCTCCTCGTTTTCGTTGAACATTTCTTCGCCGGCGGTCTGTTCCTCATGCTGTTTCAGAGCAGCGGCGATTTCCTTTGTGTCAAATTCTTCGTCAAGGTTTGTCATGTTATCCTCCTCGTCGGGAACGTCTATATCTGAAATGTCCTTTTCATCATCGGCAGGCTGGGCAACAAGTTTCGGCTCCACGGTTTCCGAATAAATTTCGGTCATATCCGGAGCTTTTTCGGTGTGCAAATCGTCGATGAGATAGGCATAGTTCTTGTTGCTGTCCTCCAGGTACTTGTAATTCTGGTGCTTTTCAATATCGAATTTGTGACAGAAAAAAGGGTAGAGCGCACGGACGATCAGTACGCACTCGTTCGGTTTCATTACCTTGAGTTCGTCCGTCGTCATAAGTTCTCTACCCAAAATGCTGTTATTCTCCGAGGTTGACGGAGATTTGTGGCTTCGTGTGCGGTTCTGTGAAACCACATCTATCGTTTCCTTGCCAAGCGATTTCGATATCGCTTCAAGTGTGCTTGCTTCCTGCCCGCCGAGGAACAGCAGGCTGTCGCAGTTACCCGTGAGTATCTCCCATGATTTGTCGTACATCTTTTTGAGCTGCGCCAAATTTTGAATTATGATGTTTGCGGATATTTCCATGCTACGCATTGTTGCAAGCAGTTTATCAAAATCCGGAATAGTGCCGACATTTGCAAACTCGTCGAGCAGACACCGCACATGGACGGGAAGCCTGCCGCCGTACTTGAAATTCGCCGTATCGTAAAGCGTATCAAAAAGCTGCGTGTACATCATTGCCGCAAGGAAGTTGAACGTAGCGTCCGAGGACGGTATTATAATAAAAAGGGCGGTCTTTCGATCGCCCAATGTATCAAGGTGTATGTTGTCCGTGTGCGTAAGGTCTGCGACTTCCGGAAGATTGAACGCCGCAAACCGCACAGCCGCAGAAATCAGTATCGACTTTGCAGTTTCAGCGGGTGCTTTCTTGAAATCCGCATAGAACGAAACCGCCATGCTGTGAGGATTTTCACCTCTCAGCTCGTCCATCATTTCATCAAGCGGGGAACGGTGGTTTTCGTCCTGCTCGGAGATTTCCGCTAACCTCATCATCTTCATTACCGTGCTGAAATTACGGTCGAGGGAATTGCCGTTTTCGTCCGTCTTTTTTTCGAGAAGATAGAAAGCAATCGCAAGCGTGAGCGCCTTTGTGCTGTCGTCCCAGAACTGGTCGCCGCCGGACGCGCCTTCCTGCTTTGTGTTCTTCATCAGGCAATTTACCATTTTCATGACGTAGGTCTTGTTGATGTTTCCGTCCTTGTCGTAGATGTAATTGAATGGATTGTAATTGTTGCTGTGCGACATATCTATCAAGTTAAATACACGGATTTCGTAGCCGGCTTTTTTCAGCAAACGCCCGCAGGAGCGCAGCAGTTCGCCTTTCGGATCGGTTACGACATAACTTGTGTTTAACTGCATTATGTTCGGCTTAACGTAGAAACGGGATTTGCCGGAACCGGAGCCGCCGATTACCAGTACATTGAGATTTTCCCGGTGCTGGCGAGTGTTCAGCGACATTCGGACTTCCTGCGTGAGCAAGATATTGTTGTCTGTTTCAAATGGGGATTTCGGTGAGTTCTTCCCCTTTTTCTTTTCGGGCTTTGTCGCCGTCCGCAAGCTTTGTTGCGCGGCGTCCTTGCCGCGCTTTGGCTTGCTCCTTGCCGACATCCTGTCGGCAAGAAATTTTTCTTCCTTTTCATTCGCCCAGCGAGCCGAGCCGTGTTCTACTCCCTTTCGGTGCAGGCGCTTTCGGGAAGTGTATTTCATAAGCGCATATATGCCGAGGGCGAAACCCACCATGAGCGTTATCTTGAAGCTGTACGATGAAAAGTCCGTGAAATGCGCTCCGACCGTATCGGTAGAGGTAAGCACAGTTTCAAACTGCGTCATAAGCACATTGAAATCCAGCACGCCATCATCGTCCACGGACAAGTCCATAGCCGCGCCAAGACCCGCCGAAACATACAGAACTGCAAAGATGATAATTGCATACAGCAAAATCGTCAGCATATCAGGTTTCTTCTTTTTCAATGTTTCAACCCCTTGCTTTCATTGAGTTTTGGCTTCGGAACGGTCGGAGAAGCAGGCTGTTTTTTCAGCGAATTCTGGATTTTGTTCTGGAGAACGCTCTGCTTTTTTGCCTTGTCGATTATGTGTGCAGAGTTTTCTTTCGGAATATTAAAATCTCTGGATATCTTATCCGCAACATTTATCGTGCTGAAATTGTAAGTCTTGGATTTGCCGCCGAACGTTAGTGTAAAGCCGTTCTGCGAGGTTCTCTCAATGCCTACGCTCTGCGAAACTCCGTCCTTGCCGACTGTGCGTTCCTCGATTTTGGATTTGACCTGCCTGTCGATTTTCTGGGACTTTGCAACAGCCTTTTCAGCCTGATATTCCATCATTCCGAGCCGGTTGGTACAGATGTTCTTCATCTCTGTTTCGGTCATTTCCTCCGGAGTGAGGGCGGCAGTCTTATCTCCGTTGGAAATGAAAATATGTGTCGTGCCGCCGTCCTTGAAATTGACGGAATTAAACCGCATATCCCGCAGGGTAAGGTCGTCGCTGGGGTAGCGGATATTCGTTTTCAGGGAATTGAGATTATCGTACTGCTCCGTATGAGCGAGGAACTTATCCTTGTCCTGCTTGAGGTCGCGGCAGATTTTGTTCGCCGCCAAATCTGCCTTTGCCTCAGAATAGCCGAACTGCTCCCGAAGTAATTCCATCGTCTGCGCCTTATTCATGGGCGAATATTCAAAGGACTTCCCGAGTTTATCATCGGCGATAACGATACCTTTATCATCTGACCGAATATCCAGATCGTCTGAAATCTCGCCGTGAACGCGCTTGTAATCTTCCTTGACAACGGCGACCTGCTCAGCGTTTTCTGCGGGATAGACGCATTTTATCTTGCCGTCCGCGGATTTCATGAACTGGCAGCTTAAACCCTGTTCCTCAAAAGCGGCTTTCATAGCGGTCACGTTGTTGGCGCTGATGTTAAAACACTTTACGCTCTGCGGAGCTTCTTTCAAGCGTTCCTGCATTATCTCCTGCGTTATCTGATTGACTATGCCCTTGTCACGGTCGAGGAATTCGATAGTCTGCTTATCTCCATTGCCCACGACCGCAACGGGGATTTTGTACTCCTTTGCTTTCGCCGCAAACGCTTTCACGTCTGAGGAAAGAATATTGCTAGTCGTGGAAATGCCGCATTCTGCCTTGTTAGCTTCATACAGAAGCTCGTTGTTCGTGACCGAACCTTTCGCCATTCTTGCGGCAATATTGCCTCCGATTTGGTTAAGGCTGTCAACGGAATTGTGGTACAGTTCTTTCAGCATTTTTTCAAGGAGGGGAGCGAGGAGCTTTATCAGCTCGGCGCTCACCTCAATGATTTTTTGCCCCGACTGCAATGCAGCAGAGCCGACTTCATCAGCCATATTATTACCTCCTGTTCTGATTTGGTGCTATAAATAGCACATTTAGTGCTTTGGCGGTGTGGATTTCTTTATCGTAAAGGTCTTGTCGGTCAGCTTTTTTCCTGCCCGCAGCTCATCACGCTTTTTCACATATTCCCATGAAAGTTCGGGATTTTTGCGGAAAACATCATTCACCTCGTCTATTTTGGCTCGGAGTATGCGGCATTTGCTTTCGCTTTCCTCCAGACGTTCCGACAGGGTAGGCTTGAAAGCCCTGACCATATCCTCACAGGAAGCGTTTTATTCTAGCAGCTTCGGGCGGCTGCCGAACGGGACATCGTTGCTCCACTTGGAAAATCCGTCCACAAGCGTAGTGGCTTTCTTCGCCTGTTCGTATGTATTGCTTATGCCGCTTCCGTATTTCGTCACCAGTTCCGGCTTGATATACCGACCTGTTTCAAGGAAACGGTTCAGCAGCCGTCCGAGAGCCTTGTTCCTGTCAAGTTCGTTATAGTGGACATATACCGAATATCCTAGTTTTTTAGCAGTGGAAATAATATTGAGAAGCTCTGAACTATCGCCGCCGACACGGGGATATGTGATATTCTCTCCTGCTTTAAGAGCTGCCGATAACTGCCTGTCTGAAATTAACTGGCTTTCTTTATGGACAACGCCTGCACCCCAGCCGTTGTTGAACTCCGGAAGTAGTTTCTTGGCTTCATCGCTGTCGATAACTCTTGACTCGTACAGTTCGGAAATAGGCTCCACAAGCGCCGATGATTTGCCGGACGCAGGCAGACCGATAACAATATCCAGTCTTTTTTCACGGCGTATCTCGCCGGAAAAAGAAACAGCGCCGTCACTTTTCGTAACGGCGCTGCCCATATTCTGTAATCTGTTATAAACACCGAGCTGTATACCGGTGCGGTTCCTCAACTCTATTGTAGGCTTGCTTGAACTTATGCAGGAATTTGCTTCCTTGATTTCTTTTAATGCGTAGATTTCGCTTTCGGGAACGGCTTCATTTACGGCAAGCCGTTTCAGAACGTTTTGCATTTCCTCCGAAACAGGCTCTCCCGTAAGCTTATTTATCATAAAATCACCCCTAAACGCAAAAAAGCGGAGAACTGTTACATTCTCCGCTTATAAGCATATATTCAATTGTAATTAAGCAATATCTCTAATATCGCTCTCCGTAAGAACGCCGTCTGCAATCATCATCTTTTCCTGTTCTGCAAAAGGCGTGTCCCACACAATGTTCCGATGAGCATATGCCCAGTTCAGAACATCTACGAATTTCGGATTGAAGTCTTTGTGATACGCTCTGTTTTCAAGCTCGACCATGAACCTGATCGACCAAGCCGAGGTGAACTCGCCCCAATCTACTTCCTCAATACCTATTGCGCTGAAACCTGTTGTCGGTAAAGCCATATTATGCTCCTTTCGCACAAGTCCGGTTGCTTACTTATATTATACATCTTTTGCATTCCGTTGTCAACGTGCTATAAATAGCACATTTTCAAAATCACAGCCTGTCCGCAAGTTTACGCAGCACCTTGAAATCCTCGCCCCTTGCCAGAATGAGAAGATCCTCAATGTATTTTGAAAGGGCTTCGGCTTCCTCATGGGAAAGAACGACAGGCGGTTCAGAAAATGTATCTTCATCTTCTGTTTCGTCCTCATCTTCTTCCTCGTCAGTTTCGGGAGCAGCGTCAGCGGAGGTGTTTTCCTGCCGCTGAATTTTCTTGACCTCCTTATGGGAAATCTGCGGCTTTTCAGAGATTATTTCCTGCTGCTTTTCGGGAGCGAGCTTTGCGACCTCGTTGGCTGTCGAAATCGACATATCTCCGGATTTTACCGCCTGCTCCACATCTGGGATAGCGTTGTGCTTGATGTTATCCAGCTTTCCGACCTGCGCCGGAGATACGTTGAGAGCGTCTGCGATTCTGTCCCTTATTCTGCCCTTGACGGGCTTTCCGGCTGCCTCAAGCTCCTTGAAAATCCGCGTCAGTTCCTCGTACTCACGCATTGTATCTGCGTCCGAATACTTGCGCTGGGTAGCGTTCAGCATTATGAGGTCAAGCTCGGTTTCATTGTTCGGCTTTGCGCCTTTGATGAAACAGGGAACTTTGCCGCTTCTCCTGCGCCCGTCAGCGATAAGGGACTTTAACGCCGCCAGACGGCGATGACCGCTGATAAGCTCATACCTGCCGTCGTGTTCCGAAACGACCAGAGCTGTCATTAAGCCCTGGCGCTCTATATCATCCGCAAGAGATTCTATCTCTGAGATTTCATAGAAATTGTTTCTGTTCGGCTCGATGTTGTCGATGTCTATCATTTTCAGACTGTCTATGTAGCTGTCGGCGTTGACCGTCTGAATATCCGCCGCTATCGCGCTGTCAAGCTGTAATTTTCTGCCCATTATTCATCACCAAGCCTTTCAATGATTTCTGCCGCCAAATCTTCATAAGCCTGCGCCGCAGCCGTCCACTTCATATATTCCTTTGCAGTCAGCTTGTAACTGAACGAGTTTTTGATAACACGGCTGAAAGGAATGGTGGTGTTCAGCACCTTGTTTCCGAGGGTGCATTTGAGAAATTCCAGCAGCTCTGTATCCGCGGGATTTTCCTTGTCGAATTTGTTCACGATGCAGCCGCCGAATTTGGCATTGCAGTTCGCAAGCGCTCCTGTTACAGCGGGAATGCCCTGTATTGCAAATGTTCCAAGCTCTATGGGGACGAACAAGCTGTCGGAAAGCATGATTACTTTTTCTGTCAGCTTTGTAAGAGCCGGCGGCAGGTCGAGGACTGCGTATTCATAGCTGCGGTCGAAAGTAAGCACCTTTCTCACGTTGGCGGTCTGAACATCTTCCGGGAGCTGCTCAAACTGTGCCGCCACAAGGTTAAGCGCCGGGGTCGCCGTCAGAATGTCGATGTTATGGTATCTGGTGGAGCTTTTCGCCATAGTAGGCAGGCAGTTCCTCTTTATCAGCGCTGTTTCAAGCCCCGCCTTCGGTTCTGCGAAGAAACGGGAACTGTTAGCCTGTCCGTCAAAGTCGATTACAAGCACCTTTCCGCGCTCGGCAAGCTCGTTTGCGAGGTTGATAGCCGTTGTGGTCTTTCCTACGCCGCCCTTGTGATTGTAGATTGCAATTGCTTTCATAAAATGTCCTTTCCGTGCTTTTAGCACCCTCATTTACTGCCGTACATATCGTGATTGACCATTGCCGAATAAAAGCTGTCGATCGTCAGCGGGGCGTTATACAGAGCCGTTATGAGATACGCCCTGATATTCCGTACATCGCTTGTGTTCTTGTCGAGCGCCGTAATCACATACTCAATATGGGTGCTGTCCAGTTTGAGAAACTGTGATTTCACAACGCTCTGCGGGAAGTCCTCGCCGTTCACGCGGATATACTTTTTGGTGGAGCATACCACGTCAAGCATTATCCCGACGATTTCGTTTATCCTGCCTTTCTGTGACGGGCTGCTTTCAAGAAGATAATCATAACCGATGTTCTCCCGGATAATATCTGCGTAGTCCGTCCGATCATCAGAGGAAACCGTATTCGGAATTGAAGAATCGATCCTATCCATCAAATCAGCGCCGTCATTTGGATTGATTGATAGAGGATTATTTTCTTTTGATTTATTATCTTTAGATTTATATAATGAGGGGAGGACGGATTTTTCAGAGCTTGCTCCGAAGTTTCTCGGGAGCAGGGACGGAAGTTCCTCGTCCGGCTGCTCCGCATTTTCTTCGGAGCAAGCTCCAAAGTCGATATCGGCGGTGTTTTCCTCCTGCTCCGTAGTTTCTGTGGAGCAAGGCTGTTGTGCGTCAATCCTGTTCTTACGTTTCTTTTCGTAGGACTGCACAGCAGCCGGTTTTATGGACAACTGCTTTTTCTCTCCCTTTGAAATAAGGTTTGAGATAAGTTCTATATCCTCGATTATACGAAAACAGCGCTTGGCGGGAAGTCCGCGATTTTTACTTTCAATAAGCCCGGCGTCCACCAGATTCTTTATACAGCGTTTCTGCTGATACTCAGAAAGAGCGGTGCTTGCTTCAAGGTCGGGAACAGTTGAGTAGAACCAGCCGCTGTCGTCCAGCATACCGTTGCGTTCGTAGTAGCTGCATTTCGATATTAGGGAGGCGTAAACCACCGCTTCTGACAGTCCTATTGCATGAGCCAGCAGGCGGTTGACCGTCAGCGTATTGCTCGGATTTAACATCTGGAATATTGCATTCATAATAATCATCGCCTTTCTGAAAGGTAGGAATTCCTGCGGATTTATTTTTTCTGTGCTGCTTTCCACTTTTCAACCCTATCCTTGCAGCGTAAATCCTCCGCTGCTTTCGATTCCTTATCTTTGAAGAACGGGCAGCCACCCTTAAAGCTGCTGCTAACCAAAGCCGAGCATTTTCCGTCCCAATATGCAAAGCACTTACTGGAATTGCAGCGGGGCGATTTGGTGTTATAGAGAATGTTCAACATAATAGTCTCCTTTTTAGATCGTTTTGGTATATTGTGGAGCAAACAAATTTCGGTTATTATGCCAAAGATTTTGTCTGCGTTTTGTGCGTGGTGATGAAATCTTTGTTATTTATTAACAAACGCTTATGCTAAAAATTGAGCAACAGGCAGATTTATCAGCAAAAAGGGAGAGCTTGAAAAAACTCTCCCTTTTATGCCATTCGATTTCTGGTTTGACGAATGTCTATACTATATTTATATATAGAAAAAGGACGTCTTTCAGTGAAAAGCGTCCTTATTATTGGTTGGGGTATGGTCTGCATTGGTTATGCGGCACTACAATTCTTTTTGTAATGCGGGTTTATGACTATATCCCTTTGATGTCCCCTGTAACCCGGAGCGATTTTCTATTATACCGACTGCGCAGTATAAAGCTTGTAATAATCGCCTTTCTTCGCCATCAGCTCATCGTGCGTTCCCGCTTCGGTTATTCCCTTGTTGGAAACGTACATGATCCGGTCGCAGCTACGTATCGTGGAAAGACGGTGCGCGATTATAAACGACGTTCTGCCACGCATCAGGTGATCAAGGCCATGCTGTAAATATCTCTCGGTCATGGCGTCTATCGAGGAGGTCGCTTCATCAAGCACAAGTATCTTCGGGTCTGAAACTATCGTTCTTGCAAACGCTATAAGCTGCTTCTGACCCTGGGAAAGTCCCGAGCCGCGCTCGTTCACCACCGTGTTGTATCCGTCAGGCAGCGACTCAATATAGTTGTCGATACCGACTATTGAGCACGCTGTCCGGATTTCATCGTCTGTGGCGTCAAGCTTTCCATATGCTATGTTGTCCCGGATTGTTCCGCTGAATATGAAGCTGTCCTGAAGCATTATGCCCATCTGCGAACGCAGGGAGTGCAGCGTTACATTTGAAATGTCGCTGTCGTCAATGCGGACTTCTCCGCCGCTCAGATTATAAAATCTCGACAGCAGGTTTACTATCGTCGTTTTACCGGCTCCGGTAGGTCCTACAAGCGCTACGCTCTCGCCTGCCTTTACATCAAACGACAGATGTTCCAGAATGTTGATTCCCGGCTCATATGCGAAGGTGACATCTTTAAAGTGTACATCTCCGTGTATCTCGGGCATTTCAACCGCGTTGGGAGCGTCGTCGACTGTTACCGGCTCGTCCATCATTTCAAAGATACGCTCGAGATTTGCGACTGCGTTTATAAAGGTATTCATCAGGTTGGAGAGGTTCATCAGCGGCTGCCAGAATCTCGCGGAATAATCCGTCATTGCAATGATCGTACCAAACGACACCATGCCGCGCATTCCTATAAGTCCGACCAAAAAGATGAACGCTCTGACGATGATGGACACAACATCGGTGCTCGGCCATACCAGGTTTGAATAGGAAACTGCCTTCATCCACGCCTTTTTGTACTTCTTTGCGAGTTTATCGTTGATCTCAGCGTTTTCTTCCTCGCGGGTGAACATCTGGGATATCTTTACGCCGACTATGCTCTCATGCAGATACGCATTGAGGTTGGAACTCTTGTTTGAAACCTGCTGCCACGCCTTGCGCTGACCGTTTTTGATAACCAGCATTATGAATGCGTACACAGGAAGCCCAGCCATGGTAACAAGCGCGAGCTGCCAGTTCACGAAAAACATGAATATTGTGATGAACACCAGGTTGATTATCTCAAGGATAAAGTTGATAAGTCCGTTGGTCATCAGGTCGGATATCGCGTTGATGTAGTTGATGATTCGGGTAAGTATCTTGCCGTGCGGGCGGCTGTCGTAGTATTCAAAGCTGAGCCGCTGCATGTGCTCGAAAAGGTCCTTTCTGATATCGTAGACGATATCCTGACCCACCTTAGTCATCATCACCGAACGTATCTTCGCAAATATAACGCTCACGATAATGCACGCCAGCACCGCCACGCCGCTCAGTATGATGTACTTCACGCGGTCGTCCGGAGCCACGGCGGAAACCTGGTCGACCGGTATCATGTAATTATCAATCGCATTCTGAACTATCAGCGGCGATAACAGCCCTATCACAGAGCCTAGGGCGCTGAGTATCAGGGATATCGCGATGCGCTTCTTGTATTTCGCCGCATAGACCAGCGAACGTTTCAGGTGCCGTATGTCGAATGGGGTCTCAAGTACTTCGTCGACGTCGAATTTGTTTCTAGCCATCTGTATCCCTCCTTACTTCTGCAAATCGAATACTTCACGGTAGTAGCCGTGCTGCTTTATAAGCTCTTCGTGTGTTCCCTGCTCGGATATCTTTCCGTCCTTCAGCACGATTATCTTATCGGCGTACTTCGCCGTGGAAATACGCTGTGCGATTATCAGCTTCGTGCAGGGGAAATCAAGGTTTGCAAGAGCGTTCTGGATATGCTTTTCAGTTTCCAGGTCGACTGCGGAGGTCGTATCGTCGAGTATCAGTATCGAAGGCTTTACCGCAAGCGCTCTTGCAAGGGAGATTCGCTGCTTCTGTCCGCCGGAAAGTCCCACGCCGCGCTCGCCGACGATGGTCTCGTAGCCGTCGGAAAGCTTCCTGATAAAGCCGTCCGCGTCTGCCGCCTTTGCGTACTTTACAACGTCCTCCTCGGGCATATCGGAATCACCGAAACTGATGTTGCCGTCTATCGTATCGGAATACAGCAGCACGTCCTGGGTTGCGAATCCTATATTGTGGCGGAGCTGCTTGAGTTTCAGGTGGGTCACATTAACTCCGTCGACCCTGACCTCGCCGCTGTTTACATCATAGATACGCGGTATAAGCTCCGCAAGAGTAGTCTTGCCCGAGCCTGTCTCGCCCATTACTACGACGGTTTCGCCGGGCTCCACTGTAAAGGAGATATCCTTGAGCACCTCTGTGTTGTCGTAAGAGAAGCTAACGTGGTCGAACTCGATTTTGCCGTCAAATCTGCCGGGCTTGTCTACCGCGTCGTTGCGGTCGACTATGCGGGGGCTTCCGTAGTAGATCTCGATTATCTTGTTGGCGGAAGCGGTGAAGCGCTGGAGGTCGTTAACAATGTTCCCGAGCGTTCTCATCGGGTTGGAAAGCGTCCAGATAAGACCCGAGAAGGCCGCGTACTGACCCATTGTGATACGTCCGAACACTACGAAAAGTCCGCCGGCGATTAGCATTACAACAGACAGCGACTGCGCAGTGACCTCAAGGTACGGGAAGAACTTCAGCCACATGAACGCCGCTTTCTTGTTTGCCTTGTTGTACTCCTGGCTGAATTCGTCGAACCGATTCATTTCGTAGTCCTCGCGGGCAAACGCCTTTACCACACGGTTGCCGGAGATGTTCTCCTCGGCGGCGGTGTTCATTCTGGAGAGCTTCTCGCGAAGATCAACGTAAAGGGGGCCTACCCTGCGCTTGAAAAGCCACGTGATCAACAGTATCACCGGAGTCAGCGAAATCATACAAAGCGCCATCAGCCAATCCATGGTAAAGAAAAATATCAGCGAAGCCGAGAACAGCACGATGCACTCAACGATGGTCTTGATTATCCATGCGATGGAGTGACGCACCATGTCAAGATCGGCTGAAACGCGGGTCATGATGTCGCCGGTGCGGTATACGTTATAGAACGCCGCGTCCTGATTTTCTATCTTGTCGAAAAGCACTTTCCTGACGCGATAGATCAGGGTCTGCGACGTGTGCTCGTACATCATGTTGCTTCCGTACTGCAATCCGCAGCGAAGCAGAGTGAATCCCACCATTGCCGCCAGCATGAAAATCAGTACGTCCGTGTGCTCCTCCAAATTCTGGAGCGCGTTCTCGTTTACTATGAACGTATCGGTTATCTGCTGCGTAAAATACGGTGTGATTATGTACATCGACTGGCATACTACCGTAATGCACAGCGCAAGTATGTATATCGCGCGGCAGCCCTTCATGTTCTTCCACAGCCATCTGAAAAGAAACATACTATCTCCCCTTCCCTTTTGCCTGCGCGGTTCCTTTCTTTTGCGCAGGTCTTTGAAAACGTTTACTGTTAGTATACCAGAAATATTTGATTTGTAAAGTGGCAAAAACGTACAAGATTAAACTTGTTTATAAAGTTTTTTTGACAAATTTAATAATCATGATAGATTTGTACGATTTTTCAGGCTGATTATACAATTATGCCGAACAAGGACATACTATTTTAAATAAGGGTAGATTTGCACCAAAGAAAATTTTATCATCGGTATTGAAATTTCCTAAATCTTGTGATATAATAGAATCGATAATATTTCTTACATTAGATCAGATCCCTGGCGTGACAACATCATGAATTTGCAAAGGAGATTTCCTGTGCTTTACGGAAAAACAATTGTGGCGCTTTGCACTCCTAAAATACACGAGGCGACCAATCACAGATTCATAACAACATTTGCAAAATGCCTTGCTTCCTGCAATGCCCGGCTGCTTGTATACTCCACTCCGTCTGAGCTTTTCTGGAACTCCATTGACGAACAGGGCGAGAAAGCGGTCTTTGACCTGATCAACTACGATATAACCGACGCGGTTGTAATAAACGACGAAGCCATCAAGGACAAGGATACCGTCCGGCGTATAATTTTGGACGCAAGGGCGCACGGGCTTCCTGTGATCACCATCGGAGCGCAGTACCCCGGCTGCACACGAATCACTTTCGACTACACCGCCGGATTTGAAAAAATCGTCCGTCACGTTATCGCAGACCACAATGTAAAAGATATCCACATGATCGCGGGAATAAAAGGTAATGCATTTTCCGAGGAACGCATTGATGTTGTAAGGAAGGTCGCCGCTGAATATGACGTGGATTTCGGCAACGATGATATCAGCTACGGCGAATTCTGGAGCGTTCCTACTGAAAGCGCTGTGGAACAGCTTTTCGTGCGCCGCCGGAGTCTTCCTCAGGCAATAATCTGCGCCAACGATACCATGGCGATCACTACCGTGTCGGTTCTGAAACGGCACGGAATCAAAATCCCCGAAAATGTAATCGTAACGGGCTTTGACGGCATAAACGAAATAAGATACAGCACCCCTCAGATAACTACCTGCCTTTGCAGCAGCGAGCACCTGGCGCTGACTGTCTCGGACACGATAATGCAGATGCTCTCCGGCAGAGCGGTTCCAGGGAGCGTTCTCGTGGTGCCTGAGCTTCAGGCTTCCGAAAGCTGCGGCTGCACGACTTCCGTAAAGCTCAACGCCTCCGAGGAACTTACCTACATCAACAACTCGTTCAACCGCTACCAGAACGAGGAAGAACACATGTTCCGCATGATATCCCGCATACTGGAATGTCAGGATTTCTCAGAGGTCGCAAACGAGCTGGATAAGTACGATTTTTACGATATGGTGATCGCACTCAACCCGGAGTGCACCGACCGCACCTTTGACCCGCTCAGGAAACATTCGGACTCCGTATTTGCCGACACGGTCAAAATCATTTACAACACGAATTTCCCCATGCATGGCAGAATAGACGACATGAGGAAATCCGACCTCCACCCAAACCTGAAGGACATGCTGACAGAGCACGAGGAGCCGCTCATTTTTCTTTCGCTGAACTACATGGGCGTTCCGATGGGATTTCTGTGCTTCAGCTACCACAACTACGATATTCAGAACTACTATAAGACTTTCCAGATAACAAGCACGCTCAACACCGCATTCGGAGCTTTCCGCTCAATGCAGTATCAGCATTATCTGACCGAAAAGATAGAGGAAATGTACCGCTGCGATGGTCTGACTCACCTGCTTAACCGCGCCGCGCTCAAGAATCTCTATCCGGAGCTGCTGAAAAAGTGCAGCGGAACCATGACGGTTATCCTCGCAGACCTTGACGGGCTGAAGCACATCAACGACAACTACGGCCACGACGACGGCGATTACGCGATATGCGCAGTTGCGGACGCGCTCCGGTCGTGCTGCCCGCAAAACGCGCTCTGCGTCCGCTGGGGCGGAGACGAGATGGTCGCGGTCATTCCGGGCACGATAAGTTCCGAGGAAATCTACCGGTCTGTGGACGCTTACCTTGAAAACCTGAATTCCATCTCCGGCAAGGAATTTGAGATCTCAGCCAGCGTGGGTATAAAGTCGTTCGCTCTGACCGATTCTGCTGACCTGGAATACATGATCCGCATGACCGACGAGCTTATGTACAGCGACAAAAACCATAAAAAGGAACTGCGGACGCGCAGACAATGAGCAGGAAGGGACGTACTCCATGAAAGCAGTAATTTATGAAAGCAACGCGGGAAGCGCGAGAAGATACGCTGAAATGCTGGCTTCAAAGCTGGGTGTTCCTGCTTATTCCTATAAGGAGGCCGTCAAGGCTATTCCCCGTGACGAGGAGGCAATATTCATCGGGTGGATTTTTGCGAACAAGATACAGGGACTTCCCAGGGCTCAGAAGCGCTGGAACCTTATTTGCGCAGGCGCAGTCGGCATGAACCCTCCCGGCGAGATATACAACAAGATACTGCATGAGAACAACCCGACCGATATCCCGATATTCTACCTCAGGGGCGCTCTTGACTATCACAAGCTGAAATGGCTCCAGAGAAAGCTCCTCCAGACCATCTGCACCGACCTTGAAAAGCAGAACAAGCCCGGAACTCAGGAAATGATAAACATTCTGAAAAACGGCTGCGACTACGTCAGCGAAGAAAATCTATCGGCGATCGCTGCATTCGCGCTTTCAAACGGATAATATGCAAGGCAGAAGTAACCAGCTTCTGCCTTTTTCATTAAAAATTCAGCTATGCGTCGAAAAAATAGCTGATATGTCGTTGACAATATACTTAGTCTGTGGTAAAATAAAAGTATATACTGTTTTAGCTAAAAGCGGCAGTCATAATATAAACAAAGAGAAAGGTGATATGAATGAAACTGAGCGGCTCAGATATAATCGTTGAGTGCTTGCTCGAACAGGGCGCGGATACTATTTTCGGCTATCCGGGAGGCGCTGTTCTCAATATTTACGACAGTCTGTACAAGTACAGCGACAAAATCAGGCATGTAATTACCTGCCATGAGCAGGGCGCCTGCCATGCGGCCGACGGCTACGCACGCTCCACCGGTAAAACCGGTATCGTGCTTGCTACTTCCGGCCCCGGCGCTACCAACCTCGTTACCGGTATTGCGACAGCTTACATGGACTCTATCCCGCTGGTAGCCATCACGGGCAACGTTTCCTGTGGTCTGCTGGGTCTGGACTCCTTCCAGGAGGTGGACATCACAGGAATTACTATGCCCATCACAAAGCACAACTTCATCGTAAAGTCCGTTGACGAGCTTGCTGATACTATCCGCCTTGCGTTCCAGATCGCTATGAGCGGCCGCAAGGGTCCGGTGTTGGTCGATGTTCCGAAGGATATCACCCAGGCTTTCACAGAGTATACCCCTGCCCCGGCGCAGAAGCCGTTCGAAGCGGCTCCCCTCAGCGAGGACGAGATCAGCGCAGCGGCTGAACTCATTGCTAATGCAAAGAAGCCCTACATTTACGCGGGCGGCGGCGTTATCGCTTCCGAGGCCTCAGCAGAGCTGAAGACGCTCGCAGAACTGACCGACGCGCCAGTTTCCTGCTCGCTGATGGGTCAGGGCGCTTACGACGAGACCGATCGCCGCTACATAGGCATGCTCGGAATGCACGGAACCGTCAAGGCAGCTTACGCGCTCAACAACTGCGACCTTTTCATCGGAATCGGCACGCGCTTCTCCGACCGCGTTACCGGCGATACCTCCGTTTTCGGCAAGCAGGCTAAGATCATTCACATCGACATAGACCCCGCTGAATTCAACAAGAATATCGACGTTGACGTTACCGTTTCCGGTGATGTCAAGGCTGTTCTCTCTGCGCTCAACGCGAAAATCGCGCAGCAGTCCCACCCGGAGTGGTGCGAGGAGGTACTCGGCGGCGACTTCGGCGAGCCTGTTCAAGAAGGCACAAAGGAGCTTCCCGTTACGCCTGAGGCGGTTATCGAGGAACTCGACAGGCTCACTTCCGGCGAGGCTATAATCACCACAGAAGTAGGTCAGACTCAGATGTGGGCGGCACAGTACTACAAGTGCAGAAACCCGCGCAGCTTCATCTCCTCGGGCGGTCTGGGAACTATGGGATACGGCCTCGGAGCCGCCCTCGGCGCAAAGACCGGCAACCCAGACAAGACCGTAGTAAACATGGCTGGAGACGGCTCCTTTGCAATGAACCTCAACGAGCTTATTTCCGCGGCTGCACACGGCATCAACATCATTGAGATCGTCATGAACAATAACGTTCTCGGAATGGTGCGCCAGTGGCAGAGGCTTTTCTACAGCAAGCACTTCTCCGAGACCACTCTTGACGCTCGTCACATTGATTACGTCAAGCTCGGCGAGGCTTTCGGCGTTAAGACATTCGTGATCGAAAAGACCGAGGATATCACCCCCGTACTCACTGAAGCGCTCAGTATATCGAAGTCCGCGCCGGTAATGATAGAAGTGCGTATTGACAGAGATATCAACGTTCTTCCGATGATCCCCGCAGGAAAGCCGGTCGTTAACCCCATTACATCAATTGATCTGGAGGCGTGATCCATGCAGGAATATGTATTATCCGTAAAAGTTGCAAACAACGAAGGCGTTCTGCTCAGAGTTTCAAGCCTTTTCAGCAGACGGTGCTTCAATATAAAGAGTCTTAACGCAGCCGAGACCGAAGTACCCGAGATCTCCAGGCTCACAATCGTGGTAGCGGGCGATCTGAGAGTCCTTGAACAGATCAAGAACCAGCTCATGAAGCTCCACGATGTAAAGGAAGTCAAGATCCTTACCGACGCAGTATGCCGCGAGCATGTCATCGTACGCGCCGGCCGCTCCGTTGAGGACAGACGCGGTATCGTCGAGGTCGCAAACCTGTTCCGCGCTAAGTCCGTGGACATCGCAGAAGACAGCATTATGCTGGAGCTCACCGGAAAGCCCGAGAAAATCGACAGCTTCATCAGCCTGCTCAAGCCGTTCGGAATCGTCAAGATGGTCAGAAGCGGCATTTCGGCGCTCGAAAGAGATTAACGGTATTCATCGCATTCGCTTCTTCAAATAAAGAATGGAGAAGCGAATGTTTTTACCCGGATTTATCAAGTTGTTTATTTTTTGTCAATGAAGATTTTACATTGATTTTTTCTATAAACTACGACGAAAGGCAGGAATTGAGTTGAACATACTTCATCTTAAATATGCCGTGGAAGTGGCAAAAACGCGTTCGATAAGCAAGGCGGCGGAAAACCTCTATATGGGTCAGCCGAACCTCAGCCGCGCAATCAAAGAGCTTGAGGAATCCCTCGGGATCACCATTTTCCGTCGTACAACAAAGGGCATTTCAATAACGCCGGACGGCGAGGAATTCCTTCAATATGCGCGCCAGATCGTGCAGAAGGTCGACGAAGTGGAGCAGATATACCACAACGGAAGGCAGAAAAAGCAGAGCTTTTCGGTCAGCGTTCCGCGGGCAAGCTACCTCAGCTATGCAATGGCGGACTTCTCGCGCTGCATAAAATCCGGCTCCCCTGCAGAATTCTACTACTGCGAGACAAACTCAATGAACACGATAAACAGCGTCGTCAGGGAGGATTTCAACCTCGGGATCGTGCGCTACCAGGCGTCGTACGAAAAGTACTTCAGCGACCTTTTCAAGGACAAAAAGCTCACAAGCGAGACCGTTGCGGAGTTCACCTATGTTCTGCTTATATCAAAGAACAACCCGCTGACCCAAAGGGAAGAGGTCTGTCTTGACGACCTCGCCGAGTACATTGAGGTCTGCCACGCTGACCCTTATGTGCCATCGGTCCCCATGATAGATGTCAGAAAGTCGGAGCTTACCGAGTTCATCGACCGGCGGATATACGTCTACGAGCGCGGTACGCAGTTTGCGATTCTCGGAACAGTTCCGGATACATTCATGTGGGTGTCCCCCGTACCGCAGGAGCTCCTCAAGGATTACGGGCTGGTTCAACTTAAAATCAAGGGCAGCGACAAACCATACAAGGACGTACTGATATACCGCAGAGATTACCGTTTATCCGACTTTGACCGTGAATTCGTCGCGGCTGTAAACCGCTCCAGGGACAAATATTTCGGGGCGATAGGGTGATATGCTTTTTGCTGATATAGCTATATCAATATTACATTTTACAGCATATAAATAATGTGTTAAAATATTAACAGGTGCGAATGGGGCATTAAAACGTCTATGTCCCGCACGTGTCAATGGTTAATAAAGGTCGGCTCAGCCGATCAGGGCAATGGCGCCCAGAGAATGCCGGAAATCCCGACAGCGCCGCGGGTTAGTAAACCGTCACCGCCGCCGGAAGCTCCCAGCAGGAAATGAGCGACCCAGGCATGTATATAAAATTTAAGGAGAAGATGACTATGGCATTTCATGAACTGGTTGACAGCGTAGAGAGCTTTGAAAAAGCACTTAAGAAAGTCAAGGAAGCACAGGAGATTTTCTCAACCTATACCCAGGAGCAGGTTGACGCTATTTTCTTTGCAGCCGCTTCCGCAGCTAACAAGCAGAGAATCCCGCTTGCAAAGATGGCTGTTGAAGAAACAGGCTACGGTATTGTAGAGGACAAGGTTATCAAGAACAACTATGCTGCTGAGCATATCTACAATGCATACAAGCACACAAAGACATGCGGCGTTATCGAGCGCGACGAGGCATACGGCATTGAGAAGATTGCAGAGCCTATCGGCGTTGTCGGCGCGGTTATTCCTACAACCAACCCTACTTCCACCGCTATCTTCAAGACCCTTATCTCTCTCAAGACCAGAAACGGTATCATCATCAGCCCGCACCCCCGTGCAAAGAAGTGCACCGTTGAGGCTGCAAAGATCGTTTATGAGGCAGCAGTTAAGGCTGGCGCTCCTGACGGCATCATCTCTTGGGTAGATGTTCCTTCCCTTGATCTTACAAACCTCCTCATGAAGGAAGTTGATATAATCCTCGCAACCGGCGGTCCTGGAATGGTTAAGGCTGCATACTCCTCCGGTACCCCCGCTATCGGCGTAGGTGCGGGTAACGCTTCCGCTATCATTGACTCCACTGCTGATATCGTTAATGCAGTTAACTCCATCATTCACTCCAAGACCTTCGATAACGGTATGATCTGCGCAACCGAGCAGACCCTTATCGTTGACAAGACCATCTACAACGATGTCAAGAAGGAATTCGAGAAGAGAGGCTGCATGTTCCTCGATAAGAAGCAGGCTGACATGATCAGAAAGGTTATGCTCATCAACGGCGCTCTTAATGCTAAGATCGTTGGTCAGCGTCCTTTCCAGATCGCAAAGATGGCTGGCTTCGAGATCCCCGAGTCCGTTAAGGTAATCATCGGTGAGGCTACTTCCCTGGAGCCTGATGAGGCATTCGGCCACGAGAAGCTCACCACTATCCTCGGCATGTACAAGTCTGATAACTTCGATCAGGCTCTTGATATGGCTGACACCCTGCTGAAGAACAACGGCGGTCTTGGTCATACATCCGTACTCTGGATCAACAACAACACCGAGAGAGAGAAGCTCGACAAGTGGGCTGAGAGAATGAAGGCTTGCCGTCTTATCGTTAACACTCCTTCTTCCCTCGGTGGCATCGGCGACCTCTACAACTTCAAGTTTGCTCCTTCCCTCACACTGGGCTGCGGCTCTTGGGGCGGTAACTCCGTTTCCGAGAACATTGGTGTTAAGCACCTGCTGAATGTCAAGACCGTTGCCGAGAGGAGAGAGAATATGCTGTGGTTCCGCGCACCTGAGAAGGTTTATATCAAGAAGGGCTGCCTCCCTGTTGCTCTCAAGGAGCTCAAGGACGTTATGGGCAAGAAGAGAGTGTTCATCGTAACTGACTCCTTCCTGTTCAAGAGCGGCTTCACAAAGGCTATTACTGACAGACTTGACGAGATGGGCATTGTTCACACCACATTCGCTGATGTTGAGCCTGATCCTTCCCTGGCTTCCGCTCAGAAGGGCGCAGAGGCTATGAGAAAGTTCGAGCCTGACTGCATCATCGCTGTCGGCGGCGGTTCCGCAATGGACGCTGGTAAGATCATGTGGGTTCTGTATGAGCACCCCGAGGCTGACTTCATGGATATGGCAATGCGCTTCATTGATATCCGTAAGAGAGTTTACACCTTCCCGAACATGGGCGAGAAGGCTTACTTCATCGCTGTTCCTACTTCTGCTGGTACTGGTTCTGAGGTTACTCCGTTCGCAGTTATCACCGATCAGTCCACAGGCGTTAAGTACCCGCTGGCTGACTATCAGCTCATGCCTAAGATGGCGATCGTTGACGCTGACATGATGAGAACCGGCCCGAGAGGTCTGACTTCCGCTTCCGGTATCGACGCAGTTACACACTGCCTCGAGGCTTATGCTTCCGTTATGGCTACTCCGTTCACAGACGGTCTCGCACTCAAGTCCCTCCAGCTCATCTTCGAGAACCTGCCTGCTGCTTATGATTCCGCTATCTCCGGCGTATATGATCCGGTTGCTCGTGAAAACATGGCTAACGCTGCTACAATGGCTGGTATGGCATTTGCTAACGCATTCCTGGGTGTTTGCCACTCTATGGCTCACAAGCTCGGTGCGTTCCACCACCTGCCCCACGGTATCGCAAACGCTCTGCTGATCGACGAAGTTATCCGCTTCAACAGCGCTGAGGCTCCTGCTAAGATGGGTACATTCTCTCAGTATACTCACCCGCACACCATGCGTCGTTATGCTGAGGTTGCTGAGTTCCTCGGTGTAACCGGCAAGAACGACGAGGCTAAGGTTGAAGGTCTTATCAAGAAGATCGACGAGCTCAAGGATAGAATCGGCGTTAAGAAGACCATCAAGGACTACGGCGTTGACGAGAAGGACTTCCTCGACAGACTTGACGCAATGGTTGAGCAGGCATTCGATGACCAGTGTACCGGTGCTAACCCGAGATTCCCGCTCTTCAAGGAAATCAAGCAGATGTATCTCAACGCATACTATGGTACTCATGAGAAGGTTTGATCCCCTCTCAATAGTACTCCCGTACTGATTTAACGCAGCCGGGCATGGACTTTTAGCCCGTGCCCGGCTTTGTGCTTGTATTCATGGGGCACAATGCTCCTTGATATATAGACTGCCATCACTGGCATGTCATTCTTTTTACAGGAGGATAAAGCTATGTCCGAAAATATTTTAGCTGTCAGACCCGGCAAGACCATCTACCGCGAAGGCAACACACTGGTCAAGGTATTTGACGAGAGCTACGCAAAGCCTGACATACTCAACGAAGCGCTCAATCAGGCGCGTGTAGAGAATATAGGCATTAACGTACCCAAAGTGCTTGAAGTCAAGATGATCGACGGCAAGTGGGCAATCGTTTCTGAGTTCATTGAGGGCAAAACCCTTGCACAGCTCATGCAGGAGAACCCCGCAAAGAAGGACGAGTACCTTGAAATGTTCGTTGACCTTCAGATGCAGGTTCATGCTGCAAAGTGCCCGATGCTCAACAAGCTGAAGGACAAAATGAACCGCAAGATCAGCGAAACCAACCTCGACGCCACCACACGTTATGAGCTGCACACCCGCCTTGAGGGTATGCACGAGCATAAGAAGGTATGCCACGGCGATTTCAACCCATCCAACATTATCGTAAAGGACGACGGCACCGCTTACATCATTGACTGGGCACATGCTACACAGGGCAATGCTTCCGCTGATGTTGCACGCACTTACCTGCTGTTCTACCTCAACAACGACAAGGAAACTGCTGAGAAGTACCTCGACCTGTTCAGCAAGAAGAGCGATACAGCAAAGCAGTACATTCAGAAGTGGCTTCCTATCGTTGCTGCTTCCCAGTCCGTAAAGGGCAAGAAGGAAGAGCGCGATTTCCTGCTCTCCTGGGTCAACGTAGTTGAATACGAGTAATTCGAATTTCACATAAAAACAGCGGCAGGTCTACTCTGCCGCTGTTTGTTTTCCTGTAATATAAAAATCCCCGCAAATCATATCGCGGGGATTTTTGTTATACTGAATCAATCGAAAAGCTTAGCAAACTTGAGCGCAAACTGAACATTTCCGAAAACATACAGGGAGCCATTCTCAACCGCTTCCTTAATGGTTGTCTTGCCGTCTGCGATTGCAAGCGCTACGTCGACCGGAACTGCAGCCTCAAGGTCTCTCTCGATGTAATCATAGGGCTCAACGGAAACCTTTCCGTCCTTGACCTCGATGTACATATGAGCCTCAAACGAACCATACAGCTTAATGTCAACTGCGGCTCTGCCCTCAGCGGCCACCTGCTTACCGGCAGCCTTGTTGATGCGCTTGTATATCTTTGCTACTACATCATTTACTGTGATGGGCTTCGGCTTTCTTCCGGCTCTCTTCTTGGGAGCGGAATCTGCCTTTGCTGCTGGCTTTACAGCGTTTTTGGCTGTGGTCTTTGCAGCGGGCTTCCTAGCAGCCTTGGGAGTCTCAGCAGGAGCAGCCTTAACTTCAGCAGTCTTGCCAGCCTTAACCTCAACGGGCTTTTCAGGCTTTGCTGCTACAGGCTTAGCTGCTGTCGTCCCGGCAGCCTTTACTGCGGTCTCCGCCTTTGCGGTAGTCGTGGTCGTGGTTTTCTTCTGTCTTGGCATGATCATAATTCCTTTCAATTATCCCATGGCGCGGCTGCATGACGCACCCTGCCACTCTATATATTTATCATAACATATTTAGGTTATTTTTGCAACAGTTTTTATAAAATATTTATAAATTCCGCTGGATTACTTAAAAAATCTCCCTCCGGAAGGCTATTCCGGAGGGAAACGTTAAATCAGATTATATCAGCGTGGTGCGCCTGGAGAGACTTCACGCCAAAGTGCTTGTTCTCCTTAATTGCGCGAATGCCTTCCGCGCTTGCCTTTGCGGCAGCCATCGTTGTGATGTAAGGAATTCTGTGCTTGATTGCAGCCTTTCTGATGTAGCTGTCGTCAGTCACGCTGTCCTTTCCGGCAGGAGTGTTGATGATGAGCTGAATATTTCCGTTCGCGATAGCGTCGCCGATGTTGGGTCTGCCCTCGTACATCTTGAAAATGCGCTCAGCCGGGATACCTGCTTCCTTTATCATCTCAAAGCTCTTCCCGGTTGCGAGAATTTTGAATCCAAGGTCGTTGAACGCCTTCGCTACCTCGATAAGCTCGGGCTTGTCGCGGTCGCATACGCTCAGCAGCACTGTGCCCTCCTGGGGAAGCTTTGTGCGTGTCGCTTCCTGAGCTTTGTAGTATGCCTCGCCGAAGCTCGGGGATATACCAAGCACCTCGCCGGTGGATCTCATCTCCGGACCAAGCACGGGGTCTACCTCAGGGAACATGTTGAACGGGAACACTGCTTCCTTTACGCCGTAGTGGTTGATCTGGTGATCGCGGAGCTCCGGAACGGGGCTGGGCTTGCCAGTCAGCGAGGAAGTAATGATCTGCGTAGCTATCTGAACCATGTTTATGCTGCACACCTTGGAAACCAGCGGAACCGTTCTGGAAGCACGCGGGTTAGCCTCAAGAACGTACACGGTGTCGTCCTCGATGGCGTACTGCATATTCATCAGACCGCAGACGTTCATCTCAACGGCGATCTTTCTGGTGTACTCCTTGATTGTCTCTACCTGCTTTGCGGTGAGATTCTTGCTCGGGAGTATGCATGCAGAATCGCCGGAGTGTACGCCGGCAAGCTCGATGTGCTCCATAACAGCGGGAACGAAGCAGTTCTTGCCGTCGGAGATGGCGTCTGCCTCGCACTCGGTAGCGTGGTGCAGGAAGCGGTCTATAAGGATAGGTCTGTCGGGAGTTACGCCAACAGCGGCGGACATGTAGACCTTCATCATCTCATCGTCGTGAACGATCTCCATTCCACGGCCGCCGAGAACGTAGGACGGACGAACCATTACCGGGTAGCCGATCCTGTTTGCGATTTCGAGAGCCTCGTCAACGTTGACAGCCATTCCGGATTCCGGCATAGGAATACCGAGCTTCTCCATCATTGCGCGGAAGTGGTCGCGATCCTCTGCGAGGTCGATAGTCTCCGGGCTTGTGCCGAGGATATTTACGCCGTACTTCTTGAGGTCGCCTGCAAGATTCAGCGGAGTCTGACCGCCGAACTGCGCGATAACGCCTAACGGCTTCTCCTTCGCGTGGATAGCGAGAACGTCCTCCAGGGTCAGCGGCTCGAAATAGAGCTTGTCGGAGGTGTCATAGTCGGTGGAAACAGTTTCAGGGTTGCAGTTTACGATGATGGACTCAAATCCGAGCTTCTTCAGTGCGAGCGCCGCGTGAACACAGCAGTAGTCGAACTCGATGCCCTGACCGATTCGGTTGGGGCCGCCGCCGAGAATCATTATCTTCGGCTTGTCGGAAACCGGGCTTGTGTCCTTGATATCATGATAGGTGGAGTAATAATATGCCGCATTCTCGGTGCCGCTTACGTGGATACCCTCCCAAGCCTCGCAGATACCGTACTTCTCGCGGGTGGTGCGTACATCCTCCTCGGAAACGCCGAGTATCTGACTGAGGTATCTGTCGGAAAATCCGTCGAGCTTTGCCTGGCGGAGCACCGGCTCTGCGGGAACTGCGCCCTTCTTCTCAATGAGCGCGTTCTCCTCGTCAACCAGCTCCTTCATCTGCTGGAGGAACCAGTGCTTGATCTTGGTGAGGTCGTATATCTCGTCGATTGCAGCGCCCTTGCGGAGTGCCTCGTAAATGATGAACTGACGCTCGCTGGTCGGGTAGCGCAGCTTTGCAAGCAGTTCTGCCTTTGACAGCTTGTTGAAGTCCTTAGCGAAGCCGAGGCCGTATCTGCCGGTCTCAAGGCTGCGAATTGCCTTCTGGAAGGCTTCCTTGTAGGTCTTGCCGATGGACATTACCTCGCCGACTGCCTTCATCTGGGTGCCGAGCTTGTCCTCAGCGCCCTTGAACTTCTCGAATGCCCAGCGCGCGAACTTGATAACAACATAATCGCCGCCGGGAACGTACTTATCCAGCGTGCCGTACTTGCCGCAGGGAATCTCGTCGAGGGTCAGGCCGCACGCGAGCATAGCGGAAACCAGCGCGATCGGGAAACCGGTCGCCTTGGAAGCAAGCGCGGAGGAACGGGAGGTTCTCGGGTTGATCTCGATTACAACGATACGTCCGGAAACAGGGTCGTGCGCGAACTGGCAGTTGCAGCCGCCGATCACCTCGATAGCCTTTACTATCTTGTAGGAATACTCCTGGAGTTTCTTCTGGACGTCCTCGCTGATGGTCAGCATGGGCGCGGAGCAGAAGGAATCGCCGGTGTGTACGCCGATGGGGTCGATATTTTCAATGAAGCATACGGTGATCACGTTGTCGTTTGCGTCGCGTACTACCTCGAGCTCAAGCTCTTCCCAGCCGCTTATGCACTCCTCAACGAGCACCTGACCTACAAGGCTGGCCTGGAGTCCGCGGGCGCAGACTACCTTCAGCTCGTCGATGTTGTAGACCATGCCGCCGCCTGCGCCGCCCATGGTGTAAGCCGGACGGAGCACAACCGGGTACTTGAGCTGCTCAGCGATCTTCACAGCTTCCTCAACGGAATAAGCTACCTCGCTGCGGGGCATTTCAATGCCGAGCTTCTGCATTGTGTGCTTGAATTCGATACGATCCTCGCCGCGCTCGATCGCGTCGACCTGAACGCCGATCACCTGCACGTTGTACTTTTCAAGTACGCCAGCCTCGCTCAGCTCGGAGCAGAGGTTCAGACCGGACTGACCGCCGAGGTTCGGCAGCAGCGCGTCGGGGCGCTCCTTCTCGATGATCTGGGTGAGCCTGTCAACGTTGAGCGGCTCGATGTAGGTGATGTCGGCTACATCGGGGTCGGTCATGATGGTGGCGGGGTTGGAGTTCACCAGTACTATCTGGTATCCCAGCCTGCGAAGCGCCTTGCACGCCTGCGTACCGGAATAGTCGAACTCGCACGCCTGTCCGATGATGATAGGACCTGATCCGATAATCAATATCTTGTTGATGTCCTGTTTCTTTGGCATAATTTTACTCCCTTATCCGTTTTTGTACTCTGTGTCTGCACAGAATTATCACTATATATAATAACACAAAACTCGCCGGATTTCAATATGATTTTTTATTTTTCTGCATAAGTTTTCATAACGGATTTTGTGATAGTACACAGTTGATTTTTTACTGCTGAGATGATATAATTAAGGCAATACCGCACAAAGATTGTGCGCATATTGCGCAGTTAGATCAGCCAATAATACGCTTCGCTGATTGGCTGATCTTGATTTTTCGTCAGATTGTACAATGAGGACGCAGCAAGGCTGGTCTGTCGGTCAACCCCTCTGTCAACTTGCGTTGACACCTCCCCCACCGGGGGAGACCACGCCTTGCAAGGACGAATTGTGCAAAATGACGGAAAATCTGCAAGCAAGATGCGTACAAAATACAAAATATGGTCTTTGTGCGGTGTTGCCTTAAGTATACCTGTTCAGAAAGGATTATTATATGAAAAACAAGCTCAGATCCATTATCGCGGCGATTCTATGCGCTTCGCTGCTATGCGGCTGCTCCGCCGACCAGAAGCCTGCGGAGATTCCGGCTGATTCCGAAACGGCGGTTTCCTCTGACGTATCCGACAGCGGCGAGTTCACAGCGGCTCCTTCCACAGTATCAGCGGAGTCGTCCCCCGCTCCGGAGCTTTCCGAAATTAGCGGAATCGCTCCAACCGAGGAGTTTTCTGGTGAAACGTCAACCGCTGAATCTCCAGTAACATCGGATATTTCTTCCGAAACAACACCCGCTCAAAGCACGACAGGCGCCGCTCCCGAACCGGTTTCGACAGCAGCCACGACTGTGAAAACCACTGCTTCAACGGTCAAGACCTCGACAGCCACAAAACCGGCGGAACTCACGAAATTTTCGGTCGACTGGAAGCTGAACTCCACCTGGGAGGAAGGCGGAAACAAGTGCGGCGGCTACGAAGCTACACTTACGAACAATTCCGGCTCCGACGTCGGAAGCTGGACCGTTAAAGTGACAGTTCCATCCGGATTCAAGCTGACCGCAAGCTGGAACGGCGTTTTCTCAGTGAGCGGAACTACGCTCACCATTAAGAACGAGTCCTATAACGGAAGCGTTCCCAGCGGCGGCAATACTGGCTTCGGATTCAACTGGTCATGCCCCGGTGATTTCACGCCGTCGAAAGCTACAGTTAACGGCTCGGCTGCTTCCGTCGGAACAAACTCCGGGCAGAACGGCGGCAGCGTTCAGCCTGCTACCACCACACCGGCGGTCACGATACAGACGGTTCCGCCTGCGCCTGAGGATCCGGACGGAACTACTCCGGTAGCCGCTCACGGTCAGCTTTCCGTAAAGGGAACCCAGCTTGTGGACAAAAACGGAAAAGGATACCAGCTCCGGGGCATGAGTACTCACGGAATCACCTGGTTTCCGGACTTCGTAAACGAAAACGCATTCCGAACCCTGCGCGACGACTGGAACACAAATGTAGTCCGCATGGCGATGTACGTTGACGAATGGGGCAACGGTCAGTGCTACATGCAGAACAAGGAAGGAAGCACTCAGCTCCTGGAAAAGGGCGTAGATATATGTATCAAGCTCGGAATGTACGTCATCATTGACTGGCACGTGCTGAATCCAGGCGACCCGAGCCAGTATACGGACGAAGCAATAAAGTTCTTCGACAAGATGTCAAAGAAGTACGCAGACTACCCCAACATTATCTACGAGATAGTAAACGAGCCGAACGGAAACGCGACCTGGAAAGGCGTTATAAAGCCCTACGCTGAAAAGGTTATCCCTGTGATACGCAAGAACGACAAGGACGCAGTAATAATCGTAGGTACGCCAACCTGGAGCCAGGACATCGACCAGGCGCTTGCCGACCCGCTGAAATACGACAACGTAATGTACGCGCTGCATTTCTATGCGGCTACACATACGGACTGGCTGCGTGAACGCACGGAAAAATGCATCAACGGCGAACTTCCGATATTCGTTTCGGAATTCGGCTGCTGCGACGCCTCCGGCAACGGCGGCAACGACTTCGCGCAGACTGAAAAGTGGCTCAAGCTGCTTGATAAATACGGCGTAAGCTACTGCAACTGGAACCTCGCAAACAAGAACGAATCCTCCTCCTGCTTCAAGGAATCCGCGAAGGCGGACGGAAAGTGGTCGGACAGCGATTACTCCGAAAGCGGAGCATGGATACGAAAGTGGTTCAGGAATCACTAATAGTAATCCCCCGGGGGTTCAGACGAGCCTTCCGGGGGATTTTAATATATACAGCCGCCCTGAGCTGACCCAGAGCGGCTGAAAATTTACAGGAGAATATATTCAGAATAAACAGCACCGTCAATACGTAAATCAGCGGCGGTATCTTTTTGCCATTCCCGCCGAGAGCGCAAACGGCAGATTCGCGAGAAGTCCCATCAGCATTGTGCCGATGAAGGAAGCTATGCAGGCAGCGATGAGAACCGCGGTGCCGTCCATTCCTGCCGCTGAAAGAATACTCGGGTTGACCGCCAGAATATACGCCATCGTCATAAACGTAGTAAGTCCCGCGGCAAGCTCGGTTTTGACGTCCGTGTGATTTTCCTTCAGTATGAATACCCTTTCAAGGAATCCCAGCTGCTTAGTGTTATTTGAATTTGTGTTTATTTTACCTCTCAGTCCGCGCTGTATTCTGCGATGTAGGGCAGGTTGCGGTACTTCTCGCCGCAGTCAAGCCCGTAGCCTATCACGAAATAATCCGGGATAGTGAACAGCGCCTTGTCCGCTTCGAACTCCACCGCACGGCGGGACGGCTTGTCCAGCAGCGTGATAACCTCAAGTGAAAGCGGATCGCGTTTCTTCAGCAGCTCCACAACTGCTTTCAGGGTACGGCCGGTGTCGATTATGTCCTCAAGTATAACAACGTGGTACCCGCTGATGTCCTGGGTAAGATCCTTCGTGATAGTGACCTCGCCGCTGGATACGGTGCCGTTATAGTAACTCTTTGCGCACATGAACGCTATCTCGCACGGAATCGTCACCGCGCGGCAGAAGTCCGCCATGAATACGAACGCGCCGTTAAGTATGCTCACCAGAAGCAGCGGCTTTCCGGCGTATTTCTCGCTGAGTTCCCTGCCCGCCTCCACAATTTTCGCCTTTATCTCCTCCTCTGTGAAGATAACGCGCTTTATGTTCTTTGTAAGATCGTTTGCTGATGTCAAGATGTTTTCCTCCCTGGGTCTGCCGACCGGATTTATTTCGCAGCCTGGTTTCTGCGGCATATACATATATGTTATTATATCCTATGCGCGGCTTTTTTTCAATACCTTTCGCGAATTTTCGTCAATACTGTATAATTATTTCGTGATTAGCTATTGACAATCCCGGAGCGAAAATGTATAATATATCAGAACCATATGTTTAATAGACAAAGGACAGGAATACAGAATGCTGAATCAATTTTCAAGAACCGAACTCATATTCGGCAAGGAAGCCATGGAAAAACTCGCCGGCTCCAGAGTGGCAATATTCGGAATAGGCGGCGTAGGCGGATTCACCGCTGAAGCCCTCGCAAGAAGCGGGGTAGGCACCCTCGACATCATCGACGACGACAAGGTCTGCCTCACCAACATAAACCGCCAGATATTCGCCACCAGGAAAACCGTTGGCAGATATAAGGTAGAAGCAGCCAAAGAGCGCCTGCTTGAGATAAACCCCGACATGACGGTCAACTGCTGGCAGACCTTCTACACTCCCGAAACCGCAGACCAGTTCGATTTCTCGCAGTATGACTACGTTGTTGACGCCATCGACACCGTAACCGGAAAAATAGAGCTTGTAATGAACGCGCAGAAGTGCAGCACCCCGATAATATGCTCCATGGGCGCAGGAAACAAGGTCGACCCGACCCGTTTTGAAGTCGCGGATATCTACAGCACCTCGGTCTGCCCGCTTGCCCGCGTAATGCGATACGAGCTGAAAAAGCGCGGAGTCCGCAAGCTGAAGGTAGTATATTCCAAGGAAAAGCCTATCACCCCGGTCGACGATATGGCGATAAGCTGCGAACAGCACTGCGTCTGCCCTCCCGGAACAAAAAGGAAATGCACACACCGCAATCAGGTGCCGGGAAGCAACGCGTTCGTACCGTCCGTTGTGGGACTTATCATAGCCGGAGAGGTCATCAAGGACATCACCGGATTCAGAGGAGTGAAATAATGAGAGCCGTTAACCCGAACGCGCAGCCGGAGGTTCAGCGCGTACTTGATTACCTCGAGGAGAACCGCGGAAACAGGCTGATACTGGGTCAGCACACCCAGACAATGGAGCAGCCCGAACTGGAGCATATCCGCCGCGTAACCGGAAAACTTCCGGCGCTCTGCGGGTTTGAACTCCTCGGCTACTCGCCTAATATCCGCCCGGAGAACTCCGGCGAGGAATGCATGACTGAGGTCGTTAACGCCCGCGGAACGCTCCGAAAAGCATGGGAATGGGCAAGGCTCGGCGGACTTATCACCTTCACCTGGCACTGGTTTTCCCCGCTGGGCGGCCGCGACAAGTCTTTCTTTTCCGAGAACACGGATTTCAGCGCTTCCAGAGCCGCTCAGTCAGGAACTCCGGAAAACGCGGCATTTCTGAACGACCTCGACTACATGGCGGGACTTCTGCGGCCTTTCAGCGACGAGCATATCCCGATACTATGGAGACCCTTCCACGAGGCCGAGGGCAGCTGGTTCTGGTGGGGACGCGAAGGCGCGGAGCCGTGCAAAAAGCTCTACCGCCTGATGTTCGAGCGCTTCACGGAACGCCACCGCCTTGACAACCTCATCTGGGTGCAGAATTCCCCGAAAGTCGAAAACTATCCCGGCGACGATGTTGTTGATATCATCTCCCGTGACCTCTATCCCCCGGCTCACGAGCACACAGACCTTGCCAGGGAATACGCCGAAATCAGCGGCAGTATTTCCACGGAAAAACTCGCGGCAGTCGCGGAGATCGGCACTATTCCGGACGTTCCCGCGCTCATCGAACACCATGTACCCTGGAGCTGGTTCATGACCTGGTCTGGCAGTTTCACGACTTCCGAAAATTTCACATCGTATGATGAGCTGCGCCGGGCTTACTCCTGCGAAAACGCTGTGACGCTCGACAAGCTGCCTAAGCTCTACGAATGCAGACTATAAATTTGCCCCGCGCTTTTCCGGTGCGGGGTCGTTTTATTCGGCAAGCTTAATGCGGTACTGCTTGGGCGTTATTCCACGCAGCTTCTTGAAGCTCTTTATCATGTGCGAGCAGTCGGAAAATCCCGTTTCGCTGCTGATCTTCTGCAAATCAAAATCCGTGAAAACCAGGAATTCTTCAGCTTTGATAATACGCATTTCCTCAATGTATTCCTTGCAGGTCTTTCCGTAGACCGCAAGAAACTTCTTCGCAAAATAGGAATAGCTCATGCCGCAGCGCTCCGCGACCTCGCTGACCTGCACGCCGGACGACAGCCGCTCGTCGATGAACTCCGTAATGTTGTAAATGTCGTAACGGGAGTCCTCGGAATACGCCTCGCTGTCGACTGAAAATCCCTGATCCTGCCAGCAGCGCAGAATGTTGATCAGCAGCCCATACAGCTCGGAACGTATCACGAGATCAAAGCCGTATCTCTGCTGCCTCATTTCCTCAATGCACCGCGTGAGTACCTCGCCGGCGCGCATTTTTTCAGTCTGGGAAGCCGCGAAGAACGGCGTCATATTTTTCTTTTCGGCGCTCAGGAAAATACTTCTGAGCTTTGGCGCGTAGCTCGGCGTAAGGCTCATGCGGCTGATATCAAGCTTGATAACAGCGTACCGCGCATCCGGCGAACCCGGGCAGTACGAAATAGAATGCACCGCCTTCGGGTGGAAAAGCATCATGTCGCCCTTTTCAACAATGTATTTCTCACCCGCACTGGAAGCTTCGACCTTTCCGTCGTACATGTAGATCAACTCCATATAGAAGTGCCAGTGGGCATGCACCGGAAAATACTTTGAGCTAGTGTCAAAATAGAAGCACTCTATCGGGCGATTCAGCATGTCGCCATGTTCATAGAGAAAAGGCATTCAGATCACTCCCCGCGCCATTTGAGCTGCCAGAATGCTACTGCTCCCGCCGCAGCTACATTCAGGGAATCAACACCGTTCGACATCGGGATCTTCACGGTATAATCGCAGCGGGCTATCGTGTCCTTTGAAAGTCCGTCGCCCTCGGTTCCCAGCACGATCGCAAGCTTATCCACAGCGGCGAGCGCGGGATCGTCAATGCTCACGGACCTGCCGCTGAGCGCCATTGCAGCCGTTTTGAATCCCCAGGAATTCAGCAGCGACAGCCCATTCTCCGGCCAGTCCTCCGGCTCCTCGCCGATATGCGCCCAGGGAACCACAAGCACCGTACCCATGCTGACGCGCACCGCTCTTCTCAGCAGCGGATCGCAGCAGGAAGGCGTTATAAGTACAGCGTCTATTCCGAGAGCCGCAGCTGAGCGGAACACCGCTCCGATGTTCGTTGTGTCGACGATATTTTCAAGAACAGCTATGCGGTGAGCGTTCCTGCAAATCTCCTCCGCAGACTTCGGCTTCGGACGCCGAACGGCACAAAGCACGCCGCGGTTCAGCTTGTAGCCCGTCATTGTCGAGAGTATATCCGGCTCAGCAAGGTAAACAGGGATATCTCCGCAGTTCCTTAAAAGGTCGCCGGCAACGCCGTCAAGACAGCGTTTCTCGGTCAGAATGGATATCAGCTCGTATCCGCGCTCAAGCGCAAGCTGTATTACCTTCGGACTTTCAGCTATGAATATTCCTTTTTCCGGCTCCAGGCGGTTGCGGAGCTGCGCTTCGGTAAGTTTCGTGTAGACCTCGCAGCCCGGGTGATCCAGGGAGGTTATTTCAATAAATTGTGGCATTTTATTCTCTCTTATCTTTCAAATAATCTTTGATTTTTCCAAGGAGCGCGCTGTATTCCTCGATCAGCGAATCATGGTTTAGCTCCGCAAACTCGGTGCAGCCGCCCTTCAGCGCAAGTTCGGAAGCCCTCGCGCGCTCTGAAAGTCCGGTAAGCCCTATCATCAGCGACGTGCTTTTCAGCGAGTGAGCATGTCTGCGGTAGTCCTCCCAGCGCTTTTCTTCAAACGCGGCTTTCAGGTCGCTAAAGTGATCGTTTTCCGTGAAGTCATGAAGCAGGTCATTAAGCAGCTCAGCGCTGCCGCAGCAGTACTGCAAAGCTGCGTTGACGTTCAGCTCCGGGACTGCGCCGCAAATGTCGGCGAACCCGGACGGCTCCGTGCTGACCGCTTCGGCGGGGATTTCCGGCGACGCAGGTTTGATCAGGGACTCCGGCAGATTCCGGCGTATCGCTTCCTCGAGCTTTGCGCCGCGAACCGGCTTGGAAACGTAATCCGCAAATCCTACGTCCATGTACTGCTCCCGCATTCCGGCGAGGGCGTTAGCCGTCAGCATTATCACCGGAGTTTCAAAGTTTGGCGAGGACTTGTCGCCATGGAGCTTTTCAAACGTCAGCACGCCGTCCATTTCGGGCATCATGTGATCCATCAGTATCAGGTCGTATTTCTGCTGGGAGCATTTATCCATGCACTCCCTGCCGCTTCCGGCAGTGTCGATTTTAATGCGGGTTTCCTTGAGCAGGTTTGCTATTACGAGCAGGTTTACAGGAAGGTCGTCCACCGCGAGTATCTTCGCTTCCGGAGCTTCAAAGCTGTGATGATATTCGTGCTCCGCGCCCGCGGAATAATTCAGATTCACTCCGCCGCATGGAGTGCTGTCAACTACCTTCTGGGGAAGCTCGACCGTGAACGTGCTGCCGCTTCCCAGGACGCTTCTCGCGGTAATTGTTCCGCTCATAAGGTCGCAAAGCCGCTTGACTATCGACAGACCCAGCCCTGTGCCCTCGATATTCCGGTTGCGCTGGAGGTCGAACCGCTGGAACTGTGTGAATAGCTGCGGCAGATTCTCCTCGGCAATGCCGATTCCGGTATCGCTGACATCCACTTTCAGCACAAACCCACCGTCGGTAAATCTTCCGCTGACTATCAGCTTCACTGTGCCCTTCTCAGTGTACTTTACCGCGTTTGTGAGAAGATTCATGATTATCTGCCGGATATGAGTTTCATCGCCGCAGAGCTTCATTGGAACGTTGTCCGCGCACTCGACCAGCAGTTCCAGCTCCTTCGCCTTCGCGCGGCCCGCAGCCATGTTGCAGCAGTCGCTTATCAGCGAGTTTACTTCATAGTCCACCGGAATTATCTCAAGCTTGCCGGACTCTATTTTTGAAATGTCGAGCACGTCGCTGACTATCGACAGCAGCGAGTTTCCCGACGCCTGTATGTTCCCGGCATAGCCGCGTATCGCAGGATCCTTCTCCTCGCGGAGTATCATCTCGTTCATTCCGAGTATCGCATTTATAGGCGTGCGTATCTCGTGCGACATATTCGCCAGGAACGAGCTTTTCGCCATATTTGCTGCCTCGGCCTCCTGCTGAGAGCGCTTCTCCTTGCGGAGTGCGTCCAGCAGACGGTGATTCTGCTCAGTTATCAGCGAGTTTACAATTTCTGCAACGATAAGCGACATAAATATTATTCCGAGGGAGATCACGACCTCCTGAACCACGTAATACCTGTCAGTATCGGTGCCGTCGATGTTGCGCCAGATTCCTGTCAGAATCACGCACACACTGCAGCTTGCTGCAGTCGCAGCCGTCATGCGGTTATTCCCGAATACCACGGACATCAGCACGGGAATTACGAAAGCGGTCATCGTTATCGGAAATACGTAATGCGTCACCGCCACGACCGTGCACATAAATACAACGGTCAGCACCATTATATAATTCAGCAGCCAGTCCTTGTTCGGAAAGCACCGCATCATAATTCCATCAAACAGCACTGCAAGAAACACCAGTCCGGAAGGAACAACAAGGTACCTCATCAGATGGTACACTATATCCGGATTGACCTTCCCCTGCACAAAAAGTATAATGTTTACGCCAATCTCAAGAAGGAATACCCCGGCTGCAATAACGCAGTTCATTATAAATAATCTGCGCCGCCATTTTTCATATTCTGGAGCGGTCTCCCGAAGTTCATCCTGGATCTCCGCACCGTAAGCCTTTGTATTTTTCATTTCTTTCACCGACCTTTATCTTTAATAATTATATATCAATTCTCTTAAAAAATCAATACCTGTTATTTTTCTGCATTAGCCGCCTAATTTGTCCGAAACGTATAATTATATTCTCTGATAGTCGATTATGCCAAAAGATGTCCACATAGTACTTGAATTTATGGGCATTTTGTGCTAAAATATTAATGTAATCGTTTTCGACATGCTTTTCATGCCTATATGGAGGTAACAAAATGGAAATCAATTTTATTCTCAACGCCGGAATTTCCGCCGTGCTTTCAGCAATGCTGGCGCTGACTGGCTGCTCCGGCAAAACCGCTTCCAATTCGAGCGGAACTTCAGAAGCCGCGTCAGCAGAAACTACAGAAAGCGCCGCCGATACAGAGGAAAACAATATGACGTCTCTTGAAGTCATTCGTGCAATGGGCAATGGAATCAATCTCGGCAATACCCTGGAGGCGTACAATCACCAGGCTTACATAAATGGCTCAAGCGCGACCTCCGGAGAGATAGTGTGGGGTCAGCCCCGGACTACTCAGGAGATGATCCAGGGAATGAAAGCCGCCGGATTCGACACTATACGTATCCCTATTGCGTGGACTAACGGCATGAACTACGAGAGCGGCGACTATACCATAGATTCCGCTCTGATGGACAGGGTTGACGAAGTGGTTACATGGGCGCTCGACGCTGATATGTACGTCATAATAAACGACCACTGGGACGGCGGCTGGTGGGGTATGTTCGGCTCCGCAGAGCAGGAGACCCGCGACAAGGCAATGGAAATGTACAAGGCAATGTGGACGCAGATAGGCGAGCATTTTGCCGACCGCTCCTACAAGCTGATATTCGAATCCGCCAACGAGGAACTCGGCGACAAGCTCAACGATAAGGAAATAACAGGCTCCAGCGGAGTTCTCAGCGAGAATGAATGCTACGAAACCGCCAACGAGATAAACAGCGAATTCGTAAAGCTGATACGCTCCCTCGGCGGCAGGAACGCAGACCGCTTCCTGCTTATCGCGGGCTACAACACCGATATCACCAAGACCTGCGACGATCGCTTCCAGATGCCGGAGGACACAGCGGACAGCAAGCTGCTTCTTTCCGTGCACTATTACACTCCCTGGGATTACTGCGGCACCGATGGAGTTACCCAGTGGGGCTCCCCTCAGGATTACGACGAGCAGAACGGGCTTTTTGAGAAGCTCAGCAAATTCTCCGAGCAGGGCTATGGCGTTGTTATCGGCGAGTATGCGGTAATGCTCAAAAACGGCGGAATCAAGCAGGATACCGACAAGTTCTACGACAACCTCCTCGACAACTGCGATCTCTACGACTACTGCCCTGTTCTGTGGGATTGCAGCAACTTCTACAAGCGCATAACAAACACGATCTCCGACGAGACCCTTGCGGAGCTGTTCAGCTCCAGAGCGGCCGCAAACGAAGCCGGAAAGTCAACAGAGGAAATCAAGGCGGCGGCTAAGGAAAAGATCGAATCCACGCGCAGGATCGCAGAGGAGAACGCCCTCGCAGACGTTGAGATAGCACCCTCAGATGACGCGGCTGTCGCCTGGATAATGTACCAGAGCGCGGACTACACCAAATCCTACAGCGTTGGCGACACCTACGACCCGACCAACAAAACCAAGGGTATCAAGGACAAGAACGTAATAATCACAGGTGCGGGAACCTACACGGTCAGCCTTGACTTTACGGAATGCGGCGCGGCAAAGGGAGTTGCATTCTCAGCGCTGGGAATCTCCAACGGCGAGGATCTGTTCCCCGGGTACACGATAAGCATTGACAAGATACTCATCAACAACTCGCCGTATCAGCTAAACGGCAAGGAGTTCACAACCTCCGACGACAAGCACTGCACGCGTGTAAACCTCTACAACGCATGGGTAAACGACCTGCCCAAGGAAGTGCGAACTCCCGATGGAGATTTTACCGACTGCTCCGCCCAGATAATGGACATCAGCGATAAGAACTCCGTTTCCAACATCTCGATAACATTCACGGTTCACGAGCCGTGATCTGCAACAAAAAGCACGTCCATTGGCGGACGTGCTTTTTTATTTATTTGATAGTCATAAGGTAATCCGTGAATTTCTTCACGCTTTCCGGAAAATACGCGTTCTCCTTGTAAATAAGCACGATCTCCGTTTCTATAGGGCAGTCGGCTATCGAATGGAACTCCGCCTTTTCGGAATGCAGAAGCCCCGCCGCCGAACCAGGAACCAGCGAGATACCGACCGCGCGTTCCGCGAGGTCGACCGCTGTTCTGGCGTCGTCGCATATGCAGACGCAGCGCGGCTCCAGGCTGTTTTTCTGGAACGCCTCCTTTATTATCGGCTCCCAGCGGCGGTATAGAATCAGGGGGTAATGTGAAAGAATATTCATTGTTACCATGTCCGGGAGTCTTCGCTTTGCGCCTACCGCTATCATCTTTTCATGCGCCAGGCTGTGTACCCTGAACTCGTTCTCAGGGAACGGTGTTCTTACAAGTGCCGCATGTATCTGATCTGTCCGCAGCTTCTCGATCAGCGAATATGTGTTGCTCTCCGTTATCTCGATGGTAACGCCGTCGTTCTTCTTCAGAAAATCCGATATCCACTCTCCCGCACGGGTACATATCACCGACGAAACTACCCCTATTCGTATCGTATCTTTCTCGGTTCGGGCGCACGCTTCCACGTCCTGCCGCATTGACGCTTCCATGCGCAGGAGAGTCTGTGCGCGGTCGTAAAGGAGTCTTCCGGTTTCGGTCAGGCGGATATGCTTCTGCCCCCGCTCGAACAGAGAACAGCCCAGCTCCTGCTCAAGCAGCTTCATCTGAGTGCTCAGCGGCGGCTGCGACATAAAAAGCTTCTTCGCGGCGGCGCTTATGGTGCCCTCTTCGGCAACAGTCGTGAAATAACGCAGTTGTTTCAAATCCATTTCTGCCTCCATATTTTGTAACTATTATATCTATACATAATTTGTATAGATTTTTTCAATGCTATATCTTTAAAATATCTTTCTTTTATGATATACTATTATTTGTGATTTGTCAAGATAATCTTTGAAGGGAAGGGTATCAATTGTTAAAACTACTTGTACACATTAAAAAATACAAAAAGGAATGCATACTCGGGCCGCTGTTCAAGCTGCTTGAAGCTCTCCTGGAGCTTTTCGTGCCGCTCGTTATCGCTTCGATAATCGACGACGGCATAGCCAACGGCGACAAGGGCTATGTTATCGGAATGGTATGCCTGCTCGTGGGTCTGGGTATAGTCGGGCTTGCGTTCTCCATCACCGCGCAGTACTTTGCCGCCAAGGCGGCGGTAGGGTTCTCCTCCAAGGTGAAGCACGAATTATTCCGCCACATTGAGAGCCTGTCGTGGTCTGAAATCGACCAGGTCGGAACTTCCACCCTCATCACCAGAATGACCAGCGATATGAACCAGATACAGAACGGCGTAAACCTTACGCTCCGTCTGCTGCTGCGCTCGCCGTTCGTGGTATTCGGCGCTATGATCATGGCGTTTACTATCAACGTTCAGGCGGCGCTTATATTCGTTGCGGCTATACCGGTGCTTTCCGTTGTTATCTTCGGAATCATGCTGTGGTGCATTCCGCTTTACAAGAAGGTTCAGGCAAGGCTCGACAAAGTGCTCGGAATTACGCGTGAGAACCTCACCGGCGTCCGCGTTGTGCGCGCGTTCTGCAAGGAAGATCAGGAGATCGACACCTTCAATAAGAGCAACGACGAGCTGACCGCCGGTCAGAAGTTCGTCGGAAGAATATCCGCGCTGATGAACCCGCTGACCTACGTAATAATCAACCTCGCGATAATCTGGCTCATTCAGACAGGCTCCGTTCAGGTAAACGACGGAACCCTTTCCCAGGGCGATGTTGTTGCGCTTTACAACTACATGTCCCAGATACTCGTGGAGCTTATCAAGCTCGCAAACCTCATCATCAGCCTTACAAAATGCGTTGCCTGCGGAAACCGCGTTCAGGCTCTGTTCGACATCAAGTCGTCTCAGGAAGTCACCTCTGACAAGGACGTTATCGGCAATGCCGACTACGCAGTTGAATTCCGCGGAGTTTCCCTGAAATACAAGAACGCCGGAGAGGAATCCCTTACCGGCATGGACTTCGCGGTAAAGCGCGGCGAAACCGTCGGAATAATCGGCGGCACCGGCTCGGGCAAGTCCTCGCTGGTTAACAT
This sequence comes from Oscillospiraceae bacterium, assembly GCA_003531585.1. GTDB lineage: Bacteria > Bacillota > Clostridia > Oscillospirales > Ruminococcaceae > CAG-115. The sequence continues at coordinate 2,502 of DQFX01000041.1, read as the reverse complement.
GATACCGCGTTTCTATGACGCTTCCGCGGGTGAAGTCCTCATCGGCGGCCGCGACGTAAAGAGCTTCGAAATTCCGGAGCTGCGCGAGCGTATCGGAATTGTTCCGCAGAAGGCGGTGCTGTTTAAAGGCTCGATTCGCGACAACATGCGCTGGGGCAAGGACGACGCCACCGACGACGAGATACTCGCGGCGGCTAAAACCGCCCAGGCTGCGGACGTTATCGAAAGCAAGGGCGGCCTTGACTTCGAGATAGAACAGGGCGGAAAGAACCTCTCCGGCGGTCAGCGCCAGAGATTCACCATCGCCCGCGCGCTCGTCAGGAAGCCCGAGATACTGATACTCGACGACAGCGCCTCCGCGCTTGACTTCGCGACCGACGCGGCGCTCCGCAAGTCTATCCGCGAAATGGACACGAATCCTACCGTATTCATTGTGTCACAGCGTACCTCCTCAATACAGCACGCAGATAAAATAATCGTCCTCGACGATGGCAAGATAGCCGGCATAGGCAAGCACGACGAGCTGCTTAACAGCTGCCCCGTCTACAGCGAGATCTACAATTCCCAGTTCAAGAAGGAGGCGGTATAAATGGCAAAGCCAAACACAGCAGGAAGCAAGAAAAATACCGCGCAGAAAGGCACTCTCAGGAAGGTGCTGAAATACGTTCAGCGCCACGGGTTCTTCATGGTGCTGTCGATACTGTTCGCTGCCATCACGGTGGCTCTGACCCTCTACACGCCTATCCTTATCGGCGACGCGATCGATCTTATCGTCGGCAAGGGGCAGGTTGATTTCGCGGGAATCGCGGCTATACTCATCAAAACCGGTATCATCATCGGTATAACAGCGCTTATCCAGTGGCTCATGAACACCATCAACAACCGCATAACCTACCATGTTGTACGTGACATTCGCAACGAGGCGTTCCGGAAAATCGAGATACTTCCGCTGAGCTACATCGACGCCCACCCCTACGGCGACATCGTTAACCGCGTTATCGCAGACGCAGATCAGTTCGCGGACGGTCTGCTGATGGGATTTACTCAGCTTTTTACCGGTATCGTCACGATTCTCGGCACGCTGTTCTTCCTGTTTTCAATAAGCTGGCAGATAGCTATAGTAGTTGTGATCGTTACTCCACTGTCTCTGTTCATCGCGCGGTTCATTGCAAACCGCACCTACCGCATGTTCAGGGTTCAGTCCGAAACCCGCGGTCAGCAGACTGCATTCATCGACGAAATGATCGGAAATCAGAAGGTCGTTCAGGCGTTCTCCCACGAGGGCGAGGCGCTGGAGGAATTCGACAGGATAAACGACCGACTTGCTGACTGCTCTCTCAAGGCTACGTTCTATTCCTCGCTTACCAACCCCTGCACACGTTTCGTCAACAGCGTTGTTTACGCCGGAGTTGCTCTCGCCGGAGCGCTCATATGCATCGCGACTGCCGGCGCTGTAAATCCGTTTACTATAGGTCAGCTTTCCGCATGCCTCTCCTATGCTAACCAGTATACCAAGCCGTTCAACGAGATCTCCGGAGTGGTTACGGAGCTTCAGAATGCGCTCGCATGCGCTTCCCGCCTGTTTGAACTCATCGAGGAAGAACCGCAGATCCCCGAGCCTGCCGACGCTGTGGAGCTTGCGGACGTCAAGGGCAGCGTAGAACTCAACGATGTTTCGTTCTCATATGTACCCGACAGAAAGCTCATCGAGGGACTGAACCTCAGCGTTAAACCGGGTCAGCGTATCGCTATCGTAGGTCCGACCGGCTGCGGAAAGACCACTATAATCAACCTGCTGATGAGGTTCTACGACGTCAACAGCGGCTCGATAACAGTCGAGGGCACAGATATACGGAATGCGACCCGAAACAGCCTGAGAAGCAGCTACGGTATGGTCCTTCAGGAAACCTGGCTGCGCTCCGGAACTATCCGCGACAACATTGTAATGGGCAACCCCGACGCCACAGACGAGGAAATCATTGCGGCTGCGAAGGCATCGCACGCGCACAGCTTCATAAAGCGTCTGCCGCAGGGTTACGACACCGTGATAACCGAGGACGGCGGGAGCCTTTCGCAGGGTCAGAAGCAGCTTCTGTGCATAACCCGCGTTATGCTCTGCCTGCCGCCTATGCTTATTCTGGACGAGGCTACATCCTCTATTGATACCAGAACTGAGATCAAGATTCAGGACTCCTTTGCGAAGATGATGAACGGCAGAACTAGCTTCATTGTTGCTCACCGCCTTTCAACTATCCGCGAGGCTGACGTTATCCTTGTAATGAAGGACGGTCACATCATCGAACAGGGCAATCATGAGGAACTCCTCGCTAAAAACGGATTCTACGCTAACCTGTACAACAGCCAGTTTGCTGTATAACACTAGTCCCGCTGTCACGAACAGCGGGACTTTTATACTCATATTCCCCCCGGATACTCCAGGGGAATCATTTTATGGGAACCTCTAAAAACCGTTTTGAAAAGGGAAAATGGGTAGAGTGCGCC
>DQFX01000061.1:59492-67886 GCA_003531585.1 Oscillospiraceae bacterium | reverse complement strand
CATGTAGCGCTAAATTATAGTTTCCACCAAAGAAATCGCAACGCAGACTTTTTATTCACAGCTTAACGCTTCCCGCGCTTGTCATATTTGTCCCGGACAACGCATATATTCCACCAGAAAAACCAGCGGCGGCAGGCTGGAAAATCTCACGTCACACAACTGCAGGAGGGACATTTTATGCGCATGATAACACTTACGAAAAAAAAGGTAAAACGCCTGACAGCCATAGGGCTTCTCGCAGCGGCGACAGCGGCGGCAGGAGTCGGAGCGATACTAACCTCGGTTGGCACGCAGGCAACCGAGCGTCAGCTCCCGGTATACTGCGTGGAGCGCGGCGATAATAAAATCTCGCTGACCTTCGACGTGGCTTGGGAAAACTCCAACACGCATGAGCTGATAGATATTCTCGACGAATACGACGCCCGGGCTACTTTCTTCGTGACCGGCGACTGGTGCGACCGCTATCCCGACGACGTTAAAATGTTCGCTGACGCCGGCCACGAGATCCAGAACCACTCGGACGTCCACCCGCACGTTAAGGGTATGAACGTAAACGACCTCATCACCGACACCAAGTCAGCCTCCCAGAAAATAAAGGACATCACCGGCACTGAACCGACCCTCTACCGCGCCCCCTACGGCGAGTACGACGACACCGTGATAACCACGGTCGAGGGCATGGGGCTTACAGTTATCCAGTGGGACGCTGAAGCGCTCGATATAGATGGAAAACCGCTCCCGGAGCCAGTTCAGGCAACGGGGGCGGTTTTTTCAGCAAAGCGGGCGCTTTAAAGACATTGATACCCGCGGCGGGGGTTCCGTCCGGGGCTGTTGTGCTTCCTTAAAACTGCGCGGTCATGGAACGCCGCGTCACACGGTCATTTCTGATTTCTTCATGCTGAGAATGTGATTCTTCACGCGGGCTTCTATCTCTTCCTTGGTGAAGTAGTCAAGTATCATCGTACCGCCGAGGATATTCAGATACTTTGAAGCCTCCTGGTAGATGAGCTTGCGCTCACTGCCGCTGGAAGCGGTATTGCGCTCCAGGTCGTTCAGCGCACTGAGAAGCCCGAGCGCAACAGGTCTGCTGCTCATGTAATTGCTCGAAAATAAGATAAGGGTCTTTCTTGAAAAATCATCTTCGAAATAGTGCGTAAGCTCGAACGGGTCTTTGCGGTCCGGGTCGTAGGTAAGCCGACCTACCCACCACAGCTTCGCCAGCGTGTTGGTTATCAGCGAACGCCGTCTGCCCTGACCGTAAAAATATCTCGACAGCACGTCCTCTTTGGTTATCTTCTTTGACGAGGAAGCCTCCCAGCGCTTGTTTAAGAACTCCCACATATCGCCGTGGCACATTCCCGCCCACAGCCGCTCGTCGGAAGCCTGCGTATCCGTTATGTTCATCATAGCTGAATACAGCGTGATGACGTTCTGCACGTCAGCCTTTCCCTGTTCCTTTTCGGTGCATACAAGGCTGATATCTCCGACGGTGGTCATAAATTCTCCGAAAGGCTCTTCCTCGCCGAAAAATTCATATATCCAGTCGTTGACCGGCAGGCGATACTTCTCAAGGTTGCCTTCAACGTTCGCACGCAGGGAAGCCAGTGCGTCGTATTTCAGAAAATGCAGCTTCATTGTTCGTCCTCCACGCTGTCGCCAAGCTGTGCCAGAGCAGTTATCGCCTTGTTTACCGGAAGCTCCAGCAGCTTCTGCGCCAGCTCGAATGATTCATAGGTGTCAAGCGTGGTCTGATCCAGCTTCAGCCCCTGCGCGGAGAGCGTTCTGCGTATCGCCCTGAACCAGCGCCGCTGTTCGAAATCCTCCGTGCCGCTGCGCTTAAGCGTTTCGAACACATATATCAGCGCAGGCAGAATAAGTATCGAATGGAACACCGGCAGATACGCCGGGGAATCGGACATCACGCGGTAATTGCTGAAACTTTCCGCGCACAGCGTGATGGCGATTTTTTCCCCGTCAAGGTCTATTTTCATGCTTTCATCTGAATCCATCGCGCTCCTGCATATCGAGAAAATGGACGGCACCTTTGCCAGCTCGTCGGTCTCCTTGATTATGTCAACGCTGCACTGACCGCCGACCGCAAGTATCCCGCCGCGCTCGATATCAAAGCTGATGTCGCTGTAGTCCGCGTTGAAAGCAGGGTTTGTATAGCCGTGTATATCCTGCTTTGCGACTATGAACGCGCACACGGAGACCTTTCCGTTGAGCCTGCTTTCCACGATGTGCCGCGAACAGCTTTCAGAGGAGCATCTGATTATCTCCCGGAATGCGGTGTACGGACACTCTATATGTATCACGAACTCAGCCTGCCCCTCGCCGATAAGCTGCTGCAGCGTGCTGTCCTGCAAATTCAGCGCAAAGTCAAACACGACCTCCCGCGGGCCTTTGCTGATATTCGGCGTGAATGTAAAGCTGCTGCCGGTGTAGTCGTCGTTCGCCGAGGACAGCACCGGATAAGGGTACAGCTTAGATCTGATATCCATACAGCTTCACCTCCATCGAGCTTTGCTCCGCGTAGTCAATAGTGAAATCCACCGACAGCCGCTGACCTGCGGAAAAGCTTCCGAGAATTATTTCGTTGTCCTGGCAGGACAGCTTTTTCCCGCTGCTGGCAAGGAACGAATCCCGCACCTTAACGTCAACGGCGCTCTGCTCTCCCGAAAGCTGGAACTGTAAATATCCCCACTGTGCGCTCTTTGACGGCGTGAATATCAGACGGTACCGGTGCTGTCTGGGGTCGGTCATGAACAGCCTTACACGCATGATGCGCATTTCGATTTTCTTCTTGACGACAGAATCGCTAAACGGGTCCTCAACGCCGACCTGAAAAATATCGGTTCCTTCACCGTCCGTACCTTCACTGTCCCCGCCGCCGAAACCGCCTCCCGACCCGGAACTGTTTTCATCATCGTACATATCATTGCTTCCGGTGCCGCCGCTGCTTTCACCTTCGGCGATACCCATTCCGCAGTCAGCGGGGGCGCCATCGGAATCCGCATAGTTTTCCGAGCCTTTCTGTCCTGTCTGGATATCCGACATGGCAACGTCAAAATCTTTGGTGACGCTGCTTATGGTCTCGGTTTTATCGCCGCCGTCGGATACGCCCTCGTCGTCCGGCAGGAATTCTCCCATTCCCTCTGCGTCAACCTCCTCGAGAGTGGTCTGCATTCCATACTGCTGCACTATCTCCTTCAGCCGCCTGGACAGAGCCTGTTTATTTTTCTTCGCGGCGGAGGGTTCGCTGTGGCGCTCTGGCTCCCATGCGTCATGCTGGGGATTCTCCATCTCCCTGAAATACGCGTTTATCTTTTCGTCTTTAAGGATACATACTCCTGCGAAGAATATAGTACCAGAAATACGATTCTGGTCGAATATCTTCATTCCGCTGCTGCGGCTCATGAGTATCTTGCGGTGCAGGTCCTTCTGAATAAGAAGATGCAGCTCTATCGTGCCCAGATCCTGAAAGCGCTCGCTTATCACTACAGCCTCGTCGGATGTCATCGCCTGATAATAGTTGAATACTTCCGGGATGACCTCGCGGTATTTTTCCACGAGCGCCGGAAGGGTCTCAGAAGATATCTCGGTATCGCCCACGCTTACCACCAGATCGTTCTGGAAAACGGATATCAGGAATTCCGAAAGCACCGACCTGATGATATCGTCCTGCCAGTTCTTCCCCTCGGAGAACGCGGCGATGAACACATCTGTGCCGCTTGTCCGGCGGCGGAATTTACGATCGAGGGATATGCACTCCGGTATGGCTGCATTTTTTCTGGTTTCGCCGTAGAACCCCATGCCGGCGGTCATGCTGTCCGAGTCCAGACCGAGGAAGTTTTTCTGCCGGAAGGAGACCAGCCGTGCAACTCCCTGGAACGCTTTCAGCCCTTTGTTGTCCAGCGTTGAGTAGAAAACGGTGCGGAAGTCCGAGCAGGCGAACGGAGCAGATTTCCCGATGCCGAAGCTGCCGCCGGACGAGCCGCCCTTCGACGAAACTCCGGAAGCCTTTACAAGATTCTGCCACGGGGAGTTATATTCCTTGTCCGAACCGGTAAGTCCGGTCGTGTTGAAGTCGCTTATGCGAAGCATGGGTATCTTATCAGATTCAGAACGTTTCAGCGCCCTGGTGAAGAAATCCACGGTTTTCTTATTGCCCTGCTCCTTCCAGAAGCTGCGGCAGGATTTAAAAGCGTCCCTGAGAGAATCGAACTGCTTTATATCGCCGGGCGAAATGTATGACAAAGAAAATTCGACCCTGACCGGCTTGCCGGGATCCAGCCTTGCGTCGAGGGAATTCTGGCATATCTCCCTTGCGAGGGAACGGCAGGGCGAGCCTTTGAAAGTCTCTATCCCGGCTTCTCCGATACCGCTCAGCGTGCCGAAATTGTTGCCGGGAAAGTTCCAGTCGATGCTCATTATCTCAACTCCTGACATAAATGGTGTGCTTATATTTTAACACATAATATACTATATTTCAATATATTTTTGCAAAAATAACAGGGTTCTGAGGAAAAACCTCCGGCGGTCTGAAGTTAAAAATGCAGACGCACCTATAATGATATAGCGTTGGTATTTAAAACAGCTTGACAAGAAAATATAAAAAGGAGTATAATTAAATGAGGTAATGTTTCTTGCCATATAAGATCATAAACGACAGACATGCGGCTTAACACCGCAGTAACCGATTTACACTTTGCGTCAGGGGGCTATGATGAGAGAATTAGAATATCCTTTTGATCCTGGTTATATAATGAAAAAAAGGCGCTCGATAAAAAAAGAGCTGTTGAAAACCGACAAACCGTTTATTGAAAAACGAATTGCTGTTCTCGGCGGATCGACTACGCACGATATAATTGATATACTGGAACTTTTTCTGCTGAACTATGGAATCAGACCGACATTTTACGAGTCGGAGTTCAATCAGTACTGGCAGGACGCGATGTTCGACAATCCGGAGCTTGACGAGTTCAAGCCGGAAATAATCTTTATACATACATCGTTCAGGAACATTACAGAGCTTCCTGCTATTTCCGATGACGCGGCAGCGATCAGCGATAAGCTCGACAGGCAGTATGAGCATTTCCGTGTAATGTGGGAAAAGCTGTTCAGCAAATTCGGAGCGGTCATAATTCAAAACAACTTTGAAATGCCCTTCTATCGTCTGATGGGCAACAAGGAAGCTTCAGACCTGCACGGTTCGATCAACTTCGCGGCTTCCCTGAACATGAAATTCTATGAATACGCACAGAAAAGCAAGAATTTTTTCATAAACGATATAAACTACCTGTCTGCCGACTACGGACTGTCAAAATGGGCAGATCCTTTTGTGTGGCACATGTATAAATACATTCTGGATCTGAATGCCATTCCGCAGTTTTCGCTCAATCTTGCGAATATCATAAAGTCGCTGCTGGGCAAGAACAAAAAGGCGTTCGTTCTCGACCTTGACAATACGCTCTGGGGCGGTGTTGTCGGTGATGACGGCGTCGAGGGCATCGAAATAGGTCATGAAACGTCGATGGGGCAGGTGTTCAGCGAGTTCCAGAAGTACCTTCTTGACCACAAACAGCTTGGCGTAATGCTAAACGTATGCTCAAAGAACGACCACGAGAACGCTATCGCCGGTCTGAACCACCCTGCCGCGACATTGAAGCCCGACGACTTCATAATCATTAAGGCGAACTGGCTCAATAAAGATGAAAATGTAATGCAGATCGCCAGGGAGCTGAATATTCTCCCTGACAGCCTTGTCTTTGTTGACGATAATCCCGTAGAGAGAGGCATTGTTCGTGAAAATGTTCCCGGCACCGCTGTACCGGAAATCGGTAAGGTGGAACAATATATCACAAATATCGACAGAAATGGGTATTTCGAGGTAACTAACCTTTCCGAAGATGATATAAAGCGAAATGAAATGTATAAGGCGAATGTTGAACGCGCTAAGCTGGAAAGCACATTCACGAATTATACGGATTACCTGCTTTCGCTGAACATGACGGCAGTTATCAAGGATTTTGATGATGTGTATATCCAGCGTATCGCACAGCTTACCAACAAATCAAATCAGTTCAACCTCACGACAAAGCGGTTTACACAGGCTGAAATGGAAGCGGTCATGGCAGACGACAGATACGTTCGTCTGTATGGAAAGCTAGAGGATAAGTACGGCGACAACGGTGTGATCACCGTCGTTCTGGGACGAAAAGAAGGCACAGTCCTTCATATCGAACTCTGGCTGATGAGCTGCCGTGTGCTCAAGCGCGACATGGAGCTAGCCATGCTCGACAGCCTTGTTGAACAGGCAAAGAAACAGGGCATAAAAACACTTAAAGGCTATTATTTCAAGACTCCCAAAAACAGCATGGTCAGGGAATTTTACGGCGCCCTTGGTTTCACGAAAATCAGTGAACAGGAAAACGGCGATTCTGAATGGGAACTTGAAATTGATAACTACGAAAACAAAAATAAAGTAATTAAGGTGGTAACAAACAATGAACAGAACTGAAATTTTAGAGAAACTCAACGAAGTATTCCACGATGTCTTTGACAATAACGATATCGTTGTGACTGAACAGACCAATGCAAATGATATCGAAGAATGGGACAGCCTGATTCACATTACACTTATATCGGCGGTCGAAGACGAGTTTGACGTTTCCTTCGACATGAAAACGGTCGTTTCCATGAAGAACGTAGGAGATATGATCGACGCAATAGAGGAACAGATATAACCGTATCTGCATAAATCCTGATGATCTGGCTGGTATTGAGGTGTTATACAGGTAATGATTTTTACATCGTTTGAGTTCATCGCTTTTTTTCTTATCGTTCTGATAGGGTATTATCTGATCTTTCCAAATTTAAGATGGATATGGCTGTTAGCGGCCAGCTTTTATTTCTACACTAAGGCGTCGCCGCAGTTTTTGCCGTATATTCTGGCGTCTGTCGCCGTTATATATGCTTCGTCCAGAATGATCGGGTACTTGGATTCCCGTAAGGCAAGCTATTTTCAGAAAAACGAACTTACAAAGGACGAAAAGAAAGCCTACAACAAGCACTGCACGAGAAACAAGAAAATATTCTGCGCGGCAGGAATTATCCTCAATGTGGGAATGCTCGCCTTCACAAAGTATTTCAATTTTGTGGGGGAGAGCGTTTCAGCCATTACAGGAGGTACATTTACCGCGCTTGATATTATCGTTCCTCTTGGCATTTCCTTTTACACTTTCCAATCTACGGGGTATCTCATCGATGTATACCGCGGAATGTATGAGCCGCAGAAAAATCCGATGAAATATGCGCTGTTTATTTTATTCTTTCCCCAAATCATGCAGGGGCCCATCGGCAGATACAACGACCTCGCGCCGCAGCTTTTTGAGCCCTGCAAGTTTGACTACGACAGGCTGAAATCCGGGCTTGTGAGAATGCTGTGGGGCTTCTTCAAGAAGATGGTGATAGCGGACAGAGCCGCGTTCCTTGTAAACACGGTGTTTGACAACTGGAAACCATATGGCGGTGCAGTTATTTGGGTCGCGGTATTCCTCTATGCCGTTCAGCTTTATGCGGACTTCTCCGGATACATGGATATCGCACTTGGCGCAGGTGAAGCCCTGGGTATCAGGCTGTCTGAAAACTTCCGCACGCCCTATTTTTCAAAATCCACTGCTGAATTCTGGCGCAGATGGCATATTACCCTCGGAACATGGTTCAGGGACTACCTGTTTTACCCGATAATCAGGACAAAACTGTTCCAGAAAGTTGCCAAGAGCAAAAAGCTCCCCAAGTTTGTAAAAACAAATATTCCGACTATAGCCGGACTGGCTGTGGTGTGGCTAATAACCGGCATATGGCATGGCGCTGACTGGCACTATGCTGCGTGGGGTATCTACTACGGAATGATCATCATTGCGTCCTCGCTCCTCGCGCCGGTCTATGAAAAACTCACAAAGCTGCTGAGAATAAAGACGGACTGCTTTAGCTATAAACTGTTCCAGATAGTTAGAACCTTTCTGATCGTGCTCGTTGGTTACGTCCTGTTCAGAGGAAACGGACTGATGGCAGCATTTAAAATGATAAAGAGCATGTTCACAGTTTATAATCCTTGGGTATTTACAGACGGAACACTATTGACGCTCGGTCTAGACGCTGCAAACTGGAATGTGCTGATCCTTTCAATGCTGATTCTTCTTGCGGTCAGCATCGCCAACGAAAACGGTATAAATGTCCGCGAAAAGATAGCCCAGCAGAATATCATTTTCCAGTGTATATGCTACCTTGCCGGAATTTTTGCAGTACTTATTTTTGGAATATATGGTTCTGGATATGACGCATCCGCTTTTATGTATTTGAATTTCTAAAGGGAACCTCTAAAAACCGGTT
>DQFX01000061.1:12596-59154 GCA_003531585.1 Oscillospiraceae bacterium | reverse complement strand
CAAGGTTTTTAGAGGTGACCTAAATAAATGGAGGGATAAAAAGTGAATATAGCAAAAAGAATAATTAGTCTGATAATTTTTCTTGCGCTTTTTGCTGTTTCTGCATTGAGAATAAACACGGTGTTGAATTATCAAGACGATGTGCACTCTCGCGCTGAGTTTAGTCAGTTCTATAGTCTGCCGTCAGATATCCTTGACGCAGTATGGATCGGAAGCAGTTCTGTCCAAGAATTCGCCATTGCCCCTGTCATGTATAAAGAAAATGGAATAGCTTTATATCCAATGGCTTTCGGTAATCTTCCATTTAATGCCACAAGATTTCTAATTACAGAAATTGAAAAAACTCAAGATCCCGAAGTATACCTTGTGGATATCAGGCAGCTTGCCTATAACTGCATTTGGGAGGAGTCAATCAGAAGAGTTACAGATAATATGGCTTGGTCTGATAATAAAGTCAAAGCAATACAAACAATGACATCCGATTGGGTGAGATATTATGATAAGAGTGGTGTTGACCTTAATGAGTTCTATTTCTCATTTTACAAATACCATAACAGATGGAATGATTTATCGGAAGCTGATTTTGTTGAAGATAAAAACAGTTTCTTGGGTTATTTTGTGAAATATGGAGTTTCGCCGTTTAATTACGAAGAAATAAAAGCTCGGTTTGACGCCCCCGAAATACCTATTTCTGAGGAAACACAGCATTATTTGTCTGATTTTTTGGACTTTTGCGACGGTTTGGGAAAAAAGGTCATTTTTACCTGTACCCCGAATTGCCTTTCAGAAGATAAATTCGCTATGTACAACTATGCCAAGCGCATTATAACTAATCGAGGATATGAGATGTGGGATTTAAACCTTGAGGCTGAATCTATTGGATTAGACTATTCAATGGATTTTATCGATCCCATGCACACTAACAACTGTGGAGCCGAAAAGGTGTCTAAATATGTCGCTGATAAGTTACAGCAGCAATTTGGATTTGCTAATCATCAAGGTGACAATAAATACCATGTATATGAGGAGATGTTTGAGAAATACAGCAGAAAATCAAAAGAAGTTCGTCTTTCCAAAACAACAAATTTTGATGAATATCTCTTCAAGCTGAAGGAGTTGAACGGATATACGGCAATTTTATCCGTCAGGGACATCCAGGGATATTCTCTTACTCAGGAACAGGCGGATCTGCTGAAAGCTCTCGGATTCGATAATGCCGATACGCTTTTAGAGCACGAATACCACAGCTTTGTCGGCGTGATAGACGGCAAAACCGTTGTCGCGCAGAATATTGGAAACGGCGACAATGGCGATGGCAATACTGAATACCACGGCATGCTCAATGACATGAATATTTCCGTAACCAGCCAGACTTTGCATGCAGGCGATAAATCGTCGATAAATGTATCCGGGAAAGAGTATTCCAAGAACATGCGTGGATTCAATATAGTTGTCGTTGATAATACGACCGGTGAGGTCATAGATTCTGCTGCATTTGACACACATGTGCCTGAATTTACATGCACAAGATAAAAAGGCTGTTGCTGTGGATTTACCGACAATTATATTGTAACAGAAAGAAGTTAAAAGCTAACCATCAGAACAAAGCGGCGTGTATCCGTACATGCCGCTTTTTATTCTATAGTGAATCCCCGGCGCGCTAGCCCCGGGGGATACTGTTTATTTTCTTACCAGCATCTTCAGCTTTTCCTATACCACAAAAAAGGCTGCTTCCTTTCTTTTTCGGAATGCAGCCTTTCCTTTATTCCGCTTATACTGCCAAGTATCTCGCCGCGTGGGATGACGCCATGTACATGAACTGCGAAATAAAGCGCGGGCAGTGCTGCACGACTGTAAAAGAACTGTCTGCAATCAATCAGCGAACGCTCCAACAGACCCGCACGGTGCTGAACCGCCTCGTTTCAACAAACGACATAACGATCGAAGCGCCCCCGCAGTTCTGCATTTTAACGCTGACGAACTACGACGAGCTGCAGCCGGTCGGCAAACCGCCTGCGGATAGTTTCTCTGACCGCCCGACCCTTGCCGTTGGAGAGTTCCACCATCTTAGGACATACTGTGGTCCTGCCTCTTCAATGACGAAATCGTCGAGGTCGGTGTTTATATCGTCCGTAACAAGCACAGCGATATCATCGAAGGATATCAGGCCGCTGCTCCACCAGCCCTTCTGACTGCCGTTCTTCAAATAGAGCCACACTCCATAGGTGAGATGACCTCGCATTCGTCGCCCGTCGGGCTGTCCCTGCGATCGTCCTGAGGATCCTGCCCGCGCCGCAGAACAATTCTCTGCCGTCCTCGAACCGGTAAGATTATACAATCCTTTTTCCGGCTGGGGATGTTGATTCGCACGTTTTGGCTTTCAGGCTTTTAATATTCAGTGTCATTTTCGGTCAGGCTGTCATAGTCGGGAAAAAACGCCTGTTCTGTAAGACCGGCGTTTCATATTTTATAGCTGCCGGAATATACGGGGCATGTTGTTCTGTGACAACTCTGCGCTGTATGGATTTCTGCATTCACCGCTTGACAACCAGAACAGAATGTAATATAATTAAAATGGTAATTATATTTGAAACTGCCGGGGGGAACGTAAAGTGAAATTCATAGACAACGATGGAATGATAACTGCAAACCGCATGAGCGAAGCGCAGTCAAAGCTGGCGCAGGCTTCAAGGCGGCTCAGCTCCGGGTACCGCGTGAACTCCGCCGCCGACGACGCGGCAGGGCTTGCGATTTCCGAGAAGCTCCGCGCCATCGACCGCGGTCTGCGGCAGGGTCAGCGCAACATAAACGATGGAATCAGCTACCTCGACACCGTGGACGGCTGCGCGCAGGAGCTACACGATATGCTCCACCGCATGAAGGAGCTTGCCGTGGAGGCTTCAAACGACACCCTGAGCCGCCTCGACCGCGAGGCGATCGACCTTGAATATCAGCAGCTCATCGACGAGATGGATCAGATCACGGATTCTGCGGAGTTCAACGGCATGCCCCTGTTCGAAAAGCACCTCCCGGAATACGAAAAGGACGCGGGAAGCCTTACCCACGAGGGCTGGGTCACTATAGACGGCACAAACTCCCCGCTTATAATCGGCGTCAGCAAGGACGGCGCGGACTATGAATGCACGGTCAATATCCCCGCGGGGACCTACACGGTCGAGGAGATCGCCGACAAGATAGACGACGAACTGTGGGAGCAGGATCTTTCGCTCATAGTCGGCGTCAACGAGGACAAGCAGCTCACCATGCAGTGCGAGGGCGGGAAGATAAACTACATAGCCGGAAACGGCGCGTCGCTGTTCTATGATAAGGTCACGGGCAATTCCAACGGATACCTGCTTGGCGTTACTAATTTCAAGGCCCCTGACAGCGAGCTTGAGATAAAGCCGGGCAAGAATGACGTCATCGAGTTCCGGCTGGGCAATACCGACGACACGAAATATTCCATAAAGATAGATCAGGGAAAGTATACCCGCGATGAGCTTGTCGCGAAGATGAACGAGAAATTTCAGAACGCCGGGCTCCCCTGCAAGATGGAAGCGGTCGCGGAAACGGTCAGCGGCAGAAACGTCATCGGAATAAAGAGCGATATGACCATGACCGGACTTTCCGGCAACTTCCTGATGATAGACCACATCAGTTCTCCTATCTACGATATCTGCAAATACAGCGACCTTGTGAACAGCGAAGCGGTGCTGACCGGAACGCGGCAGATTCCGGCGGGGCAGGAGATAGAGCGCGGCAGGAACGACTATTTCGTACTTGACGCAGGCTGGTACGACAGCGACGGAAAACCCCATCAGGAGAAGCTGCGCATTGACCTGCTCGACCCGGGCGAGGATCTCCGCACCTACTCCAGCGCGGACGCCATCGCCGACCGCATACGCGAAAAGCTCGCGGAGTACAGCTGCCCTATAGAGGTCAAAACGGTGAACGGCGCGCTCAGGCTCAGCACGCTCCAGTACGGCAGCGAGTGCCGTGTGAAGCTGGACAAGACGGACGTACCGAGCGGCTATATGGTGTACGACCTCTTCGACAACGCGGCGCTGTCTGTGCTGAAACCCGGAAAGGAGCGCTCGGAGTACACTCCCTCTTCGCTGAAGTGCTGCAAGAAGCTTGACGCAGGCATAGTCATACCCCAAAACATGAACACCCTCGCGTTCAAGATAACCACCGACCCGGCCGGAACCATTGCCGGCGGCGACCTGACTTTCGACATACCCGCGGGGACCTATTCCCGCTCGCAGCTCCAGACGAAGCTCAACGACCTGCTCGCCGCGAATTATCCGCAGCTTAAGGACAAGCTGTATTTCACTGTCGGCGACACGCTTTCCGTCAGCGCTAACGGCTCTGACGGCTGGGAGATAACCGGCATACAGTCCTATAAGGATATAACGAAAAGCCCCGCGAACAGATATCTTGTAGACGGCACGAATTACTACGACAACATAGACGGCTCCCGCCCCTCCGACCAGGAGCAGACCCTGGTATCCTACACCAACACCGACCCCTCCGGAAAGAGCACGGTAAACCGCACGGCGGGCGAGTCCATTCCTGCGGTGGAGTATAAGGACGGGTACGTTTCTTCCACGCAGCAGCAGTCGGACAAGCTGCTTTCATACGGAAACGCTTCCCCCAGCAGCACCCCAGGCACTACCTACAGGGATCCCGGTCATGAAAGCGAACTCGGAAGCGAACACACTCATCACACCCCCGCCTACAGCACGCTGAACAACGTCCTCACACAGTTCACCGAAGCGGGAACTTCGCTGCGGGACACCACGCTCAGCTTCGACCTTACCGACAAGGACGGCAGGAAAAACTCCTACTCCGTCACGATACCCAAGGGTTCCACGGTGGAACAGGCTGTCGGTAAAATAAACAGGGAGCTGAAAAATGTTGTCTCCGCTTCGGCGGACGGCAGCAGCCTGAAGCTGAAATCTAAGGATGAGGGCGAAGATGTTGAGTTCAGCAATTTCTCCGGCAATATGATGCAGTACGCGAAGAAAAGCAGCCTTGCCGGGAGATCCGGCGCGGTCATTGACGGCGATACTGTATACGTTCCGTCAACGCTCACCCTCAGCAAGGCTTCCTCGCATATCCCGCTCACCGTGGACAGCACCAACGACCGGCTGGCGTTCACCCTCGGCGGCAAAAGCTATGACCTCAGGCTGGAAAACCGCGCTTACGGCAGCCTTTCCGACCTCGCCGCGGAGATAAACGCGAAGATGGCGGCGGCAAACGGCGGTTCAACAGCCGGGGTGAAGGTCAGCGGGGACTCGCTTGTTTTCACCGGCGCGCCGAAGGACGCGGGAGGAAGCAGCTTCTCAGCCTCCAGCACCTGCCCGCTGAACAAGCAGAAAATAACCCACGATGTCATAAATTCGCCCTATTATAATCCGGCGACAGGTAACGCGGAGACCCCGGCGAAAATAACGCTTTCCTCGGTGGACAGCCACCTGCCGCTCACCATCGACAGCTCCGGCAGCAGCAATAACTACATCACGATAGACTACACCTACCCCAAAAACAGCACGGTATCCGGAATCATCACCAACAGACTCACGATCATGATCCCCGATGGAACGTACACCAGCGGGGCGGACCTCGCCAGCGCCATAAACTCCGCGATAGACATGGACGCTTCGCTCAAAGGGAAGATAACCGCGGACTATGGCAGCAACGGGCTGACGTTTACGTCCGTTCAGCGCGGAAAGGGCTGCAGCTTCAGCAATCTTACCACTACTTCAAACATCGAGAAATACAAGAAAACAAACACCGCCGCAGGCGGAACAGCCGTCCCGGGCGAGAACAAGCTGAAATTCCCGGCTTATATCAGGAACAGCAAGTTCTCCACGCTTTTCGGCGGCGACGGCGTTGAGATAAACGACCTGAACGATACCGTGTCCATAAACGTCAATGGAACGGATTATAAGTTCAAACTCGCGCACGGCTCTTACAGCGGAAGCAATGGTCAGCAAAGGATAGCCGACCAGATAAGAGCTGGGCTCAGCGGCTCCGGCGTGACGGTGGACGCCAGCGGTTCAGAGCTGAAGCTCACCACCTCGAATGTCGGCGCGGGGGCTTCCGTTTCGCTGAACGCTGACAATAACTCGCCGATTTTCAAGCGCGCGGAGACCTGCAATTCCCCCAGGTCAACCGACCGGAAATATACCCCGGCGTATATAATCGGCAGAGCGACAGTCGGCAATATCGAGATAAAGGACTATTTCAGCGAGATGACGTTCGACTACGCCAACAACGGACTCAGCCAGACCCTCACCGTGTCCGTCCCCGAGGGAAGCTACACCGCCGACACTCTCGCCGCCGCCATACAAGCCAGCATCGACGGGCAGATAGGCGCAGGTCAGCTTGAGGTCGGGGTTTCATCAGGGAAGCTGTCGATAACCGCAAAAGTGGTCGGCGGCGACCAGAGAATGGGGAATTTCTCCGGCAGGCTGTTCAACAGGGTGTTCCAGGACGTGAACTATACCCGGCCGAATCCCCATACCGAAAAGGCAGGCACCACCGCAGGCTCTGCGCTGTCCTATATCATCGGCAGGAATACGATCCAGCCGGAAACGGCGGACGAGATAAAGAGCGGAAAGAACGTGCTGATATACGCCGGGCTTAACGACGAGCTGAAATTCGATTTCACCTATCAGGGGCATACCTACGAAGTCGGGTTCAATATCCCGGGAGGGTCGTACTATCCCGACGAGATAGCCGCCGCGATACAGACCGCCGGGCGCGAGGCGATGGGTAAGATGACCGATGTCAACGGCGACCCGCTCCCCGCTGAGAATTTCCACGCAACGATAGGTCTGAGCGCGATAGGAGTCAGCGAAAATTCAACGGGTATCGACAATTCCGACAAGCTGATACTCAGCTATATCGTCCCGGACAACGGAACGGTGAAGCAGGTGGACGCGATAATAGACGGCGTGCGCGGAAACTCGGCGTACAGGCTTTTCTATGACGCCACCCAGTCGCCGAGGCCGTCGAGGATAATTGGAAAATCCGACCTTTCCGGCGGCGTGACGATAATCTCCGGGCAGAACGACGAGCTTACGTTCGAGCTGGACGGCGTTCCGCTGACGGTGAAGATACCTGCGGGGACTTACGATTCCCGTTCGGTATCCGAGGCGCTGAACAAGGAGCTGGAGGCGATACCCTGTCTTGTCCGGGCGGTGGACAACAACGGAAATCTGATGTTCTACACCACGGAAAACGGCGCGTACGACATAGACAAATTCACTGGCAGCGCTTCGGACGAGCTGTTCTACGGCGCGGACAAGCGCGACGACGACAATGAGATAGGCATTCATTACGGCAGGCGCACGAACAGCTACATCTGGTACGACAAGACGCGCGCGGACGAACACCTTATGCGTATCAACACCACGGGCGTGACTACGGTCGACCGCGCGCTGAAAGCGATAAGCCGCCTTGATTACGCCAACGACTACCTCTCGAAGTGGCGTGCGGTCTCCGGCGCGCAGCGCAACCGTTCCGAGCACGCATACAGCGTCAACGCTACCACGGTGGAGAACCTTGAGAGCGCGGAATCCGGCATTCGCGACGCGGATATTGCGGAGGAGGTAAAAGCCGCCGCCAAGCAGAAGCTCATAATGCAGGCGCAGGGGTACATCATGTCAAAGCAGAAGGAGAACAGCCAGTCTGTTCTGGATATCATGGCGTGACGGAGGAATGCTGCGCAGTTCCGGCGAACCACACCCGCGCGGCAATGCCGATTTCCAACGGTATCTACAAAACCGGATATAAATGAAGCCGCTCCCGGAGCCAGTTCAGGCAATGGGAGCGGCTTTTATCTGATATGAACAGCATGGTATCAGGCTGTGCGGTCGGAAACAAACGTTGAACAGATTACAGATTCAGAAGCAAACCGCCCAGAGCCAAAAGCCCGGGGCGGTTTCCGCATATCAAAAAATCCAGGAAGCGTTTATTATCCGACTGCCATTCTGAGGACAGCCGCCGCGTCGGAAGCGTTGACCGTTCCGTCGCCGTTGAGGTCAGCCGCCGCAAGGTTTGCGCCTGCGGAAATTCCGACTGCGTACTTCAGTATCTCGGAGGCGTCGAGCGCGTTCAGGATACCGTCGTTGTTCATGTCGCCGGGAAGCGCGCTGAGTTCGCTCAGCATTACGGCGTAGTCGCCCTTGCCGTCAACGCCGGGGACTGTCGCCTTTCCGGTGCTGTCGAGCTTTGCACAGCCCATGAATACCAGCTTTCCGTCCGCCGACTTGTACAGGTTCGCGAACCTGCCCGCAAAATCAGCCTTGAAGCATACTGCAATGCCTGCGGGGATATCCGCGCTGCTTACCGTGAACTGAACGCCCTCTGTTCCGGCAAGTCCGCCGGTCTTGAGCTTCTGGGTCGGGATAAGCGTGAGGTCTGTCGAAGCCGCGTTCTTTATCTGTGCGCCGTCTATTACCCAGCTCTTTACGCTGTCGACGACGAAGGTCGCTTTGATTTTCTTATCGGCTATCTGCTTCATCACCTCTGCGGGAACGGTGTAGTTTCCGTTAAGGCTGATGGTTACTGTACCGCCCTCTGCAAGCTTAGTTATTGAACCTGCGATGTCTGTCCAGCTTGTTTCCTTGCCGTTGAAAGCAGGCTTGGTTTCCTCCGTCTTAGCGGAGGCCGGTCTTGACGAACCGCCGGAAGAACCTCCCGAAGAACCGCCGGAAGTACCGGACTTCTTAGTGAACACAGCAGTTACGATGTCGCTTGCAGCCGCGTCAGCGCTTACCGCGAACGCCTTTACTGCCGCGGAAGCGGTCAGCGTGAAGCCGCCGGAGTACTTCGCGGAATCCACGGTGGGCGTGGAGCCGTCGGTGGTGTAGTAGATATCCGCGTCTGCGGTCGCGCAGGTGATGGTAACGGTCTGCGAGCCTGTGAACGTTCCGCCGTTCGGAGAGATGACCGGAGCTGCGGTCTTTTCAGCCTTGAAAGTTTCCTCTTCCATTATGTAGCCGCAGATGGTGCACTCCTTGTAGCGGTGGCCGTCCTCGGCAGCCGCTGCCTCGACATCGGTTATCCAGTCGCCGGCGATATGTGCTTCGGGCTCGGTGGTCTTTCCGCAGGCGCACTCGTGCCAGTGACCGGACTTATCGTTAGCCCAGCTCTCGCTGAATACGCAGGTGTGCTCCTCGTCAGCCACGAACGCGTATACGCTGAAATGCTCGAGGTATACAACGTAGCTGTCTTCCCTCTGCTTGCCCGGGATAAGCTCCTTTGTGCCGTCGTCAAGCAGGCGGTAGCAGTAGAACGTCTTGCCGCGGTGCCCCTTCGGTATTGGGATAACTACCTCGACAAGCCCGTCGTAGCCGTTGGAGTAGTCCTTGTCGCCGTTTATCAGCGTGAGGTCGAGCAGGCTGTACTTCTTGTTAGCGGAAATTTCAGTTCCGAGAGCTTCCTCCGCGCGCTTTATGCCCTCCTCGTCGTATATCTCCCTCGCCTTTACCTTTACCTTGCTGAGGTCAAGACCTACGCCCGCTTCGCTCTTGTCCTTCATGTTGAATGCGGGGGTCGCGATTATCGTGGTTATCTTTTCGTCCTCGGGAGTATCGGGGTTGGTTTCTACCTCGCTCTCCTTGGCGTTGTCCTTGTCGAAGGGCTTGTTGTCCTCGCTCGCCTCGCCTATGCAGATGAACGGGATATCGTGCCTTATAGCGTAGAAGTTCACTGCGGAATCCTTGTAGCCGCGCAGGCTGAAGCCGCTCATCTTCTGGTCGGCGTAAGCGAAGCCGAACGCCTGATTGCCGATGTTCGTCACGGACTGCGGAACAGTCAGCGACTTTATGCCGTTGCAGCCGCGGAACGCCCAGTAGCCGACGTAGTTCACGCCGTCGCGGATAGCAACGTCGGTCAGCTTGCTGCACTCTGCGAACGCCTCGAAGCCGATGAAGTCAAGGTTGCCGAGTATCGTTACGGAATCCAGCCCCAGCGCGCCGTAGAACGCCGCGTCGCCGATGTGGTTCACGGTAGCGGGGACGGTGTATCCGCCCTGGATACCGCCGGGGTACGCCACGAGCTCCTTCATATCCTTAGTGAACAGCACGCCGTTCACGGATACGTAATTCTTGTTCGCCGGGTCGCAGGTTATGGACGTCATAGAGCTGTTCTGTGCGAACGCGCCGCCATTTATCCGGGTCACGTTCGCAGGGACGTTGATAGTCTTAAGCTTGGAGCAGCGCTCAAACGCCCAGCTGTCGATGAACTCCAGGGAATCCGGCAGGGTGACGGTTTCCAGATTTTCGCAGGTGTTGAAGCAGTACCAGTCCAGTGACTTCACGCCCTCAGGAATAACGAGGTCGGTTATAACGTTGTTTCCGGTGAACGCGTTCATTCCGATGGCGCTGACCTTTTTGCCCTCCAGCTCCGCCGGTATCTCCAGCTTGGGGGTTACGATATTACCGCCGGTGATGGTGACTGTTCCGTCGTCATTCTCGGAGTAGGCGAACATGTTCTTATCGCTGACGGTGACGCCGTAATCGTAATCCACGCTGCCGAGCATCTTTCTGGTTTCGTCGGCGTATACTGCGTAGACGTCGAGCTGGTATCTGCCCGGCTTATATCCGTTCAGCGACATCGCCAGCTTGAAGCCCACAGAATTGTTGGCAATACAGTTATCAAGCAGGCTGTCGCCGCAGAATACCTCATAATGGTCGGCGCCGTCGGCTTCGTCCCAGAGCAGCGTACCGTCGGAAAGATGTATATTATACGTCTCTGCGGGGACATCGTCCGGGTTGAGTATGACCGTGTCGCCTATCTTCAGTCCGAGACGTATCATAGAATCGTCTAGCAGCGCGATGTTGAACATAACGGTATCAATTACATCGCTGTCGGGAACATCTTTCAGCGTATCGCTGAAAGTTATGGTGTCAGTGCCGTATGCGGCGTTCCAGTTCCACTTGTCGCCGGTCATGACCGCTATCAGAGTGGTGACGTCGCTCTCGGTCATGCCGTCGACCGAGGAGCCGCTGAAAGCGAATCCATCGACTTTTATGCCCTTGTAGAGCTTTTTCAGCTCGCCAGCCGTAACTCTGCCCCAGTCTACGCCCGGGATAGTGATGGTGTTGCTGGAAACGCATGACATTCCGGAACCGCCGTCTGCGAGCGGTTCTTCAACAGTCATGGAGAGGGGACCGCTGCGCCAGCTGTGGACATAGTAGTCAGGCTCGGATTCCTCGGGATTCACGACAAAGCTGTCGCCGATTTTAAGCCCCAGCTTTGCGAACGAGTCGTCCTGCACGGAAATGGAGAATGCGATGGACTGCACGATATCGTCGTCCGCAACGTCCGCAAGGTCGCTGCTGAAGTTCATCTTCGTCGTGTTGTATACCGCTTTCCAGTTCCAGTCTGAGCCGGTCATGAGTACGATGGTGGGAACGAGGTCGGTTTCCGTCATTCCCTCGACTGTGGAGCCCCTGAATTCGTAGCCCTCCACCTTTATTCCATCGTAGAGCGCTTTCAGCTCGCCGAACGTGGTAACTCCCTTGGTCACGCCGGGAATCTCGAAATCGCTGTTGTAGGCGCAGGACATTCCGCTGCTGTTATCCCATGTCGCCTCGGTGACGGTCATCGTGATAGGACCGCCCGGCTCGGTGTGGGTGTAATAGGACAAGCCGCTGCCGTCGGAGTTCAGGTATATCCTGTCCCCGAGCTTCATTCCCAGGCGGGACACAGCGCCGCCGTCTATGTAGATGTGGAACGACAGGCTCTGTACGACCTTACTGTCGTTGTCTGCGGGCATGTCTGCGAAATCGAGGGTATCCTTGTCCGTTACGGCGTACCAGCCGTCATACGAGTTGGAATCCGTACCGCTGAGCACTGATATCGAGGTGTGGATATCATCCGCAGTCAGCCCTTCCAGGCTCGAATTGCTGAATTCGAATCCGTTCACCGTCAGCCCGGAATACAGCCTGCGCAGTTCCGCGACAGTGGTCACTCCGTTGGTAACGCCGTCTGCCGGGAAGCGGGTCACTACCTCGCACTTGAGCGAGCCGTCGTCGGCGCTCTGCACCGCCATCGCTACAGGCGACTGACTGAACTCATACCGGAACTCCGTCAGCGCCGCATATGCGTGTGAATACGCGGAGAACTGCGCCGGCAGGTCTGAAAGCGACGTTGAAACAAGGACGGCCGCTGCGCATACAGCGGATATTGCTCGTTTCAGGTTCATTGAAATTCCTCCTTTTTCAGGCGCAAAGCCTTATCTTTTTTCTCTATGATTATAATATATTCCGCAGAAAAATAATGCGAAGATGTAATAAAATGCAGAAAATATGTAACGAAATGCGACACTTGACAAGAACGAAAAATTCATATATAATTATCTCATCTCATGAAACGGAGGGATCAGCATGAACTATCTGATATGCGACGACGAGCCGGCGGCTGCCGAATCACTGAAAGCCAAAATAGCCGAGCTTGAACCGGACTCGTCGGTAAGGATATTCACAACGCTCCAGGCGCTGCTGTTCAACATCGAGGACTTCGCCGACCGCATAGACGGCGTGTTCATGGATATCAAACTGCGCAATGCAAACGGGATATCCGGCGCGGCGCGGCTGCTGTCCTCCCACCCGGAGATAAAGCTGGTGTACATCACCGGCTACGCCAGCGAGTATATCCAGGAGCTGTACTGCGTTGATTCCAAAGCGCTCCCGGCGGCTATACTCACGAAGCCGATAGAGATGAAGTACCTCCGGAACGCGCTCAGCAAGATACACGAGCGCGAAAAGCAGGCGGAGCTTCTCCCGATAAAGAACGGCGGCACGGTGACATACCTCAGCACCGCGGAGATAATCTCCATCGTCAGCGACAAGCGCAAGCTGATAATCAGGCATCAGGGCGGGTGCGTCGAAATATACGGCAGGCTGTCGGATTACCGCGAGAAGCTGCCTGCCAGCTTCGCCCAGTGCCACAAGAGCTGCATAGTGAATCTGAACCGCATAAACCGCATAGTGAACTGGGCGAGCATTGAGATGTCCGACGGCAGCGTGCTGCCGATAAGCCGCACATACAAGGACGGCATAAAAACAGCGGTAACGCTTATCAATTCTTGATGGAGGGCATATGGAACGATACCTGCTTGAAACCTGCTACCTGCTTACCAGAGACCTTTACCAGATATTCATCACCTTCTTCGCGATGTCGTTCATGCTGAAGCCCAGGTTCCACCGTGCCATCTGCGTATCTGCTTCGGTTCTGTACAGCTTCGCTTCGGAGCAGCTCTTATTAGACGGCCCACCGCTGCTGCACGGCGTCGGGATCGCGCTGTCGTTTTTCCTGCCGGCGCTGTTCCTGTATAAGGACAAGCTGATGTACCGTCTGTTCGCCGCCGGATTTCTCGCGGCTGGATCCATCATCATGGACGTCTGCGTTTCAGGCTTCGTCATGCTGATAGACGTAAACCTGCTCGTTTCGCTGAAGACATTCCATACATGGGATACAATAATCATGATCATCGCGATGAATTTCTTCTTCACCGGAGGGTTTCTGCTCATCATGTCGGTGTGGAACCACTTCTTCAGGAAATCCCACGTGAAGTCGCTGGGGCTGTTCGTGATGTTCCCGGTGAGCCAGTTTTTCTTCTTCTGCGCGTGCGCCTACCAGACCTGGACGGGAGAACGCCTCGACCTTATAAGAAATCCGTTCATCATAATTGCGGTGGTGCTGTCGATAGCCGCAGATATCCTGATGTACCGCGCCCTCATGCAGAACACCAAAACACAGGAGCTGACCCAGAAGCTCAACGACATGCAGCATGAAATGGATATGCAGCTCCAGTACTACGACGGTCTCGCCGACAAAATGCGTGAGATACGCGAATACCGCCACGACATCAACAACCTTATCGAGGTCACGGAGTCCCTGCTGCGCAGAAAGACCACCTCGGAGGACGGCAGAATGCTCCTGGAGGAGCTGAAGGAAAAGACCGCCAACGCGAAAATGCCGGTGTTCAGCGGCAACCCCACCGTCAACGCCATACTCTACCACAAGCAGCAGACCGCAAAGGAGCTGGGCGCGGAGTTCCGGGTGAACATACCGATGAGCGAGGACTTCCCGTTCGAGCGTTCGGATATCTGCTCGGTGTTCGCGAACCTGCTGGATAACGCGATACGGGAGGTCTCCGGCGCTGCGGAAGGCTTCATAGAGGTCGGCGCCAGCCGCAGCATGGGGCTGCTTCTCATCGAGGTCAGGAACAGCACCTCAAAGGTGCTGAACTCCGAAAAGGGGAAGCCCGCCTCGGATAAATCCGAGCCGCAGAAGCACGGGCTTGGTCTGGAGATAGTCGGCAACATCGCTGAGAAGTACGACGGGAAGTTCCTGCTCACCGCTGAAAATGGAACAGCCCGCGCCATCGTCTCCCTCCCTATCCCGGAATCTGCCGCTGTTTCTCCAAATGACCCGCCCGCCCAGATCTCCGGTCCCTCCCGTATGAAATCTACAGCGCCCCTGTGATTTCACATAACAAATAACCTCCCCCGAGCCTGAGGCTCGGGGGAGGTTTGAGACCGTCGAAAAAGTCATTAAAGTGACTTTTCTGCCGAACATCCCAGCCGCGCGCACGTCTTGGCGGCTTTGCCACCAACCCGCACACTTGCTGGGATAGAAGTGTTTTTTGCCTCGGCAGAGCTGAGGCAAAAAACGGATTTCAAATGCCTGCTTCGCAGGCAAAAGCTACTTTTTCAACAAGCTGCAACCTCCCCCAAACCTAAGGTTCGGGGGAGATTTTAGTATGTATTCTCAAATGGTGGACTTACAAGCTTACCACTTCATGTCGGAAAACTCTGTGTAATACTTACCCTCTTCTTTAAGCGTGCGCTCCTTGAGGGTATCAAATACGGCATTTGTGTGTTCTGCGCATTTGTTCCATTCTGCGTCTACGTCTTCGGAATGCTCCGTTTCGATCGTATAATTTTCAGTAATATACCTGCTGAGGTAATCTGTGAACTTTTCGCAGCCAAATACATTCAGGTGCTCGGTGTTAAAGTAATCATTTTTATCGTCTATTCCGAATTCTTCCGAAATATACTCAAAGTTCATATAGGCATAGCCGTTTTGGGTGATGATTTCTTCAAGCTGCTGGTTTGTTTTCTTGTTCAGCTTCTTATTATGCGGAGCCCTGATAAACAGAACATTCTTCAGCCCTTTTTCCTGACAGTAGGCGATGGTTTCTTCAAGATAGCTCTTTCCAAGGTCGGTAAGCTTGCTCTTGTTTTCCGCCGTGCTCACTTCCGGGTTGGTCTGGGTGCGTATGCCCATGCTCTTGCAGAGGGATACATCGCTTTCATTGTTCCTGTCGATATCGCATTGCCTTTTTACCAGGTCTTTAGGATTTTCCCAATTGGAGTGGTACTTTAACAGGCGTACATAATAGTTTTTCCTGTCGTCCGGCTCTATACGTTCGCTGATAGTGTCAAGCCAGTTATCGTTCTTTTCCATGTTGTCGATCCACTGGCGCAGCGTTCCTTCATCTTGAAGACTATTCACATTATATAAAAAGCCGTTGACCTCTATCACCAGCAGCTGAGGTGTCTGCCGGCTTAACATCTCTCGTATCATTGATTTGTATACGCCGCCGGTAGTTCCCGCAACACACAGGTTGTAGCTTGTAAAACCGTATTCCTGGTAGGCAAGCGGCGCGGAATAGTCCGCATACATCTCGCTAGCGCCTATCAACCCGACATCTATCGTATTTTCAG
Source organism: Oscillospiraceae bacterium (assembly GCA_003531585.1). GTDB lineage: Bacteria > Bacillota > Clostridia > Oscillospirales > Ruminococcaceae > CAG-115. The sequence continues at coordinate 43,402 of DQFX01000061.1, read as the reverse complement.
GCTCACGGTAAAAATTCCTGACATGCAGCTCGGAATTTGTGTTGTTGAACTTCATCAAGTCTGCAAAGAAGATGTAAAGAATCATCATCGCAAGCCCCACGGCTGTCAGCTTGAATACACGTTTAAGATATTCGTTCTTCATTTTATCCCCCTATCTTAAAACTGCATATACACGAACTCTGCCGGATTTGTTCCCGGACCATATACGCCGAAAATTGCCACTACCCAGAACAGCAGGAGAAATACTCCAGCCTCAGCCCAGAAGCCTTTGCTGCATATCATCTCACGCAGTGTCCTGCCGGAACACTCTTGAACGATGGAGCATACCAGAAGTGCAAGGACTGCGATCGCGACTAAAATAAGGCTTGCACTGCTGACTCCGAGAGCATCGAATATTGCCGGATCTGCGAGCTCGCTGATATGGAAATCCGTAATCGAAAGCCACATCATTTTCAGAGCCGCCGTAAATCCCGGAGCTATGTCGAAATAATACCCCACCAGCACGATAAGGAACGTTCTGAACATCTGGAACAAGATGAACAGCTTGTTGGTATCCCTGATGTGCAGAGTTTTCTTCCAGACAGCGTATTTGTCCTCAAGCAGCGTGGAGACCATGATTATAAGTCCGTTCCACAGACCGAATCCGACATATCTCCAGTAAGCTCCGTGCCATATTCCCACAACGATGAATGTGATGAGCGAGGCTATGCTCACCGGCAGCACCTTGGATATCTTCATGCCGAAATGCTTCTTGAGGCTCCTGCCGAACTTCTGGAACAGCTTTGACATCGCGATGGGATAGAACAGGTATTCCCTGAGCCACGCTCCAAGGGTGATGTGCCATCTGTGCCAGTACTCGGAGATGTTCCTTGAGAAATACGGACGTCTGAAGTTCTCTGCGAGATCTATGCCGAAAAGCTGAGAAACGCCGCGGGAAATGTCAATGCCGCCGGAGAAATCCGCGTAAAGCTGGACTGCGTAGAACAGCGCCGTTATCAGTATCACGGTGCCGGAATGCTTCTCGTATTCCGCCGGGATAGTCAGCACGGTGTTCACCAGCCGGTCAGCAATGACCAGCTTCTTGAAGAATCCCCAGGTTATCAGCAGGACGCCCTGCTTGATGTTGGAAAAACTGATGTCATGACCCTCGTAGAGCTTCCCGGACAGGTCGCTGTAAAAGCTTATAGGTCCCTGCACTATCTGCGGGAAGAACGACGTGAACAGCAGCATTTTGCCGAAATTACGCTCCGCGGGGAACTTCTCACGATAAATGTCGATGATGTACCCCATTGACTGGAACGTGTAGAACGAAATGCCTAGCGGCAGGAACAGCCCCAGTTCCGGAAGCCCGCCGCCAAGCGGGTTCAGCAGAACGTTCAGCGCGTCCGCAAAGAAATTGTAGTACTTGAGGAACCCGAGTATGCCAAAGTTCAGCAGCAGGATCGCCGCTGTTATCCACTTCTTTCGCCGGGAGACCTTCGCCTTGTAGAGGTCGCGCTCTTCCTTCGGCCAGACGCCCTTCTGGCTCTTTATGTACGCCTTATGCTTGTTCGCATATGCCTCGAGTATCCGCCCGCCTGCGTAGGTGCTGGCTGCGGTCACGAAAACGAAGCTGATGTACTTCAGGCATACTATTGCATAGAAGCCTATGCTTGCTGCAAGAAGCACCCACCAGCGGTGCTTCTTCGGGAAAATGTAGTAAAATATCAGGCAGCACGCCACAAACAGCATGTAGCCAAGCGATGTGTAGGACATTAATTACCTCCGGTTACGGCTTGTTGAGCGGATAGGTCTCCGTTATCTGCCGCGACAGAGTTAACCCGTCCTTTTCGCTGTACAGCGCGACATTCGGCAGGCTCCGCGACAGGAATATCGCTATGCCCTCCGAGATGGAGTAGGCTCCGCAGCGCGAAAAACAGATAACATCGCCGATATCGAGCTTCGGAAGCTCCGCTTTTCGCACCAGTATATCAGCAGTGGTGCAGAGGCTGCCGCACAGGCAGTAATCCGCGCGCTCCGATCCCTCCGGCTTATTGAGCACAGATATCGGCGGGACCTTCATCGCCATGTTCTGCCCATAATAATTGAGCTGATTTATTCCTCCGTCGCATATCACGTAGGTCGCGTCGCCGTTCGTTTTTACGTCCATTACGCTGGTGAGGTAGCTGCCGCTTTCCGCTGCGAAAAATCTTCCCATCTCAACGGTCAGCGGGTATTTCCCGGCGAACTCCCGGACGGCTTCCGCCGCCTCTGCCAGCAGAGCCATATCGGTTTCCTCGGTGAAATCCTTGAAGTACTCCACCGCAAGCCCCGTACCATACTCAATGTGCTCTGCACGGAAACCCAGCTCCGATTCCAGCTCCTGGCAGAATTCGTCCAGCAGTGAAAGCTCCCGGCGTATGGTCTGGACCTTCGTTTTCTGAGTGCCGGTGAAGTAGTGCAGCCCGACTATCTCAAGACCCTTGTAGGAATCCCGGTTCCGGATAACTTCCTTTATCACGGAAGCGTCCATGCCAAACTGGCTGCCGTGGGAAAGCCGGAGTATCAGCCGCGCCTTTCCGCCGCTCTTTACCGCGCGGGCGTTGATGAGCCGCACATGGAGCAGGCTCTCCGCAGTGAACAGACCTACCCCGTCGTTCCAGGCGCGCTCAACGTCGCGCTCGGTTTTGTTCACGCCGGAGAATATCACCTTGCTCATCGGAACGGAAAGCTCCTCGCATATGCTCAGTTCGCCCGGGGAGCATACCTCGATATATGAGAACGCGTCCGGCAGGTATTTCAGCAGGAACGGATTCGCCTTTATCGAATAGCAAAGCCCGGTATTTTCCCCGAACGCCTCCTTTACTGCGTTCGCGCGGCGTGCGAAGTCGTCGCCGCTGATAACGTAGCAGGGAGTTCCGAAGCGGCGCGCCGCTTCTTCAAGTATAGTCTTGTTCATATCAGTCCTCTTGCTGGAGCTTCTCGATGAGCTTCATCATACCCTCGATACTGTTGAAGTTCTCAGGAACCAGGTTTCCTACGTGTATGTCGATATCGAATTCATCGTTCAGCGCGCCGACTATGGACACGATATCGAACGAATCAAGCACGCCCCCGTCGATGAGCTGCTTTTCCGCCTCCCAGTCGAGGTCGGGTCTGATTTCTTCAAGTACTCCAAGTAACTGCTCTTTCATGTTGTTTTCCTCCTGAATCATTTCATTAGTTCTTTAAGCGCCTGCATATTTATCTTGCCGTTTGCCAGCTTCGGCATCTCGTCGAGTTTTATGAGCTTTCTTGGCACCATGAAGCCAGGAAGCAGCCCTCTGAGATGCACCGCGGCTTCCTTTACCGTCGCCGCGCCTGTGTAGAATAAATATATAAGCTCCTTTTCCTTTAGGTACATAGAGCACGCCTCGCTGACGCTCTCAAGGCGCAGCGCAGCCGCTTCTATTTCCGACAGCTCCACACGGTGGCCGAGGTGCTTTATCTGACGGTCCTTCCTGCCCTTGTAGCCGAGGTTTCCGTCAGGGAGAAGCACGCCATAGTCGCCGGTCTTGTATATCAGCTCGCGGTAAGAACTGTTCAGCGGATTCTGTATGAAGGACTTCGCCGTAAGCTCCGGGTCGTTGTAATAACCCAGCGCCAGCGACTGCCCCGCTACGCATATCTCGCCCATCTCACCTGCTTTGGCGGGAGTGTTGTCCTCCTTCAGCAGGAACACCCTGTAATTCCTGTAGGGTACTCCTATCGGGAGCACGTCGCCGTCCTCTACCATGCCTTTCACCTCGTAATAGGTGCAGGACGCCGTGCACTCGGTGGGACCGTACTGGTTGACGAACTTCGCGTCAGGGAGATTCTCCTGCCATATCCGCAGGATACTGCACGGCATGACCGAGCCGGAGAAGCATATCTTCTTCAGATACTGCGGCTTCGCTTCGTCGAACACGCCCATTTTCGCGGCGATGGTGAACACGGAAACGCTCCAGCCCACCGACGTCACCTTATGCTCGTTGAGCGCCTTGAACAGCTCCGACGGCATTACGAAGCACTCTTTGGGGATTATGAACATTGAGGCTCCGGTGAACAGCGGTATGTAGATATCACGGATAGCCGCAATGTAATCCAGCGGCGACTGGTTTCCCAGGACGTCTGCTTCGGTTATCCCCATTACTTCGATGTACGCGTCTATATAGTTCATCAGCGAGAGCATGGATGTTATAACGCCCTTGGGTCTGCCAGTGGAGCCGGACGTAAATATCACGTACAGCGGGTCGTCAAGGCATGCGGCGCCGGATATCTCGTCGAGGCGCTCCTGCGATATCTCATGCGCGAACAGTTCGTCCGCAGGGACTATCCCGCCTTCAAACCCCAGTTTCCCGGCGGCGGAGATGGTGTCCGCGTCGGAGATAAGTATCGCCGGCTTCAGCACGGACAGTATATCCCTCAGCCGGGATTCCGGCTGTGAAGCGTCCAGCGGAATGTAGTAGCACCCTGCGTACACCGCCCCCAGGAACATCACCGGGGTAAGCACTCCGCGCTTTCCCATCACAGCCACCGGGCTGCCTGGTCTGACGCGCTCCGCAAGCGCGCTTCCCAGGCGCTTTGCCTTTTCCTATATCTCGCCGAACGTTATGCTGGCCACGGCGTCGGAATACGCCGTCTTATCCCGGAACTGCGCCGCGGTTTTCTCAAGCCGCTCCAATACGCTTAGTTTCATTAAAGCTGTCTCCTTTACTGTATCTTCGGAAGCTCCTTAGTTTTCAGAAATGCCGCATAGTCGTCGCATATCTTCTCAGTCTCGCCGAACGCTATCTGCCTGCCATGGTCGAGCCACAGCACTTTGTTGCACATGCGCCGTATCTGGTCGAGAGAGTGCGACACAAGTATAGTCGCCTTTCCGTTGCGGATTATCTCCTTCATCTTTGCTTCGCTCTTTTCCCGGAAGGCGCCGTCGCCGACCGACAGCACCTCGTCGAGTATAAGTATCTCCGGGTCGACCATGCTGGCGATGGAGAATGCTATGCGCGACTTCATGCCGCTTGAGAGCTGCTTGAACGGTCTCTGCTCGAACTCCTCAAGCTCCGAAAATTTCAATATCTCCGGGTAGCGCTCGTTCATAAACTCCCGGGTGTAGCCCAGCATTGCGCCACGCAGGTAGGCGTTCTCCTTTAAGTTGAGGTCGCCGTCGAACCCGCTTGCAAGCTCCAGAAGCGCAGAAACCTTTCCGCGCACCCTGACGCTTCCGGAGGACGGCCGCATTATCTGCGTGATGACCTTCAGCAGGGTGGATTTCCCCGCTCCGTTGGTGCCGATTATACCGAGCATGTCGCCGTTTTCCAGCGAGAACGAAACATCGTTCACCGCGAGGAATTCCTCTGCACGGTACTGGTGGGTCAGCTTCTTCATGACGAATTCTTTCAGCCCGATGTTGCGCAGGTCGCCCGTGATGTATTTCACGGACACGTTCTTAACTTCGATTATTTTGCCCATAAACGCCCCCGTCAGATGTAGTACAGGAACTTGTAGTTCTTCTTCTTATAGATAACGGCGCCCAGTGCCAGCGCGGCGAGCGCGTATCCCGCCGCCAGCAGGTGAAACGTCCACTGCGGTATCTCGCCCTCAAGGATTATCTTGCGGAAATACCTGATGTAGACGTACACCGGATTGAGATAGAACAGGTACTGCTTCTCAAGCGGGTAGGCGTCTATCGAGTAGAATATCGCCGAAACGTACATCAGCAGGAGCGTGAAGATATCGTAGAGGTACTTGAGGTCCTTGAACATGATGTACAGCGCCGAGAGGATAAGCCCCATTCCAAGGTTGAACGTCACCAGACAGCACACCGGGTAGATCAGCAGAAGGAACTTCCAGGTAAATGCCACCCCATCGAACAGACAGAACACGAAAAGCACGCACAGGTTTATCCCGAAATTGATGAGTGATGAAACGTTCTTCGACAGCACGAACATATATTTCGGCACGTTTATCTTGGAAAAGATCTTCGCGTTTGCCTGGAGGGCGGTCATGCCGCCGTTGGTGGATTCCTTGAAGTAGCTGAACAGCAGGTTTCCACAGAACATGTAGATAACGTAGTGCTCCATGTTCCGCCCGAAGAACTGCGTGAACACCAGAGCCATTACCCCCAGCGTCATCAGCGGGCCGAGTATGCTCCAGAGCATACCCAGCACCGTGCGTTTGTATTTTTTTGTAAAGTCACGCTTCACCAGCTCCTCAAACAGGAAGCGATTCTGCTTTATCTTCTGCTTTATTCGTTCCAGCATATATGTCTGACTTCCTCGCTTCCCAGATAGTGCCGGCGGGTCATTCGACGTCCGGCTTTGTGAAATACTCTTTCAGCTTTCTGTTCCATAGCGCCCTGCCGCCCTTTACCAACAGAGTGTTGATTATGCAGAATGCCACAGTGAGAATTATCATCCACTTTAGGCACATTTTATAACTTCTGCCGGGAAGCACTGTACTAACTATACCCTGAGCAATTCCATGATTTAGGTAGATTATCAGGGAAAGCGGTGCAAAATGCCTCATCCATTTAAATCTAAACAGCTCCCCAACATAGCTTTTACCGCTGAATGTGACTGCAAGCGGCACTGGGAGCATTATCATAATGGACATAACGACAGCGTTATTCTGAAGCCCGAACCATGCTGAAAAGAATATCAGATACATAATCACTTCAGCAACCGTCAAGAAAAATCGCATATGCTTGTTTAAACTTGCATTTTTAATTCTGACATATATTGTATAAGCGCATATTCCAGAACACAGACCACACATTCCGCGAATTATGCTGCCCATCAAAATGCCGTACATATCTACATGATAGATGAACTGGAAATTGTTTGTCTGACACATATAACCAAATGTCAGAATGGACACCAATGGAGCTATGACATACAATGTGAGATCTCTTTTGGCATATAGCAGATATGCAAGCGGAAGCATGCATATCAGCATTGCAGATAAGTACCATGTTGCTGCATTGTTATTGTACCATACACCGGAAGCATACACACAGAATATTTCGGGAAACATTCTTGCCAGTCTGACCATAATGCCACCGTCGGAAAACACTACCTTCGCCGTGACGCCAATAAACAGCGCCGCAAAATACTCAGGAGCAAACGACTTGAATTTATTAAGTACAAATCCGATTGACAACTTGGCGCAATTTCCTGTCACACCGCGCTTTACTATGCTGTTTGCCATAAACATTCCTGAAAGAATGAAAAAGAAATGTACCGCTCCCGCTCCAAGATCGGGTGGCAGAACTACTCTTGTATTTTTGCCAATAAACGGGTTTGTATGGTATATAAATACCAGCAGTGCAAACACCAGCCGGAAAAAATCCAACTCGTAGTTTCTGCCGCCCTTTTCCGGGACGGCCTTTTCCTGCTTAACTGCTTCGATAGCGCCTGTCTGCATTCGTCAACACCTCATTGTTTTTTTCAGTCTGTGTATTTTCTGCCTCCACGTCCGCCGGAGACTTCGTATCAGTCACTTGCTTGATAAGACCAACTATACGTTCGCTCGCGTGACCGTCGTCTACGCACTCCTTCTTCGCGAGGAAATCGTCTATACGCGCCTGGTATGCGCCGTCGTCGAACGCCAGGATATTTTCAGACAGTTCGTCCGTGTTCTGCGAAATGGAGAACGGCGTTTCCGTCAGCGGATAATAGAACCCGCGGCCCTGGTCGTACTGATCGAGGTCGGTGGCGTAGATGAACAGCGGTCTGCGCGTCAGCACGTAGTCGTACGCCCAGCTTGAATAATCGGTGATTCCCGCGTCCGCAACCGCAAGAAGCTCCTGCATGTCCAGATAGTCGGTGACGTCGATTATCGAGCCGTCGAAAACGTCCTCCGTGACGCTCTTGGCGCGGTTCTTGAAGTGCTTGCGGATAAATATTACCCAGCTTCCGCCGAACTTCTGCTCAAGGTCGGTGCGTAGACGCTCAAAATCGAGGTCGCACCAGTCGAGGCTCCCATCGTCGCGGAACGTAGGCGCATATATCATTATCTTCTTCCCAGGGGAGACATTATAGCGGGCGCAGATCTGCTTTCTCAGACCGCGCAGGTCAGTGCGGAACAGAATGTCGTTGCGCGCATGGCCGTATCTCAGATACGGAACGTCCTTCCAGAACGTGTCGCTGTAGACATCCTCCTCGAACTTGCAGTTGGAGATACAGTAGTCGGTAGCCTTGTTGCAGAGCTTCGCACGGCTGAGCCAGTGCTTGTCGCCATTCAGCCGCTTTATGCCCATGCTTCCGTGCCAGGTGTTGATGTACACCTGACCCGGCTTCTTCTTCATGCCGTTGTCCCAGACGCAGTTGAGCGCATTGTCCAGCCACACCTTCGCGGTGCTCATCTCGTAGTACATCTCTTTGCTCTGGTACTTTATAAGGCGCACTCCGGCGGGATAGTCCCTGCGGTTTATCTTGCCGTTCGCGGGAATTACCCACACGATGTCCAGCGGAAGCTCCTCCCGGAGCATTTCCTCAACGATGTACTTCAGGTTGCAGTTATACCGCTTGTCGAACGTTATCGCGAATACCTTGTTCTCCTGAAGCGGCAGCTTGCTGAACTTCCTGCGGAAGTGCGCGCGCTTCATCTTACGGTACTGGTTCAGCGCCTTTCTGAACAGGAATCCCACCGGGTTATTCTTCTTAGCCGCCGCCTTGAATTTGCGCTTGAATTTCACCTTGAACGGGTCAGTTTTGAGGTTTATGCTCTTAACGGCGGCGTCCGTCTTGTCGAGCCGCTTGTCGAGAGCCTTCTTATTCGCGTCCAGTCGTTTGCTCAGGATGTTTATCTGATCCATCAGCGCTTCGTAGCCTGAATCTGTCTGGGCGTAGACCTCGGGCTTTGCCGCGGGAGCGCTCTCCGGCTCCTCGTCCTCGAAACACTCCGCCATGCGCCGGAACATCTCGCCAAGCGGAACATGCGCCGTCCAGCCGGCGGATCTCAGCTTTGAAATATCCATCATCAGGAAGCCGTCCGGGCGGTAGATGTTCTTCTTTCCGGAGTTATCCTGTGCGCCGCAGTTCGTCAGCACGGAAACCGCGCCCTTTCCGAGAACCTCGGCTACTGTCTGCGCCATCTCCTTTACGGAGCAGTAGCTCTCCTCGTTGCCGACATTGTACACGCCGCCGCGTTCGCCGTTTACGAGCAGGAACAGTATAGCTCCCACCGCGTCGGCGGTGTAGAGGTACATGTTCTCCTTTGAGCCGTCTGTGTTCAGCCGGATATCCTCGCCGCTAAGGGCGCACCTCGCCGCATAGGCGAACACGCGGCCGTCGTCGTACTTCACGCCGGGACCGAAGGTCTGAACCAGTCTTGCAGCGGTCACAGGTACGCTATACTCGCTTGCGTAGGAGCAGCACATGTTCTCCGCGAAGCGCTTTCCCTCAGGGTAGCTGCTGCGCGGGGAGGACAGGTCGATATAACCCAGGTCGTTTTCTGAGAGCGGTCTGCGCTCGGTGGTGGTTCCGAAAACCTCCATGCTGGAGAGGAACACAACGCCTGAGACATTCTTCTTACGTGCAAGATCCAGGACGTTTTTCGTGCCGTTTACAATGGTGTCTATCGTCTCCACCGCGTGGTCAACGAAATACTGGCTGGAAGTCGGGCAGGCGCCGTGTATGATGTAGTCTATCTTCCCGACTATCTCCGGGAGGTACTCCACGCTGCCGCGTATGAACGTGATATCGCAGCCGTCAGCGATCTGGCGGCTGAACTTAGCCTCTGCCCTGCCTACATCACGGACAAGGGCGACCACCTTTATCCCCGCGTCATGGAGCTGATCATAGCGCAGCAGGGCGCACACGGCGGTATAGCCGATCAGTCCGGTCGCGCCGGTGATGAACACCGTGCTGTCCCGCAGGTCGTCCCACGGAATATAGTCATAGGAAGTGAGCCTGTCGAGGTCCTCCCTGAATATCGGATTTTCTGTCCACATAGCGCCTTATATCCCCCAGATCTGCGAATTTTCCCTTGCCTCGGAAATAGCCCTGAACACATAGAAATCCGAAGGAGTGGTTATCTTGATGTTCTCCACCGGACCCTCCACTACATGGAGCGTCGCGCCGTAATGCGACATCAGCATCGCCGAATCTATCATATTCAGCGCGCCGTCCGTTATCGCCTTATTGTGAGCCTCAACGATATCGCACAGCCGGAACGTCTGCGGCGCACGCGCCATTCTGCACTTGCTTCTGTCCATTATCTGGTCAACGCTGTCGTCCTCGGAAACGGTGATTATCGTCTCGATGGCCGGGGTAACGGTTATCGCATTGCCGTACTGCTTCGCGCACTCTATGCTGCGTGTGATGATATCCTCATTGATGAGCGGACGCACGCCGTCGTGTATCAGCACCAGCGAATCCCTCGGGATATCCTGATCGTCCCAGAATGCAGTCAGGCCGTTCCTTATCGACTGCTGACCGGTCTCGCCGCCGGGTACGACGTACTTTACCTTCTTAATGCGGAACCGCTCCAGCAGCTCATTGAGATAGCCTATCCAGCTCTCAAGGCATACCACTGCTATCGCGTCTATCTCAGGGTGGCTCTCGAAAAGTTCGATGGTATGTATAATGATGGGCTTTCCGTTCAGCTCAAGGAACTGCTTGGGCTTGGTCTTGGAATTCATTCTCGTGCCGGTTCCTCCGGCAAATATCAGCGCTAGATTCATGTGATTTCTCCCTTTATATATTTGTTATTTTTTATGCGAGCTTCTGCGTTCCGCGACAGGTGGAAGCTCCATATAATTACCGTAATTTCTTCTGAGATACTCGTCCCAGCCCTGCGGGGCATCGAACTGTACGCCCTCGAACCCCACCTTTGCCGCCCCGGCAAACCACTCGGCGGGGAAAAACTCCTTCTCCGCAGAGTACGCCCCTCCCGGGGAACACAGCGTACTCCGGCTCTTTTCGTCGTATATCCCGGCGATGAGCCTCCGCCGGAGCCTCCGCAGACGCGTCGCAGAAAGACAGTTCATCATGCGGAACCCCGCCCGCGCAAGCGGCTTCTTGTAGGGTACGAACTCCGTCCAGCCAAGCTTGACCTGCAAAACATAGTCCGAAACGCTTATCATGTCGAAGATCAGCTTTGTACGCCGGCTCAGCGCCCTTGCGGGGATAAGCGGGAAGATGTCGATATAGACCCCCATGGGGTGGTTATCGTAGCCCGTGTCGTAGGCGTACTGCGTATCGCAGAGCTTCGCGAACACAAACGGATAGCGCGGGTCGGTCTCCTCCGACTGGAGTGCGAAGCTCCCGGGAAGCTCCCGTGCAAGCTCCGTGAATTTCCGGAAATCGTCCAGCGGCATGGAAACATCAATATCGTCGTCCCAGGGAATGAACCCCCGATGCCTTACCGCGCCTATGAGCGTCCCGCCCACGACGAAATACCGCAGCCCGTTTTCTTCGCAAATCTCACTGAATGTGCGCAGAAGCCGGAACATCTGCGACTGCTCCTCCGTCACCAGCGGTCACTTCCCTTCGTTTGTGCGTACTGTCAGCCGCTCCTGCCGGAACTCTCCGGCCCGCCGGACCTTCCCAGCAGCTTTTTGAGGCGCTCGGTGTTCTTCTTACCGATGACCTGCGCCACCTTCCTGTGGAACCTCTGCGAGCCTGTCTGCCAGGACGCTTCGAACCAGTGTATCGCATATGTGTTCCCGGTTTTCGTGAGCTTTCCGGTCTCAAGGCTCCTGGGGGAAAAATACTCCGCCGGGAATATCTCCATGCCCATTACGCTCTGACGCGCTCCATCAGGCTCCAGACCGTTCCGCCCGAGCAGACTGGTGAGTATCTCCACGTTAGTGGTGAGATCAGGCTCCCCTCCCTCGCGCAGGAACGTCCTGCCTTCATAAAGCTCCATAGCCTGCCGGAAGAACCCGTGTTCCTTCTCAGCGCCCAGCACGCAGGTGGCGACATGCTCCGCGTCCTCGAATCCTGCAAAACCGCTCAGTTCCAGCAGATCACCGAAAGGTCTGAGCAGCTCCACGTCGGTGTCAAGGTACACCCCGCCCTGCTCATACAGCGCCTTCAGCCGGAAATAATCCGACACGAACGCCCATTTTCCGCTCTGGTAAGCACCGCGGACGTACTCGTTGGCGTTCATGTCGCAGTTGGTCTCGTCCCAGCGGATAAATTCGAAATCCGGGCAGAGCTCCTTCCAGCGTTCAATGTACCGGAGCGTTCTCTTATTCAGCGGATTCCCGCCGAACCAGCAGTAGTGGATCTTCTTCGGAATTGCCATTTCTCACCTCACAGCTTATCTCCGCTCTTCGCCGCACGCTTCTCCTTGAGCCGCCTGAGCGTGTTCCGCGGAACCAGCCACACCGCCCACGGCTTCAGCGCGTATGGCAGCGCCTTCGGCAGAAGTCCCAGTGCGGAGAATCTCGCCCAGCGCGTACGCACCTCGTTCGTCCTGTCGCGCAGGGTGCGCGTGGATATCCCGTTGTGCGGCAGCGAGTACCTGAACAGGAACTCCTGCATGTTCGCACCGGAGTACCCCATTTCGTACAGCCGCAGCAGAAGGTCGTAGTCCTCGCAGCGGTCGCAGCGCGGCAGCGTGGAGTACCCTCCCGCGGCTTCCAGCGCTTCCCTGCGGAAAATAAGCGCCGGGTGGATAAACGGCATGCTGAACAGGAAGTCCCGCACCTGCGGATTCTCCGGGAAGCACTGTGCGCCAACATCGCCCCCGTCCTGTATCAGCCGGACGTTACACCCGACAAACGCCGTTCCTCCGTGCGTGCGGAGATATGCGAGCTGCTTTTCGAACCGCTCCGGCTCGGAGTAGTCGTCGTCGTCCATTCTGGCGATCCAGGCTCCCCGTGACTGCCCAAGACAGATGTTGAGCTGCTCTGAAAACGAGCCCGCTCCCGAACCGTCGATGACCCTCACCCGGGGATCCCGGGAGGCGTAATCCGCAAGCAGCTCCTTCGCCAGGTGAGACGAACCGCGCTCGCATATCAGCAGTTCAAACTCAGCATAGGTCTGCGCAAGTATAGAATCGAGACTTCTCCTGAGCGTATCAAGCTCGGGTCTGCAATACTTTATTCCCATTATAACAGATATTGTGTCCTCTGGAAGCATTTCAGTATCTCCATTACGTCTCGATTTATCACAATTTGTGTAATAAAATCACCTGTGGGCATAATCTCACATAGTAATCTATCTTACAATTATACCCCATCGGCAGGCATTTGTCAATAGATTCAATCTAATTTCAAAATCAGGGAAGGTTTTCCTTTATTTTTGCCTTTTTTGCAGAGATTTGCAGTAAAATACAGTTCATAATACAATCACAAGGCGAACGCCTTGTTTAATATATATTTTACATAGGAGGACAACAAAATGGCAGTAAAAACAGCAAAGTTAACCGGAGCAGAAGCCGCAGTCACCGGACTTGACGGCTCCATCGCCCACATCAGAAACGACGGCGCAGGCGTAGTACTGGCGTCGTTAAAGGCAGGAATAACGGAAGGTGCGGACGGAGTGCTGTCCGTTCCGGCGGGGACTTCTGCGGCGCTGACCGGAATCTCCGGTGAGCTTCATCTGCTCGGGATCGGCTCTGTGGTGATAGTTTCCAACGACTACGCAGAGTGCCCTTTTAAGTCAGCCGTGACGCTCGGCTCGGTCACGGACGAGATATCCAGAGCCGCAGGCGGTTCCAACCTGCTGATGAACCCGGATTTCAGGATAAACCAGCGCGGAAAGAGCGAATACTCAACCGGCTATACAGTAGACAGGTGGTACATCTCCACCGATAAGTGCAAAGCCGCTCCGGAATCCGATGGAATCCGCCTGACCGCTTCGGTGGCGCTGGCTTCCAACACCCACGCATTCTGGCAGAATCTCGAATTCCCGCCTGCGGGAGGCGAATACACGCTTTCACTGAACGTTCCGGAAGTCTCCGGAGTCTGGTCGGCGAGAATCCGCACTGTGAACGCTTCTGGAGATTACGTCGACAGTTACTACACCTCCTACCTTCACACAGGAGTAAACAAAATGTCGGTCAACCTGCCCGAGGGCGAATACATCTCCGCAGTCTCCATCGGGTTCAACAAGGGCACCGAAGCGGGAAACTCCCTGAAACTCGCATGGATAAAGCTGGAGAACGGCTCAATGGCTACGATGTTTGTTGCGCCCGACCGCGCGGCGGAGCTTGCCAAATGCCAGAGATTCTACCAGATCAGAACCACGAATGACATCGATCCGCTGGATTTACGTCCCAGCATGAGAGCTACGCCATCTGAAATCACCGCAGTGAAAGGCGGTTACGCCTACGTTGCCGAGCTCTGACGGCATTCAGTTCAATGCCGGACTGCGGCACTGAATACTGACGGCGACCAATAATTAAAGCCCCCTGTCAGCCAAGGCAGGGGGCAAAATATATAGCATTCTCTCAATAAAAGTCAGTCATTATAATTTCCGCCGGACACGGCTTCAGAATTACAAATTTACTTTACTATTCCACTTTCCGTTTCAGCCCCGGAGCTTTCAGAATCCATGGTATCCGGAGCCTCCGCGGTATCCGGAATCAGGCTTGCGGGGGTTATCCCGTTTGACATTGCATAATCCGCGAGCGCTTCGTAAACCTCGTCGGGTATCTCGGCGCCACTCTTCACAGCCTGAGCTGCAAGCGCCATCTGCTCGTCTGACACACCTGCACTGTGGAGCTGCTCGGAGTACTGCGCCATAACCTCGTCGACATTCTCGGGGGTTATCTCCGTGTTGCTCTGGACTATCGGGATCTGCATTCCGTTAGGATCGATGGTGTAATTTTCGGTGTAGATAAGCTCGCTGACCGGAACAAATTCGTACCCCTTCTGCGAGAGCTGCTCGAGTATCTGCGGGAGCGCCTCCGTGGTGTTCTCAAGGTCGTTGTGAAACAGCACGATAGACCCGGATTTCACTGAGTTCACAACCTTTTTTGTGATCGCTGACGGATCCGGTTTCTTCCAGTCGAGGCTGTCAACGTCCCACTGGATAACTGTAAGCCCCATGCCCTCGACCGTGGTTATCACGGTGTCGTCGTATTCGCCGTAGGGCGCGCGGTAGAGTGTCGGTTCAGTGTCGGTGATGTCCTTTATCTTCCGGGAGGCTGATTTGGTGTCGGTGATGAGGTCGTTTACGTTCATGCCCTTAACGTGCGGGTGGACGTCCGAGTGGTTCTGGATCTCGTGACCCGCGTCCGCGAACATTTTAATGTCGTCGGGATAGCGGTCGCACCAGTCGCCTGTTACAAAGAAAGTAGCCCGGGCGTCGTACTCATCGAGAATATCTATCAGCTCCTGCGTGTTGGAATTTTCCCATGCCACGTCGAAGGTCAGCGAGATTTTATTGTCGCCGCGCTCCACGCAGTATACCGGGAGCTGACGCTCGGTTGCCTGCGTGCCTACCGATGTTAGTATCGCGCCGACTCCTGCCGCCGCAGTCGCCGCCGCGAGAAGCCCTATGGCTGTCAGGCGTTTTACCTTTTTTTTCGTAAGTGTTATCATACGCATAAATGTCCCTCCTGCAATTGTGTGACATGTGATTTTCCAGCCTGCCGCCGCTGGTTTTTCTGGTGGAATATATGCGCTGTCCGGGACAAATATGACAAGCACGGGAGAGGTTAAATTCCAAATAAAATGTGAAACTCAGCTTTTCGAAAAGTCGAGGCGGTAAAAATACGTTGATGAAAACTATAATTTAGCGGCGAGTGTTCCGTTTACTGCAACCCTTAATCGGGAGTCAAGGGGGACTAGTCCCCCTTGCAGGTCAAGGGCGGAGCCCTTGTCGCCGTCAGGCGAAACCTCCGCACGAAGTGCGGATACTCTGCGCGCTGGCGCGCAGTTACTCCGTGCGTAAGCACGGCTAAACGCAAAAGAGCGCTAAAGGGGTGCGGGGGAAAACAAGAGAGCGTTTCTCATTGCGGAACAAGCAGGCAGAATTGGAATATGAGTAATTCGTACATTTATTAAAAATTTTTTGGGGTACTTTGATTAATCAAAATACCCCCTTGATTATAATTACATTGGATTATTACATTGATTTCAGTAGCCAAAAGATAATGGTTGGCAGAAAAATATGTTGCTATAATAAATAATGTACTCCCTCTTTGACACGACTTGCGCTTTTACCATAAATGTGATATACTATTCTTATAAAATAAAATTGAGGTCAAATTATGATTACTGCCGCTTTAGCCGTACTTAAAACTGATGAGCAACGGAATGTTATTTCTGATTTCTACCAGATGTATAAGAACAGATTTTATGCTATTGCCTATGAACATTTGCATAATCCTCAGGATTCCGAGGAGGCAATACAGGAAGCTTTTCTCAGAATCACAGTAAATCCAGATAAGTTTTTTTCGCTTTCAGGTGATGAACGTATATATCTAGTAAGTGCTATTATAAGGAATACGTCAATTGATATGTATAACAAGAAAACCAAACATCAACAGGAAGAACTCCCTGAAGATCTGATTTATCAATCAGATCCTGAATTCCTGGAAAACTCTCTTTTAGAAAAAATTTCACACGAGGAACTGCTTGATTTCATAAATGGTCTGCCGGAACTTCAGCGCAATGTTTTGATCCTTACCTGTTTGTCGGAGCTTTCCATTTCAGAAACCGCAGAAGCGCTCGGGGTATCCAAAGCAGTAGTCAACCAGCGGCTGTATCTTGCCAGAAGATCCATCAGGTCTTTTATTGAAAGGAAACGACATGAGTGAAAGTGTACTGAAATCTATTTTGGAGGAATCAGCAAGGCTTGAATGGGTTAAGTATGAAAATGCTCAGGAGCATGTTTTTTCCAAAAAGCATGAGCGTAAGATGAAACATGTTTTTAAACTGTTTGAGAGAAACGATTGTAAGCTAAAACCGTACATAGGTTCTAGGCCACATTATCATTTCAGATTTACGAAAAGAAACATAATAGTATTATTGGCTGTTATTTTCTTGGCAGCTCTTGCGGGGTGTGGCGTCACATATTTTACTTCAAAGAATTTTTATGGAAAAGTAAACGCTGATAACACAGAACTTTTTGTGATCAATACCGAAAACTGCCCGGCAACTATTGAAGATAAGTATTATTTACCTTGCTTACCTGATGGCTATGAAGTATCAGGAACTGATTCAACTCCTTTTTTCGAGCATATTAGTTATCTTAATAAGGTAACTAATCAGAGCATTTCATTTAATCAGTGGGTTAAAACAGAATATGGTTCTTCTCATTATGATACAGAAAGTCAAAATTTTGAGGAAATCAATGTAAATGAATGTTATGGATTGTGCTTGGCTTATAGTTCACAGGATTATAATTATACTAATATCGTATGGGATAATGGAGACTACATATTAGAGTTGTATGGAGAAACTTCCAAAAACGAACTGTACGATTTGGCTAAAACTGCCAAAGTTTATAAAGATGATAAATAAGGCATAGTAAATTGTTTTCTTAAACAGATTTATATAATAGAGTGATAAAAGAGAATGCGGCATGGCTCGGAACTGCCATGCCGCATTTATGGAAAGGGTCGGTTCAATGAAAAAAGCTATGTTATCTGTAGTAACTGCGGTCGCAGCCTTGTCAGTTTTTTCGGGGTGTTCATCGGGCAGGGAACCGTCACAGAATAACGATGGAGAAACATGCCCCATATATTCCGGCAGCTATAAAATATGGGACGCCAGCCTTGCAGAACGGGTGTTTTTTCCTGACTATGACAGCCTTACCGAAAATGACATTGAATATTCAAAGCTTGAAAGCGACAGCGTACGAATCGACGACCCTCGGCTGGGAAAAGGCTTGTATAATCTGTATCGGTTCAAAGACGGCAGAGAACTGTTCTGTGACGCGGGCACTATCGTTTACAATAAAGATGTGAACGATATGCACAGCTACATGAATATTTCCAAGTTCGACGTTTACCCCTCAAAAGATATCGTGCAGGAATTTTATCCTCTCCGGGAAATCGAGGGTCAGCCCTCTGATAACGCCCTGAAAATCACCGAAGATATCGTTGAACAGCTTGATATACCCTGTCTTGGTGAACCGCAGATATATACCTGTACCGGAACCGCCTGCGACGACAACGGAAACGAGCTTGTGCCGCCGAAGGACGCGTATTACATTCTATATCACGCGAGCGTAGACAATATCGACCTGCCGTATCAGTATACGAATTTTACAAGCGTGGGGCAAAGCGGAAGCTATGGCTTTGCCGAGTTTATCGTTACCGCCGACGGCCTTGAATACTGCGACATACAGTATATTTTCGACTATAAGGAAAAGGATACCCGCCCGATAATTTCCCGAGAAAAAGCCGTGGAGATACTTCAAAATACAGTCGGGCGCGCCACGGAATCAGGCAAAACAGAATATTCCACAGGGGAATTGACCTACATCGCCGACGCGAATTCCGAGACCGGCGAAAGCACGCTCTATCCCGTCTGGCTGTTTATAAAATCCACAGAAAAAGAGTCCGCGCCAGGCGATGAGAACGCCAAGATTTCTTACAAACGAATTTTCATTGACGCTCAAACTGGTCTGGTGCTGAACTGAGGTGGGAAAATGAAGCTTACCGCCGCCTATATTCTAAGACTGCTGAAAAGTCCGGCGCTTTACATCGGAATTTCCGGCTGCGCGCTGATTGCTTTGTGGGGGATAATTTCCGCCGGAAATTTCACCTCCGCTGAGACATTCGTGCAGTATATCAGATTTACGGGAACTGCCCAGCTTTTCAGCGATATGATGGATTTCGGAACATACCGCAAGCTTGTTCTTATAGCTGCCTGCATGCCGTTTACAGCCGCTTTCTGCACTGAATTTAAATCGGGGCTTTCCAGGCAGATAATCCTGCGCAGTTCACAAAAGAACTACATATTGACCCATGCCGTGCTGAACTTCTTGTGTACCTTTTTCGTATCTTTTCTGGGGATCGTTCTGTGCGTGCTTGCGCTGTCGCTGTTTTTCCCGCTCATCGGGAGCCTGCACAATGAGTATTCCGATACCTTCGGGCGGCTGTTGAACAATGAAAATACAGCGTGGCTGTTTATTCTGCTCAAATCCCTTTTCTTTTCGGCGAGCCTTGGAGCGTGGTCAGTTTCGGGAGCGGCGATTTCGGCTCTGTTTCCCGACCCGTTTATCGCGGTATGCACTCCGCTTATCATGAGCTACATTATCGAGCTTGTCACTATCGAAGCGGACTTCCTTCCCGACCTCTGGAATTTATCAAGAGGGTATGTCAGCACCGCTGATGGTATCTTTTTTTCGTCCCTTGAAATACTGCTTGTCTTTTTGGTTCTGGCATTTTTGTTCGGAACAGTATTTTATTATATTGCGAAAAGGAGGTTGGACGAATGAGAAGCGTCAGGTGCGTTCTTAACATCAGCCTGCAGAATATCCGCAAATGGAGCGAGGATTACAGAATATGGACGATCGCCGTATTAGTGATAATACTCTGCTTTGACAGCGTGAGAATAATGAACACTATCGCTGCGGCGCTCGGAAACAGTTCGTCGCTATGGATTTATCCCTTTGCGTACAGTCAATATCATATGAAGCTGCTGTATTCCCTGCCGATAATTCTGATGTTTTGTAATGCGCCTTTCATTGACAGCAACAAGCTGATGATACTCACGCGGATCGGCGGGCGCAGATATCTGGCGGGGCAGATGGGTTATATTATCCTTGCAAGCCTTGCATATTACGGCTTTGTGTTTCTCTGCACGATCGTCATTTCCCTTCCTGTTGCCGAATTCTCCGCAGACTGGGGCGACGCGATATATACGCTGGCTTTCTCTGACAGCGCGGGACAGATTGCATTAAAGGAAGAGCTGTTCTTTCTGAAGGTTTCGGGACTTGTCGTGCAGAATTACACTCCGATTGCGGCTTGCCTTATCACCCTGCTGCTTTCGTGGCTGAACGGAGTCATGTTCGGGTTTATTCTGTGCTTGTGCAATCTCTTGTCGGGAAAGAAATACTTAGGCAGCGCGATATGCGGGATCATTATGGCGTTCTGCTGTTTCGCGGAAAACGAGGGCAGAGGTATGGAGTTCCTGCTGAAATATTCTCCGCTTTCATGGACGACGCTGGATATTTCGGGGATCGGTCTTAATAAGGATCACCCTGGTCTGTGGTACTGTATTGCGATTTATCTTACAGCGGCGGTTGCGATGGGAATTTTGATAATGACCTTTGGAAGAAAAAGAATACTGAAAATGGAGGTCGTATGACAGACTATGCTATTGAGGCAGAAAACGCCTGCAAGCAGTTTAAGGACAATCTTGCGCTTAAACATGTTGACCTTAAAGTCAGCGCGGGAACTATATGCGGACTTATAGGCAGAAACGGCAGCGGCAAAACCGTACTGATGAAATGTATCTGCGGGCTTATGCCGCTGACATCCGGGGAAATTAAAGTAAACGGAAAAACGATAGGCAAGGATGTAGAGATACCGGAAAGCGTGGGTGTTATCATTGAAACTCCCGGTTTTTTATCATCGTTCAGCGCATACAACAATTTGAAATTCCTTGCAGATATAAGCGGCAGGGCAGATAAGCAGGCGATACGCAGCGCAATAAAAAGCGTTGGTCTTGACCCGGACAGCAAAAAGCACGTCGGCAGATACTCGCTTGGAATGCGCCAGCGGCTGGGGCTTGCGCAGGCGATCATGGAAGATCCGGACATACTTGTCCTTGACGAACCGATGAACGGCCTTGATAAAAGCGGAGTTGAGGATATGCGGAGATATCTGCTCGATTTGAAAGCCGAGGGAAAAACGATTCTAATTGCATCACATTCAACTGAAGATATACAGATACTTTGCGACTGCGTTTTTGAAATGGACAAAGGCACATTATCGCAAATAAAATAATATTGTTTTGTTTTTGATAATATCATCACGCCGACAAGAAAAATACAATATAATAACGGTTCTGTCCTACTGGATAGAGCCGTTTTCCTATCTCTGGATTTAATTACCAGCTCAAACTTCTCAACTTCCCGTCAAAGCCCCATCAATGAGTTTTCGGATAAAATCAAGTAGAATAAACATATCGCCGAAAGTGCAATCACCGCGGTGGCAGAAAGGCGAAATATATCGATCAGAGGAAACTCATGGAAGAAAACAACTACCGCCGATTAGGCGAACAGTACGAGGAGGACATCGGCGGCACAAAGTTCATTGTAACCTCGTACAGTAATCAGTCTGCGCAGAAAACTTCCGAGCAGCTCATCATGCAGCTGCTGGAAAGACCCGCAGAAATCGTGGAGGACAAACATGAAAACACTTAACAACATCAGAATTATCGGAATAGACCACGGCTATGGAAACATCAAAACTGCAAACACCATCACGCCCACAGGCGTAATTCCGTCAACCATCCGTCCGGCGTTCGGCTCGAACATTCTCCGCTGCGATGGAATGTATTACAGCTGCGGCGAGGGTCACAAGGCGTTCGTTTCAGACAAGTCGGGCGACAACGACTACTATTTGCTCACGCTCATGGGCGCGGCAAAGGAACTCAGGCGCGCCGGACTTTCCGAGGCAGATGTTTACCTTGCGGCTGGACTCCCGCTAACTTGGGTAAAGTCGCAGCGCGAGGAGTTCACGAACTACCTCATGCGAAACGAGCGCATTGAATTTGAGTTCAACAACCGGCTGTACAAGCTGCGTTTTGTCGGATGTTCGGTGTTCCCGCAGGGCTACACCGCCGTAATCGACAGGCTCTCAGAAATGCGCGGAGTGAATATGCTCGCGGACATCGGAAATGGCACCATGAACATCATGTACATAACCAACTCCCGTCCCGTTGCAAGCAAATGCTGGACGGAAAAACTCGGTGTTAATCAGTGCGTTGTCCGCGCTGCAAATGCCGTTATGGATAGGTTCGGGACGAAAATTGATGAGAGCATTATTGAAAGCGTGCTCCGGTATGGTAAGGCGGACATCAGCGAAAAATACCTCGCGTGTATCCGCAGCGCCGCCAGAGAATACAGCTCCGAAATTCTCGACGCGCTTCGCAAGTATGAATATAATCCGGAACTCATGCGGCTGTATGTCGCGGGCGGCGGGAGCTGTATTTTCAGAAATTTCGTTCCGCCAAGCGACCGGATTTCAATCATCTCGGATATATGTGCAACTGCGAAAGGCTACGAAACCCTAGCGCTTGAAAAAATCCAGAAACAGAGGTGAACAACTTGGGCAGAATCAAAAGCACAACGCTCCGTTTCAATCTTTCCAAACCTGAACAGCAAACGGCGTGGGAGTATTTGCAGAACCTCGAAAAAGAGAAATACAAGTCAATAAATCACGCGATTACTCTTGCAGTGTGCGACTTTTTTGAACGTCAGAAACACGCAGAGTCCGACCCGTTTTTCGAGAGCCGCGAACGTGAGGAAATGTTCGTCCGGCGTATCGTTGAGGCGGTGGAACAGGCTCTGGAAAAGGGCTTGCCCACATTTCTGACATCATATCTACTGAATCTTATCGGAACAAATCTCGGCAAAACTGCACCGCCCGAAGAATCTCACACCGACAATGTGGACTGGGACTTTATTGACGGATAAACAATTTCTTTTTCAGCAATTAAGAAATCACTTTCGCATAACAATAAAGTCATCTGAAAAAGCGCCTGAATGCCTTGCACATCAATTTTGCATAATAGTGCAGTCAGTATGATGTCACACGAAAACAGCCCTAAGCCACAGTGCGTGAGCGACCGACGGCGTATTGCATGACCTCGTTTTGCACAGCCCCCTGCCGCCGTCGGGGACGCGAATCCCCACAATGGAGGGCTTGCTCGTCTAGCCAAATTCGGCTCGTTGTGGGGATAGGCAGGTAGTACAGTTGGCTAGACGCCGACTGTCTACCTGCTCAGGGGCTGCGCCCCCGAGACCCCCGAGCGGGTCACAAAACAAAACTCAACCCATAGAAAGGAGCATACAAAATGAGTACCACAAATAACCGCGTCCGTTCGCGTCAGCTTTCATTTCGGCTCACCGAAAAAGAGCTTTCGCGGTGGAACAAAAAGCAGAAAGCCAGCGGACTGAACAAAACGGAATTTCTGCTGAAGATCCTCGACAAATCTGACGTGAAGATCTATCAGTTCAACAACACGATAAAGGCAATTTTTCACGAACTCCAGATGACCGGAAACAACTTGAATCAGATAGCCTATCTTGCGAATTGCGGATATTTTCACGAAGCCGCGGACAAAATTCCAGCGTTCCAGAAACGATATTACAGCGTTATGGAAAGCCTGCAAGCGTTCATCGAAAAGCCAATCGTGGATATGTATGTTGTGGAGGCTGGCGAATGGCATTCGGAAACGTGAACGTCAAATTTTCGCCCTGCAAGGCGGTCGGACAATTGAAATCCGCGGCGGCGTACATTCTCGGAAAGCGCCCCGACCAGATCCGCAGCGGGATAAAAAAGACCGAACCGCACCTCTACAATACGTTCGGCTGCGACCGCGACAATTTCGCGAACAATGTTCTTGTCACCCGAAAGCTGAACGGCAAGTCGTACAGCCGCCTAAATCCCGACACGATACTTGCGCACAAGCTGGCGATTTCATTCCACCCGGACGACAACGACCGCCTTACATACGAACTTGCGTACAAAATCGCGCGGCAGTTCGCTAACGAGTTTTTCTACAAAAAGGGCTTTCAGGTGCTGTTCGCGGTGCACACCGACACACAGCATATACACGCGCATTTTCTGGTCAGCAACTGCAATATGCAGACGGGAAAATCATTTCGTCGCGGAAGAAAAGAGCTTTTCGAGATGTCCGAATATTTCGGGAAGCAGTGCGAAGCCAACGGGCTTGTACACTCAGTCCGCGAGAATTTTTACGGCTCTGCCGAACGCAGAACTCAGGCTGAATCACAGATGAAAAAACTCGGAAAACACAGCTTCAAGGACGAACTGCGCGAAGTTATCCGGTATGAAATCTCACTTGAGAAGAACCGTAGTTTTGACGATGTGATCCGTTCGCTGAACGAGGATTACGGAGTTGAATGCAGAATCGCAGGCAGTACAATTTCCTACCGTCACCCAGGATACACGGACAAAAACGGAAAGCCTGTTTCCGTCAGGGGAAGCAGGCTCGGAGATATGTTCACGAAAAAAGGCATTGAAGCCGAACTGGAGCGCGTAAACAACACGGAATACTACGAGGAAGATGAATACGAATATGAATGGTGATTATTCAAGGACTAACCTAAGCCGCGCGATTTCATCTTCGTACAGTTCGCGATTGGGGAGCGCGCAGAAAATTTCAAAAGCGCACCGGAACAGCATTTCTGCGTAATTGTCGCGGTTCTTTTTCTGGCAGAGTACCGCCGCATTTTCAAAGCAGATCGCACTGCTTTCCGAACATAGCGCGCTGTTTTCGCGCAGGATTTCGCAGCACTTTGTGAACACCGCCGCGGCTTCTTCGATTCGGTCTAGTCGGCACAGCAGCCAGCCTTTCACCAGATGTCCGGAAATGTAATCCTGATTTATAACGCCGCGTTTTTCGAGCAGCGCAAAGCCGATATTTATGTATTTCTCAGCATTGGAAAGGTCGCCGTTTTCCATATACAGACTGCCGAGATTGTTGCAAAGATTGATGTAAAGCGGGCTGTCAAGGTCGGCGCAAAGCGACAGCGCCTGCTTTTCCTGCTCAAGTGCCGAACGGTTGTCCTTTTTGTAAATCCGCAAAATCTGCGCTCGGAAGTCACAAAGCAAGGCTTTGTCGTTATCGGAAAGACCGTCGCAAACCTCAATCCTTGCAAGGATTTTTTCGCAGAGAGCCTCGGTGCTGTGCTGAAAAACGTATGTGAAAGCGTCCTCGGCGAACGGGATAAACTCGGGAGAATCGGCGGAAATATAGGTCATTATGCCGTCCAGAATATCCGCAAAAAGCTGAAAATTCGGGACTAGCTTTCCATGAAAACCACAAATCAATTTAATAGAATTCATCAGCCGATTGCAGTTTGTGAATGTCGGCTTCAAATCCGTGACGGTGATGTCGCGAATCATCGGGTGCAGTGAAATCGTATAGTCGCCCGGTTCGAAAGTGCGTATAAATCCGTACTCTGCGAGGTCGTTTATGCTGTTCATCGTGGAAAGCTGCGCTATCAGCGCAAAGTTCCGTGCGTCGATTCCGCGTTCGGGGACGAAACTCAGACAGCGCATTACATACTTGTCCTCATCGCAGAGATTTCCCAGCGCGAACAGCGTTCTTATATGGTTGTGGTAGGTGTCACTGAATGCCGTCCCGTCTTTCGTGAAACGGATTTTGTCGGAGGTGTCGGGGTTTCCGAAACCGCTTTTCAGCTTCCCTAAAAGCTCGCTCGGCTTGATGAAACTGCGCTGTAATAGCCTTGCAGCAAGCTCTATCGCAAGGGTGTGGGAATGAATGGTGCGGATTATTTCGGTGACGGTTTCGCGTTCCATTTCGGCACGGGTGAAAAATGCTGAAAAAAGAAAAAGCGCGTTTTCCTCAGACAGTTCTGCGAGGTTCAGTACCGCGCTGTTTTCAAAACTGCTCCTTGTGGTGAAAAGCACCCGGCAGCGCAGACGCATTATCTCGGCAAGCTCGGGTTCTTCGGCAGCGACCGTGTCAAAGCCGTCTATTATAATAAGTGTGCTGTACGACAGTGTTTTCAGCAAGCGGAGGTGATTTGCATAGCGGTCGGAAACGGTCAGCAGTCCGCCATCTCCGGCGAAAACCGGCGCTGCGATTGTTTCGGCAAGACTACTGCGAAAGTTCAGAAATAAGATGTTAGTGTAGTCTTTTTTGTACGCCTTTGCGTAAGCTTTGGCAAGCTCTGTTTTGCCCATTCCCGCAATTCCACTGATGAACACCTTGCCTTTCTCGGTGAGCAGATCGTGGAGTTTTTGCAGTTCGTTTTCCCTGCCGCAGAAGTGTGGGCAGACTTTCGGTACATCACAGCCGAACACCATTCCGGAAAGCACGGGCGAAGCGCTCTCGGAGTACTTCCGGAGGTCGGATATTCCGCGCTGCATAGCGAACAGCAGGACTTTTGCGATGAACTCCGCGCACGAATAATCGTTGTTGGGATTCAGTCCGCAGAGCAGCTCAGATTTCTTGTTTTCAGAAATCCCGGTGTCGTAAAGCACTAAATCGCGAATTTCATTGACAGCCTGCCAGCGGTCGGAAAGGACGGGGAAAATGTTCGTTAGAATGTCCGTGCAAAGGGAATTCAGATTTTCCGAGTAGAAAGCCGCATAGCGCTCGGGGACGCGTTCATCTCCGTTTACCCAGCGGCTGACCTGTCCGTCGTCTGATGAAGCGTCGCTCTTTTCATAGAATGCGCTGAACAGTTCCGCGATAAACTCGCCCTGCGAAAAGATCTCGCTCAGGCTCCGATAGCTGAGCAGGATTTTTATTACGCTGCTGAAATCTACTCTTTTCACATCATCACTTCCCAACACTTTTTTCATTATACCATAACCGCGAGGTTATGGTATAATTGTCCGATACGCACGGAGCAAATCTATGATTTGCGTATGTGCGAGGACGTTTTGATGTATAATAAACGCTTTGCGTTTATTATACCACAGAACCAAATCTTTTACAACGGTAAACAGTATCAAATTTGCAGCTTTTACGCTTTAGCGTCTTGAATTTTATTTGAGAATAGTGTATAATATAAAGTGCAAATATTCCGATTCTGTCTGCTGAAAGAAAGGACGGTTAATATGAATATACAGCAGAACAGAACAACAGCGCTTTATTGCAGGCTCAGCCGAGATGATGATTTCGGTGGTGACAGCGCGAGCATACAGACCCAGAAAACTATGCTTTCGCAGTATGCGCGGGACAATGGCTTTACCGTAACAGAATTCTATGTTGATGACGGTTACAGCGGGACGAATTTTGACAGACCCGATTTTTGTCGCATGATTAGCGACATTGAGTGCGGCAAGGTCGGCACGGTCATTGTGAAGGACCTTTCCAGACTTGGGCGGGAGTACCTCAAAACCGGCTACTACACCGAGATTTTCTTTCCGGAGCATGATGTGCGGTTCATTGCAGTAAACGACAATGTTGACTCCGACCACGGCGAAAACGAGTTTGCGCCGTTTAAGAACATAATCAACGAGTGGTACGCAAAGGATTGCAGCCGGAAGATAAAGTCCGCTCTGCACCTTAAAGCAAGGAACGGTGAATTCCTCGGAGGTTATCCCGCATACGGTTACAGACGGTCTGACGGTGACAGACACAGCATTGTTCCGGACGAAAATGCGCCGATAGTGAAACAGATTTTCGAGCTTCTTTTAGAGGGCAAAAGCTGCTATGAGGTTGCGAAATACCTCGAACAGAACCTTATATTGACTCCGAGGGCGTTTCTTGCTGAAAAGTACGGCGTGTACAAAAATTCGGCTTCCGCGAAGCACCCTTACGCATGGGAGGACAGGAGCGTTTATTCGATCGCGACAAATCCGGTTTATGTAGGAGATTTGGTGAACGGGCGAAGAAAATGCAAGTCTTTCAAGAGCAAAAAGGTGTGCAAGACCTTCGAGGACGAGTGGATTGTGGTTCGTGACAACCATGAGCCGTTGGTTTCCCGCGAGGATTTTGAGGCGGTCGGGCAGAGGCTTGCTGTAAAGCAGCACCGAAAGGTCGAAAATCCCGACAATATCTTTCGCGGACTTATGGTCTGCGGAGAGTGCGGACGGAAAATGGTGTTCAGCAAAAGCGGCAAATCCGGACGGTATTCTTGCGCAATTTACAAGCGGTACGGCAAGTCCGAGTGCTCGCGGCACAGCATCACGCTGAAACAGATAAAGCAGGTGGTTTTGACGAGTATCCAGCGTAACGCGGCACTTTCCTCCGAAGGCAAGGACCGGTTCGTTGAACAGATGTTAAGTGCTTCCAGCAGCAAAAAAAGTGCGGAGCTTTCCGCTCTGAAGAAAGAAGCGGAAAAGCTGACCGCACGAAAACTGGCTTTAACCAAAATATTTCAGAGCCTTTACGAGGACAAGGCACTCGGGAAGCTCAGCGAGGAGGTTTATTCTGAGCTAAGCGGTAATGTTGAGCGAGAGCGCACGGAGATCCAGGAAAGACTTATACAGATTTCCGAACAGCTGGGTAAGTCCCAGCAGCTCACCGAAAATGCCGAGAAATTCGCGGAACTGATTCGGCAATACACAGACATTACGGAGCTTTCGGAAGAATTAGTCCACCTGCTGATTGAAAAAATCGTTGTTCACGAACGTGACTGCGTAACTAATACAATGCGGGTGGAGATTTATTACAGATTTATTGGGAAAGTCGATTAGTGTGCGCTTTGGGTATCGCTCTAGAGTTTTCCCCCACATGCAACATATTAAATTCGAATGTGCTGTTCCTCCGAAACAGTCCGGTGGACTGTTTCGGAAGCATAGTGCGCCTTTTGAAACGAGCTTCGAAAAATCGCGCAGTCCCTTTAAATGTTCATGACGTTTTTATTAACCAGTATGCGTAAGTTTCAGCGTGAATGCTGTTTCAAAAACAGTCCACCGGACTGTTTTTGAGGAAAGGCACTTTTGTATTTAACATGTTGCTAGTGGGGGAAAACTCTTGTTTTCCCCCACACCCCTTTAGCGCCTTTTGGACGTTTGACTGCGCGCCGGCGCGCAGAGTTGCCGTGCTTTCGCACGAAGTATCCGCACTCTGTGCGGAGGTTTCGCCTAACGGCGACAAGGGCTCTGCCCTTGACTCCCGATAGGGGGTTGCTCAAAGTTGAACACTCGCCGCTAAATTATAGTTTTCCCTCACAAGCAACGTTCCGCCTCTAAACAACAATTTATCACTCCATGCAGCTCGAAATCCAAACACAACATACACAAGTTTCCCGATCACACTAATCACCCAATTAACCTAAACAAAACTAATTGCCACCATTAACTTATTTAATATCCACAATTTCACGCGCGATTTTCATATGTTTATCACATTGACACAACCTTGAAATAGGGCTATAATTATAGTAGCTAGGGCAAGCCCGCCCTATTCAGGAAGTCCCGATTCTTCGGGCATGTATGGAGGAACACTATGATAAACTTTAAGAAAGCCGCAGCCGGCGTCCTCGCAGCAGGTATGATCCTGTCGCTGACCGCCTGCGACGAGGAGTCCGGAACTACAGTAAGCGGCTCCGGAACAAGCAACGCGGCTCCCGACGCCAACGCAAACGCCGTTGTCACCACCCCGCTCGTAACCACCACCTACGACACAGACCCCGCCGTTATCGACGCCGCTAAGGAGGCTTCCGCAAGCCTCGACAACCCCGACCTGAAGGTCGACAAGCGCATCAAGTGGATGGCGTGGTGGGATATCGACGAGACCACCGCGGCAGCCGAGATGTTCAAGAGCGTCTACGGCGTTCCTGCTGCCGGCGACGACCCCTCCCGCGAGGGCAGGATCTTCGAGTACATCAACGTAGCCTACGGCGAACGCTACGACAAGCTGGCTACCGCTATCCAGTCCGGCGCCTCCCCCGACCTGTTCCCGTTCGAGATACGCGACTTCCCCTACGGCGTTATCAAGGGCAGATACCAGCCCGTTGACACCATTCTGAACCTGGAAGGCTCCAAGTGGGACGGCGCCCGCGACGTACTCAACCAGTTCCGCCTCAACGGCAGATACTACTGCGCTATCTACGAGATATCCTTTGATTCCCTGCTTTACTACCGCAAGAGCGTCCTCGAGGGCGCAGGTCTGAAGGACCCCCGCACACTGTTCGAGAACGACGAGTGGACCTGGGATACGTTCCTCGACATGGCAAGACAGTTCCAGCAGTCCGGCGACGGCAAGTACGTTATCGAGGGATACAACCCCGAGAACGAGTTTGTTGTTTCCACCGGTACGCCCATCATCGAGAACGACGGCACAAAGCTCATCAACAATATGAACAACGCTAACGTAGAGCGCGTTATGGATCTGCTCTCCACCCTCCAGAAGGAGAACCTCCGCTACCCGCTGCACGAGCTCAACGGCTGGTCGGTCAACCCCAAGGCATGGGCGCAGGGCGATATCCTGTTCTACGGCAACGGCGGCACCTGGGAGTTCGAGGGCGATTCCGGACTTAACAAGTTCGCACAGCGCTTCGGCTGGAACGACGACGAGATCTGCGTAGTTCCCTACCCCCGCGACCCGCAGGCAGATAAGTACTACCACTTCATGAAGCAGGACGCTATGATGTGGTGCAAGGGCTCCACGAACGACGCAGGCGTTGCCGCGTGGATCGACTGCTCCGTTACCTCCTCGCTCGACCCGGCAGTTACCGCCGCTTCCAAGCAGCAGAGCAAGGACAAGAACGGCTGGACCGACTACAACCTCGACTTCATCTACAGCCAGACCACCCTGGACGGCACCAGCAAGCTCACGCCTATCTTCGATTTCAAGAACGGCATAGGCACCGACGTAGCCGACGCAGGCAAGGCTGAGTCCCCGGTTGAATCCCTCACCAAGACGGTATTCCTCACCGGCGAAAAGACCTACACTCAGCTCCGCGAGGAGAACTTCGCCACCATCGACACACGTATCAACGAGCTTAACGACGCTATTTCCAAGCTGTAATCAAGCGTTTCAGGACTCATAGAAACGACCCGGCGCCATCTCGGTGCCGGGTCTTAGACCGTCGAAAAAGTCACTAAAGTGACTTTTCCGCCGAAACATCCCAGCCGCGCGCACGTCTTGGCGGCTTTGCCGCCAACCCGCACACTTGCTGGGATAGAAGTGTTTTTTGCCTCGGCAGAGCTGAGGCAAAAAACGGATTTCAAATGCCCGCTTCGCGGGCAAAAGACACTTTTTCGACAAGCTG
>DQFX01000061.1:0-12468 GCA_003531585.1 Oscillospiraceae bacterium | reverse complement strand
TGAGGCAAAAAACGGATTACAAACGCCTGCTTCGCAGGCAAAATTGACTTTTTCGACAAGCTGACCCGGCGCCATCTCGGTGCCGGGTCGTTTTTTACAGTTTTTTCAGCGCGGCGGTTATCTCAGCCTCAACGTCGTCCTTCAGCGAGCGTATACGCACAAGGCGGCCGCCGAAGATCGCGTTCTTCAGCGCGTCGTTCTTCTTTGCGCGCTCGGATTCGTGGCTGCGGTCGTCAAGCTCTATCATCAGCACGATGTTCATGTCGTAGTCGCACAGCAGGAAGTCCACGTGCTTCGAGCGTATCTTGTTGAACCACTTCTGCCAGTCCTTCGTGCCCTTCTTTATCGACACGATGTCCGCTACGCGCACCTTCGGGCATATCTGAAGCTCCAGCTTGTCCGCGATGGGCTTCAGAATGCGGTAAAACGCCCGCTCGCGCTCTGTCAGTATAGTTTCGTTCAGCTCGTAGGGGAGCTTCTCGTGCAGCCGTATGTATATCCATATCAGTATGGCAAGGGCGACTATACCAAGCCCCAGCCACAAAACCCAGTTATTCAGATTTATTTCTGACCAGTTCATGCAGTACCTCCGGAACGATGTAAAATAGAATTATACCACATTCGCCGGGGCATGTCAAGTGATTTTCCGGGTCAGTTTACTTCAGGACGCGGGGTATTTCGCTGTAGGCGTACCTCGACCAGAGATACCAGTTATCCCCGTCGCCGTACATAAGCCAGCACGCCTTCGGAAATCCTCCGTTTGGCAGGCTGTACCAGACATCCGGATCAAGCTGACCTATTGCCATGTCGTCAGTGTACCCCTCCCCGCGGAACTCTGCGTTGATGTCCACCAGCCACGATTCCCAGGACATTTCCCAGGTCTGGAGGCTGTCCCAGGGAGACAGCGCGCAGCCGTCCTCCCCCGCCGGAGCCTCCATGGCGCGCCCGAGTATCTCCGAGGTTACGCCGCGGTACTCCAGCACGGTGAAGCTGCGGTTCGTATCCTCTCCGGTGAGGAAATCAAGGTACTTTTCCGTGAGTACGTCAAGCGCCTCCTGCTGCGGGAGCGAGCCGTCGCAGCTTACCACCGCCGGGCATGTCGAGATAGTGTACTCCCCGGAGAGCTGCTCCGGCGGGAGCGTGAATCCTGCGCCCGGAGTGAGCATGCAGCGCTCATCGGTGTGACCCAGCGGGCTGAGATAGAATCCGTCCTGCTCGCCGCGCCTGCCGATGGTGTAGTACTCGCAGCCGGCGGCGCTGTCGGCGGAAAATCCGTTTATGCCGTAGTATGTCTGCGGCATGGAGGTATACCCTGCCTGCTCCTGCGGATTCGCAGGGTCGAATTCAAACGTGCCGTCCGGGGCGGCTAGGGTCTGAGGAGCTTCGGTTATATCCTGCTCCACGCCGCTGACTGTCAGCCCTATGTACATGCGGGTGCAGTATATTTTCCCGCAGTCGGAATACGCGTCGTCGGCGAGCAGCCACACGCATACGTCGTCCAGGGCGTAGGGGCTGAGGGTCATTTTTACGCTGCCCTCTCCCTTCGCAGGAACCTCTGACAGCTCCAGCTCCGGATAATCCGAGCGGTTCCAGGGCGCTTCGTAGTCCGTGACTCCCAGCATTTCCGCAATAGTCGGGGAGGATCCCGCAGCGTCAGCGGAAACTGCCGAGGTCTCCGGTCCGGACTGCTCCGCGGTTGTCTGCGCATGTGCGTTGTCCTCCGCCGGTGAATCAGCGCCGGTCTGCGCTGAACCGCTGCACCCGGTCAGAAGAGCCGCAGCGACTAGTAATGTTATAAGTTTCGTATTTTTCATATGATCACCCTCCTTGCCTTTAATGACAGCCGCACGGAATAAAGGTTACATCAGCGCCGTGAAATTCACCGAAAAAACCACTCCGGCGAAGAACGACGCCAGATTCGCGCAGATGGCGTAGAAAACCGCCCGCACCTTGCCATTTTGACGGCTGTACTTCCCGATGAACGCGCTGTAGAAAACAGCCTCGAACGTTACCACGATCAATTCCCCGAACATGTACGCGAACAGGAATAGCAGGAAGCCGTACCGGATATTGACCAGAGCCAGTATCATGTTCAGCAGCACCTGAGTAGCGAGGTTGACCGCCGCGAAGAACAGCAGCGTTTTCTTTTCCCAGTAGCCGAAGATCAGAGCCACGACAAGCTCCACCGCAATAGTGATGAGCACCCGCGCCGCGAATTCCAGCAGCCATATTCCGACATTATAGGACTGCTTGATGTACAGCAAACTGTCGGAGCGTGAGAGGTCGGCGGTGAAATAGCTGTTGAACACATAGGGCGGCAGATATCGCTTGCGATCACCCTGCCGCTGTCCGGGAAGTACGCCAGCACTATGAAGTCATCTGGCGGCAGGTAGGTCATCTCAACATTCTCCCGGCTGACGTCCCACAGCCTGTTGAAGAGCGCGTAGCCGTCCGGTGCGGATCGTCCGGCGTAGTCCGCGAACGCGCGCACCGCTTCCTGCTCCTGCGGGGTGAGTTCCCCGAACCACTCGGTGCTGTAGGCGTCCTCAGTCACAAGTTCCCCGAGCGAAGGCTGAAAACTCCCGCGTGCAAGAATCGCAGAATAGCAGGTCTGACCGCCTGCATTGCGGAAGCTTATACTCACGCTCGGTTTGGGCCCGAAATCTGCTGCGGCGTTCAGCGGAATCGCCAAAAACAGCGCCATGCTGAATAACAGCGCGTAGATTATCCTCAGTTTCTTCATGCTGCCGCCTCCTGTATCAGCCGATTTTGTTTGCAGCTTAATTATAGCATATTTTTTTCTGACAGTCAATTACAGAGCGGTGACAATATGGTAACAATTCGGTAACAGACATAACCGAATTGTAATTATTGCTTGACTTTTATGGGTTGCTTTGTTATAATAAAAATTGGAAGTTTTTATATTTAAAAAGGAGGAAACTTATTGTGAAGCTGCTGCAAAAATTCGTTTCACTTTTCTCGGCTGCCGCGATGCTGTCAACGGCTGTGAGCCTCGGCGCCCGGGCTGAGGTTTCAGGCTCTGAAAACGACGCCCCGGAGGTTATCACGCTTGTAGCTGATGGCGACGCTTCTGAGTACGGCTATGTTCACTACAAGTACATCGACGAGAACGGCAACGAGGTAACGCCAAACCTTACCCCGACCGGGACGCTCGCCTATCACGGCACCCTGCCGTCCAAATACAGCATGGTCGACCGGGGATATCTCCCGGCGGTAAGAAACCAGGGTTCCGAGGGAAGCTGCTGGGCGCATGCCGGCATGGCTATGGCAGAATCAAGCATGATAAAACAGGGCTATGCGTCCGCTTCATCGGTTGATTATTCCGAGAAGCACCTCGCCTGGTTTGCTGTAGGTGCCACAGCACCGCAGGGTGACTCCCTCTACGGCGATTTCTCAGGTCTGGGCGCACCCACCGCTTACTCCGCAGGCGGCAACATGGTCGATATTATGTTCACCATGATGTCCTGGATAGGCGCTGAGGAGGAATCCAACGTTCCTTACGCGGACTTCAACTCCGGCGTTGACGAATCCTACCGCTATCATTCCTACGCGCACCTTCAGAATGTCAACCTGTATGACGAGAAAGACATCAACTCCATTAAGGAAGCTATCATGCGCGACGGCGCGGTACAGATCTCCTACTACGCATCTTCAAACTACCTTACAAAGAACTCCGGCGAGTACACCGCGTATTACTGCCCAAATGGATATACCTCCAATCACTCCATAACCGTGGTCGGCTGGGACGATAATTTCTCGAAGAGCAACTTCAGGACAGGCGGCACCCCCAACAACGACGGTGCATGGCTGTGCAGAAATAGCTGGGGCAGCACATGGGGCACAAGCGGATACTTCTATTTGTCCTACAATGACGCCACAGTAGGCGAGTTCGCATCTCTCACGATGGAACCTACCACTAATTACGGCAGTATATACCAGTATGACGGCGGCTGCCTTCGCCAGAACGGATACATATACTCAACCAGCCGGGTGTCGCATACCAATATCGGCGGAGGCGCGAATGTATTCACCGCCGACAAGAACGACGAAATAACGGCGGTCTCCTTCTACTCCGCAGAAGCGGGCTGGAACTACACCATTAATGTCTACACCGGTCTGACCGGCTCCACACCAGACACCGGCACGCTTGCCAAATCCGCGGTGATTTCCGGCACACAGGAGTACGCGGGTTATCACACGGTAGACCTCCCGGTGAGCGTTCCCGTCAAGGCTGGGGAGAAATTCGCCGTTGCAGTAGACCTCTATGACAAAAACGGAAAGCACTACGTCATCACTGACAGATACAGCCCGAGCACCGGACTTTCATTCTACAAGTTCTACAACACTTGGTCTGACTGCACCACAAAATATAAATCTAACGTAAGAATAAAGGCGTACACAAAGGCGGTAAAAACCACGGTTCCACAGAACGTAACAGCTTCCGCCGGCGACAACACCGTAAAGCTCACCTGGGATAAGGTGGACGGCGCTACCAACTACGTTATATACAGCTATGCAGACAACACCTATACAAAGCTTGGCTACTCCACCACGAACAGTTTCACCGCTTCCGACCTCATAAACGGCAAGAAGTACGGCTTCATCGTCAGGTCGTATGTCAGCGGAAAGTGGAGCGACTGGTCGAACGACGACGCGGTTTACGCAACTCCGAAGGCATCAGCAAACAAGCCGCAGAACGTAAAGGCGGTTCCCGGCGACAAACAGGTAACAATCACCTGGAACGCTGTGAATGGCGCTACCAACTACATCGTTTACAGCTATGTAGACGGCAGCTATCATAACCTCGGCACCACCACTTCCACCAGTTTCACCGCAAAGAACCTCGTAAACGGCAAGAAATACGGATTCATCGTAAAGGCGTGGGTAAACGGCAAGTGGAACAACTGGTCCGTTGCAGACGCTGTTTACGCAACTCCGGTTCAGAACACCAAGCCCCAGAATGTGCAGGCAGTCCCCGGAAACGGTCAGGTAACGCTTACATGGGACGCTGTGGAGAACGCGGAGGACTACGTGGTTTACAGCTACGTCGACGGCGGCTACCATAAGCTTGGATATTCCGACGTAAACAGCTTCACAGCTACCGGACTCACAAACGGCAAGAAATACGGATTCATCGTAAAGGCATGGGTAAACGGCGGCTGGAACGCCTGGTCGAATGACGACGCGGTTTATGCAACTCCGGTCGGCGGCACGGACGTCCGCAATGTAAAGGCAGTTCCCGGAAACGGTCAGGTTGCGCTCACCTGGGATAAGGTATCCGGCGCGACAAACTACGTTATCTACAGCTATGCAGATGGTAAGTACACCAAGCAGGGCTATTCCGATACCACGAGCTTCACCGTGACCGGTCTTACCAACGGCAAGGAATACGGATTCATCGTGCGCTCCTACGCAAATGGCACTTGGTGCGGCTGGCAGCCTTCCGACGCTATATTTGCAACTCCGGTGAACGCAAAGCCGCAGAACGTTCAGGCTATGGCAGGCGATAAGGAAGTCCACCTGATCTGGGACGATGTTGACGGCGCTGAAGAATACGTTATCTACAGCTATGTTGACGGCAACTACGCAAAACTCGGCTACTCCGAGTATTCCGGATACACTGCAGAGGGCCTTACCAACGGCAGAAAATACGGATTCATAGTAAAGGCGTGGGTAAACGGCAGGTGGAACGACTGGTCGAACGACGACGCAGTATACGCTGAGCCTGTCGGCGCGTTCGATAAGCCGCTGAATATTAAGGCGGCCGCCGGCAATCAGGAGGTTTACCTCACATGGGGCGAGGTAGATGGTGCTGAGATGTATGTTGTTTACATCTACGCCGATGGAAAGTACACCAAACTTGGCTACACTGAAGATACCGGCTACACCGCAGAGGGTCTTACAAACGGAAAGAAATACGGCTTCATTGTCAAGTCGTATCTTGACGGTCAGTGGTGCGGCTGGTCCCCGGCTGACCTAGTTTACTCCACCCCCAGGGCGTAAGTGATGTGCTAATTAAATAACTTTAAAGCCGCAGAGTTTATTCTGCGGCTTTTTCGACAGACTGAAGCATCTATACAGAAGCCTGTATAGGTGCTAACAAGATTGGCTCACCCTCGTCCTGCTCTAAAGGAAGATTGGGGTAGAGTGTTTTGTGCCCAAAGGGTAAACAGATATAGGACGTGAAGAAGATTAATATAAAAGCTTCACAGCTTCACACTACTCCTGCTCAGCCTGCTCCTCAATTATGAGAAGTACATTTCCATCAGCGATAAGCTTTTCCAGCTCTGCGGCAGATGAAACCGTCACACTATGGTATACATAGCTGTCATTAAACAAACCGTATGTCAGGCAGTTGTCCAGGACAAAATTCTTGGTTACACTGTGATTCGCATTGCGCAGCTCCTCCCAGAAGCCATCAAAGCTATACAAACCTTTGAACTGCGTCCTATAAAACAATTCCGTATTGAAATAACCCGAGGCAGAATGGCTATACATTGTACCCGAATCCTTGCTCCATTTTACATCGGTATAGCAGGATATGCGCTCATAAACATCATCGGTTGCCGCTACCCCTCCCGAAACCACATCGTTTGCTGTTACAACGCACAATGCATCTCCGTAAAGGCTTGTTATCTTATCCCAATCTGACACTCCAAGTTTTTTCTTGTTCCCGTTGCTGATATATAGCTTGTCTGCTCCGGAAGTCATTGTCTTGCCGTCGTTCACCGATTGAAACAGGAAGCGGCTGTCGTCAGAGAGTGACTCTATCTGCGCTTTCGTCAGCTTAGCGGAGAACGCGCCATATCCATTTTTCAGCGTATTGCGAATATACAGTTCATTAAACCCAAGCACTGTTAATTCATCATAAAGAGCTTGGTTCAGCTTATAAGCTATTTCGGTTCTTAGGCTGAACATACTGCGATAATCGTCTGATACAATATACTTATTGTCTGACGGATTTTCGGCTGAATTATTCTCAAAAGCAGGGTTTGGAATAATATTGCTGAAATAATCATTGCTCAAATAACGCCTGTACCCCTTTGAACCGCCAAAATTAGTTTTGAGATAGCGCAGGAAAACGTCTGTTCGTTTATCAGACAAAGCCTTGTATTCCTTATAGCTTCCGCCTTCATCGTCGAACAACACATGAGAAATTACAGCGGGGATCGCATATTTTTCTTGTATCTCAAGGGATATTTCCAGAATGTTTTTGCCGTCAACCGTAGTGTTCCTGGCTGTTTCTGAGTCGTAAAAAAGAAAGTTGACACATATCTTTTCGTTTTCAGAAAATTCCGACAATTCCTCGGAAAGCTGATCCGTCACATTAACGGCAGCGGTGATATTTCCGTTCACTTTTGCTCCCGGGTATTTTTTGAACGAACCTGCATATACTGCGCGACCGTCCTCCGATACACTCACGATTCCCTTAACACTAAGGCTTCCGGGAACCATAACATATACATGCCCATAAACCTCAAGTCTGCCTTTTTTGCTTATAGCGAGTGCCCCATAATCGTGAATATAACCGCTCTTGCCAACAGTAAGCGTACCATTCACAGGATTCACCTTTGCGTCATAGTCCACCAAAAGGTCTCCAAGAACGGTAAGCTTTGCGCCATTAGTGATTTTCAGCGTCTTTCTTATCTCCAGCGTTGAATTCTCCGGCAGTATTACATCACGGGATATCGTGACGGCCGAAGTAGTGTAATAATATGAGTTCTCTTTTAACTCAGTCTTTCCATTCCATTTTACAGCAGGAGTATTTTTTCTTGTGAAAGCATGAGGATTATACTGATGTATTACTTCATTCATGCTGAAATCATAAGCACCGACAGGAAATACTATTGCTGACATAAAAATTGCAATTGTTAAAATGCAAGAAATAAACTTACGAATCCAATGTTTCATTGTACATCCAACCTTTCATTTAGATAACCTACCGAAAATATCATATCCACTTAAAGGGATAATCCATACGATTTCAGGATTTCCGTATTCTGCGCTTTGCGGCGTTCGATCTCAAGCAGCACCTTGGGGTGTATCACAGGGTCGTTAAAGAATTCATAATGCTCCACCGCTCTTTGATGTTCCTCCTCAGTGGTGGGTATGGTGCCGTTAATCTGGCTTTCTAGCATACCCTTCAATTCTTCGTCATCAGCTACAATATATAGGAATCCTTCATCAGCATTACCACAACCGCCAAAGCTTAAGTCTCTATCGAAATTGTTTATACAACAGTTATACCCTAATCTTTTGAGATAACTTAAGCTTGAGCGAATATCAACAGCGGTGCTAAGCTGTGGAAGAATATGCTTTCTCGTCAGTTCCAGCGTATAATTCACTGCATCGTACAATGAAGACTCACTATTCTCATCAAACATAAAATGACATATGCTTTGTCCATATTCTTTGTCATACTCAGATTTTGGGGTGGTCATCCAATAAAATTTAGCAATTGAATACAACCATTCGTAATTATCTTTTGGCGACACACCCAAATCAATTTTATGCCTATAAACAGTGGCAATACCGCCTATAACATTAAATGCTTTCTTTCCCCGATCAGGGCACCACTCTTCCATATACGATATGATGTGAATAATTTCCCCTCCCGGAACAACCCTAACAAAATAAGGATATTTGCCCTTTATCAGCTTAAATCCAAGCGGTTCGAGAGCCTCACCGAATACCCGCTTAAATGCCGCTTTAAGCGTGACCCTTTTCCCTGCGGCATTTTTGAAGTAAAACGGCTGGACATTATTATTTTCACCCGCCAAGTTCATCAGCTCATTGAAATCCGCGTAAATGTAATCCGGATCAATTTTGAGTTCCTCCGCCATCTCCACCAAAGTTTCCTCGACAAATACTGCATTTTTTGCCACTGTTTCGGAGAACTGCTCCCATGTTTTTCCTTCTGCCAGAAGCGGCTTCCAAAATTTCTGCTTTCCTCTTTTCGGTTTTTCAACGCCATATCCCGAGGTGTCCCCGACAGCAACCCCATCCTTGCCGCCGTTCGGAGCGAAAAGGTGAATATACGCAAAGTCGCTGTCTATCACATCCATCATAAACGCGCTTGTTTTCAGCGCCGCCGACATATTCATTGCGTCGTCACCCGCCTTCAGGCGGTCATCCTTGTAATCCTTGTTCACTAACGTAACCCAACCATCGCCGAATGCAAACACATACGAATGTTCCGCCTCGTCCTCCGAACACGGCACAAACCCGTGATTTTTCATAATGCCACAGAAAGAATTTATAAACTCTATCCTTCCGACGTTATCTTTTACGTGTACTGTTGTTGAAAATCTACCCATAACGACCTCCTCAAAATTGTTATACTGTTACTGCTATATTATAACAAATTACAACTAATTTTTCAATTGATATGGGAAGATATGTAAATAAAAGCAGAAACAGCATAGACACATTCATTCAGTGCGTGGGCTTACAGAAGTTCCGGGAAATGCTCAAACACCGTGATTCCCTGCTGAACGCGAACCAGCAGACACTAATCGACGAGTACAAGCAGATAAACGCCGAGAAGCTCGAGGAGATACACAAGAAAATGCCACTGGGCGGGTTGTCGTACTAATAATTAGAGATTAGCCTAATAGAGAGCATTATCTTGATTATTGTTACGACTCCGGTTCCGTCAATAAAAGAGCTTTGGCAAGTAGCAGTTGTAGATGATTTATCCAAAATACTGCTTTTGCGTGCCGAGTCCATATCAAAAAAACTAATAGCATACGCTGATACAGCGCATACAAAGAATACAACAAGCGCAAGAACAACCGATATATACTCACCTCCATTTTCTTTTTGAGGTTTCCCTCTATACAGTAAACAGCAATTTTCGACAGATACTTGCATATTTTCTTTTTCGAATCCTTTATTCTACTTTTTGCACAGTTTCAGCGGTCGATATCAGTTCATCTTGACCAATATTGTAACCTGACAAATAAATCACATAGTCGCCACAATCCCAAATTAACACGTTTATTCCATGATATGTTTGAAAAGTCAACCCTTTGCAGCCGTTTACTATTATTTCAGTAGGCATGGCCATAGCTTTCTCAGTATTAAGCCAACAGCTTTCACCTTGATAATGGTCTTTTATCGCTTGACTAAAGCCAAGCACGCGATTTCCATTGACTTCGTGATACTCAACCAGATATTCATATTCATTGTCAAGCAGGATATTCTCAGAATACCCGCTCAAATCAATGCCCAAGCGGTATTTATCCTCCAAAGTCGTCGGTGCGCCTTCAATATCCAATGCCACCAGAAAAGAATGCTCTCCCACGTCGTGGAGCTGAAATTTATCCCACATCTTATAGATGAGCAGGGTCGCTCCCGTAAGAAAAGCGAGCAGGATAACCGTGATAATCGCGAAAGTAACGGCTTTCCTAAGAGGGACACGCTTTGTTTCCCACTCTGAAACACCGCCCCCGAGCAGTTTCCTCATTCTTCTCCGAAACCGAAGCGAAAACCTGTGCTCGGGCATTCCGTCATACATGGCAAGCTCGGCGTCAAAATCGTTTTGGAGCGCTAGGGCTATAAGCTGATTGTTGTTCATTGGTTATTCTCCGTATGCTTTCGTGAAATGATTTTTCTTGCTCTGGATATTGAGGAATGCACCGTGTTTATCTTCATATCCAAAAGCTCCGATATCTCGCCCGCAGAGCAGTTTTCAACGAAGGACAGATACGCGATATCCCTTAACGCGGGCGAAAGAGCCTTGATGTTTTCGACTATCTCCTCATACGCCAGCTCGGATAACACGCTGTCCTCAACACTCATACCGTCAGGTGTTTCCTCGTCGAGCTCCGCTTGCCTGTTCGACTTCGAAACCATGTTCAGTGCAATGCCCCTCACTATAATAACAAGGTAAGACACGTTTTCCTTGCATGAATAGCTGCGGAATTTCGATAAATGGTTAATTACCCTCAAAAAAGCGTCGTGAACCGCATCCTCGGCGCTTTCCCTGTTGCGAAGAATCGCGTATGCCGTTTTGAACATAAGCTGTTTGTACTCATTGTAGAGAAACTCGACAAGCGCCTTGTCCTCCCCGCTGTTCATCATTGACAGATAGAATTGCAGCATATTGTTAACCCCATTCAATGTTAATATGATATATTTAATTATATCATTTCAACAATAAAAATGCAACGCCTTTCTCCGCATAGTCCAAAACATATAAAACTGCTGCCATTTAAGAAAAACGTGATGTTGTATAATAAAACTTGACACCCCACGCTCAAAAGAATATACTACGAACCCCCAAAAACGCAATGAGCCTGGCGGAGTAGATCCGGCAGCTTCGAAGCGAGGTAAAGCAGCTGAACAAAGAAAACAAACGTAGAATGGTTCGATAGGCTCTCAAATGTGGACGGCTGTGAAAATTCTCTTCAGCGTCAAGTTATCCACACATTTGTGAAAGAGGTATTCCTATGGGATGACCATGCAGTTATTGTCCTCACTCTGAACAACACACAGGAGACCGTCACATTCGAAGAGATACGTGAGTTCGAGCAGCTTTCAGATGAAGCGCAAGAACCGCTCCCAGATGAATCTGAAAGCGGTTCTTGTAATATTGAATTTGGCTCCCCAGGTACATCAGTATCTAAACATTATCAGATTTTGGGTGACACATTATATTCGCTAGTAACTAACATAAATGCTTAATACATATTCCCTCTTTGGTTTTTGTCAGCGAAACCAAAGAGGGAATATTTTATGTTTATTTTTATGTAGATTGATAAAATTGAGTAGTGTAAATGTTACCTAAAATTTGTAAAACAACTATATGTGAATACGGTAACCTCCCACTCAGAATATTTAAAATTAGGCTTTTTGGCGGGTAAAATGGATGATTTTTAGAAAAAACATTAAAAGTACACTACACCTTGAATGTGCAGATTATCATATTTATTATTTACATTTTTCCAACATTATATAGTTTATATCCATGTTTTTACATCTAAAATCCACAAATAAATACTCTTTACTTCAACTCCTAAAATTTAAGCTAAGACTATTTTCAACCCATTAAAACATCAATTTGTCTTTATTTGTAGCTATTTAATGACGATGAAGTGAAGAGTTTTATCAAGTGTTTTTGATATTTTTTGGTGTTTTCTAATTAATTAGGATTCATTAATATATAAGTGGGGGGGAGGAGAAAAAAGGCAAACTGGAGAAATTTGAGTCCGAAGGAACAAAATCAGAAGTTAGTAGTTAGTAGATAGTAAATAAGGTAGAGAGGTAAAAAAATAAAAGTACCCCTATCCCATTGACCTGTAAGACTTTGGGTATTGATGCTGGGTCAGCTGCTGTATGTACCAAATGTCCTTAACCATTTATCCATTCGGCTTTAAGGGTACTTTAGTATATATTAATTACTACTATATTACTAGTATATAGAAGCCATAAACCCTTTATTCA
>DQFX01000049.1 GCA_003531585.1 Oscillospiraceae bacterium | reverse complement strand
CTTAACTATATCATACAAGGATTGATATGAATTTAGATCATCTCAGATACTTTGTAAAGCTTGCCGAAGTACGGCACTACACACG
The DNA here is from genome assembly GCA_003531585.1 of Oscillospiraceae bacterium. Lineage (GTDB taxonomy): Bacteria > Bacillota > Clostridia > Oscillospirales > Ruminococcaceae > CAG-115. The sequence goes on along the minus strand of DQFX01000049.1, from coordinate 53,798 downwards.
CGCTGCGGAGCAGCTCTGCATTTCCCAGCCGAGCCTCAGCCACGCGATAAATCAGCTAGAATCCGAACTTGGAGTGCCGCTGTTTGAACGCTCCGGCCGCAACACCACGTTAACCAGGTTCGGGGAGGAGTTCCTTGAATGCGCGCAGCGCTCCCTCGACGCGCTCGACGTCGGGATAGATTCGCTCCAGCGCTCCGCGAAGGGCGAGGGGATCGTGCGCCTTGGCTTTCTGCGGACGCTCGGCGTTGAGTATATTCCGAAGCTCACCGCGGATTTCCTCGCCGCCGACCCCGACTGCGGGATACAGTTCAGCTTTCATTCCGGGCTGTCAGGCGGGCTCATCGACGGTTTACTTCAGCGGAAATTCGACCTTGTGTTCTGCTCGGAGCCTGACCCATCACTGGGACTGGCTGCGTTGCCGGTAATGTCGCAGGAGCTTGTAATGATAGTTCCGAAAAACCACCCGCTTGCAGACCGAAAAAGCGTTGATCTCGCTGATACCCTGGAATATCCTGCGGTATTCTTCGCGGAAGGCTCCGGTCTGCGGAAGATCATCGACAGAATGTACGAGCAGGTCGGCGGAGTTCCGTGCTCCTACATTGAGACCGAGGAGGACGAGGTAATCGCCGGACTGGTCGCCGCGGGATTCGGCGCCGCGGTCGTGCCGTACATGGATATGCTCCAGAAGCTGGACGTGTCGCTGCTGAATATATCCTCCCCGCCATACAGACGGGATTTCTTCATGGTGCAGGACGATTCAGTATTCCTTCCGCCCGCCGCTCAGAGATTCCGCATCTTTGTGCTTGGACGGGCATGGAACAAATAAAATCAAGGGCTGTCATCGCGACAGCCCATATTTTTTACCTATGAATGCTTTTCGGCTTTCGCTGCATTCTGATATGAGGGATACCATCCTCGTCGAACGGATCGGAAACCTGCACGAACCCAGCTTTCTCGTAAAACTGCTTTGCGTAAACCTGCGCCTCTATAGTTATAGGGAGCGCTCCGTACAACTCCCGGACAGCTTCTATTCCTTCGTTCAGCAGCACGGAGCCAACTCCGCAGCGCCTTCTCGCCGAAATGACCCTTCCGAGCGCCGGATCCCCAAACGCCGCTCCCGGCGGCAGTATCCTCAGATAAGCGGCTATGCCGTCAGAGTCCTCCAGCCAGAGGTGATACGCTATTTTGTCCAGACCGTCTAGTTCGTGATAGGTGCAGTTCTGCTCGACGACGAATACGTCCACACGCAGTTTCATGATGTCATACAGTTCGTCCGCCGTTAACTCATTATATTTTTTCAGTTTCTTTTCCATGTTATAATCCTCCACTATTCAATTATAGCACTTATGGTGGTCTGTTTCAATACCAGTTTTAATCCGTGACATATTTCTTATGATTATAGGAACTGATTCATACTTTTAGCGTTTATGCTATATCTTTTTCGTATATATGCCATACTCTTTTGATTGTTTTACAGTTGTTGCGATTAATTAATATTGCTATTTGGTACTCGGCGTTAAGATACCGTTAATAATATGCATATCAAACGAATCAGATCATCGTTTTCTTAAAAACCTAATATTTCTCAACGTGTAAGATTGCCTAAACTGAACTGTTTTTGACGCATTTTTTCGTTTTGACACAAAACGATACTAATAAGCAAAGCTCGTTGCACAACAATTGATGTCATGAAAAACATGAGTTTTGCAATCAAAAAAACACGCCGATTTCGCATAATTTTACGGAGTAATGGTATATTAAATCAAAACGCCGGATTTTATTTTTATTATTTCAAAGGGATTGATTTTTTTTTGTAAATGAGCTATAATAACCATGCAATTAACCACGTACAGGAGGATCCCAAAATGTTTAAAAACCAGGCAAACGGACGTAAGAATCTCTTAGGAATCAAAATGCGCGAAATTCGCAAGGCACGCGGAATTTCCCAGCGCCAAGTCGCTGACGACCTTGCAGAGCTGGGTCTAGTAGTTGACAAGAATGCTGTACAGCGTATGGAATCCGGTCAGCGCTTCATCACCGATATCGAGCTCATCACCATTTCTAAGTATCTCGATATCCCGGTAAACGAGCTGCTCGCGTCCCTTACAAAGTAATTTTTGTTATCTCCCCCGTTTAAAACGGGGGATTTTTTTGTTTATTCTGAACGAAAAAAGTGTGCAGTCATAAATCTGCACACTTTGTTTTTACTGCTTTACAAGCACAGGAGCGTTTGGAATCTCGCGGCGCTCTGATTCTTGAGCGAAATTGCTTCCTTATGCGGAACGTGATCTATTAACTTCATTGTTGTTTCTACTTTTCCGGCTGTTGTCTGCATTATCCGGAACTACTCCGTACAGGTCACGGAATGAAGCTCTCCCGCCGGAAAAACAGTGCTCTGCCCGAGGTAAGCTCGATATCCCCAACCCTGCACACGCCGTCAAGCACCGTGTACAGCGTGTCTCCGGAATACTCCACGGCGCTCACTCCCTCGCCCGCGTCGAACGCAAGAAAGGTCGCTTTGCAACGGCTGCACACCTGAAATCGGCGGCAGCTCACGCTATCCCTCAATGAAAGCGGTTCGCGGAATGGTGTATGTTCTCAAGCATTAGCAGCCCTCCGTAAGTCAATGTAATGCTCCGGCTTTTATTCTGCGTTCCTCAGCTCGATATACTTTATAAGCAGCTCTGCGGTGCTGTCAAGTCCGAGTTTGGAGGAATTCACCGTAATATCATAGCTGCGGGAATCGCCCCACTTGTTTTCGCTGTGGGTGTTGTGGAAGTATTTGCGGCGCTTGTCAGCCTGCTCCATGCGGATTTTCGCCTTATCCTCCGAAATTCCCTCGCGCTCTGCGGTGCGCTTTATCTTTGCCTCGGTATCGCCGAGAACGAACACGCGTACCAACGCTGGATTCTCGCGGAGTATGTAATCCGCGCATCTTCCGATAACAACAAAGCTCTCGCCGGAGTCCGACTTCTGCTTGATGTAATCAAACTGCATCTGAGCGATGATCTCCTCGGGGGAGTTGCTGAAGCCGTTCACAGTGCGTGAAAAGAACAGGTTGCGGGCGCTCTCGTCGTACTTTTTAAGGTACTCTTCGCTTGCATTGCTCTTCTTTGCTACTTCAGCAAGAATGTTGCTGTCAAGAAGCTGGATCCCGAAATGCTCGGCAAGCTTAACGGCTATGATGTGTCCGCCGCTTCCGAACTCGCGGCCAACGGTAATTATAAGTTGTTTTCCCAAAAATGTAGACCTCCTTCTTAATTACTCCGCCAGCCCGTGCTAAACCCTTCCGGACTGACGGAATGTCAATTCTGTCAGAGTCCGAGCTCTGCGCTGTATCTTACGAAGATCATGACGGTGCATATCGCAAGTACGAGTACGGTTGCAGGTACGCACGCCTTGAGGTATCTGCCCCAGCTGATCGGATGACCGTGCTTTGCGGAAACAGAGGTTCCGACAACGTTAGCGGAAGCTCCGATAGGAGTTGCGCTGCCGCCGATGTCAGTACCAAGGGACAGCGACCATGCGAGTACGGAAAGGTACGCAGGGTCGAGGGTGCCGCTTGCCGCTGCAAGTCCCTTGATGACAGGAACCATAGTTGCAGCGAACGGAATGTTGTCCACGATGGAGCTTGCCATTGCGGAAAGCCATACAATGATGATAATAACAAATATAACGTTGCCGCCGCTTATCATCTCGATGAAGTTTGCAACAAGCTCAAGTACGTTGGTCTGCTCAAGGCCGCCGACAACAACGAACAGTCCGATGAAGAACAGCAGGGTCTTGTAGTCGACCTTCTTTATAAGTTCAAGCGCGTGCTTTCCGGAGGTGATCAGCGTCAGCACGGCGATAACAGAGCCGATGAACGCAACGGTAAGTCCGGTCTGGGCGTGTGTGACGAGCATAACTACAGCGCAGAGGAAAATCACTATGCTGATAATGAAGCTGCGCTTGTCAGTGATTGCTTCCTTTGGGTCGGGCATGGAAGATATGTCGATCTGGGACTTTCCGGCTTCCTTGAGATCCTTTCTGAAGATGAGCAGGAAATAGAATACCACAAACACAAGGCAAATGCCTGCGATAACGCCGGTATTTGTCAGGAAGTCCGCGAAGGAATAGCCGAGAGATGTACCTACAATGATGTTTGGCGGGTCGCCGCACATGGTCGCGGAGCCGCCGAGGTTCGCGCAGAATACCTCTGAAAGTATCATGGGTATCGGGTTGAACTTCAGGAGCTGCGCCAGCTCTACAGTTACAGCCGCGAGGAACAGGATAACAGTGATACTGTCGATGAACATTGAAAGTATCGCAGACATCAGCATGAAGGTGATGAACAGCGGAACTACCTTGTACTTTACAGCCTTGGCGAGCGTCATGCACAGCCAGCGGAAGAATCCTGCCTTAGCCATGCCCTCGACCATTATCATCATTCCTGCGATAAAGATGATGGTCGCCCAGTTGATACCGCTGGAGCTTTCCTCTGACGCGCCTGCTGTGTACCAGAAGCCGGGCGTGAAGATGTTCGCGATGTTCAGCGTCGACCATACCGCGTCAAAGCTCCTGAGGCAGATACCGAACACCATTACAAGCGTTGCGAGTCCGCAGCAAAGGGTCACTATGTGACGCTCGATTTTGTCCATGATGATAAGCACGAACATCACCACGAATATCAGCACCGCGGCGATCTGTGCGATCAGCATCTGGTCATCGCTCCTGCTGAGCCCAATGAACGCACCGAAAAGCAGAAGCACTGCTCCGACCGCGCTCATTCCCATTACCGCCGGGCGGGACAGCTTGTCCCTTGCCGCCATTATGAACATAACGGCAAATACCACAACGGCAAGAATTGACGAAATTATCATTTTTCTCCTCCGTTTCGGGGCGTTTTCCCTGCCCCCCTTTTTTCGCACATAGAAAAACTCCCATAAGCTGCTTTATTTTGCACACCTTTGGGAGAGTTATTATATAACTTGTTTCTTAGCGCACCTCAATTTTAACACAAATACCTGCGGTTGTCAAGGTGTTTACATTTTATTTGTCAATTACTTCGTAGAAGTTACCCTGATTTAAATCTGCTTATTTGTCCATTATCACGAATACACGCTGGGACGGTCAGGGAATCTCTATGCCCTTTCGGAAAAAACGCTCCCCGCTATTTACAGCAGGGAGCGAGTATCAACTTAGTCTATCGCCTTCGCAAGCTCCAGCATGTCGTTGTCGATAATGCCCAGAATGTCGTAAACCGTACCCTGGAGCGCCTTCACAGTGTCGCCGTCGGCGCATGCCGGGAGCCTCATCACATACTTGTGATACAGCATCTGGTGCGTGGCGAGTATTCCATAATTTCCCAGCACTGTGCTGAGATTTATCTCGTTCAGCGCGACCAGCATTTCAGGATACCTTTCCGTCTCCAGCTCCTTGAATATCGTGGTATAGAGCTGATAGTAGCCGCAGCCTTCATCATCGTCTATCGGTACTCGACAGATCTCCATAACTACCACGCCGTCGTTGTCCGGACCCATTCTGTCCGGCGCTATGCGGAGCGTCTCAGTTCCATCGGAGCTGTCTATCTCTCCGGCGATGTCGTCGTTGGCAAGTAATTCATGCAGTTTTTCTAATATCGTCATGTGCTTTCCTCCTGTTAATATGCGAGTCTTCTGCGCCTGTTAAGCTCTTTAAGCGAATGGCTCTGACCTATCTTTTCATCTATCATGCTCAGCGGAGTCTGCTCGAAATTCTTCTCGCCGAACGCCGCCATCATCTTCTTCGCGCCGTTGTCGCCTTCCCTTGCAAGGTACTGGTGATTTACACGCGCCGCTTCATAGCGCGACCTGTCTGCAAGATCGCTCATGGAACGCGAGCCGGTGTTGCGCCTCATGAGTATCTCCATCGTGTTCTTGTCGATACTGTGCTTGCTCTTGAACTTCTTCGCGGCATCTACGCTTCCAAAAATATCCTCGTAGCCGATTTCGCTGTCAGTCTTTTCACGCGCGCTTGAATTCATATGGGACACTCCCAGGTCTACCGCCTTGTTCAGACCCTTTGCAACCGTGCTGCTGACTCCTCCGGTCACGGCGGACAATCCGGAGCCGAGTGCGGAGATACCATACTTCGCGACATCTCCAACGCCGCTTCGTATATCCTGGTCAAGCGTGTTTCCGTAACCGCTGTGGGCGATTCGCATGTATTTCTGGTCGGCTTCGTCTACACCTGCGGTCTGACCAGCTTCGTCCACCCCGTTCAGCTTATGCTTCTGATAGGAGTGTATGCCGAGCTTTCCGATGGTCGTTCCCATCTCGGCGACGTCTCCCACCGCTGACAATCCGGGCAGGTCGAGGCTACTAAGTCCCTTAGTAACGTATCCCATTCCGCTGTTTATCGCGTCCATTGAGTCAAGCGCCGCCTGCTGGCTGTTCCCGCGCTTGCGTGCGTCATGCGCCGACATCACCGAGCCAACCACGTCCACGTTGTCCCCGACTGCGTCGAGCACTTTCCCCGCCGACAACGGCTCCGCCTTTTTTGCCGCCTTCGCCGCCTTTGACTCCTCGTCGGTCATGAACTGCCGCTTTTCCTCGTCGTAATCCCTGAGAGCCTCCGCGCGGTGCTTTACATTTCCGCTGTATTCCCCGTGCTTCAGATCCTGGTCAGCCAGTGCGATGGAGTTCAGGACGCTCGCTCCGCCCTTGCGCACTAGCCGCTTGAGGTACCGCTGATCGTCGTGGTCAGCGTACGCCTGCTTCTTTTCCTCTATCCAGTCGGAGATATCGTCCTTTTTCTTCGAAAGCCATTTTCCTGCCTTGACCGCCTTATTCTTCACCCAGGTTCCGCCTTTAACGGCTTTATCCTTGACCCAGCCTGCTCCGGATTTTATCTTTTCGCCTGCTGCCGCCGCCGTCTTTTTGAACCAGCCTGGCTCCTTCTGGGCTTCCGCTGCCTTTTTCTTGGCGCGCTCCTCTTTTTTGCGGCTCACCCACTGACCCAGCTTGCTTTCCTTTATCGCGGTGCCTGCCGATTTTGCCTTGTCGGACACCCAGTTTTTCGCGCCGGTCATGAACTTGCTGAACTTTCCTGGCTCCTTCGGCTTGAGGGCTTCCTCCGCCTTTTTCTTGGCGCGCTCCTCTTTCTTGCGGCTCACCCACTGACCGAGCTTGCTTCCCTTGATCGCGGTTCCGGCGTCCGTAGCCTTATCCTTGACCCAGTTTCCAGCGGACTTCGCCATACCCGCGATACCGCTTCCAACGCCTTTGAACCAGCCCTTCGTCTTGTTCACGCCGCTCTCAAATTTGCTTCCGTGGTACTTGTCGGCTATCTTCTCCTTGACTCCGCTCCTGAAATCGCGGAAATCATCCATCTTGTCGCGCACCCAGTCGTTTGCGGCTACCAGCCTGTCGAGGTGCTTGTTCCCAAGCGAAGTTCCCTCGGCAAACGCGGCTGTTCTCTTGGCGTCGCGCTCCTTTTTCTCAGCGAATTTCTTCTTCGCCTTGTCCCATGGAGCCCAGCCCTGCACCGGAGCGTTCTCGGAATTCACGGGAACCGAGAAGCTCCCCTGCATGACTTCGCCCGCCGCTACACGGTCGGCCTGCTGCTCAAGCGCAGGGTCGTCGTTGACCGCTCCGGCGACGCTGCGGCTTCCCTGCTGCGCGATGTGCGCCGCTTCGTGAAGTATGACCCGCTGACCATCCTCGCCGGAGGTGCTTACACCGCCGGAAAGGTGTATCTCCGCACCCTTTGCGTACGCCTTCTGCCCTAGTCCGCTTAATCCGTCGTCGCGGTAGACCTTCACGGAAGCCGGATTTATCCCGCAGCGCTCGCGTATCTTGTTCCCGAGTTCCTCTGAAAGAGCCGCCGGGCGGCTGTGCAGCGACGAAAGTCCGCTGCGGAGCATTTCATCGCTGCTTTTCTGCGGCGATTGCTGCTTCTTCGTCAGCATGGGCGATTTCTTTTTTTCTGCGTAGGTATTCATGATCTCCTCCTTACTGATTAAGTGAGCCGGATCTCTGTTTCTTTTCCGCGTCCATGCGCAGGGTCACTATGAAAAGCACCGCCGCGGCAATGAACGAGAATCCCATAATATTCGTTCCGGCGTTCCCGCCTGCAAGTATCGCGGAATAAAGCACCGGGCTGAACGTCTGCACTATGCTCCCGACTACGTTCAGCATTGCAAGTCCCTGGCTTACCCCTGCCTTTCTGACCGCCGGCATGTTGACGTAATAGTCGCTGGTCGCCGGAGTGCCGAAACCGTCGAAAAGTCCCAGCAGAGCCACGCTGACGAGCACGATCACAAGCGGCAGGTCTATGTTAAGTATCAGAACTGAAGCTCCCGCAAGCAGCAGCGAAATAACTACGCATGCGGTCCTTCCGAGCTTACCGGACAGGGACTTCAGCAGCGCCGGGCCTACGTAAATTCCCACCAGGCCGTTGATAAGATAACCGTAGGACGTGGTAACGTTGGGAAGCCCCAGCGAGCCAACGAAGTTCGGGAAAAACGCCACAACGAACATCAGCCCGACATTCATAGGTATCGCAACAAGCAGCGCGTATCGTATGAACGAGGGTTTCACCACCAGCGACAGAGCGCCGAATCTGCTGCCGGAGCTTTCCTTCTCGCTCTCTGCGCTGTTTTCCCTGAAAAGCTTCCAGGGCGAAAGCGCAAGCACCGCCACTGCGAACGCAAAAATGAACACGCCCGCAATAAGGTAGGAAGTATGCACGTTTATCGAGCTTGCAATGACCGCGCCGAGCGTTCCGCCGCAGGTTATTCCGCCGAGCAGACCTGCATTCAGCGCAGCGAGGTTGTCGGTGGTGTTCTCAGGAGTCAGGGAGCCGAGGGATACTATCGTATTGAGCGAGTATTTAATTCCGGCGAACCCTATACCTGAGCAGAATCTCAAAATGATGAGCTGCTCCGGCGAGGAAGCGAAGAAGCACAGGAAATTCGCCGCCGCTGAGATAAGCGTGGAGACCGCGAACACCAGTTTCAGGTTCATGCGGCGGTAAACCGGGAGCAGAAGCAGCGAGCACAGCATAGTCGCGAGAAGCTCTGCGGTCATCGGTATCGAGGCCAGGAACGTGACCGAAAGCCCGAATATCGACTTGTTCCACTGCGTTATAAGCACGCTTGAGAACGGTATGCCGACGTACATTCCGGTATAAGCTATGAACGAACCCAGCCTCAGCACCGGAGCCACCGCCCCAGCCTGTATCTCCCGCGAACCGCGGAAGTTCCGGGAAATGCGCGTAAACAGCGCGTCCGGGAGCTTCAGCAGCTCGAATATCATGATGAGCGCCACCGCGAACGTTACCGCGAACACCAGCAGCATGCTTATCATCTTGTCGTCGATGTATTCCTTCGAGATCTCAACGTTTATGTGGGTATTCAGCCCGTCCTCGGAGCTGCCTATCTTCAGCGAAACGTTGTACTCGCTGCTGCGGGTCAGCACGTCGGAGGTGTCGGCGTATACGTTGACAACGCTTACGTTCCACAGCAGCGGGGAATCCTCCACCTTGCCCGCCAGGTAGTCCGCGAGGCCGTTCATTCGGTCGTAGGACACGCCCTTTTCGTGCAGGTCGTCGATTATCTCGCCGATGTAGGACGAAATTCCCTGCGCGCCTTCAAACATTACGTCCTTATACCGCTTCTGGTACTCGTTATAGGATATCATACACTGCACCAGAAGTCCCGCCATTATCGCAAGCACCGGTATCAGGAACATAAACCGATTCTCGCGCTGCTTATGCGCAATAGCCGCTGCCGGGTCGTCCGGCTTCTGCTCTTCCTCCCCGGTGACTGACCTCGGTATCAGAATAAAATATATCACCAGCAGTATGATCGTCGCGCCTATGCAGCACATGGTGACCATATCGCTGCTCTGGCGCTGCGGCTGGAGCTCCTCCTCAATATCGGCAAGCCTGTAAAACAGCGATACCGCGCCTATCTGAGCGCCTTCGCGGTCATATATCGGCTGGAGCATTACTTCGTACTCTCCGGCGCTGACCGTCCGGAAATCTGCTGACTCCGCGCCGCTGAAATCAAGATTGTATATCACGCTCTCGTTCTGGAGCAGCGCGGCGTACTCCGCTTCACTGCCGCTTCCAGAATAGGACGAGTACAGGATATTACCGCTGACGTCGGTTATCGCCGTATTTACCGGCACCTGGTCGGTGCTTATTATCGCGAGCATGTCGCTCAGCACCTTGTCCATTCCGTAGAAGCGTTCTATCTGCTTGCCGTTTCTTATCGAGTTCTCTATATCCTCTACTATCTGCCTGGATACTACGCCGTAGTACTGCTGTTTTATCTCGCGGTAGCTCTGTGAAAACACCGCGTATATCAGCCAGGAAACGAACGACATCGCGATCGCTATGAACGCCGCAAACACCGTGAGTATCCAGTATTTTTTACCTGCTCTTTTTTCTTTCCTGATCATCTGATCTCCTCTCCCGTCATTCCGAACAGATTATCTTTTCGCATGCTATCAGCATTTCGAAGGACGGCTTATAGCCTATCTCATCGGCAACGTCAAGATTCAGCGTCAGGAACGGCGAGCTTACGTACTCCTGCTCAAGATCCTCCGGCACGGACCCGTTGAACACCGACCCGATTATATTCGAAACGAACGGCCCTGTACCCACGGCGTCGCGCGGATCTACGATCATCATTGCGGCTCCGCCCTTGACATACGCCGAACCTACCTGCGCCACCACCGGGATATTCGCGTCGTAGAATATCTTCATAAGCTCGGCGGCCTTCTCAACCGAGGGAATAACGTCCGTGTTGAGTATGTACGCGTCGACGCCGTCCTCCCGGACCATTCGGCGGTAAATGCTCTCAAGGCGATTGTAATACTCGTCCTCGTCGGCGAACGCTTCGCGCTCCAGCTTGTAGCCCACGATAGTGAAGCCGTTTTCCTCCGCAACGCTGGTGTAATCCGGGATCGCGCAGACTATCTCGTCGCCGTACACGGAACCTATCTTACTGAATCCGAACGTGTCGTAATAATACTGCATCTGTCTGGAATACGCCGAGGAATCAACGTGCGCCCAGTAATTCTTATTTCCCGAATCATCCGCCGACTCTATCAGCCCGGAGCCTATCGGGTCGGATACCGCATACATGAGCAGCGGGATGTCGAATCCGAACCGCTCGAGCATCAGCGACGGAGACGTACCCATTGAAAGTATCGCGTCTATCTCGTGATTTTCGATGTGCTTCTGAAGGCTCTCGCGTATCTCCTCCTCGGAGCTGACCGTGGTGTAATAATGCGCGGTCTTGTCGAACGCCATGTAGTCGCTTTCAGCGTTGTCTGCGAGCCAGTCCATCAGCGCCAGCGAGTCGGAATCTGTCTCCGGGTCGAACGGAAGCTCGCCATAGCTTATCCAGCCGTCGTCTTTCAGACTCTCAATAACGTAATACAGCATTCGGAACGTCTCGTTATACGGGTCGATATCCACATAGGCAAGAGTGAATTTCCCGCCGCCGGGCTTCTGTATCGGCTTGCTCGCGCGGTTTATCGCAGTAAGGGCGCCGCTGCCGTCTATCTGCGCTTCCACGATGTTCCCGCCGTTTGCTCCATCGGCTCCGCAGCCGCTGAACATCATAAGTCCCGCCACGGCAAGAATAACAGCCGCAAATCGCTTCAGTAACTTGATTGCTCTCATGTTTTTCAGTCCTTTCAATGGTAAGCCCAGAATATATTCTCGTTAAGCGCCGTGAAGCAGGAATTCACCATCATACGCTGCGAACACCGGTTATCCGGAAGCACGAATCCGCATCCTATGCTTGCCTGCTCGGCGTACTTCGGGGTTATGTACTGCATGAGCGTTCTGCCTATCCCCTTGCCCCGCGCCTTCTCGGATATCACCATCGAACCTATCTCGCCGTCGAGATGTATCGTAACGTACCCGACGCGCTCGCCGCCGCACAGCGCTCCGAATCCGGGGTTTTTCCTGACGCATTCGCTGATGTACGGCTCGTTGCCGAACTCCGGGCTTTTATACAGCGACAGTATGAACTCCACCCAGCTTTCGTCCAGCGGGACCACCGAAACCTCAGGATTCACCGCGGCGGGATTCGGGCGGTAATCAGCCGAATCAAGCACGTACTGCACGTACTCGTGCGCCGTCAGCTCCGGGAAGATATCCTTTATCTCCTGGATATAGGCGCAGCTGTTTACGTAGAACGTGCCTATATCCCTGCCTATCTCGCTGTACAGCTTAGTGAAATCCCCCCGGTCTGCAATGCTGAACAGCCAGTAGCCGGTGTTTGCCTCAAGCACCGCCGCAGAATCTCCGCAGAAGTAACGCTCGGCGTTCGATTCATTTTCCAGCGTTCGTATAAGGAACGAGTTCTCCCTCCTCCGCATATTCAGTCTTTCCAGCGCCTGAGTTGTTTCCATTCTTTTTGTTCCTCCTGAATAAATATACCGAACGCTCTATCCATGTCACAGCAGCCGTCAGCAGCAGTCCCGCTCCGGCGCAGAGCAGCACCATCATAAGCAGCGCCGCCGCGTAGCTCCATGTGCGTTCGTTTATATAGCTGTCAGATATAACAGCGGTTATTCTGTAATTTCTGTCATAGATCAGATTATCTATGAACGGAATATCCTTGTAATTTTCCATCAGCCAGCTATTGAGATCATATATCTTGCTGAGCGCTACGCCTTTTTCGTTTACCGTGTCGAGGTCGTTCTGAAGCGACATCGTTATCTTCGAAACCGACTGCTGTATGATACTCCCTATGGTCACGCTGAATTTGAAAACGCTTATCGCTGCGTCAAGCGCGGACTGCATGCACACCGCCGCTGATATCACCAGAGTTCCCTGCCGGAACAGCTTCTCTTTTGATTTGCAGAGATGTATCATCATCAGCGCGCCGGTCAGCCAGCACAGGATCCCCAGCGCGGCGGACTGCTTCCGGTATTCCTCCGAGATATCGGAGAGCGTGTTTTCCACTGCGTCGCGGCTGATATCCAGAACCATGTAACCGCAGACCTCGTTTCCGCGGCCGAAAATCGGCAGGGTCAGGACATAGCGCCCGCCCGCTGAATCGTCGTAAACGGAATACACGCTGCCGCCGCTGAAATCTCCCACGCTGAACCGCGTTACGGGGCTTCCACCGTCGTTCAGGCTGTAAAGCTGGCGGCGGTCGCTGGAAAAGATGTACACTCCGTTGGTGTAGGAACAGCAGCGGCGCACTCCGCTCAGAACCGAGCTGATGTTGTAGAAGTTCTCAAGGCTCTTGCCGTTTTTCACGCCGTACTCTATCTGCCGGGTGTATTCCTGGGATTCCACCGCAAGCCGCGTGAATATAATGTCGCTGTAAATGCTGCTGAGCTCCCCGGTTTTGACGTAATACGCGCGCTGAGCCGAGAACGCTATGAGCGTCCCCATCAGTATGGTCAGCAGGACTTTCAGCTTATTCATGCTATCACCTCTACCCTCGCTACGGAATGTTTATCGTCATTGCCGGGGTCATCGTGACCGAAACGACCCCTCCCCAGTTACACATGCATTTGCTGGAGTTATTCAGCGCCGGCTTGCCGCCCACAATCACCGTAGGAGAACCCGGCGCCCAGGGAGCCGCGCACGCCGGAATACACGGCATGGGAGTCAGCACACCCATCGCCGCTGCGGTCGCGCTCGCAACCGTGGGATTTGCAGGACTGCTGCACATTCCGAAAGTCATAGGCGGCTTCGGGATATCCATTATCGTGGCGAACGGCATGCTTCCTCCCACCGCTGTGGACTGGGACGTCACCGTAAGCGGCGCGGGAGCAGCTCCGAACGTACACTGACACACCGCTGTATTTACTGCTGGATTCCCCATCACTTACCTCCTGCGAATTTCAGTTTTCCTATATCCGTGCAGCCCCTGGGAGCCGCCTCAGCCTGTGCTGTAACTACCTTCCCGGACTTTTCCGCAATGAAGCTCAGCCTGTAATTTCCGGTCTGCGCGTCCGGTCGGAACGTCCCCACCAGCAGCAGGAAGAATTCCCCGTTTTCGCCGCAGCGCAGCCGTATAAGCGGCTGTGCCGTTTCGGAGCGCTGGTGCGCGTATTTCAGCGGGCTATGAACGGAGCACAGCCCGTCCCGGCTTCCGGTGAACATTACCAGCTCGGAGGTCTTTCCACTTCCCAGAAGGAACAGCGCAGGCAGCGCCGGCGCGCCGGTCTCCTGGAACATTCGCACCTCTGAAGCACCCGCTTCCGAGCGCTCCTCCGCGACCCGGAGATTCCCCGCCGCGCGGACTGCGTACACCGTTCCGAACCCCGGAGCGCTTCCGCACACAGACGGGTATCTGTCAGCGGCGGGGTGCCGCCTAGAGGGATTCAGCGCAACGTATGACACGCTGTCCAGGGCGCTGAACCTGGAATGGTCAACTGTTATCACCGCCTGCTCCTGCTGATAGCCCGGAGCCGTTACAGTTATCGTATGGTCGCCCTCCGGCAGGTCAGTCAGGACAAAGTACCCGCCGGGCTTGTACTCATGCTTTATTACGGCTCCGCCTTCACGGAACGAGACTTCGCTCCTGGTCAGCAGCCTGCCGGAACCCGCGTCGCTCAGGCGGAACACGCAGGACAGCCTTTTAATTACCATTCGGCTTCACCTTTCTGTCAACGGAAGGATTAGTATTGAACTGCGCAGACGTAATGCGCGGAGCAGCGCTCCTGACGCGGTTGGACTGCATGAAAACCTGCGATATGTCCACCGCAAAGGACGGGCGTATCGTCTTGCTGGAATTGTTCCACACCCGGGACAGCTCCTCCCCGTTGAGCTTGATTATTTCAAGCAGGACAGGCTCGGTCTGCTCCGCAAGCGAGCCTACAAGGTGCTCCGGAGGTATCGACGGCACGTCCCGCACCACCTGCATCGCCCTGCCTAGTATGCGGTATTCGTCCGCGCATTTCTGGATTGCAGGAGCTTTCGAGTGCGCAGATATCAGCGCGTGGAGCTTCATCTGCATTGGCGCGAAACGTTCCTGCGACGGGTCGTCAGGGTCGGGCTGGAATCCGGTTCGCGTGCCGCTGTCCTTCACCGTCTCGATGTTGTATATCCATATGGTGAGCTGGAAGTCCTCCGGCGACTGCGGTTCGCACAGACCGATGTGCTCCTTTTTCGCCACCGGCTCGGGAGTAAGTTCGCTGCGCAGGAGCGCCGCCAGAGATTCCCCGGCTTCGTATATTGCGGTGTATTCTGTCATTTTCAGCCCTCCAGGAACTCGCCGAACGGCGAATAGATGTCAATGTAGTATTTCCCGGCTGTCACGCCGTTTTTGTAGAAAATAATCTCCGCGCGGTTTACTCCGCCGGTCTGCTCCGGCGCTTTAAACTCCGCACCGCCCAGGCTTTTTCCTGCGCAGCTCAGCTTGAATTCAACAGTATCTCCCTCGGAGATTTCGAAAGGGTACGCGGAAATTATCAACCTTACTTTTGTTCCGCTCCTGCGGACGAACCACAGCCCTTCTCCGCGAAGGCTACCGGGGAGCGCGCTGTGAAGGGCTTCTGTCAGACCTTCTCCGGCTCCGCTGGCTGAGGTCAGCGCTCCGCCGCTCGCCTGGTCGAGTTTCAGCAGGGCGACGGCGTAGTCCGCCTTTTTTTGCAGCGCTTCCAGCCGTGCCTCGCCGTAGGTCTGCCGGAGCCGCTCAAGCTCCGACGCGCTCACCGTGCCGACCTTTGCTCCGGCGGCCGCGCTCTCGTAGTCCTCCGCAGCGCTGACGTACCCCCGCAGCGCTTCTCCGAGCGTATAGTACCCCTGAACAGCCGCGTTGTACTGCGCTGTAAAATCGCTCTGTTCCGGGGAATATTCCGCGCCTTCCGGGACGTATATCGTTCCCGGGCTGCCCCAGTCTGAAAGCTCATCCGCTGACAGCTTCAGAGCGTCAGTTATGAGATACGCGCTGCTGAAATCAAAGTCGGAACTCAGCGTTTCTCCGGTCTGCGCCTCGATTTCAGTTTTAAGCGCGCTTATATCGAAAAGCAGGCTTTGCAGCTCGTAATATTTGTCGTCCCGGAGCTTCTCCGCTTCGTCGCACTCAGCCTTGCTGCATTCGCCAATCAGGTACTTTCTGGACATTTCCACGGCGGTTTCTTTAACCTCCGAATAGCGCTCCGACCCGGCTTTCAGCCGCTCAAGCAGCAGGTCGTAATTTATCAGCTTCTCCGCAAGGGAATACTCCATCGCGGAATGCTCGCTGCAAAAGCTGTTATAAAGCTCCATGCGTGCGGCGTATAGCTCAGCCGCGGTTTCTGAGCGGGATTCGGCGGTTTCGGCTTCCGATGTTCCCGGTTCGGTTTCGGGGGCGTTCAGGGCGTTCTCAAATTTTGCTGAGATCTCCGCCAGGTCTGCGGAAGATTCCTGCATTGCGGGAGCCGTGACGTCGCTGCAAAATAAGCCGTACGCCGCCGAATGCGCGGTCAGCAGCAGAGCCGCAGTTACCGCCGCAGCGGCTGATATTCTACGCTTCATCGTCTCCCCCTTTGAACCCCAGGCTCTCGAAATCCCTGATGTCAAGCCCTATCTCCTCGAACAGCCGTTCAATGTCGCCGCCGTACTCATCGTCTGAGCCGCCCGCGCTGTCCGCAGGAGATTCAGGGGCGGTTCCCGCAGCGGCTGAGTTCATCAGCAGCACGCCGTCCGGAGACGTCCACCAGTAACGCACTGCGCTGTTTTCTGCGGCTGCCCAGCACTTTACGTCAGACCCGGAAACCCCCAGCGCTTCCGCAATGCCCGGCAGCGCGGAGTCGACCTGATATGCGCCCTCCGCCGGGATATCCTCTGCGGATCTTATTTCCACGGAAATCCCGCCTACCGGAACAGCGTACACCGCGCGCACTTTCGCCGGAACATCTCCCTCTGCGAAGCTGCATTCCAGCACTATTCCGCAGTCCACCGTCAGTAAGAAACCGTCCTCCTGCACTGTCCGGACTGCCCCTGGGAACAGCTCCGCAGCCTCGGAAGCCTCCATTCCGGCTATTGCTCCGTACGCGATATCGCCGTCGCTGAACTGTCCGGAATACACCGTGTTCCCCGCCGCGTCGGTGAGCGTTCCTGTGCCATCCGGAATGTTCCCGGCAAAGCAGCCGTCGTATTTCATTCCATTGGGGTAGGTGCGCACCGCGGCTCCGGAAACGCTTCCGTCCTTGAATGTTCCAGTGGTAACGGTTCCGTCGCTTCCGTAGAGGGTACCGCTGCCGCTGCAGAGGCTCTTTTCGAACTCGCCGCTGTACACGCGCACGCCGTTTTCATACAGCGTTCCCGTGCCAGAATACTCGCCCATTTCAAAGCCGCCGCTGTAGATTTTCACGCCGTGCTCGTCATAGAGAGTTCCCTCGCCGCTGTACTTCCCGGCGGTGAACCTTCCGTTATATTTCAGCGTTCCATCGGGGTAGTACTCAAGCGCTTCCCCGTGCGGGACTCCGCCGCTGAATCCTCCGCTGTAGTGCAGCGAGCCGTCGGCGTAGTTCTCCTTGCCCGCTCCCTCGGGAATTCCGTCCGTGAAGTTCCCGGTGAACAACACCACGCCGTCCTGCGAGATCGTTCCGCTGCCCTGGAGCACTCCGTTTCTGAACTCCCCGGAAAACGTCCTGCCGTTCTCCGTCAGTTCGCCGGAGCCGTTGTATTTTCCGTCCGCGAATTCGCCGCGGTACAGCACCGTGCCGTCCTCAAGGTACAGTATCCCGCTTCCGCTGTACTGCCCTTCGGAATAATTCCCGGAATATTTGTTCCTGCCGTTTTCCCAGTATTCCTCGCCGAATTCCTCATATTTACCGTCTTTCAGCCTGCCTTCGAACCGGAGCTCATCAAGCTCTTCTCCGTAGTATATCCTGACTCTGCCGGAATAACTGCTCAGCGCGGCGTCATTCCCGCGGAAGTCCCGGACCCACCACCAGCTGGTAAACAGCGGATGAAGCAGGAATACGTACACAAACGGGATCGCCACGAGCAGCACCGCAACAAGAAGCACCAGCGACTTTGCAACGTATATGCTGCCCCAGTCGAAGTAATCCTCGCGCTTTTCGGGCTTGCGCTTCGCGATCTTCGGGAGCTTTTTCACAGCGCCCGGTATCGCCGTCGCGACCCTTCCGGCGCTGAACATGTAATTTATCTTGCTGTAAATCACCCGGAACGGGCGAAGTAATGCATTTTTCAGCACACGGATCGTCAGCGCGATCCCGCTCGAGATCTTCTTGATCATGCGTCATTTCCTTCCATGAGGGGTATTGCTTACGCCTCGCTGCCGTCGTATATCCGGTAGGTCAGCCGGCGCCGCCCGGAATTAATGTTGTGTTCCGCCAGGTAGAGGTAGTTACGCGCCGCGCCGTCGTCCGGAGCGTATTTCACGATATCCATGAAGCGCGTCCGGGCTGCGGTGAAATCGCCGCTCTCAAACAGCGATACCGCCTTCGCGAACTCCGCGCTGAACTGCTCCTTCAGCTTTATCAGCGCGTAGGGGTCGCTGTCGAATATGTCGTACAGGCACTCACCCGCGATACCCGGGGCGGAGAACTCCCCTATGCGGCGGCTGCGATACCTTCCCTGCGGCAGGGTGCGGAACGCATCCCCGGTGCATACGATGTACAGACTGCTCCCGCTGCACAGCTTCTCTATTTCCTCGGCCTCGGTGATAACTCCGGACACCGCCGCCGGCTCCATTCGCTTTTCGTCGCCAATAAATCCAAGCAGCACGTCGCCTTCGCTTATCACTACCCTGACGTCGGCGGTGCGCCTTCCCTTTTTCCTGCCGACTTCGTTGTACGCCGCCATTGCTTCGCGTATCCGTATCGCTGCGCGTACCGCGTCGTCAGCGCTGTTAAATATCGCGCTCAGTCCGTTGTACAGGAAGTTATACGCCGTTCCGCTGAATTCTCCGATTATCGGTATCATCTGCTCGAACACGCCGTTTACGCTCTCGAAAATATCCTGCGACTCCATCATGCTGCCGGTACCCGACATCGTGAATCTCAGCAGCAGCACCGCCATTCTGCGTTTTGAGTGCAGAGACTTGTCAACGCGCTCTATCTGGGTCTCTCCGAGGTTTTTCAGAAAGCTCAGCGGAACGAATCTGTAATAGGAATTGTTCAGCCGCTCAAGGCTGGTGGTTTTGTCAACGATGTGGTCGGAAAGCGCCCTGACGGACTTCGACAGCTCCTCTATCTCGTCGCCTGTGCGAATGTCGATAGGCGCGTTATACTCGCCGCAGGCTATCCTGTCGACCGATTTTTTCAGCCTGCGGACCGCCCCGGCGGTGATATTTTCGATAATCATGAAAATCACGACAAGCACAACTCCGCCGCCGACAAGGAACATATTAATAAGCGCCTGTATCTTCTGGACTGCGCCCGACAGCGCGCTTATGCGGATCCCAACTACCATGAAAACATCGTCGGAAGTCACCGGCAATGTGATTTTCCGGACAAGGAACAGCTTTCCGCCCTCCGTGCCGCTGGCGGTGACGAATTCCTCGCGGCCGGTCATGCCCTGAGCCAGCGCGGAGAGGTTCACGCCGTACATCAGGCGGTCTGCGGGGGTTCCGGAGGGATACAGCTCCGTGGAGGCTATCAGCTCGGCGCGGGAGCCATTCAGTCTGACAAGGTGCACCTGCGGCTTTTCATCGTCGCCGCTGAATCCGTCCAACGGGTCTGCGGCGGCCGCTGCCTCGCCTTCCGCGGCAAACAGGTGTTCGTACTCGCTGTACTGCGGCTTCCCGCCGATAACGCCGCTCATAAGATCCTGATAGCTGTTTGCGATGAGCTGCGCTTCATGGCTGTAGTTTGCAGTAACGATATTCTCCACCTGCGGAATTATTATCAGGTACGACAGTGAGTACAGCACCATGAATATCAGCATTATCATCAGCAGCGACTGCCGCAGCAGTATCGAAAGGTGCATTTTCAGTATGCTGACGTAAAAATCCCAGGTCAGGATAGTAAGCAGTATCACCGCCGCAGCCGTTCCTGCAAGCGCCAGTATCGAATTTATCTGCGCTCCCCGGTCGACCTCGTCGGTGTATATTCTGGACATCACTGAGAAACTTCCGTAATACAGCCTCTCGGTTTCACCGCGGATAGTTCCGAAAATGTTGCCTGTTATTCCCACGGAAATATCCGTGAAATCCGCGGTGGACAGCGCTTCCTCGGCGTTGATGATACGGCTGCCCGAAACCGCCGCCGACATCGAAAGATCCTTTGACAGCGTGTAGATATCACCGTCGGCGGAGTTCATCATGTATACAAGGTCGATCCCGTTCCAGAAGCGGTCGAACACCGGAGAGCCGGCAGGCATGTCAAACTCGCGCTTTCCGGAGCTGCTCAGCACGGTAAGTCCGCCGTTTCTGCCAAGCACAACGCTGCCGTCCGTGAACGCGTACGCGCCGTATATCTCCGCGTCCGGAAGCCTGTGATCCGCTATTTTCGCGGCTGGCTCGGAGTTGTTCTTCAATGCGGAGAACACCTCGGCGGTTCCGTTATCAAGCAGCGCGAAGTACACTGCGTTGTCGTCCTCGCTGAACGACGACACAAGCAGCGTCCGGGCGTTCATCAGGCAGGAGACCTTCTGCGAGAACACCTCCCCGGCATAGGTTCCGTCCTCGTAGAAATTCTGAATGGAGACCCTGCTGATGAACAGCGTTTCCGGGTCGTACTCGTATACCGTGAGGTATATTCCCTTATCGTGCTCGACGTAAATCCCGGAAACGGTGAAATCACCGCCGAAAACCGCCGGGTCAAGTTTCTTTTCAAACAGACGCTTTCCTGTGGAATCCACGCACACAAGCTCCATTCCGGTGCTTGTACGGTTCACGTAATAGATATCTCCCGCGCGGTCCAGCGCGTACGCCGAGCTGACCGGATTCTCCGTCATGCCGCCGAAGCCCAGCCCGAAATTGGAGGTACCGATCAGCACCGCAGCTCCGGCTGTGCAGAACACCAGCAATATCACGATAAAGCTGATCACTTTCTTTGCCATGTAACATTCCTCCGTTTTCTGAATGGGTCTACGCACCGCGCCTCCTGCGGCGCTTTTTTATACTTCCCCTCAGCCGCCTGCCGAGGTACTTCATAAGGCTCTCTTTCAGGTACGCTTCCCGGGTTTTCTGCGCTGACGGCTGTATCTCCCGCCATGCCGCGTACGCCGCGGTGCAGCTCCGGAAACCCCCGGAGCACATCTTTTCTATGTATTCCGCTATTTCGTCCGGGAAATATCTGTCGGTTCGGAACATCATGCGCAGCATGCCGCCCAGCCGCTTCGTCCGGAAATTCGCGCCCGCAGTGCGGTCAGGGTCTAGCAGCATGTTGAAATATACCTGCCCCTCCGCCGCGTTCACTACTGCATTTTCACAGGTAAGCCCGCACGCCGCCGTCCGGTCGTCGATAAGGTCGAACTCGAGCGCTCCACGCAGCAGGCTGTCAGCCAGCCCGAGGTTTGTATCGTAATCTCCGGAGCGCTCTGCGAAGTACTCCGCGAACGGAACTCCGCTGCGGTAAACGAACACCGCCGAAAAACTCCCGCTTGAAGTGATAAGTCCGCGGAAGCCCCTGAACCGCTGTTTTTCCATTGCGCAGAAAAGCTGAAGAAGCTCCCGTATATAAACCATACTGCTGTATTCGTTCACGATGTAAACCGTGCCGTCGTTCACCGTGACATCAGAGCAGAGCGCCGCTTCAAATCCGCTGTGGGAACTCAGCACTTCCGTGACTTTGTATTTTCCGCAGTCGATAAGTCCCTGCATGCCGAAGCCCTCCCTGATGTGGTTTTACTCCCCTACAAGCACAAATGCCGAGGTGCGGGTCTCGCCGTCAGCGTTGCTGCGCGCGATGACCTCGTATGTTCCCTCCTCCGAGGGCGCCTGATAAAGTCCGTTGTCGTCTATGCTGCCGCCCTCCGGGTCGCTTACCGACCACGTTACCGACTTATCCTCCGTGCCGTCTACCTCCGCAGTGAAGCGAACTCTCTCAAGCGGTCGCAGCTTCTGGATATCCGGCGTTATCTTTATCACCACGTTGTCCCTGCTGCGGAACTGCGCGGTGTCACGGGTCGGTTTGTACGCGAACCAGCGCACCCTTACGCTGTGACCCTCGACGTAATCAGATAGCCGTATGCCTATTCTGAAAGTACCCTTATCCGGGCTGAGGAGCGCAGCCGCCTGTATTTTCGGAACTCCCTTTTCGCCCTTTGCCGAGAATATCTCGCCGTCACCGAAAAGGAGCCTGCGCCCGCCGTCATCGTCATACTCCACAGAAACGTTTATACTTACGTCGCCTATGCCGAGATTATGCGGGATATCCTCCGAAAAGAACTTTGCGTTGACGCGTATCGCCCCGGATATCGGGATATCCACAGCGCCGGAGGAGGTCGCGTAGTCGTACGCCTCGGCGGACGGTATGCCGAAATGCAGGTTGAGTCGGTCGTCGCGCCGGCTGTAGCTTGCGCTGACCTGCGGCTTCTGCCAGTATTCGAGGGTCTCTACATTCGTGGACACGCCGCCTTTCAGAATGCTCTCTGGTCTTACGGGAACCGCCGCCGGCTGAGCCGTACGCGCCGCCTGTTCGCCGGAAAACGCAGTCACAACCCGCTGCCCGAACGGAAGCGGCGTGATGTGCCGGATAATAAACCCGGTGCCGATGTTCATGCAGTCCACCTTTGCAAGGTAGATGGGGGTATTTTCTCCGCCGAGGTGGCGCTCCAGCGTGCTCATTCTCGTATCGCGCATAAGGGCGCAGCTCTCCGCGTCGCGGCAGAGGTAGACCTCCGGGGCTTCCGTGCGCACCTTGTCGGTGAAATCGCCCATCTGAACCGAAAGGGTCGCGCTTTCCTTATGAAGCGGCACCGAAATATCGGAAGCCTCCGCGCAGTTCAGCGTGAAATCAACATGGAAAACGTCCTCGCCAAGGGAGGTATCCTCCGTGAAGCTGAGCCGCGAAGCCTCGTCACCGCCAGAATGGAAATAATCCGCGCTGAACGAATACGCAAACGACACCTGCGGAGAATCCGCGCCCTTCGTCACGATGAAGCGCACCGTGATTTCATCGCCGGACGCCGCCAGCTTCGGAACCACCCGGACTATGCGCAGTCCGTGGGAGCTGTAGACTACCGAAACGCTGTTCACGCCGGCTCCGCCGTATATCTCGGTCAGGTCGGGCTCATCTGTGGAGAGATACAGCCGGTAGCCCTCGCCTATCTTGTTGAACTGCTCGCTGGTGCTGTCAGCCGCGCCGATGTTGTTGACCGGTTCCCGGTTCTCCTGGGCGTATTGCAGGCAGAGGTACGCGCGGTCGGATTTCTCAAGGCTCTCGCAGCCCTCGACCATGCGCAGCTTGCGTATCACCGGGGCGCTCACGCATATCTCGCGACCCATGTAGTCAAGCGCCATTCCGGTCTCCACCGAGAAGGAAACGTCGTCGTTCCGGTAAACGCCCAGCCCGCAGACCACGCCCGCGCCGTACAGCGTCCGGTTCAGCAGTCTCCGCTTGTTGTTGAAATACCGCTGCTCGGTCTCGAAATCCCTGGCGGTGAGCATTTTTCCGTAAAAATACCTGTTTCTCTCAAGCGGAAAGAAATTACTGTTGTTCATCGTTGTTTCCTCCTAAAATAATGTCCCCGGTGATACTGCCTGCGTCCGCTTCGGCGCACACATAGCCGCTCAGCACTGAATTTACGCCAAGGTAGGTGTGCTGCTCAAGCACTACGTTGCGCTTCAGCACCACGACTTCGGCTTCCGTGTAGGCTGGGATCCTGTTTTTCAGCCGCTCTGTGAAAAGATTCGCTTCGCGGGTGTCGGCAAAGGTCTTTTCCGGCAGCAAAATATAGAATTTATACGGGTCGCTGCCGAACAGCCGCTGGTATACCTCGCGGTCGCCGCCCTCCGCAGCCAGCTTCCGCACGCTGAAATACTCGATTATATTCGGGGTCACGCCGTACTCCCGGCTTATCCACTCGGAAAGCCCCCGCCGCGTGCCAGTCATGCGGTATTCCGATACTGCATGACGTATCTTCTCACGGAGCTGCTCATCGCTGAGATACGCCGACGTTTCGTCCGTGACCCAGCCCGCAAGGTACCGGAGCATTTCGCCCCGCGCCGTGCGGTAGTCCAGCGAGCTTCTAGCCTTTGCAATGCGCTGATCCATGTCGAAGAAAATACTGTCGAATATCGACATGAACCGCGTCATGAAGCCGTTTTCTCCATCCTCTGCTCGGTAGGCCTCCGGAAGGTGATCCATCATGCTCTCGCTTTTCAGAAGCAGCTTGATTTTATCAATGCTGACCGGGTGCTCGTCGAGTATGACGATATCTATCCTTACCCAGATATACCTCCCGCGCAGGTCGGCGAGGCCGTCCGTGCAGTTTGTGAACAGCGGCGTAAACAGACCGTCCAGCAGATTCAGGCGTTCCCCGGCGGGAACCGTATCGTCGCGCAGGAAGCTGTCAAGCTCGAATGTCCTGCCGCCGGCGCTCACTATCGTGGAATCAGCTGCATAGGCGCTCACGCGTGTCACCGTGTTCTCGCCGTAATCAGCGGATATCTCAAGGCTCCGCCAAAGGAACCCGTGCTCGGTGGAATCCTGCGAGCCTGTCACCATCGTGCAGCCGGAAATCCCGCTGTCAGACGTCACGCTGCCGCCGCTTATGGTCATGCCGCTCAGCAGGCACCGCTGCCACTCAGAGGGTCGGTTCAGCGTTATGTACAGTCTTGATCTGTTCAAGGTCGGTATCCCTCTCTTTCAGCCCGGTCAGTTCCCGGAGGAAATCAGCTCCACTTTGCCGCAGCACGCTATCGCATGGGGCGGTATGGATATCCCGGCAGATGTTTTTTTACAGTCGGGGCGGTCAATATTCATGCGCAGGCGCTTCACCGCAAGTACGCCGTCCACGCTGCACAGCCCCGTTATAACGGCGGATTCACGTATCGGCTCCCCGAATCGGCTTCGCCCGTCCGCGCCGTAAACGCTGAACATCTCATGCAGCTTCTTTTCCGCGTTTTCTATCACTCTGCCGACTTCGCCGGAGCCGCACGCCAGCTCGGCGCTTATGTTCACGCAGACATACGCCGGAGCTGCGGTTTTTAATTCCACCGTCAGCAGGCGGCAGCGCTCCATATGCGTCCTCACGGCGGCAAGGAACCTTTCGTCAGGCTCCGGGAATTCGCTACGGCTATAAGGCAGCACCGCGAGCGTCACGGTATTGCACAGCCGCTCTGCGGGGGCGTAGGGGTCGCCGGGGTCAAAGAACGGAATCGCCCTGACGTCCGCCACACGCAGCCCCGGCGTTCGCAGCGCCGCTTTTCGGAAGTCCTCCGCGGAAACCGCCCTCTGGCAGTCGGAAAGCTCCGCCCTGAAACGCCGCAGAGCCGCCGAGGTGGTCTCCCGGAAGCGCCCGCCGCAGCAGCTCAGAGGCTGCTCCACCGCGCAGGAAACTTCCGCACCGGTTATTTCATGGAGATTCCCGGCGGCGAGGTTTCCTGCGGCTCCCTTCGTGAGCGAACAGGATATCACAAGGATATTGTCCGTTCCGACCGGAGGGGCTTCGCCGTTCTCGTTGTCGCCGAAAACCATCCGGCGGCGCTTCTCGTCAAAGCTGAACGCCCTGTCGAACTCCCCGGCAAGCGCCAGATCCTCCGTGAACGTGTATTCATTCCAGCGCGGGAACTCGCTGTCGGCTCTGTCCCGCACCATTATGCGCAGCTCCCCGGTAAGCACGGTGCCGTCCGGGTCAAACGGGAACTCCTGACACGGAAGCCCGTCGGATGAAAAGCACATTTTTCCGGAAAACTCCTTTGAATAGCTGATGATCCTGACGTTAACCGCGCCGTCGTCAACAGCGGCGTACTGCGAAAGCCCGAACCTCACACGGCTTCCCTCGACGGTGAATTCCGGCTCAGAGACATCGTACCAGCCGTGTTCGTCGCGGAGCATTACTACGTGCTCTCCCCGCGCCGCAAGGACGTCGTCCGCCTCTGCAAAGCCGCCGTCAAGCCTGGTTTCCGTACAGACGCACCCGCGGGTCTTCTGGGTCAGCGTAAGAGCATTCGTGTATATTCCCGACAGCAGCGGCATATCTTCGCAGCCTGCGTATTCAATGCAGGCGCGAAGCCACACGCCCTTTTCCGGAAGTCCTTCCGAATACTCTCCGATATCGCCGCAGCCGAGGGTCAGCCTGCCTGAAAACGACATTCCATGCGTAAGGTCGCGCCTGACCTCGCAGGCTGCGAACCCCGCCGAAGTGGAATACTCCCACCTGATATCCCGGGGCGCGCCGGATTCGTCCGCGTATGGATTCCTTGCAACAGCGCAGCGGTCCGACGTTATGAAGTCAAGCGATATCTCTTCCTGCGCGGCGGTCAGCTTTATCAGGAGGTAACGTCCGGCGCAGTCAAGTTCCGCGCCGAAGGGATAGAATACCGCGCCCCGCTCCCCGGGAAGCCCGGTCACATCAACGTAACCGCCCGGAGATTTCATGTAGATTTTCGATATCTGCGCGTCCTGGCGGCGGAATGGCTCGGTCAGTGTGAACTCTGTGCCGTCTGCTGAATGTGCCGTGCTCCCCGCAGGCAGAAATTCCGGCGGCGCTGCTGGGATCAGCTCCACAGCCGCGGGAGCCGCTTCAAGCGGCTGAACTCCCGCCAGCCGGAGCATCGCCTCGCGGGTGCTGTCCGGAATGCGGTCGAGAGTGTACTGCTGCATTTCCTTGAGCCACGCGAACAGCTCTATAACTGTAATGCCGGGGTCGTGCTCGTTGAAATCGGTCCATTCCGGAAATATCACCGGGATACGCCGCTTCGCGGCCTCGACTATTTCAGCGTAATTCTGGTCGTCCAACTTCGGCAGGCTTATCATTGCAGACAGCTCCTCTCATTTGGTATTGCGGCTAAATCCCCGCCGCGCCGTCGATCCTGACGGTATGTACGCCCGTTTCAGGCAGGAAATACTTGTATTCCGGTGCGCGGTCAAGCGGTATCGCCCGCACCTCGCCGTCCTGCGAATACTCCCCGGTGAGCAGCACCTTCGACGTATACGCAATGTTGCCGATGTTCCTCAGCGCGGCGTAAACGTCGGATTCGCACGGCACGCTGCCGATGCGGGCGCTCCGGCTTTCAGTGAGCCTGGACAGCGCTTCCGCGGCTTCGCGCTCCGTCTGCGCGGCGAATGCGATATCTTTGATAACCACGGATACCTCCGCGCTGATTTTCAGCGGTTTCGCCGGAACAACCGCCAGACCGCCCCCGGCGGCGGGGATACCGCAGGCGCGCTCCCTCATGAATGCTTCCACCCGACGGCAAAGCTCTGCCGCGTAAGCGGAAGTTCCCATCTCGGCGGGCTTTACCACAAGAGTCACGCAGCCGCTCTGCTGTTCTCCACGGCGGTTTCTTCCCGGGAAGCACTTCACCTCGCCGACCTCGGAGAATTCCTCCATTACAAGGCTCTCGTGATCCCGGGCGGTCACTGCTCTTCCGCCGTGGCGTATCCGCTGCGTGCCGATCCTGCGTATCGTTTCGAGGCTCTGAGCCGCGCTCCCGCCGCAGGTCGGGAGGATATTCGTCATGCTTTCGATGAACGGAATTCCGGTGATAAGTCCGTCAAGCGCGCCCGCCGGAAGATTACCCGCCGTGCCGCCGCCCCAGGAATAGTCGACGATCATCTCCGCGTCGCTGGTGTACGCCGGGATACGCCCGCATGCTCCGTCTCCGAAGGTCAGCTTTCCAGCGGAACTGTCAAGCTCGAAACACCGGACATCTCCGGCGCATTCCCCGAGGTTTTCCGTGAGCCGCCACCTTACCCACCACTCGGCGGGAAGCCCGTCGTCTCCGTTTACGACCCTCACGTCTGCGGGAGAATCCCTCAGCAGCTCCTGAAGCTCGCTCACCGGAGTTTCTCCAAGCTCGTTGACCCACACTGCGCACTCTATCACCGGAGAATGCGACAGAGTAATACTCTGGTATTTCGCGCCCGCGCGTGCAGTGCGGCGCTCGCCTGTAACGGTCGTTTTCTGCATTATCCGCACCGTGTTCATTTCAGCCAGAGTCAGCGGAGGAACAGGTCTCGACCGCTCTGCGCCGAAAGGCTCCTCCGCCCTTATCCAGTAACCTTCAACTCCGAAAAACTCCGCCCTGGCGAAGTCGTCGGGAGCGTACAGCGATATTATCCCGCCTGCGCAGAATCCTCCGGTGCGGTCTACTGCGCGCAGCTCGCGCCAGCCGCCGTTCTGACCGCCGGAATAATAGGAGAACTTCAGTGCCTGAGGAACGTCCGTTTCGCCCTCGAAATCCACGTACAGGTTCACCGGAAGCCCCGCAGGGGCCTTGTCGAACCGCATGTACACTGTGTTTCCGCTGTCCGGCATTGTGGAGAAAAGCTCCATTCGGGTGCGGGTGCCGCTCATCTCATAGGAGTTCCTGCGGCAGGAATTCAGCGTTGTTACCGTCTCCGCCGGAACGTACCCAGCACCGTAGTCAAACCGCAGCTCGATCGACTTCACCAGCGGAAGCAGCCAGCGTGCGTTCATGCTGAACCGGTTGTGTACCTCCCGGATCCTCGCGCGCAGCCACAGCCCGCTGTAGGCGTTCTGCACGGACGGCTGAAAATCCTCCGGGCAGGTGAAGCTCAGCCTCCGCCTGCCGTCGGAACCAGCACAGGAAAACGGATTCACGTCGCCGCTGACTTCAAGTCGCGCCCAGCCGGTGCCGTTCCAGTACTCCCACACTATGCCGGAAATATACACGTCGTCCGGGGTATTTACCCGAAGGTCTCCCTTGTCCACGACAAGTTTCTGATCAAACTGCGGCTCCGACTGAACGTCGCCGTTCTGAACCACCACGGTTCCGACAGAGATATCCACGGTTATCTGCGCCCCCGCCTTGCTGAACGCCTCGTCGCAGGCGATATAAAGCGAATCGTAGGCGCTCGGTTCCCTTCCGAAAACGTATCCGCATTCTATCTGCGGAAGCTCCGTATCGTTGGAATAAAGCCTGTCGGGAAGTCTGCCACGGAGGGTCTCCGGGTCGTCGTTCCCTCGGCAGCTAAGGTACGCTATATCCGCTGCCAGAAACTCCGCCTTTTCACTGCGTGTCATTTCACACATAATGCGGAATCTGCCGTTTTCATCGTCACGCACGCCGTTTTCGTCAGCCGGGACTGCCTTTCCATCCGGTTTCGAAAGTATCACGCAGTCCGCGCCGGGGCGCGCCTCAAGCGGAATTACACCGTTCTCGCCGGGAATGCTCCATTTTACATTTTCAGAGCTGAGCGCTTCCTGATAGGAAACATCGCGCAGCCCGGAGGTCCCGCCAAACTTCACCATAATTTCCGCAGCGCCGTCCAGCCGCAGCACTGCGCCGTTCGACAATGTGAAGCAATGCCGCTCAAGGTTTCTCTCAGCCTGCGGACGGAACAGCTTAACAGGAAGCTCCCCGGGTATTTCGGTGCGCGTTATGACGTCCTCGACGGGGGCGGTCATGAAAATATCGGTCAGCTTTGCCGGAACTGCAAAGAACCCTTCCGAGGTCTCGAACACTATGCGCTCCTCACCCCTGTCCGTGAAAAGCTGAGTTCCCTTTTTTATGTATACGCGCTCCTCCGCGCCCTCGGCTATGCGCGCTGCGGCAGTACCCACTGCGGGGGACACCGGCTTCGCGCTGACGCCGAGCATATTTAGGAATTCAAGGCTGCATTTGTCCGGGAATCTGTCCAGGCGGTCAATAGTACCGCAGAACATCTCAGAGAACAGCATTGCAAGCGCCGTTCCGCCGTCCGGGGACTGCGGGTCAAAGCGCCACTCCGGAGTGTACGAGCCGCTTTTCCTGCCGATAAGGGCAAGAATATCCGCAGCGGTTCTGCCGTCAAGTTTTGGCATATTCATCTGCCCTCACCTTCCATCATGTAAAACGGATAGACCATGTTAAACTGGTTGTTTGTAGCGCGCAGCGTGTAACTGATGTTAATATTCAGCACTCCCCCGGAGCTTTCGCGCGCTGCCTGCACGTCGATATCCATGATACGCGGCTCCCATTGCTCAAGCGCTTCGCGGACGCTTTCTTCAAGCGCTGCGATACGCTCCGCACGGCTGTCGGAAAACAGGAACTCTCCGGCGGCTGTGCCGAATTCCGGAAGCATCACCCGCTCGCCGAGATTCGTGCGGAGTATTATGCGTATCGCCTCCTCGACGTCCTGCCCGGCGCTGCTCATGGCTATGCGGTTCGTCGACGGGTCTACCCTGAACGGAAAGCTGAACCCCCTGCCCATGAACCCCTTGTTGTCTGCCATGCCGTGTACCCTCCCGTCAGTTTATCTTGGTCATTGAACCCTTTATCGTCATCACGCCGCTGCTCTTCACAGTCACTGAGCCGCTGCCCTCCACGCTCGCCTCGCCGCTTGCCTTCACGCCGATTTTCGCGGAGTTCAGCTCTATTTTTGAGTTGGTCTTGATCTCCACCGCCCCGGAATTTCCATCGCAGGTAATCGTGACTCCGCTGCCCACCTTTATCGTGAGCTTCTTTTCGCAGGTCAGCTCCACGGAGCCGCTCTTTCCGCTGATATCCAGCTTGTTTTTGCCGTCGGTCACGGAAATAACGTCATTCTCGTCGTCGAGGTCTATTCTGTGACCCTTCGGAGTAGACACTGTGATGTGCTCCTTTTTCGGAGCGTCGCTGAACTCAACGTAACTCTTGTTCGGCGTTATCAGCTTGAAGATCTCGTTTTTGCCGTCGCTTACCGACGCCGGAGGAGTGTTTTTCTTTGCCCACAGGCTGCCTATAACGAACGGGCGGTGCACGTCGCCGTCCTCGTATGCGAGCGCCACTATATCGCCTATACCCGGGTGAAAAAAGCAGCCGTACTCCTTCCCGCCAAACGGCGTGAGGCAGTATATCCAGCCGGTCTCGCCAAGGTCCTTATCAGCGGTGAGGTATCTGCACTTTACCCTGCCGTGGTTCTTAGGGTCCTTTATCGCGGTGACCTCCGCCAGTGCTATCCCTGTGCATTTCTGCTGGCTCCCGCCGGGCGCGGACAGCATATCCGCCATGCTCTGCATACGCTCACCTCCGTTAATCTGTAGGGGAACAGAAATCTATCCTTGTCAGGAATCCACCCGCGCTGAACGTGTGGGTTATTCCCGTGATGTAGTACGTGTCGTTCAGCTTGGGGTCAAGCCCGCCGAACTTTATTTTCGTGCCGGGAAGCAGAGCTTCGTTTCCGGGGACTGTAGCGGTTCCGGTGCACAGCTTCAGGCAGGCTTCCCGCATGAGGGATTCAGCGTAGGTCCGGGCTTCGCTCTGGCTCTTCACCGTTTTGCTGACCTTCTCCAGCACCTTCGAGCGTATCGGCGGGCACAGTCCCGCGCCGCTTTTTCCCGAGCCGCCCAGCGGAGAAGCTTCCGCGCAGAAATCCTCGAGGGTCTCTGGGACAGTGCCGTACACGCGCACCTTCCCGAGCTGTCCGGACAGCTCCACGGTGCGCTCAAAGCTCAGCATGTTCTTACCCCAGGAGTACCGCTGCTGAACCGTCGCGGTGGAGTAGATATCCTTCACGAATTTCAGCTTCGTGCCGGACATGTAGAAGGTACAGCCGCTCAGCTTCGCAAGCATGCACACGAACTGGTAATCGTCCATGTCGTGGCTCACTATGGGGTACTCCTTGTCGGCGGCTCCGGGGACAGAAACGGTGATGCCGTCAGTGTAGCCTCTGACCGGCTCCAGGAGTTCCTTTACTATCTGGCTCACGCTCTTATTTTCAAAGCTTTCACGGGAGGTGTTCCCCATCAGGAGACCCCGGGCGTCCAGGCAGGATAGCGTGAGAGTCACGCCGTCCTCTGAGAAGCTGACCCCGGCGGCGTTGATGTACCCCAGGAAAACCGGCTTCGTCAGCCTGTACCCCATCTCGACCCGTATCTTTTTCCCCGCGGAAGCCCTGCTGATGATATTTCCGATGGTGCTCCTTCCGTGGTCATGGTCGCAGAATATCACAACCTCGCAGCTATTCGACATCTGGGAAGCAGAAAGCTGCACGCTCACGGATTCTATCATTTCCTCCGAAGCCTTTATCTGCCTGCCGTCAACAAAAACACGGCACTGAGGCAGAAGAAGTTCCTCGTTGTTCAGTTCCATGGCGCAGCCTCCTTTCTCATGCTCAGAGTATCGGCGGTATCACGATGTCCGTTCCTGGCTCAAGCCTGCGCGGGTCGTCGATATCGTTCGCTTCGGCTATTCTGCGCCACTCGGAACAGTCGCCGTATTCCGCATAGGCAAAGGCGCAGAGCCTGTCGCCTTCGGAGATAGTCCGCGCCTTCGTCCTGTCAGGAGAATTGCGGACGTTGTTGTCTTTCTTGTCTGATATCAGTTGAATGTCGACTACCGCGCGCACCGGCTTGCCGTCAAATGCGAACATCGTGAACCTCTGCGATATCGACATGATAAATCCCTTGAAACTGATAGATCCCCACACGAATTCCACCAGGCTGGGTGCGTGGGTATCGGAATTGACCGTTGTAAGCTTCATCAGCGGCGCAGTGTATACGCGGACGTCCTGCTTGAGGAGGTCTGGCGCGGCTGCCGAGAGCGCCGTCAGCGGCTGGTTGGATGCGTCCCCGGCGCTGTAGGTATCGAACAGCAGGCTGAAGCTCATTACTTCTGCCTCGCCGCTTACAAACTGGAGCACCGGTCTGTCCCTGCCCGGAATCTTGTGCTGCGCGTAGTTCACGCTGCGCTGTATCGTGAAATCAGTCGGATTGAAAATGCACGGAATACCCGCTCCGCCAACCACGGCGCTGACATTCAGCAGCTTGTTTGCTCCGTCGAGCACCTTGAATTTTGCCTTGACCGGACCTACCAACTACCTCGCCCCTTTCTATAATCCCATTCTGCGCCGCTCGCGCGCAAGTCTGTTCTCAATGCGCTCGTAGACCTTATCAGTCAGCCTGGAAATTTCATCGCGGGTCAGGCTGCTGATACCGCCGTCAACGCTCGTGTTCACCGTGACCTGACGGTTAGTTGTGACCGTCCTGCTGGTCTCGGCGGGAGCCTGAGCTGGCTGAGGCTCCTTCAATTCAATGGGCGGCAGTGAGTTCATGTAGGGCTGCTGCGCCCTGTATCTGTCCATTTCAGTCGGAGGAACCAGCATTAACATGTTCTCCGTATTCTCCGCCGTCCGGAATGTGAACGGCTTCTTTTCCGGCTGTTCTGGCAGCGAGTTTCTGTAAGCGCGTT
Organism: Oscillospiraceae bacterium; assembly: GCA_003531585.1. Lineage (GTDB taxonomy): Bacteria > Bacillota > Clostridia > Oscillospirales > Ruminococcaceae > CAG-115. The sequence continues at coordinate 20,614 of DQFX01000049.1, read as the reverse complement.
CGATCAGGCGGCTCATGTGGCTTTCTGTGTGCCTTACAATGCTTTCGCGGACTATGTTCACGCTGCGGATAACATCGCTGGATTCCACGCTCTTTTCAGAGGATATGTAATTTAATTCCGGCTCTGGTTCTGGAATTGCTTCTTTTATTTCCGGGACTGGAACCGGCTGTCTGGTTTCTGCAATCAACTGGTCGATTACCGATAGCGTTTTGTTATCCAACCTGTCGCGGTAGGAGCCTGCCGTGCGGCGCTCATTATTTTGAGTTTCGGACTGCGCCAGGGGCGTCAACAGCTCCGTTTTAGCCGCGTTACTCTGCGGTTCTGGTGGGAGCACTGCGCCTGTAAGATTATTTGCGGTTTCCGATGTGGAGCGCTCCGGAAGTGTCAGCTGCTTCCTTTGAGCCGCTTTGCTCTGCGGTTCTGGTGAGAGCAATGTGCCTGTAAGATGATTTGCGGTTTCCGATGTGGAGCGCTCCGGAAGTATCAGTTGCTCCGTTTTAGCCGCGTTGCTCTGCGGTTCTGGAGGGAGTACTGTGCCTGTGAGTTGATTTGCGGTTTCCGATGTGGAGCGCTCAGGAAGTATCAGCTGCTCTCTTTGAGCCGCGTTGCTCTGCGGTTCTGGCGGGAGTACTGTGCCTGTGAGTTGATTTGCGGTTTCCGATGTGGAGCGCTCCGGAAGTATCAGCTGCTCTCTTTGAACCGCGTTACTCTGCGGTTCTGGCGGGAGCACTGCGCCTGTAAGATTATTTGCGTTTTCCGATGTGGAGCGCTCCTGGATTGTCAGCTGCTCTCTTTGAGCCGCATTACTCTGCGGTTCTGGCGGGAGCACTGCGCCTGCAAGCTGATTTGCGGTTTCCGATATGGAGCGCTCCGGGAGTGTCAGCTGATCCGGTTCAGCCGCGTTGCTCTGCGGTTCCGGTGGGAGCACTGCGCCTGTAAGCTGATTTACGGTTTCCGATATGGAGCGCTCCGGGAGTGTCAGCTGCTCCCTTTGAGCCGCTTTGCTCTGCGGTTCTGGCGGGAGCACTGCGCCTGTAAGCTGATTTGCGGTTTCCGATGTGGAGCGCTCCGGAAGTATCAGCTGCTCCCTTTGAGCCGCATTGCTCTGCGGTTCTGGTGAGAGCACTGTGCCTGTGAGTTGATTTACGTTTTCCGATGTGGAGCGCTCCGGAATTGTCAGCTGCTCCGTTTGAGCCGCATTGCTCTGCGGTTCTGGCGGGAGCACTGCGCCTGCAAGCTGATTTGCGGTTTCCGATGTGGAGCGCTCAGGAAGTATCAGCTGCTCTCTTTGAGCCGCGTTGCTCTGCGGTTCTGGTGAGAGCAATGTGCCTGTAAGATGATTTGCGGTTTCCGATGTGGAGCGCTCAGGAAGTATCAGCTGCTCCCTTTGAGCCGCGTTGCTCTGCGGTTCTGGTGGGAGCACTGCGCCTGTGGGATGATTCGTATTTTTCGATGTGGAGTGAGCCGGAGCCTCCTCATTTTCTTTCTGCACTGCATTGTTGAATGTCAATGCGGTAGAGCTATTATGGATTGTGTTTTTCTCTGAAAAACCGCTTGTTTCCCGAAATGAATAATCCTGATAAATATGCGTTTCCGGACTATTCTGGTGACGATTTTCTTCAAACGAGTACCTTCTGAGAAGCTCTGTTGTTTCATTTACCACAGAAGTCAGCGCCGTATCCGAATTACTATGCTGCGCCGTGGAGTAAATGTCAGTTTCAAAGCTGAATCTACTCAGAATACGCCGCAAAGCCGGGGCGGTAATACACACCTGATTCTGCACAGTTCGCATTGATTCCGAATGCGTGTCACTTCCTGACAGCACGATGGTTCTGCCGCCGAAATTTACGTTCCTGGAAATCTCGGAAAAAAGACTTGTCAATCGACCTTCAACAGATTTTTCAAAACTGCTCCAGAGCGAAACAGAATTTGCTCCGGTCTCTTCAGCTTGGAAATTATTCAAAATCGGTTCCGGAAGTGCCATGGTCTGAGTTACGTCCTGCGGAGCGTCCATGTTGTTCATTGGAACAACATGAGCTTCTCCGGATTCTGATAACCCCTGTTTTTCTCCGAAATCAATTCCCGCGCCTGCATTCAGCCGAGCGCCCGCCAAAAGCTCCGATACCGGGATTTCAAATTGACGAGAATACTCGCTTATCCCGCGGCGGGACTCAGAATTTACCATACCGTCTGAAATTTGCTCAAGCAGCCTTCCCGCCGGGGAATCGGCATAGAACTTCATCGTTATCTCGCTGGCTGGATTCAAAGCGCCTGCATATTTGGCTTTTTCCGAATGCTCTGAAGTTCCAGGAATTCCGATTCCTCCCGGCTTGCCTGTTTCTGCGTTCGCGGAAACCGCTTTGCCGAGAACGTTCTCGCGGAAAATCCGGTCTGGAATTCTGCGCTCCACCTGATAGCGGGGATTGTTTAAACCATACTGCGCGCTATTGAGAATATCAGAAAAAACAGCCGATATCCCGGCGGTCATTTTCCCGGAGAGCCGCCGGAATTCAACGTTCTGCTGAGTCGTGGAACTATCTGTTTTCCCTGCCGAATCATCGCTTCCAGTGCCGGACAGCTCCTGATACAGCAGCGCCGCCGCTTCGTAAATACCTCCTGCGGGTCTGGCGGCTCCATTGCGCGCCGCGGCGCTCTCAGGATCAGCCGCGATGAACGCTGCCGACCTGCCGGCCGGAGCTATTCTGCCCGGAACTGCGCCGATCATCTCCCGAATGGATTCACGGTCGTAATGCCGCTCGGTAAAGCCGTAGCTTCTGACCTCGCGGCGGATAAGTTCTGCCGCTTCCACGGCGGATTTCCCGCGTTCAGCCAGTTGAACCACAATCTGCGCCGCGTCAGTCTGCGGACGGTTCCCAGTTTTGCCAACCGCCGAGAGAATACGCGCACGCTGTTCCTCGGTGAAGCCGGAGGCAGATCCAAGACGGCTTATCTCGACGGCGGCGGGGCTTTCCGGGTACTCGCTTCCAAGCACGGCGGCGATACGCTCGAATATTCTGCGCTGCTGAGCCGTGAAGACCGCGCCGCCTCCGCTCGAGCCAAGCAGCGCCGCGAGCGCCCGGCAGACCGTCTGAAGCGGAATGCCGCCGGTCTCCTTTTCGAAAATCAGCCGGAATACCCTGCCGACCTCCTCGGTGTACCTGCTGTTTTCCGTGAGCGCGCGGAATACCCTCCGCATTTCCGCTGAACGTATCATGCGGACGTTCTCCTGAGACGCCCTGCGGATATTTTCCGGAAATACAGAGCCGGGCTGATATCTTTCAATCAGCCTGTCGGTATGTGAAAATGAACAGAGACGAAATATCATCTGCGCCGTGAAATTGTTAACCGTAACGCGAGTATTGCTCACCGGAGCAGTCTGCGGCTGTTCGAGCATATAGAACAGTCCTAGCCGCTCCCACAGCGAAACGATACGCGGGACCGCGCGATTTCCCACTTCGTCGGCGAAGTCCTCGGAAACGCTCATCGGAACGCAGAGCGGAGCAATTCCATGAAGCACGCTCATCGGCTCCAGACCGCTGATATTCCTTGCAGCAGTGATACTTTCCACTAAGCATGCTCCTTTCCTTACATTATCGTGACGATATCTCCGTGCACCAGCTCGACCGTGGTAAGTGCCACGCTGCCGCTCATAGCGTCCAGCGTGCCGTAGTCTATCTTCACCGGCATTGCGTCAAGCACCGTCCATATCTTGACTGGCTTTCCGGCGTTGTCCATCATCGTTATCACCATAGGGTACCTGACGTGCGACCCGGCTCTCACCGTATCAAACCACAGCGCCAGTGGTTCCAGCGTTGCAGTTCCCCGCTGAAGAACGATCCTGCCGTACCTCAGCCCTTTCGGTAGGTACACCGGCCGGAACGTTCCGCCCTCGATGTACTCCTCGCACTCAAGCTCGGCATTCAGCCCGGAAACCGCTGAGAAATTCCCGGTCAGCTCAATGGGAGCGATTATAACTTTGAAATTCCCGCCGGTGTGTCTGCTCTCCATTAGCCGCCCCCTTACTTCTCAAACAGGTTCTTCTTTTCCTTCTGCCCGCTGAGCTTCTTGTTTATCTGGGACACCTCCGTGCACCATCTGCGGCGCTCGCGGTGTTCCAGGGTCATCAGCTCGTCGTGGCTCCAGTGAAGGTAATACCCCAGAAACGTCATTTCCTCATAGAGCTTGTCTTGGGGATACAGCGACAGCTCTACTTTTCTAAAAAATCCAGCGGAAGGTCGAATTCCTTATTGCAGTGTGGGCAGACGACCTTGTACGCCGGTACCTCCTGCATGTTTATGCGCTGGTAGAGATCCTGCAGATACGCCATGTCTATGGTGAACAGGTTCTCGATTACGCGGTTGTTTATCGCCTGCAACGTTCCCAGCTTCGTTACCACGCGGGAAAGCAGTATCACCGTCAGGTACCCCGGGTTCTGCTGAACGCGCGGGTCCCTCAGCGGCATTATTTCATCAGCGGCAGTCGCCAGCCTCATGACGCCGCGCTTGTGCACCTCGCCGTTCTGGTCGACATACCCTCTGGGGAGTTCAAATTCAAATTCTGTCTGAAAGCTCATTTTTTCCTCCGACCTGAAAAAACCAGATATCGCCATCGGCTCAACGGTCGCACCGAAGAACCGACGGCGGTTCTGTTTTCAGTTACTGTTTATCAGTTCTCAGACGGTGTTGCGGAGTCCATTGATCCGCCGTCTATTCTGTTTACGCCCTCGTGGCATATCTCCAGAGTCTCGATAGCTACCTCGCCGCCGAGACCGTTGAGGTCAGGCGCGGTGTAATGCGTGGGCCATGCATTGATTATCTCCCAGCTCGGGCCCTCTGCTCCGGTGTCGTCCAGGAGCTTTATTGTGATGGTCTTGCGCTCGATACCGGTCGGACCGGAGGTGTTGTCGGAAGCCACGGTGTGCAGCCACTCCATCATCTCCAGCGAACCTACTACGCCCCATTTCAGCGTAATGTTGCCGTATTTCGTCAGACCTGCGAGCTTTCTGGGGGTGGTGCGTACTTCGTTGCCCTCTCTGTACTCGATAACGTCAACAGAGATGTCTGCGCCAGATACTTCGCTGAAGCCGGCAGCCTCGGTGCCGTTGAACTCCACCTTGTATCTGAAATTCTTGAACGGATATCTAATTTCCGGCATTTACTCTCATTCCTTTCCTACAAAAATCAACCATTGCTCTCGCTGGTGTACTGACCGATTCTGAATACGACGAACTCAGCGGGCTTTACGGGAGCTACGCCGATAACGCAGATCAGTCTGCCGTTGTCGATGTCGTCCTGGGTCATGGTGTTCCTGCCGATATCAACAAAGAACGCCTCGGAGGGGGAAGTGCCTGCCAGCGCTCCGCTTCTCCATGTGCTTGCGAGGAACATCTCCACCGTCCTCTTTACTCTGCCCCACAGAGCCTCGGTGTTCGGCTCGAACACTACCCAGTTGGTGTTTGCACGAATGGATTCCTCAAGGTAAATGAACAGGCGGCGTACGTTGACGTACTTCCATGTCGCGTTGGAGGAAGCGGTTCTCGCACCCCAGATCCTGATACCCCTGCCCGGGAAGGAGCGGATAAGGTTCACGCCCTTCGGGTTGAGCAGATCCTGCTCGGCGGTGTTGTAGCTGCTTGCAAGTCCGGTGCAGGAACGTACGACCTCGTTTGCGGGAGCCTTGTGGACTCCGACGGTGTTGTCAGTGCGCGCGTAAACGCCAAGCACTGAGCCGGAAGGCGGCGCGAACACGTTCTTCTTTGAAAGCGGGTCGAAAATCTGAATCCACGGATGATAGAACGCAGCGTAGCTTGAATCGAACATGTCGCGATACTCAAGCAGCTCGTCTGTTTTCTTTCTGTCCTTCGGCATGTCGAGAACTGCAAAGCGGCTCTTCATGTTCTCGCAGTGCGCGATAAGGGACATCTGAACCTCAGGTATCGTGATACCCGGAACGGACATTATGCTTACGTCGGAGTTCTCAATGAACGCCTGTATACCTGTTCTTCTGCCGGGGCCGCCGTCCTTGCCGATGTAGTCGGAAGCCACTACGGAATCCGCATTGCCATCGGTTCCGCCTATGAGCTGGAGTATCATAGCGTCGCCCTTGCCGCCTACCGCGTCAAACGGAGCTACGATTCCGGAAACCGCTGAGGAAACCGCTGCGGGAGCCGCGTCCTTCTTGTCCTTGTCCTTTACCTCGGGAACCATGGGCTTCGCCGGCTTAGCGGAGACCTCAACGGTCACAAGTTCGCTTCTGGACATTCTGGAACATATGTAGTCCGCGGATTCGGTGTTGAGGGATACGAACAGGTAATCCTCCTTGACGTCGCCGTACTTTACGGAAACGTCTATCTCGCTGGATTTGATGAACTTCGTGGGTACAAGGTTCTTGTCGATGATGGAGGGGCTGACGGGATTCTCAAAGGAGATCGTCTTTTCCTCAATGGCGGTGATGCGGTTATAAACGGAGGTCTTGCCGTCCGCAAACTCGACTACGTCGCCGATGTTGAAACCGTCAACGCTTCTTACAGTCGCGCTGTTTCCCTCGACCTCGTAGACCTGCGTCTTTACGCGGGATACAGGGGATACGGTCACTTTGATACGATTGCCCCACTCGCCGGGATTCCTTGCGGTGAAGCTCAGTATGGAATCGCTCTTGGTGGAAGCGCACTTTGCGTCATCCGGGCAGACTCTCATAACAAAAGCCCTGGAGCCTCCGTTGATGAAAAAGTGCTCGACCGCATACGGCAGGAATCTCTTGTCGCCGTACTTCGTCTCGGAAAGATAACCGCCGAAAATGCGAACATAGTCGCTGAAGCTTGTTACAAGCTGCGGCTTTCCGATAACGTCGCCCTTCTCTGCAAGACCTACAAAGCCTGCCGTGCTTGTTCCAACGCCTTCCATGGGAACTGCGCCGGACTCGTATTCCTCAACATACACACCTGGGGATAAATACTCTGGCATAACTTGTTTCTGATCTCCATTCCAGCTTTCCGGCTTTCGCGGGCTGCAAGAAGATCAGTGCCTCCTCTCAAATAAATTTGGTGAAGTCCGCCGGACAGCAGATCTTCGTTTATAGTAGATCCTGTCGGATAAACTAACCTGTGTCATTCGCCGAAAACAAGGTCGGCGTACTGTTTAAGATCCTCGCGCAGCACCACTGTGTTGTTCTTGCGCTGCTCGTTGACTATTCCGGTCAGCAGATGGCGCATTCCTATCGGAGAGCCCTCTGAAGCCGCAAGAAACGCCGCATGTATCACGCAGTTCTTGATATTTCCTCCAGCCATCTTGAAGTTCTCAGCGAGGAAATCGTAGTCGATGTTCTCCGTCGGAGCCTTCGCGTCCAGCATTTTGCGCCACAGCAGCTTCCGCGTGGGGGCGTCCGGAAACGGAAACGCGACCACAAAGCTTATCCTTCGCATGAACGCCTCGTCGATATTCTGAAGGAGATTCGTCGCCATCAGCACAACGCCATCGTATTCCTCCATCTGCTGGAGCAGATACGCGGTCTCTATGTTCGCATGTCGGTCGTGGGAGTCCTTGACCTCGGAGCGCTTGCCGAAAAGTGCGTCGGTCTCGTCAAAGAACAGCACGCAGTTTGCGTTTTTTGCTTCGGTGAAAACCCGCCGCAGATTCTTCTCGGTCTCGCCGATGTACTTGCTGACTATCTGAGAAAGCTGCACCTTGAAAAGCTGCATGTGAAGCTGATTCGTTATGACCTGCGCCGCCATCGTCTTTCCCGTGCCGGGAGGCCCGGAAAACAGCACCGACAGTCCCCTGCCGTAAGCTGCCTTTTTCGAGAATCCCCACTCCGTGTAGACCTTATGGCGGTACTTCACGTGGGTCAGCGCGCTTTTCAGCAGCTTTATCTCGGACTCCGGGAGCACAAGATCCTCCCAGGAATAAGCGGTCTTTATAGGCGTGGCGAGCGTATTCAGCCCTACCACCACCTGAGCGTAGCAGCATTCGTGCAGCAGCTCCGGAGTTACTCCTCCTTGGGAAAGCTCCCTGGCACGGTTCGCCGCCGCGGCTATCTGTCCCGGGGTAAACCGGAACTTCGCCGCCATCTCCGCCGGGTCGACGCTTTCGGAAAGCTCCAGACCGGACAGCGCGTGCCGCCACAGTGTGAGCCGCTGATCCTCGTCGGTATCAGGAATCTCCAGCGTTAGCAGAAGCGTGCCCGCGCCGGGAATTTCAGTCTGCCAGCGCCGCTGCGTGGTTATGAATATATGAGTACCGAAGAAGCGCCCGCTGTCTGAAAGCTCCGCTGAGAGTTCAGCCAGCTTCGCGCGGTTTTCTTCCTCAAGAAACTGCTCAAAATCGGTAATGCAGAGCGCCGCCCCCCTCGGAGCAGCCTCGCAGACCGCCCGCCGGAACGCCTCCGCCGTATCCTCCGCTGAGATAAGCTCCGCAGCCGGAACGAACGCAACGCTCTCGCCGCACCTCCGTGCGCAGTGCTTTATCAGGAACTTCCTGCCGCTGCCTCGCTTACCGCACAGGCATATCACTGCGGGTGCGCCATTCAGCGAACGCTCCGCCGCTGCCGCCGCCTGCTCCGCGATTTCCGCCATTATGTAAGCCTGCCCGGGATCCTCCTGCGGAAAATACACGGGATACGCGCACTCCCCGCCTGTAAGGTACCGGATAATTGGCTCAGAAAGCTGGAGCTGCCGGGTGCAGAGGGTACCCTCCACGGGGGCGCAGATGTACTTCATCAGCGCGTCCTGCTCTGAAAAATAGCGGTAGTAATCCGCTATGCGCCTGCCCGGCTCCGCCCACAGACGTATCATCGTGTCGGCTGTCGGGAGCTTTTTCGAGATATCGTCCTGTAGGAATGCAAACAGCTTCTCGTAACGGCGCTCCACATCGCAGCAAAGCAGCGTAAGCACCGTCAGGAAGCGGAATCTGTCCGTTCTGAACGCGTTTTCAACTCCGAAAACCGGGAATCCGCAGTCGTCCGGAGTCGCAAGAACCCTTCCGAAAAAGTACTCCCTGGTCATTTCGATTTCGGAGGTCTCATCGTCGCTCAGGCTCTCCCATGCAGTTCCGCCGGAAGCCCGGAGCAGTCCCTTTTCGAACTCCTCCCGGGTAACGACAACCCCGAGCATGCCCTGCATGCTGTTTTCCGGGCTGACCCAGTAGTGATATTTGTAGATGTAATATATGTGAAGATCGAGGACGTCCGCAAAGCAGTCCAGAAGCTCGTTCTGGCTTGCAAAGAGTTTCCCCGCGCTGGAATAATCAAAGCTCATCAGTACCTCCGCAGAACCTTACGCGTTCCCAGTATCGGCAGACTGTATTTCCGCTCAGCCGCAGAAGCGATATCGCGGTTTCTCCGGCGGTCAGCGGGTCAAAGACCTCTGCGCCGCAGCGAAACACAACGCGTCCTTCCGTCAGCAGAAAGCACCCGAGCGCGGCCTCAGCGTTTAGCTGGTTCAGCGTTTTCAGGCAGCCTCCGGATATCCACGGGAACTGCGCACAGCAAATCAGCGCGTTATTTTCAGCGCTCAGCAGAGTGCGCCACCGGCGCTGTCCGCTGCTCATGGTAAACTGAAACGCGCCGTATTCCTCGATGAAATTCAGACCTCGCTGCAAAAGCTCGCTTCTTACAATTTCGGAATAATCCATTACTGGCTCCCTGCTGAGATATCATTTATGCTGGTCGGCGTGATAAGCTGACCCGAAAATACCGGCTGTCGGAACTCCAGACCCGCCGGAACCTGCTCGAATGCATTTTCCGGAGATTGTTCAGAAAAACGCATTTTCTGGTTAGAGATAACCTGGAACTCGCGGCCCGTAAGTCTGAGCAGGAACTGATTTCCAGCGCTCAGAAGCTGTTCGGGAGACACTCCCAGCAGAGATTCGCTCAGCGAATGCTCTGCCGCGGAGGCCGCCGCAGACAGGATCTCCGGGCAAAACACAGCCTGGCGGCTATGATTTTGTGGTTTTTTCTGGTGCGCCGGTTTCCGGCTGGTTTGCTTCGTTTTGCCGAGCTGTTCCATTTTCGTCTCCTCTCAGACCTGAAAAGAAGTCCGCGACCGCCGAAGCGGCTTCGAATGAGGCTTTGCGGCGCTTATCGTCATCGGGCGGAGTTCCCTCCATGAGCTCCTCCGCCTCGCGGAGCGCCTGCTCAGCAAATCCGTCGGAGCTGAACAGTTTTTCGGCTTCACGCACGTTGCTGTTGATCTCGTTCAGCTTTGTAAGGAAGTTCCGCTGCTGCTCCTCTTTTCTGCGAAGCACGGCGGTATGCTTTATCACTGCCGACCTGAGAAGCCGTGCTGCGTTCTCAGATTTCGGATTTTTTGAGTTCTCAAGCTCCTTCAGACGGCTCTTGCAGGACAGTATAAGCCGCTTATCATCGTCGGTCTGCAAAAACGGAAACGCCATTTTCAGCGTGTCGATATTGCGCATTTCCAACGGTGCGTCTGACCTCTGACCACTGCCATTCGCAAGATTCCTAAACAGCTCAAGTATCCTTGTGCTTCCACGGAGCGCGTCCGTCACGAGACTTACAGCAGACTGTGCGTCGCGGTTGAACATGACCCTCGCGGAAGTGTTTCCAACGTGAAAATCGTTAGCGCTCCCGAGTAGTTTTTTCTGCCGTTCAGAACCGTGAAAACTCCTGCCAAGCGCCCTTGAAAGGCAGACAGTAAACACCTGACGACCCTGCCCCGCCATAACTGCGTTGGCAAGCTTCCCACCACGGAATGCATACGACGAAAACTTGTCTGCAAAATTGCATTCATCTGATTCACGGCGCGAATCAGCAGCCACGGTCGGCTCCCGACCATTAACTTTTTTGGAACCTAAACCGCCGCCTGTACTGGAATTCTCTCCGTCAGTACGCTGGAATTGTTCGCTGTTTCCCGCCATTTGTCTGGAGTGTTCTGTTCCTACGGCGTCAAACCGCTTTGCGAAACCGTCTGTCAGCATGTAAACCGGGTCAACGTGTTTTAATCCATGGGCTGCGGCAGGCAACTCATATTCCGTTTCGATGTTTTTTCGCGCCTGTATGCTTTGTTTCTTTGCCGTTCTGACTTGTTTTTTCTTTTTAGAGTATGTATACCCTGCCATTTTCCACCCCGGTCTGCCATTTTAATCAAAGGCAAATTCACAACGCTCATGAAACTTGTGCATATTATACCAGAAAAAAACCGGGTTTTCAATATATTTCGCACGAATGACCTCCCATGCGTAACCAAAAATCGTCAGACTACTTGGCACTTTGGGCCAACGCTTATATGTGCTAATCTATATGAAAATACCGAAAGTACTTGACAAAACTATAGACAATGTGATATAATCAATGTAAGGGAAGCGGATTGGCTGTCTGCTTCATATCATTTTTACTTTTCTTTCTTTTGATTTCTGTTATCCGTACCAGACAGTATCAACTAAAGAAAGGCAGATCTAAATTTGACCAGCGAAAACACCGCTCTTGCTATCGACCTTACACAAGCGATACTGGAGCAATTCTGGCAGCAGGATACAACTCTGCTGCTGAAATACGAGGACTTCAGCCTGACTGACGCCCTTAACCATTATATTATTCAGGGTCAGCAGGAGGTATGCAGCTTCATGCCGACTGCGACCAGCGGCATTATCAAAAGCAGACTGACGGATAAAATGTTCATTATTGCGCAGAACTGCGGCAGCGCCTGCACGGTCATCGGAAAGTATACGCTCACTCCGATTTCCGACGCGGACGACATGCTATACATGAAGCAGTACTGCGTGTTCATATGGGAGCTTTCCGGGCTGGGTGAGCTGAAGCTCAAGCACATCGGCGTAACCAAGCCTGACAGCACGCCCGAGTCTGTCTACGGGAATGCGTTTAATTCAGCGATGATCCCGGCTGGTTCGGCGCTGAACCAGCAGAACTGTTCTTCCGACAGAATGATCATCACGGACACCGACGACTGCACCCGTTTCATTCCAAGAAACGACATACTTTACGCTACGTCAGACGGTCGCAACTGCCAGATTTGCTGCTTCTCCGGAATAATCAACGCCAGGATAAACATTTCATCATTCGTTGAAAAAGCCGGCGGGAGATTTGTCCTCATACACAGATGTTATGCGATAAATCTTGATCATATCACACTTTTGAAGCCGTACTGCGTCGTAATGTCAAACGGCAGCGAGCTCCCTGTTCCAGTAAAGCGATACAACGAGATAAAACAGCGGCTCACTGAATTATTTTCAAACAAATAAAAAAGCGGTCACGACTTGTGACCGTTTTTTACTTACTAAAGGTCACCTCTAAATAAAGATTCCCCCCCGCCGTGCGGCAGGGGGAAATCTTTATTTAGTATGATTCAGGTTGAAGTTGCAATTCTCATGGAACTGCTTGCTCTCTTTGACACCCTTTCCGTTCTTGCGGTCGGCAGGGTGAAGCTCGTTATGCAGATGGATATCCTTTTCGGTTTTTCCGCCGCGGACAAGATCTGCATCTTTCTTCAACATATGATTCTTGTTGTCACTCATGTTTCAGACCAACAGGATCAAACGCAGCCCTGAGCCTTCATAGCCTCTGCAACCTTCAGGAAGCCCGCGATGTTCGCGCCTGCCATGTAGTTGCCGGGCATGCCATACTCCTTAGCAGCCTCGTCGCAGCTCTTGAAGATGGAAACCATGATATTGTGGAGCTTCTCGTCAACTTCCTCGAATGTCCAGCTATATCTGATGGAGTTCTGGCTCATCTCAAGACCAGAAGTAGCAACGCCGCCTGCGTTTGCAGCCTTTGCGGGACCGTAGAGCATCTTGTTATCGAAGTAAACTTCAATAGCATCAGGAGTAGAAGGCATGTTAGCGCCCTCTGCTACTGCATATACGCCGTTTGCAGCGAGGTTCTTAGCGAAGTCGCCGTTGATCTCGTTCTGTGTTGCGCAGGGCAGAGCGATGTCAGCCTTGATCTTAGCGCCCCAAACGCTGCCTTCGTGGTACTCAGCATTCTTGTGGGAGGTTCTGTTTACATACTCCTTGATTCTGCCGCGCTCAACTTCCTTGATCTGCTTAACAACATCGAGGTCGATACCGTCCGGATCGTAGATGTAACCGTTGGAGTCGGATACGGTAACTACCTTGCCGCCCAGCTCGGTAGCCTTCTTTGTTGCGTAGATAGCAACATTACCGGAACCGGAGATGATAACGGTCTGACCCTTGAAGCTCTTGCCGTTAGCCTTGAGCATCTCGTCGGTGAAGTAGCACAGACCGAAGCCGGTAGCCTCAGTTCTTGCGAGAGAACCGCCGTAGGTAAGTCCCTTACCGGTGAGAACGCCGGAGAACTCGTCACGGATTCTCTTATACTGGCCGAACATGTAGCCGATCTCACGTCCGCCGGTACCGATATCGCCAGCGGGAACGTCGCAGTCAGGACCGATGTGTCTGCAAAGCTCAGTCATGAAGCTCTGGCAGAAACGCATAACCTCGCCGTCGGACTTGCCCTTCGGGTCGAAGTCGGAACCGCCCTTGCCGCCGCCCATAGGAAGGGTGGTCAGGGAGTTCTTGAAGATCTGCTCGAAACCGAGGAACTTGATGATACCAATATATACGGAGGGGTGCAGTCTGATACCGCCCTTGTACGGACCGATAGCGGAGTTGAACTGGATACGGAAACCTCTGTTTACCTGTACCTTGCCGTTGTCGTCAACCCACGGAACGCGGAAGATGATCTGTCTCTCAGGCTCAACGATCCTGTCGAAAACGCCTGCGTCGATGAGGTCCTGTCTCTTTTCAGCAACAGGCTGAAGGGTCTCGAAAACCTCAGTTACCGCCTGAATGAACTCAGGCTCGCCGGGATTTCTTTTCTTAACGGTCTCAAGAAGATCTGCAAGATATTTGTTAGTTAACGCCATTGTTAAGTAACCTCCTAAAAATAGTCCTCCGCGGGCGTTTCAATGCACCGTTCTACACAGTAACGTCTTATGCCTGACGGAAATATGTTCCGCTCTCCAGCGGCTGAATATATTATACAACAATATTTCTGTTTTTGCAAGATAGTTTTGAGATTTTTTCATCTCAAAAATGCTTTTTATTCATTTGCAACAACATAATTGTGCCTAAGTTGTATATATTGCACAGTTTATTTTACGAAAAACTCCAGTGCTTTCGGGACATTCCTGCAAAATCAGCCATTCAGAGCCGCTTTTTCTCTGTGAAGCTCAGATGTGCTTCAGCACACTCCAAACCCTACTGCCAAGCCATTTTTATGAGTTCATATCATTTAAGCGGTAACTATGTCTGCTTCCCCATGCAATGCAGCTTCTCACTTGATGAAATTTTTATTTTCCCAAAATTCATTTTAGCAGAGGCTTTGTTCACTATTAAATCAGAAAATGAAATTTTCTTTGTAAATTTGCAGAAAACCTCTTGACAAAAACAAGTATCTTGTGATATACTGTTCACAGATAAGCTAGTGCATGAATGCAAATTTATATGAAACCGGAGTGATGAAAATGGCAGATGTGATAGCGGTGCTGGAACGCGCCCGCTCCCTTGAACTGGAGATCAAAACGCAGATCGAACATATAGAGCAGCTCCACCGGATCTCGAAGCGCGCTGTGGAGTCCTCCGCATACGCGCGGGAGACCGTAGCAAAGCTCGCCAGGCTGGAACGGGAAGTAAATACCTCCATCGACCTGATGTGCGACGCAAAGGCGGAGGCACTTACGTACATAAGCTTCCTGACTGGGGAGGAACGCGCGGTCATCGAAGGGTATTTTATCCTAGCCAAGAGCTGGCAAAGGCTTGCCAACGACCTTTACATGAGCGAGCGAAGAATCTTTATGCTGAGGAAAAGCGGTCTGGACAAGCTGATACGTCGATACGGCGACAAGGAAGCAATATAAAGGAGATAACAATGGGAATAGGTAAACGTATCAAGGAGCTTCGTGAGCGTGCGGGGCTAACTCAGGAGGAACTCGCCCAGCGGCTGGGGGTAACTCCATCGGCGGTTGGCAACTACGAGCGGGAGGTCAGCCACCCGAAGGAAAACGTGCTGTACAGACTGTTCGAAGCGCTCTCCTGCGAGCCTAACGAGCTTTTCGCGGACCAGTTTGACGCCTCGTCGGCACCCGGACAGGTACATTTAAAAAAGTATCTGGAGCTCGACAGCCACGGCCGTGAACTGGTCGACGCCTGCACTGATATAGAACACCAGCGCTGCACCGAAGGACTTACAATGGTGGCCGCGCGCAGCTTTAATAAGGAAGCTCCCCCTCAGCCGATACGGCTCAGAAAGCGTCCCGGCGCGGGGAGTATCCTGAATCTTCCGGACTATAAGGGGGATTGAAAATGACTGGTACTCAGGCACTTCTGATCAGCGGACAGATATCGCTTCCTGTGAGCGTCAGCGCCGTCGCCGCCGCCGCAGGGATAAAAGTGATCGACTACGCGGCGTTCAGGGCGCAGTTTGAAAACAGCCTGGACGACATCTGCCGCATGGTCAGCTACGCGGGATTCAGCATGCTTGCCGATGGCAGAATGGTCGCAGTTCTGAACAGTCAGCTATGCTACGCTCCACGCCGCAAGTGGACCGCCGCACACGAAGTCGGACACCTGCTGTCCGGACACATCACCGATCCGCCCACACTGCTCACTCAGCGGCAGGAGCGCGAAGCCGACGATTTCGCCGCGGAGCTCCTGGCGCCGCTGACCGTGCTGCATTTCTGCGGGGTGTCCTCCGCAACGGAAATCGAAAAGCTGTGCGGGATATCCAGGCAGGCGGCGGAATTCCGCTTTCAGGAGCTTTCGCGGCTTCGGCGCGCGCAGGACGAGGTATACCGGCTCGGAGTCAGGAACGAGCAGTTCTCACCGGACTGCATTTTCCTGAAAACAGAAGAACAGCGCGAACTCTTCTCAAAATTCGCGCCGTTCATCGGGAGTTATATTCTATCAAGATCCCGCCACGACGATTATGAGAAGCATCTCATTCAGCGCTCGCGGCAGCCTATGGCAATAAATTACTGATCAAGGCGGAAGTGCACCGGTATTCCGTTGCGGAATTCAAGCTGAGGCTCGCCCTGGATCAGCGGCAGGAAATAATTCAGCGCGTCTACGGTCACGTTGTTTCCCTCGGGATTTATCCACTCCCGGGGGAATTTCTTTTCCTGGTTCGCTATCTTTGAGATGTCCGCGGTGACTATCTCCACGCGGTAGGGATTGTTGCTTATTCTGCGGAACGCCATCATTACGCCGCTCTCGCCGTAGGTCAGCGCTGCTTTTACCGCTTCCCTGCCGATACGCTCCGCTTCATTGAGGTCGGTCAGCGACGCAATGTGGGAGCTGCAGCGCTGCATTACGTTCAGCTCAATGGAACGCACCTTGCAGCCGATGTGCTCCTTGGTGTAGCCCTCCAGCCACTTCCCAACGCCGGAAAGGTACTTGTGCCCGAACGCGTCCACCACCTCGGAAGTCACGCCGCCTGCGGTGATCCCCTCAGAAACCGCCACAATAACCGCCTTGTAGCGGAGCTGCGCCTTACGTACGTCCTCGAGGTACTTCTCCGGGGAGAACTCGCCCTCCGGGAGATAAATCAGGTGCGGAGCGGGTTCGCCGTTCGCGCGTAGTACGCAGGAGCTCGCCGCCAGCCAGCCGGCGTCTCTGCCCATAATCTCAACAATGGTGACGGACGGGATAGAATACACGCGGCTGTCGCGGATTATCTCCTGCAATGAACACGCCACGTACTTGGCAGCAGAGCCGAATCCCGGAGTGTGATCAGTTTCGGTCACGTCGTTGTCGATGGTTTTGGGAACTCCCACCACCTTGATACGGATATCCTTCGCAACAAAATAGCTGTTCAGCTTCATGACTGTATCCATCGAGTCGTTGCCGCCGATGTAGAAAAACGCCCTGATATTGTGGCGGTTAAACACCTCTGTTATGCGGAGGTAGTCGCTTTCGTCCTCGTGCCAGTCCTTCAGCTTAAAGCGGCAGGAGCCGAGTATCGTTGACGGCGTTGTCATAAGGAGCTGCTTGTCGTGGTCGTCCATGAGTATGCTGCGGAGATTCAGCAGCCTGTCACCCAGGATACCTTCTATACCGTTTTCCGCGCCGTAGATCTCGTCAACTTCCTTCTCCTGCTCTGCGCCGTTGAAAACTCCCGTAAGGCTTGCGTTTATCGCCGCAGTAGGTCCGCCGGACTGTGCGACCGCTATATTGAACATCTTGTGTCCTCCTGAAATATTCGTTGGGTAAATCCTGATATAATTTTAGCATATTCTACAATAATATTCAATAGCCGTAATTAACAAAAAAGGGCAGAAAAACTCTGTCCTTTTAGTATATGTGCGAATCTTCGCGGTATAGATGCCAGATTATTCCTTAAAGGTCAGTCGCCGAAGGAGATACCGATGTCCTTGGCGGTCTTGACCATCTTGCAGTCGACCGGAACGAACTTGGTTTTCATTGCAACGTCGCCGAGGGGGTTCTCGGTGATCTTTCCATCGACCATTGCGACAGTATAGCCGAACTTCTTATCCTTGAGGAGCTGTGCGGCGTGCGCCCCAAACTGGGTCGCAAGGATACGGTCGTATGCCGACGGGCTGCCGCCGCGGAGCATGTGTCCCGGAACCACCGTGCGTGTCTCAAGCCCGGTCATTTCCTGTATCTGCTTTGCGATACGCGAGGTCGCGGTGGTGTAGCCCGCCTCGGTGCGGAGACGTGCGCGCTCCTTCTTCTTCATCTTAGCCTCGTTAACGTCGAAGCAGCCCTCTGCTACTGCGAGAATCGAGAAGTTCCTGCCTGCGTCGGCGCGCTTCTGGCATGCCTGAGCAACCTTGTCGATATCGTAGGGGATCTCCGGGAGCAGAATGATGTCAGCGCCGCCTGCAAGACCGCTGTAGAGAGTCAGCCAGCCAGCCTTGTTTCCCATTATCTCGATAACCATTACGCGGCTGTGGGAATTTGCGGTAGTGTGGATACGGTCGATGACCTCGGTGCCGATATCCACGGCGGAATGGAATCCGAAGGTAACGTCAGTTCCGTAGATATCGTTGTCGATGGTCTTGGGCAGGCCGATAACGTTCAGACCTTCCTCGGAAAGCATGTTGGCGGTCTTGTGAGTTCCGTTGCCGCCGAGGGTGAACAGGCAGTCGAGCTTGAGATCCTTGTAGGTATCCTTCATCTCCTTTACCTTGTCGACCTTGTCGTCCTCGATGATCTGCATCATCTTGAACGGCGTGCGCTTGGTGCCAAGGATAGTGCCGCCCTGTGTGAGTATGCCGGAGAAATCCGACGGCTGCATGACCTTGTACACGCCGTGGATAAGTCCATGATAACCGTCGTGAATGCCGACAATCTCGACCTTATCTTCGCCGAACGCCTCATAGATCGCCTTTGCGGCGCCTCTGATGGTCGCGTTGAGTCCGGGGCAGTCACCGCCGCTTGTAAGCATGCCAACTCTGAGTTTTCCCATATTGTTACCTCCAGTTTATTATCTCTGCATTGCAGTATTTCACAACTTAGGGTACATCGTGCAGGCAGCGTCTGAACTCCTGCGCGAAATCGCCTTTTCAGAACTTTGCTTCTTTTTTCAGCACCCGGCGGATATCGTTTCCGAAGAACGCCATCAGCCGGAAGCTCAGCAGACGTGAGCATATCTTGTCCGGGTAATGCTTCTGTAAGTCAGTCGTGTTGTAATTCGTGCTGACTATCATCGGAAGCCTCCGGCAGACCCTCGCATTGATTATCTCGTACAGCAGCGACTCGTACAGCGGTTTGTCCATTTCCGCGCCGAGATCGTCGAAAATCAGGAGGTCGCAGCCGGTCAGCGCCGACATCGTATCCTTGTCCGACTTCCCGAAATACTCCCGCTCCAGCGTGTGGAGCAGCTCCGGCGAGGAGCCGTAGATGACCGTATAGCCCTTCTGGAGCACCTTTGAAGCTATCGCAAGCGAGAGGTGAGTTTTTCCCAGACCGGTGGCGCCGCTCATCAGTATACCTTCGCTCTGTTCGGTGAAGTTCTCGGCGTAGGACTTGCAGAACTCGAGGTTCCGCTGCATTATCGCCCGCTCGGACACCCGCAGCGCGGGATTTATCACGTCCGGGTATAGATCCAGCCGGAAGCTCTCGAACGAGCTGAGGCTCAGCGGCGAGTTCCGGTTAAGCTCCCGCGCGGTCTCCTCCATAAGCAGCTTCTGGAAACACTGGCACCACTTGTCGTTCACTATTCCCTTATCCTGGCAGATGGGACAGGTGTATATCGGCTTCAGGTAGCCCTCCGGGTAACCGTTTTCGTAAAGCAGCTCCGCAAGGCGCTTCTGTATTTCAAGGTTCCGGCGCTCGACTTCGGCGAGCTCCTTCGAGGTGTCGCCGCCGCGCATTACAAGCCTTACTATCTCGCTTCCGGTCTCGCCAAGCTTCAGCGAAAGATCGCGGTACTCCGGGATCTTCGATTCCACCTCGGAGCGGCGCATGTCGCTCTCAAGGCGGTTCGCCCTGCGGCGCTCCTCGAGGCGCTCCATTGCGGCGCTGAAATACTGTTCGTTTATGCCCATGCGTCACCTTCTTACTGATACTGCCGGCGGAGTTCGTCCATTACGTCGTCCATGTCGATGGAAGAATTGCCGCTCTCCTCCGGCTTTCTGCGGCGCTTCCCCCGGAACTCCTCGCTGCTGCGCTTCGCGTCGTCGGTAGTGTAGACTCCCGCGTTCTTCCAGTTCTCCAGTATCTTATTCGTGTAGTTGAAGTTAAGCGAACCCTTATTATCAAGGGTTATCTGATATGCGAGAATTATCATGTCCTCGCTGAATCCCCATTCCTCCGTCCAGGTTTTGATAAAATTAAGCTGGTTCGGCGAGAACGTAGTTTTCATGTCCATAGCCTGGCGGAGGTGCTCCTCAACGCTGTAGCGCTTTTCGAGCTTCTGCAGGTGCTGGTCTGCCTCGTCCACAGTACGGATATTCTCGTTTACCCAGTCCTGCGCGGCAGTGAGTATGTAGTTCTGCGAGGTCTTTCCAATGCGGAAGCAGTACTTCATCAGCATTATCGCGACCTCTGCCGGCAGCCCGTAAAAATCCGTGAGCTGAAGCACGACGCGGCTTTCCGGGTTCTTCAGCGGTCTGCCGTAAAGCTGCTGGACCTCCTTGAAAAGGAATTCGATCGCTCCGTCGGTCTTTATGCGCTGCGCGATGTCTCCGGCGGTGTAGATCGCAGAACCGTTGTTTACCGCAACCTTTCTCAGGCTGGAGGTCTGCATTTTTTCCGGCTCCGGTTCGCCTGCCTCCGGGAGCCGCTCCTGCACGGAGTCGTCCGTAGGCGTAAGCTCGCCGTCGTCCATGCGGATAATGCCGCGCTGGAACCAGAACATCGCCGCGTCCTCAAGCTCGCCGTCGCGCTTTATATTGAGCGCGTCCCGGAGCTGTTCCTCCGTGAACTGCTCACCGCCGTGCCGCAGAAGATACAGCAGCAGCTTCAGGCTTGCGCCGTCCGCCAGTTTTATATATTTGTCAACAACGCTGGAGGGTACGGCGAACACGCTGTTCCATGCTCCGGCGTCTAGTGAATAATTCATCTGCTCACCTTTTTCATTATTGCTGTGTTACTATTCAGGTTATGATATATTATAACACAAAAGCGGCATATTTTCAATAGGGAACCTCTAAAAACCGGTT
>DQFX01000064.1 GCA_003531585.1 Oscillospiraceae bacterium | reverse complement strand
ATTGAGATTTACTATTCTTTCGTCGGCAAAGTGGACTTGCCCGAATGACCGCCCGCCCTATTCGATACCAGAGCTGAGTATCGGATAGGAAAGGCAAAATTTTTACACTTCTATTACTTCTTTATCACACATAAGCAAAGGCGCTGGGGAAGATACCGCTGGTTCGCAATATCTCCAACAAGATAATCGTGCTCGAGAAAAGATAATATGACTGAAAGCCCGGTGACGCATGGCTCCGGGCTATCGGGCTTTCCCATTGTTATAATCAACATATTTTTCGGTTAGTTTTGTCTAACCCTTTGTTCAGTCCTACAAAACGCGTCTATTAACGCGTATTTTTTCAGTTTTCATATTGACTTTTGTAAAATTGATGCTATAATGAACACATGAACATTTGTTCAAATGATGGTAATTATGAAAGGAGCTGTGGTCATGTTTATTGATATCAGCGATATAAAGAAGAGCTACGGCGCGGGCGAAAGCAGGGTCGAGGTGCTGAAGGGAATAAGCTTCGGTGTGGAGAAGGGCGAGTTCTGCGTGCTTCTGGGACCGTCGGGAAGCGGCAAATCAACGCTGCTGAACATCATCGGAGGGATAGACGACGCGGACAGCGGCTACATCTCGATAAACGGCGAAAAGATCGAGAACATGAAGGAAAAGGCGCTGACCGACTACCGCCGCAGGCACCTGGGCTACATATTCCAGATGTACAACCTTATCCCGAATCTCAACATAAAGGAGAACGTTGAAACCGGCGCGTACCTCAGCGACCACCCGCTTGACGTGGACGACATACTGAAAACCCTGGGGCTGTACGAGCACCGCCACAAGCTGCCGTCCCAGCTTTCGGGAGGTCAGCAGCAGAGGTGCTCCATCGGCAGAGCCATCGTGAAGAACCCGGATATACTGCTGTGCGACGAGCCTACCGGCGCGCTGGACTACAACACCTCGAAGGAGATACTGAAGCTCATCGAGACGGTGAACCAGAAGTACAGCACCACGATAATCATGGTCACTCACAACGAAGCGATAAAGGACATGGCTGACAAGGTAGTGAAGCTGCGCGACGGAATGATACGCAGGGTCATCGAAAACGACCGCAAGCTCACCGCCGACGAGCTTGACTGGTAATGGAGGCTGACGATGAGAAATCCGCTTAACAGACGGCTTCCGCGGGAGCTTGCAAAGGACTGGGCAAAATACGCGGCTATATTCATACTGATGGTGCTTCTTATCTCGATATGCTCGGGCATGAGGGTATCCAACGAGAGCCTGAAGCAGGCGTACTACGAGAGCTTCGATAAGTACACACTTGAGGACGGCCACCTTACGCTTGACAAGCCGCTTCCGGACGAGATGCGCTCCGTTTTCGAGGAGAAGGGCGCGATGAAGCTCTACGACAACTTCTACTTCGACGAGGAGACCCCGGACGGTCAGGTGGTCAGGGTCTACAGCCAGGAGGACGAGATCAATACACCCTGCCTTCTCAGCGGGGAGCTTCCCGCCAACGACGGGGAGATCGCGATAGACCGCGTGTTCGCGAAAAACAACGACATCAGCGTAGGCAACTCCATCACGCTGAAGGGCAGGGAACTGCTGATAACCGGTTTCGTGGCGCTCCCGGACTACAGCACGCTGTTTGAGCGCAACACCGATTCCATGTTCGATTCCGTGAATTTCTCGGTAGCGGTCATGACAAAGAGCGGCTTTGACGCGCTCGGGAGCCGCAATATGGAGTACAACTACGCGTGGCTGTACAACGAGGCTCCCGCCGACGACATAGAAGCGGCGGAGCGCTCCGACAAGTTCCTCGACGTGGTGAAGGACGAGCTGACGGACTACGACGAGGCGATAGTAAAGGCACAGGTAGACGAGCTGACCGACCGCCTGGAAAAGGCAGGGGAGGAGTACGGCGAGATATACAAGCGCAGTTTCGAGGACAAGGTTTCCGAGATAACCGACAACGCCGGAAAGGGCGGCAGGGAATACGCCGAGCTGTATCAGAAGTCTATCGAAGCCAAGCTGACCGAAGTGTCGGAGAAGGTGCAGGCAGGCGCAGCGGAGTACGCGCAGATAATGATGACCACCGGCGCGAAGCCGTCAAGAAGCGACCTTTCAATCGACGTGGACGACTACACGTTCTCGCTCATCGAGAGTACGGTGAACGCTATGCTCACCGGCGGCGAGGCGGAAGCTCCGTCCCAGCAGGAGCTGATAGACCACTATCTCGATCAGGTGAAAAAGCCGGAAAGATCAGAGCTTTCTATTGATGTGGACGATTTCACGTTCAGCATAATAGAGCGCTCCGTTGACGCGGCGATACGCGGCGGCGAGTACTCCGGCCCCACCGAGGAGGAATTCAGGGACGCATACCTTGATACTGTCGAGAAGCCCCGCCGCGAGGAACTGTCCGTGCAGCTTGACGATTTCCTTTTCGGCATAGTAGAGGACGCCGCCGACGCTGAGCTTAACGGCAGGGATTTCGAAATGCCCGCCGACGAGGAATTCGAAAACGAGATCGACAAGACCGGCATCATTTCCGTGGATAACTATATCCCGCGCTACCTGAACCAGGCGATAACCTTCTCGATAGAGGATATCGGCGGCGACGAAGCGGGCACGATGGTAATGTGCTACATGATGATAGCGCTCATCGCGTTCATATTTGCAGTCACCATCTCGAACACCATTACCGCCGAGGCGGGAGTTATCGGAACGCTGCGCGCTTCCGGCTACACCAAGGGGGAGCTTATCCGCCACTACATGGTGCTTCCTCTGGTTGTCACGCTGTTCGCGGCGGTTGTCGGGAACGCGCTTGGCTACACGGTCATGAAGGAGTTCTGCGTAAATCTGTACCGCAGCAGCTACTCGCTCACTGATTACGTCACCGTCTGGGACGCTTCCGCGTTCATTCTGTCGACGGTAATTCCGATAGTGATGATGCTGATCATAAACTTCCTGGTGCTGACCTCCAGACTGAAGCTCAGCCCGCTGAAGTTTCTGCGGCACGACCTCCGCAAGAACCGCAGCAAGAAGGCGATGCGCCTGAATACCAAGATACCGTTCAGGACAAGATTCAGCCTGCGGATATTCTTCACGAACCTCCCGGGATATATCGTTATGATAATCGGAATACTGTTCGGCTCGGTGCTGATAGCATTCGGCGACCTCATGCCGCGAATGCTGGGCGAGTACCAGGATATCGTGACGCGGGACATGATAAGCGAGTATCAGTACATTGTCTACGACTGCGATGAAGCCGCCGAGGTCACGGACCCGGGCGCGGAGAAATTCGCGATGGCTTCCTACGACTATACAAAGCCGGGGTACCTCACGGACAGCATTACGGTCTACGGTGTGGTTGACGGCAGTAAGTTCGTTGACGCGGAGATTCCGGCAGGGAAGGCGCTGGTATCGACTGGCGTGAGCGTGAAATTCGGGCTCAACAGCGGCGACTCCATAACGCTGGACGAAAAGTACAAGCGCGACGCCTCGTATAAGCTTGACATTGCGGGAGTTTACGATTATGAATCCTCGCTGGCGGTGTTCATGAACATTGACGACTTCGCCCGCACATTCGGCGAGGAGGAGGGCTACTTTACCGGATACTTCTCGAACACGGAGCTTACCGGGCTTCCCGATGACGACGTAGCGACGGTGATAACCGCAAGCGATTACACGAAGCTTTCCACGCAGCTCATGGTGTCGATGGGCGGAATGATGAACCTTATAAAGTGGTTCGGCGCGCTGTTTTTCATTATTGTGGTGTACGTGCTGTGCAAGCAGGTCATCGAGCGGAACTTCCAGTCCATAGCGATGACGAAGATACTTGGCTTCCGCAACGGGGAGATAGGAATGCTGTATATTGCTTCCACGACTATTGCGGTTATAGTGGGACTGCTGATCTCGATACCATTCATTGACGTTGCGATGAAGCTTATAGTCAACGGGTACCTCTATACGATGATGACGGGTTACTTGCCGCTTTCGATGAGCCCCATGACGTATGTTGTGATGTTCTTTACGGGACTTGGCTGTTATATCGTGGTGGCGTTCCTGCAGATGAGGAAGGTCGCAAGGGTATCTAAGAGCGAAGCGCTCAAGAACGCGGAGTGATGGGCGCGGTAAAAATATGTTGGTGAAAACTATAATTTAGCGGCGAATGTTCCGCTTACTTCAATCCCTAATCGGGAGTCAAGG
>DQFX01000008.1 GCA_003531585.1 Oscillospiraceae bacterium | reverse complement strand
TCAGGTCTGCTGCCTGATTCAATATTTATTACATTTTGTGCATGGCATTTCCCTGCCGGCTTGTTTGTTATACGCTTTTTTCGGTCATGCTTCTTTTTTGCAGCATCAACAAGCCCGAGCTTCCATAGGATGGTTGCTCGGGCTTGGGTGTTGAGTTATTTTACAGCGCCTTTTTGCGTTATAGGCGTTATCAGTCCGGAAGGTCTATCTTTTCTTCAGCGACGCTGTGCGTGCGACAGCAGTAAGTTTCTGCCGTGAGCTTCAGCACGACCATGCTGTTTAAAGCCTGCTCGCTGAACTTGTGCTCGGTTTTTTCCTCGTCGTATTTGCTGATGATGGACGTCAGCCCGGTGAGCTTTTCGATTCCGTTTACGATCTCAATTGAGCCGGTTCCGGTTACGCACTCGTACATCGCTGTTACTCCGCAGTCGTTTTCGTCCTTTACAACATCGGTGAGATGATCTATCTCAAATCCAGCTATGTTGTTCTTTTTTATCAGGTCTATCTTCTGACCCTTAGGAGATGTGTGAAAGAACAGTTCCAGGTGATTTCCCTCGAGCTTGTAGCCGAAGCACATCGGTATTATGTAGGGATACTCGCCGTTCATCAGCGCGATGCGGCATACCTTTGCTTCCTTCAGCAGCTTGTTTATCGCTGCGGGATCCGTCATTTCTATGTTTTGGCCGGTCATTATAATTACCCCCTCTTATGCGTTTTATGTCGATTTTACCCGTTTTTTTCTTCTATAAAACAATCACCCGCATGCTGTCAGCCTGCGGGTGTATGTTTGCTTTCTTCAAGAAATTATGCAGTAGCGTTTGCTTTCTTTGCAAGCTGGGACTTCAGACGAGCAGCCTTATTCTTGTGGATAAGACCCTTACCTGCAGCCTTGTCTACGCTTACAACTGCGGTCTTGATCACAGCAGCGTCAGCACCCTCGGCACGAGCCTTCTTGATAACTGTCTTAAGTGCAGTCTTGGAAGCCTTGTTAGCCTCAGTTCTCTCCTTGGCGATGAGAACTCTCTTCTTTGCAGACTTGATATTCGGCATTTATTTTCACCTCCATAGCTATTCGATCGGAACAGCGCATTTCTGCACACATTCTCGATTTATTGTCTTATTGAGCGTTCACATTATAATTGCTTATACTGAACGACCATAATAATATATTTTATTATAACATACTATTTCTTAAATTGCAAGGGGGTAACTGCATTTTTTTTTAGATTTTTTATACTCTGAGTAATGCTTTGCTGGCTTAATTCGCTAAGTGTAAGAAATTCACCTAAAATGAACTTCAAAAAATGCTTTCGAAAATAAAATTTTACCTTTTAACCGCCAGAAATGCTTGCAATTTTGCCGCTTTTGTGGTATACTATATATAATATATGCGTTTTGCAATATGCGGGGCTTGCATGCCCTGCGGTCTGTACCGGTGAGCCGGTATTTTATGGAGGTTAAGGTTTAATGGCTGAAAATGAAATGACTCAGAATATGAGTTACGGCGCTGACGACATACAGATCCTGAAGGGTCTTGAGGCTGTACGAAAGCGCCCGGGCATGTACGTCGGCTCCTCTGGCGAGGGTGGTCTGCATCATCTGGTTTACGAGATCGTTGATAACTCTATTGACGAGGCTCTCGCAGGTTACTGCACCGAGATCAACGTATCTATACTTCCGGATAACGTTATCCGCGTTGTAGATAACGGACGCGGCATCCCTACCGCAATAAACCATGCCGAGGGTATCTCTGCGGCCACTGTCGTATTTACAGTGCTGCATGCCGGCGGTAAGTTCGGCGGAGGCGGATATAAGGTGGCCGGCGGTCTGCACGGCGTTGGCGCTTCCGTTGTAAATGCGCTTTCCGAGTGGCTCGAGGTCGAGATACACGACGGCAAGAATATCCATTTTCAGCGGTTTGAGCGCGGTGAATACAGCGAGCCTATAAAAGTCATCGGAACCACTGACCACACCGGTACAACGGTTACATTCAAGCCCGACGGCGAGATTTTCCACACAACTGTCTTCAATTACGCCACGCTTCAGGAAAGACTCCGCGAGAAGGCGTTCCTGAACGGCGGTCTTAAGATCACGCTTTCAGATACCCGCGACCCTGAGAACCCCGTTTACGAGGAAATGATGTACGAAGGCGGTATCCGCAGCTACATCGAATGGCTCAATAAGAAGCGCGGCGCCGATGTCCTCCATCCGGACGTTATCTATCTTTCCGGAAACATGAACGGAATAGACGTTGAAATCGCGTTCCAGTATACCACCGATTTCAACAGCGAGGTTTTCCGCTCCTTTGCGAACGATATCCACACCGGCGAGGGCGGTACTCACGAGATCGGATTCAAGAAGGCTCTGAGCAAGGTCGTAAACGACTACGCCAAGGCTTACAAGGAAGCCCAGGAGAAGAACAAGCCAAAGAAAAAGTCTGCCAAGAAGGGCGAGGAAGAAAAGCCTTTTACGGGATACAGCGGCGAGGCTATCCGCGAGGCGATAAATGCGATAATCTCCGTTAAGCTGCCGGAATGCGAGTTCGAGGGTCAGACCAAGAGCAAGCTCGGAAATCCTGAGGTTCAGCCGGTGGTTTACAAGATTGCAGTTGAACAGCTCACATATTATTTTGAGGAGCACCCCGACACCGCCATGATCATCATGAACAAGGCGATGAACTCCCAGGCGGCCCGCGACGCCGCAAAGAAGGCTATGGAAGCAAAGCGCAAGTCTGTAATGGATAGTAATGGGCTTCCCGGCAAGCTTGCCGACTGCTCAGAGAAGGATCCTACCTTTACTGAAATTTACATCGTAGAGGGAGATTCTGCGGGCGGTTCTGCAAAGAGCGGACGCGACAGGCGGTTTCAGGCTATTCTGGCTCTTTGGGGCAAGATGCTCAACGTTGAAAAGGCGCGTGCTGATAAGGTCTATAACAACGATAAGCTCTCACCGGTTGTTAAGGCTCTTGGCACCGGTATTGCGGAGGATTTCGACATAACAAAGCTCAGATATGGACGAGTTATCATCATGGCAGATGCCGATGTCGACGGCGCTCATATTTCAACGCTAATGCTGACGTTCTTCTTCCGCTTCATGAGGCCGCTTATCGAGCAGGGGCATGTTTATATTGCTCAGCCTCCGCTTTTCAAGGTGGCGCGCGGAAAGAACGTTAAATACGCGTTCTCTGATGAGGAGCGCGACATCTACATCAAGGAACTTTCCGGCGAAAGCGGCGCTAAAGTCGATGTACAGCGCTATAAAGGTCTTGGTGAGATGGACCCTGAGCAGCTCTGGGAGACCACTATGAACCCCGAGACGCGTACCATGGTGCGCGTTACCGTTGAGGACGCGGCAAAGGCTGACGAGATAATGACGATTCTCATGGGCGACAAGGTAGAGCCAAGACGTGAATTTATCGAGCAGAATGCAACTCTGGTGCAGAATCTTGATTTCTGATGTGGCTATTAAAATTATACCATCTGTATAATTTCAAAGGGAGTGATCTGTATTTCTAACGGACTAATTCCGGATCTTGGCGTTCTGGCTGAGGAAAATTCCGGCGCTGAAAATGCGGCTGGAAACGTATCTTCCTCCGCTGAGCCTGTCGTTCAGTTCAGCTACGACAATACGCTTGAGGAAATTGACGGCGCAATGAAGTCGTTTCAGGCGCGGTTCAAGAGCAAGCGCGGGATCTTTTCTATCGCTGCTTACTCGCTTATAACTGCGGCGGTGATCGTTTCTATCGTTATAAACCCGACTTCGGTTTTTGCGTATGCCGCGCTGCTTTTCTGTGCAGTCGGTCTGATATACAGCATCACTGACAGGTCAAGAGCAAGGAAAAGAACTATCGACGCACTTCGTGACATGAATCCCGAGGAATATACTGCGGCGTTCTATAACGACAAAATCGAAATAGATACCGTTATCAAGCCCAAGGCAAACGAGGTACGCGTTAAAATTGACGAGCAGGCGGACGACGAGGCTATTTCACCGCTTAAAACGACATTTGTGATAGGTGACGACCTGCTCGAGTTCATAGAAAATGACGAGTCCCTTCTGCTGGTGTTCAACAGACAGCAGATATACTGCTTCCCGAAAAGGTGCCTTTCCGTGGAGCAGGAAGACAAGGTCAGGGATTTTCTGACTGAAAAGCTTTCGGGTCAGTCGGAAAATTAATTTGGAGGTAAAATGGATATTGATTTCAGCTCGGAAAAGCTAATAAATGTAGACCTTGAGCAGACGATGAAAACATCGTTCATACAGTACTCAATGTCGGTTATAACCGCCAGAGCGCTGCCTGACGTCAGAGATGGTCTGAAGCCGGTTCACCGCCGTATCATTTATACGATGAACGACGCCGGAAACACCGCGGATAAACCCTTCAGAAAGTGCGCTTACACCGTCGGCGAGGTTCTTGGTAAGTATCACCCCCACGGCGACGCTTCCGTTTATGACGCGCTGGTGCGGCTTGCGCAGGATTTCTCCCTGAGATATCCTCTTATCGACGGTCACGGAAACTTTGGTTCCGTCGACGGCGACCCCGCTGCGGCTTACCGTTATACTGAGGCGAGACTTGCGAAGATTTCAAACGAGATGGTCCAGGATATCGGCAAGAAGGTCGTTGATTTTACAACGAACTACGATGATAAGCTCCAGGAGCCTGTAGTGCTTCCGTCACGTTTCCCGAACCTGCTCGTAAACGGCAGTAACGGTATCGCGGTTGGTATGGCTACGAATATCCCGCCGCACAACCTCGGTGAGGTCATTGACGCGCTCATGCTGATGATCGACAATCCCGATGTATCCATTGAGGAGCTCATGACCCAGATACAGGGTCCTGATTTCCCGACCGGCGGTATCATCATGGGCTACAGCGGAATACGCTCCGCTTACTATACCGGACGCGGCAAGATAATCCTGCGCGGCCGTGCTAACATCGTTGAAGAGAACAATCAGACTCGCATTATTATAGACGAGATACCCTACATGGTAAACAAGGCTCGTCTGCTGATGAGCATAGGCGACCTTGTACGCGACAAGCGTATTGAGGGCATAAGCGTTGTCCGCGATGAATCCGACCGCAACGGTATGCGTGTCGTTATTGAGCTCAAGCGCGACGCTAACGCAAACGTAGTGCTCAATAAGCTGTACTCCTATACTCAGCTTCAGGATACCGTCGGCGTTATCATGCTGGCTCTGGTTAACGGTCAGCCTAAGATACTTACTCTGAAAGAGTGCCTTGAGTATTACCTTGATTTCCAGGTTGACGTTATCACACGACGTACGAAGTATGATCTTGAAAAGGCTCTGGAAAGGGAACATATCCTCGAGGGCTTCATTATTGCCATCGACTTCATTGACGAGGTCATCGCGATACTCCGTTCCAGCAAGAATATTCAGGAAGGCAAGGAGCGCCTTATTGAGCGCTTTAAGGATATCGACGTATCCTCTACCGGATTCTTTGATAAGGGCACCTACTCGCTGTCTGAGGCTCAGGCGGACGCTATCGTTCAGATGAGGCTCGGAGCTCTCACCGGCATGGAGAAGTCCAAGGTGATTGATGAGCTCCAGGAAAAGCGCGCACTCATTAAGGAAATGCGAGAGATACTTGCAGATCACAATAAGCTGCTGCACGTTATCGGCGACGAACTCTCCGTTATCAAGAAGAAGTACAACGACGCACGACGCACAAAGATCGAACCGGTCAGCGGCGAGGTCGATATTGAGGATCTTATCCCCGAGGAGGACTGCGTTGTTACCTACACAAATATAGGTTACATCAAGCGCCAGCCCGTGGAACTTTACAATATTCAGAAGCGCGGCGGCAAGGGCGTTTCCGGCATGAAGCAGCGGGACGAGGACTTCGTTGAGAACATGTTCATTTCGTCCAGTCATGAAAATATACTGTTCATCACGAATCAGGGCAACATGTATCGCCTGAAATGCTACGAGATTCCCGAGGGAAGCAAGCAGTCACGTGGTATGAACATTGTGAATCTTCTTCAGCTCAACGAGGGCGAGAGAGTTGCCGCGATGATGACAACGCATGATTTCGCAGACAACAAGTACTTCATCTGCGTTACCAAGAACGGCATCGTAAAGCGCACCAACCTGTCCGAGTACAGAAATGTACGCAAGAAGGGCCTGCGCGCTGTAACTCTGGCAGAGGGCGATGAGATCGCGTCCGCGTTCCTTACCGAGGGCGACTGCAAGATACTGACCGCCACCAGAAACGGCGCTGCAATCTGCTTTGATGAGAATGACTGCCGCCCGATGAGCAGACAGGCACGCGGCGTAAAGGCTATCAAACTTCGCGACGAGGACTATGTTGTCGGCGCTACGAAGGTATTTGATCCTACCGCGACCATTCTTACTGTTACTGACAAGGGTATGGGACGCCGTTGTGCGGTTGACAGCTATCGCTTACAGAGACGCGGCGGTCTGGGTCTGAAAAACTATAAGGTCGGCGATGAAAAGGGATATGTCTGCGGAATCCGCACGCTTGGTCCTGACGATGACGTTATCCTTATCAGCACTGACGGCATAATCATCAGATTCCGTGCAAACGATATGCGTGTAATGGGAAGATCGGCTACAGGTGTTCGTGTAATGAGACTTGGCGAGGAAAGCAGAGTAGCTTCATTTACGAGAACACAGCACGACGATTCCGAAAGCACTGAGGAGATTGAGAATGTTTCCGATGAGGAAATACAGGCTTCACTAAACGAGGACGCTTCCGAGGTGATCGAGTCGGATACTGCTCCCGATGACGATAATGTAGAAGACAACGCTGAGTATTCAGATGTTAGGTCTGACGAAGGCACTGAGAAGTAATTAACTACAACTGAATAGTTCGCCCGGATTTTGGTTCGGGCGAATTTTGTGAATATAGGAATTATTCGATTGTTCCACGTGGAACATTATGTCGAATTGTAAGTAAGCGAAAGGAAGATGTTTATTGGAATCCGGATATACGCTTGAAGAATACGATGTAGCCGTTATCGGTGCAGGTCACGCGGGGTGCGAGGCGGCTCTTGCCGCGGCACGTCTGGGATTGAAAACCGCAATATTCACGCTGTCACTGGACTGCATTGCTAATATGCCTTGTAATCCCTGTATCGGAGGCTCTGCTAAAGGGCAGATCGTATGCGAGATTGACTCCCTAGGCGGCGAAATGGGAAAGGCGGCGGACGCGACCTTTATACAGTCCAGGATACTGAACCGCGGAAAAGGACCGGCAGTCCACAGTCTCAGGGTGCAGAGCGACCGTGTTAAGTATCACACTTATATGAAACACACGCTGGAAAACACACCGAATCTTTATATTAAGCAGGCTGAGGTAACAGCGGTAGATGTTGAGAATGGGGGAGTGACCGCTGTCCGTACTAAGCTCGGAGCGATTCACCCGGTAAAGGCTGCAATCATCACAACTGGAACATATCTTAATGGCAAGATACACATAGGCGAACTCAACTACAGTTCGGGTCCTGATAATCTTCTGCCATCAAGCGGGCTTACCGGGTGCCTGAAGGATCTCGGCGTTTCAATGAGGCGGTTCAAGACCGGAACTCCAGCGCGCGTTCATAAGCGCTCAATTGATTTTTCAGTCATGGAGAAGCAGAGCGGTGATGAACAGATAATGCCGTTTGCTTTCGATAATGAGCAGGAACTCCACAACGTCGTTGACTGCTACGTGACCTACACGAATGCGGAAACTCACAAGGTGATACTTGAGAATCTGCATCGTTCTCCGCTGTATTCCGGGCGAATCGAGGGCATCGGCCCGCGTTACTGCCCAAGTATTGAGGATAAAATCGTAAGGTTCAAGGATAAGGAACGCCATCAGCTATTCGTTGAGCCGATGGGGCTTGATACTGATGAATACTACTTGCAGGGTATGTCCTCCTCGCTGCCCGAGGACGTCCAGGTTAAATTCCTGCGGACGATAAAGGGTCTTGAACATGTGGAAATCATGCGCCCGGCATATGCGATAGAATATGACTGCTGCGACCCTCTGGAGCTTCTTCCTACTTTGGAATTCAAGCGGATATCCGGTCTGTACGGCGCGGGTCAGTTTAACTGCACAAGCGGGTACGAGGAGGCGGCGGCTCAGGGAATCGTTGCAGGAATAAACGCGGCTCTGAAAATCCAGGGCAGAGAGCCGATGATACTTGACCGCGCTACCAGCTACATTGGTACCCTTGTCGACGACTTGGTTACAAAGGGCTGCTCCGAACCTTACCGCATGATGACCTCCCGCAGCGAGTACCGCCTGATTCTAAGGCAGGACAACGCCGCTGACCGCATGGTGCCTATCGGTCACAAGGTCGGGCTTGTCTCTGAGGAGAGATATTCGAAGTTCCTTGACGAAAAGAGAATATGCGAGGAGGAGCTGCTGCGTATTAAGTCGGTCGTTGTTCACCCTACTGAAGAAGTCAATGAAATGCTTGTAAGAAAGGGAACTTCTCCGATAACCACGGGGGTTCGAATGATAGAACTGCTGAAACGACCACAGCTTGGTTATGAGGATCTTGCTGAATTCGACCCCGGCAGACCTAAGCTGAAATATTCGCTTGTGAATAAGCTGGAAGTTGAGATAAAATATTCGGGCTATATCAGGGTACAGCAGGAACAGATAGATAAAATGAGAAAGCTTGAGAGCAAATCACTTCCCGAGAATATTGACTATAAAACTATAAAGGGATTGCGGCTTGAAGCTCAGGAGAAGCTGAACAAGTTCAAACCGCTTAACGTTGGTCAGGCAGGGCGTATATCCGGCGTAAATCCGGCTGATGTATCGGTGCTGCTGGTCTGGCTGGCATCAAAAGAACATGGAAGCAGAGGTGACAACAATGAATAAAGCAGAACGTATTGAATTCGTTATTTCAGAATTCCGGAAGGCTGATATTACTATCGACGAAAATCAGGCTGATAAGTTCGTCAGGCTGTGCGACTTCATGGTCGAGTATAACGAAAATGTTAATCTTACCTCCATCACCGAATTTTCAGAGGTAGTAGTGAAGCATTTTGTTGACAGCGTGCTCCCGTTTACAATGGTGGACGTCCCGCAGGGAAGCTCTTTTATCGACGTGGGAACCGGTGCTGGATTCCCGGCAATTCCACTTCTGATATGCCGACCGGATCTGAAGGGAACTCTGTGCGACAGTCTGAATAAGCGCTGCGTTTATCTTGAGAAAGCGTGCGAACTAATCGGCGTTAAGTCTGAAATTATCCACGCGCGCAGCGAGGAACTCGGAAGAAAAAAGCGCGAGTGCTTCGATTTCGCTACTGCCCGTGCTGTCGCTGCAATGCCAGTGCTTTCGGAATACTGTATACCATTTGTGAAGGTCGGCGGTAAGTTCATCGCTTTGAAATCCATAAATGAGGATATTTCGGCGGCTTCCGGGGCGATAGCGAAGCTTGGCGGAGAGATAGAGACGGTAACAGACTACGCAATACCAAACGGTGACGCAAGGCGCCTTGCTGTAATAAAGAAAATATCGCAGACGCCGACAAAATACCCCAGGAACTCGGGCAATATTGCGAAAAAGCCATTGTAAAATGTGATTTTGTATCGCATTTCCGCGAAATATAAGCGGAAATGCGATTTTTTATTGTGGATATTATTTCCTGCTTGTGTTATAATCAAGGTAACAAAATTCGGGAGGTAATATTATGACTGGATTATTTAAGAATAAGGAAAAGCAGGTTCAGCGTGTTGTTCTGATTGAAACTTCGCTGATCATTCCGAATAGGTCTCAGCCAAGGGTTACGTTTTCTGACGAGGAGTTAAGTTCTCTTGCCGATTCAATCAGGGAGAATGGAATCCTCCAGCCCATCAATGTGCGCAAGTGCGGCGTAAATTACGAGATTGTCAGCGGTGAGCGCAGGCTCCGGGCGGCTAAACTGTGCGGACTTGAAAGCGTTCCATGCATTATTATTGATGTGGATGATGAGAAATCCGCTGTTCTGGCGCTCATTGAAAATATCCAGCGTAGAGATCTCAGCTATTTTGAAGAGGCGGTCGCAATTGAGAAACTTATAAGCTATTACGGACTTACTCAGGAAGAGGCGGCCTCGCGGCTCGGGAAGGCTCAGTCGACTATCGCAAATAAGCTGCGGCTTCTTAAATTCACCGACGCAGAGCGTAATCTGCTTATAAAGGGTAATATTTCGGAACGTCAGGCGCGCGCACTGATAAGGCTCGATGATCCTAAAATGCGTGTGAGGGCGCTCGGACAAATCATAATGGACAGGTTAAATATTGAGCAGTCCGAGAAGCTGGTTGAAAATATGCTTTCTGAAAAAACTCCAGAGGTTCAGAAGAAAAAACCTCAGACGCCCAGAAAGATACTGTTCCCGGTTCCAAGACTCTACATAAACAGCATTAACAAAATAGTCAAGACAATGAAAGAGGCTAATATCGACTGCGAAACTGTCACAAACAGAGTCGGCGAGTATTACGAATACACGATAAAGATTCATTCTGCAGCGGAGGTTTGATTCATAATTCGACAGAATGTTCCACGTGGAACAAAGTTCGACAGCGTTTTACAATGTTCCACGTGGAACATTGCGAGAAAGTGTCGAAAAAGTGTTCCACGTGGAACATTTTTTACAAAAAGGGCTTTATTTTTCGCGTGGAGTATGCTATAATAGAAAGGAAGTAATAAATGAAGGGGGAAACCTAATGAGCGTTGTTATAGGCGTTGTAAATCAGAAGGGCGGCGTAGGAAAAACTACAACATCAATAAATATTGCCGCAGGTCTGGGAACGCTCGGAAAAAAGATACTGCTGATAGATTTTGATCCGCAGGGAAATTCAACAACGGGATTCGGAATAAAGAAAAAAACACTGGATATATCTACATATGATATAATCATGGGCAATGCGAGACCACAGGAAGCTATAATCAAGACAAGATACAAGAACGTTGACATTATACCTGCAACAAATCAGCTTTGCGAAGCGGAACTCCAGCTTGCCGATGTGGAACAGCGAAACCATCAGCTGCGCAAGATAATTCTACAGGTAAAGGACAACTACGATATCGTGATAGTTGACTGCCTGCCGTCGCTTGGAATCCTTGCAATTAACGCAATGATTGCATGCGACAGAATAATTGTTCCGATGGTGTGCGAGCCGTTCGCGCTGGAGGGTCTGGCACAGCTTATGCAGACGGTGAAAAAGGTAAAGCGTTCAGCTAATAAGGAACTTCAGCTTATGGGAATCGTGTTCACTATGCTTGATAAGAGACTGCTTGCAAGCAATGAGATTATGAGAGATATCAAGAGAACATTCCCATCTGACGTTATTTTCAAGACCGAGATACCGCGTAATGTAAGAATAACCGAGGCGCAGAGCCACGGCGAACCAATCATTTTCTACGACAAGAACTCCAAGGGTGCAGACGCGTACAAGCGCCTTGCAAAGGAAGTACTGGAGAAGTGCCGCGAAATGGAGAAGAAGAATGAGCAATAAACGTATAGGCGGTGATTTCAACAGCCTGTTCGACGACAACAATATGGAGGAATCCGAGGGACTGAGAACTCTAAGACTTTCCGAAATCGAGCCGAACAAGGGACAGCCCAGAAAGGTTTTCGATAAGGAAGCGATGGAGCAGCTGGCGGAATCTATCAGGGTCAATGGAGTGCTTCAGCCGCTGCTTGTGCGCCCGCTGTCTACCGGCAACTATCAGATTGTTGCCGGTGAAAGACGCTGGAGAGCAGCTAAAATAGCAGGGCTTGCGGAAGTTCCGGTTGTGGTCCGCGACGATTTATCGGACGAGCAGGTCATGCAGGTGGCTCTTATTGAGAACCTCCAGCGTGAAAACCTTAATCCCATTGAGGAAGCTCAGGGTTACAAGGAACTCATCGAAAAATATAATATGACCCAGGATCAGCTTTCAAAGGCGCTGGGAAAGGCTCGTTCCTCCATTGCCAACAGTCTTGGTCTGCTGACTCTTCCGGTCGGCGTGCGAGACCTGCTTGCCGATGGAAAGCTCTCAGCCGGGCACTGCAAGGCGCTCAAGATGATAAAGGATCCTGCGCTGATGACCGAGATTGCAGTCAGAGCTGCTGACGGAGAACTCAGCGTAAGAAGCATCGAGGCTATCGCAAAGCGCGAGGCAAAATCCGAAGAAGAACAGACGATGATAAAGCCGCGCATGGCATATTATACCGAAGTTGAAATGAGCCTGACAGAGGCTCTGGGCACTAAGGTTAAAATCTGCGAGGGCAAAAAGACCAATACGCTCCAGATAGCATTTGAGGACAAAGACCAGCTTGAAGGAATACTCAGGCTGATGGCAGTCAAGTAAAATCAATTACAGGCAAAGCCTGATAAAAAAAGAAAGGCAATCACAATGATAGACATTAAGTTTTTAAGAGAGAACCCCGACGCTGTTAAGGAGAACATCAAGAAGAAGTTCCAGGACAGCAAGCTTCCGCTGGTTGATGAGGTTATCGAGCTGGACGCACAGCTCCGCAAGGCTCAGCAGCGCGGCGACTCCCTCAGAGCCGACAGAAACCGCATTTCCAAGGAGATTGGCGGCTTCATGGCTAAGGGTCAGAAGGACGAGGCTGAGAAGGCAAAGGCTCAGGTAAAGGAGTTCTCCGATGAGCTTGAAGCGCTTGAGAAGCAGGAAGAGGAGCTTTCCGAGAAGGTAAAGAAGATCATGATGACCATTCCGAACATCATTGATCCTTCTGTTCCGATAGGCAAGGACGACAGCGAGAACGTTGAAATAACCCGCTACGGCGAGCCGGTAGTTCCGGATTTTGAGATCCCGTATCACAGCGAGATAATGGAGCGCCTGAATGGTATCGACCTCGACAGCGCAAGACGCGTTGCAGGCAACGGCTTCTATTATCTGATGGGCGATATCGCAAGACTTCACTCTGCGGTTCTGGCTTATGCAAGAGACTTCATGATTGACCGCGGATTCACTTACTGCATACCTCCGTACATGATAAGATCCAACGTTGTTACCGGCGTTATGAGCTTTGCTGAGATGGACGCAATGATGTACAAGATCGAGGGCGAGGATCTGTACCTTATCGGTACTTCCGAGCACTCCATGATCGGTAAGTTCATCGACACTATTCTTGAAGAGGACACGCTTCCTAGAACTCTCACCAGCTATTCTCCCTGCTTCCGTAAGGAGAAGGGAGCGCACGGTATCGAAGAGCGCGGCGTGTATAGAATTCACCAGTTTGAGAAGCAGGAAATGATCGTTGTCTGCAAGCCCGAGGATTCCAAGATGTGGTTCGACAAGCTTTGGCAGAACACCGTTGACCTGTTCCGCAGCATGGATATTCCGGTCAGAACCATCGAGTGCTGCTCCGGCGACCTCGCAGACCTCAAGGTAAAGAGCTACGATGTTGAGGCATGGTCTCCCAGACAGAAGAAGTATTTTGAGGTAGGAAGTTGCTCTAACCTCGGCGACGCTCAGGCACGCAGACTCAAGATCCGCGTAAACGGCTCCGATGGTAAGAAGTATTTCGCTCATACCCTTAACAATACCGTTGTTGCACCTCCCAGAATGCTTATTGCGTTCCTCGAGAACAACCTCAACGCTGACGGCACTGTTAATATTCCCGAGGTCCTCAGACCTTATATGGGCGGCAAGTCCAAGATCGGATAAAAGTATAAAGATATGAAAAGGGGGCAGGGTCAATCGCCGCGGTATGCGACGGCTTTCTCTGCCTACTCTTTTTATCGGGCGCAGCGACTGAACCTGCAATAACAGATTGGAGCTAGATAATAATGGCATTTGTGACACTCGACAATGTATACAAGCGGTACCATATGGGCGAAATAACCATTAATGCCGCAGACGGAATGACTTTTGACATTCAGAAGGGCGAATTTGCAATAATCGTAGGTCCCAGCGGCTCCGGAAAGACCACCGTGCTGAACATGCTCGGCGGCATGGACACCTGCGATGAAGGCGTGATAAGCGTTGACGGAGAGCGAATCGACAGGTTCAACCGCAGACAGCTTACGAATTACCGCAGATACGACGTAGGATTCATTTTTCAGTTCTATAACCTGATGCCGAACCTTACCGCAAAGGAAAACGTCGAGCTTGCGGCGCAGACAACCAAGGACTTCATCCCTGCGGCTGAGATACTGAAAAAGGTGGGGCTTGGAGAGCGCCTGCAAAATTTCCCGGCGCAGCTTTCCGGCGGCGAGCAGCAGCGCGTTTCGATAGCGAGGGCGCTCAGCAAGAAGCCAAAGCTCCTGCTGTGCGACGAGCCAACCGGCGCGCTCGACTACAACACCGGCAAGATGATACTAAAGCTGCTTCAGGATACCTGCCGGATAGACGGTATGACCGTGATACTTGTAACGCACAATTCCGCTATAGCTCCGATGGCTGACAGGATAATCAGAATAAAAAACAGCAAGGTCGCGGAGATCATCACGAATGATCACCCCACACCGGTTGAAGATATCGAATGGTGACGGAGGTACGAGGTTGAAGTCAGTAACCAAGAATATTTTTCGTGAGATAGCGCGGACCAAGAACCGATTCTTTTCGATATTCACGATATGCGCGATAGGCGTGGGATTTTTCAGCGGAGTCCGGGCTACTGGAAGCGATATGAAGATCACCGCGGATAATTACTACGACGCGCACGAGCTTTTCGACCTGCGTGTAATGTCCACGTTCGGGCTGACCGATGGGGATTTATCAGCGCTGGAGCAGGTAGATGGAGTTTCAGAGGCGCAGGGTTCGAAATACTCTGACCTGATGTTTATCTACGACGGCAGAGATTACAATACCCGCGTTTTTTCCTGGAATGAAACCGCGAAGCTGAATAGAATAGACATTCTTGAGGGAAGATTTCCGCAGGCGGATAACGAGTGCATTCTGAACGTCCGCAAGATGAACGGTCAGATAGGTATAGGTGAAAAGCTGGTTCTTACCGATCCTTCGGATAACGAGGATTTTCCGCTGAAAAACAAGGAATACACTATTGTCGGGCTGTTCGATACGCCAATGTACATTTCCTCCACTCAGCGCGGAAGTACTACTATAGGGGACGGTTCGCTTGACGCGTTTGTGTACATTCCCGAGAGTAATTTTACACAGGAAATTTACACTGAGATATATATACAGTCAGAGCAGTTGAAGGGAGTGCCGAGCTATTCTGATGAGTACGAGCAGCTAAGGGACGATATATCTGATAAGCTGGATGAACTCGGAATAGACCGCAGCGAGATACGCTACAACGAAGTTATAGGCGAAGCTCAGCAGAAAATAGCCGATGGCGAGAAGGACCTCGAAAAGGGGAGGTCAGAGGGTCAGCAGAAGCTCGACGACGCAAAAACAGAACTGGACGACGCGGCAAAGCAGATATCCGACGGCGAAGCAGACCTTGCAAAAGCAGCGGAGGACATCGCAGACGGCGAAAAGCAGATAGCCGAAGCCAAGCAGACCCTTGCAGACGCACGGATCGAAATAGACGACGGAAAGGCGGAGCTTGCCGAAAACGAGCAGAAGCTGAACGACGCGAGAAAGCAGCTAGACGAAAGTAAAGCGCAGCTTTCGGACGCCAAAAAACAGCTCGACGAGGCAAAGCAAACTCTGTCTGACAGCAAGAGACAGCTTGAAGATGGTCAGGCGGAGATCAACGGCAGGCATGCTGAGATAGAATCCGGCTGGGAGAAGCTGTCCGAGGGAAAGAAACAGCTAGAGGAAGGCAGGGCGCAGTACGAGAGCGGGAAGGCTCAGTATGACGAGAATCTTGCAAAGTACGAAGCCGGGCTCCAGCAGTATGAACAGGGAGCCGCACAGCTTGAGCAGGCGGCTCTGCTGATGGGTGAGAACGATCCGCAGATAGCGGCGCAGCGTGCAGTGCTTGAAGCAACTAAGGCTCAGTTGGACGAGGCAAAAACGCAGCTTGATGCAGCGAAATCTCAACTGGACGAAGCGGAGGCTCAGATTACTCAAAACGAGCAGCTAATTGCCGAAACGGAGCAGCAGCTCACCGACGGCGAGGCTCAGTTAAGCGCAGCGCAGGAGCAGATCGACAGCGGGTTGCAGCAGTATAACGACGGTCTGGCGCAGTACAATGAAAATTATGCGAAATACGAGGATGGCGTTAAGCAGTACAACGACGGATATCAGGAGTATTCCGAAGGGCTTATCAAGTTCAACGACGGCAGAAACAAGCTGAACGACGCAGAGCGCCAGTATAACGAAGGCGCCGCCGAGCT
The DNA here is from genome assembly GCA_003531585.1 of Oscillospiraceae bacterium. GTDB lineage: Bacteria > Bacillota > Clostridia > Oscillospirales > Ruminococcaceae > CAG-115. The sequence continues at coordinate 35,861 of DQFX01000008.1, read as the reverse complement.
TGCCGAAAAGGAGCAGGAATTCCTTGACGGAAAGGCGGATTATGAAAACGGCGTCAGGGAGCTTGAGGACGCCAAGCAGAAGTATCAGGACGGTCTCAGGGAGTACCAGGACGGCGTTGACGAATTCAACAAGGAAATATCCGACGCTGAAAAGAAGATAGCCGACGGCAAGAAGGAGATCCAGGACGCCGGCGAGGCAAAATGGTACGTTTTCACCCGTGACGATAATCCCGGCTATGCGGAGTATTCCAGCAATGCCGAGCGTATCGACAAGATTGCCGCGATATTCCCGGTGTTCTTCCTGCTGGTGGCGGCGCTGGTGTGCCTTACGACCATGTCGAGAATGGTCGAGGAGCAGCGAATGCAGATCGGCACGCTGAAATCCCTGGGATATTCAAATGCGGTCATCATGCGGCAGTATATGGTCTATGCCGTGCTTGCCGCCGCGTCTGGAAGTCTTATAGGCGCGTTTATCGGTATGTTCCTGTTCCCGTTTATCATCATGTTTGCATATAGCGTGATGTATATTATCAGCAATTTCTACTATGAGTTAAGTCCGTTCAATATCGTTATCTCCGCGGGAAGCATGGTCGCCGCAATTGCCCTGACCGTGTTCTTCAGCGCCAGGAACGCGCTTTCCGGCACTCCGGCGGAGCTTATGCGGCCGAGGGCTCCGAAGGCGGGAAAGAGGGTACTGCTCGAAAAAATCGGATTCATATGGGACAGGCTGTCGTTTTTCGGGAAGGTTTCCGGGCGTAATCTGTTCCGCTACAAACGGAGAATGTTCATGACCGTTATCGGTATCGCTGGGTGTACTGCGCTGTCGCTTACCGGGTTCGGTCTGAAGGATTCCATCAGTGATATTGTCGACTTACAGTATAATAGCATAAATAATTACAGCGGGTTTATTGCGTATGAGAATCAGGACGACGTGCAGGGAATTTACGACGCGCTCCTTGAATACCAGCCTGAAACGGAATACACACGTGCGCTGATAAAGCAGTACACCGTAACGTCCGACAGCGGGAGCGTTCAGTGCTATGTAACGGCTCTTGAGGATACAGCGAAGTTTGAGGACATGATAGACCTACGCAGCCGCACCACCGGCGAAAAGATAACCTTTGAGCAGGCAGGCGGCGGAGTTATCGTAACAGAGAAGCTGACCAAACTGCTAGGTGTAAAAAACGGCGACACCGTAACGCTGAGAATAAGCGACGGCAACACACGTGAGGTCACGATTGGGGCTGTAACGGAGCACTACACCAGCCACTATATGTATATTCCAGAGAAAAAATACTCAGAGTTATTCGGAGACGCTCCAGATTATAACATTGTGTATTTTAAGAACGGCATGTCCTCGGAGCAGTCCGTGCAGGACGAGTTCACCACAAGAATGCTCGCGGTTGACGGCGTTCTGACAGTTACGGTGAATTCCGGGGCTTCCAGCCAGTTTGCAGATATGCTCAAGATAATGGACCTGGTGGTAGTCGTGCTGATAATTTCAGCTGGAGCGCTGGCATTCGTTGTTCTCTATAACCTGACTAACGTCAATATAACAGAGCGTATACGCGAGATAGCAACGCTGAAAGTGCTTGGCTTCTATGACAACGAGGTATCAAGCTATGTGTTCCGGGAGAATAATATACTGTCAGTAATGGGAGGCGTACTGGGCCTTGGAGTAGGCGTTGCCTTGTGTCAATTCGTTATACAGACTGCCGAGATCGACGAGGTGATGTTCGGAAGGAATATACACCCACTGTCGTTCTTGTGGGCGTTCCTGATAACAGTGGCGTTTTCGCTGATAGTAAATTTCATCATGCGCAGGGATCTCAGAAAAATCAGCATGGTGGAATCGCTGAAATCTGTAGAATAAATACTGGGGGAGAAGAAATGATAGAATCATTGGTGTCGGTCAGGCTTCCGGCTGACGAGGAGCTGACCATAAAAAAGAACCGCCTGACCGGCGTGGGCTGCGAGGACGGCAAGCGTATCGCTGTCGTCACCGGTATCCACGGCGACGAGCTGGAGGGTCAGTATGTGTGCTACGAGCTTGTAAGGCTCATAACGGCGAATATGGCGCATTTAAAGGGTACTGTGGATATCTATCCGTCAATAAATCCGCTGGGTATGGAGTCGGTCAGCAGAGCCGTGCCGATGTCCGGGCTGGACATGAACCGGGTCTTTCCGGGAAGCACCTCCGGAGCTGTGGCGGAGAATATCGCGGCAAAGCTGGTCGAAGATATAAAGGGCGCGGACGTCTGCGTTGATATCCACGCGAGCAACATTTTTATCCGCGAAATACCGCAGGTCAGGATACCCAGCGCCGAGAGCAGCCACCTTCTCAAATACGCTAAAATGCTCAACACCGATTTCGTGTGGGTGCATGATTCAAACGCAGTCGGGGAAGGCTCACTGGCGGCTGCGCTCCGGGAGGTCGGCGTGCCTACGCTGGTCATTGAGATGGGCGTGGGACAGAGAATAACTAAGGAGTACTGCAAGCAGCTCCTCAGTGGAATATTCAACCTTATGTCGAAGCTTGGAATCTGGGTTGGACCTACAGAGAATGTTTCACATCCGATGGTCAGCAGCGATGGTGCGGTACACGTTATACATTCAGGCGAAAGTGGAATATTTATACCTAAAGTTGAGCACAACATGTGGGTACAGAAGGGTACGCTCATCGGCGAGATAGTAACTCCGATCACCGGAACCGTCGAGGAAGAGATAACAGCGCCGTCAGACGGGCTTATCTTCTCGCTGAGGGAATATCCCATCGTTTACGAGGGCAGCGTGATTGCAAGAATTCTCAGCATGAGTTGATTTATTACATTCCGTGTTTTGCCGAAATGTATATACGTACGGTATATTCGCTGAACTTAACTTCTGTAATATAATCAGCAGATTATACTAATGGTAGTTATGTGCCAATCGATTTATAGCTTGACTTGAAATGAAAAATATGGTATCATATTAACAGAGAATGCAGATTTATCTGCGGCATTTTTGTAATTTAGAAAGGTCTGGATATGAAAGGGAGAATACTTGAATCCGGTGAAGATTACCTGGAGACCATACTGATCCTTCAGAACCGCAACGGCGAGGTGCGCTCGGTGGATATCGCCACTGAGATGGACTTCTCAAAGCCCAGCGTAAGCGTTGCAATGAAGAATCTCAGGGAGCAGGAGTGCATCACCGTTGACAAGAACGGATACATTACGCTCACCGACAAGGGACGCGGAATCGCGGAGAAGGTCTACGAGCGCCATATACTGTTTACAAACTGGCTTACCTCTATGGGGGTGCCCGAGGAGATAGCGGCTGCGGACGCATGCCGTATCGAGCACTGCCTCAGCGCAGAGAGCTTCGCGGCGATAAAGCGCCACGTCAAGGGGGAGTGATCCCTTGAAGCTTATCAGCCTTATCGACAATACTGCGGTTGACGACAAGCTGTTCTCTGAGAACGGCATGTCGTTCTTCGTGGAATTCGGCGGAAAAAACTACATCATAGACACCGGGCTGACCGGAAAGGCGGCGGAGAATGCACGCCGCATGCAGCTCCCGACAGACGAGCTTGACGCGGTGGTGCTTACCCACAATCATGCCGCGCACGTCGGTGGTATCGACAGCTTTATGCGGCTCAGCCCTGACGCTGAGATATACCTTCGCGCGGGCGCGCAGACAGAGCGTTTCAGGAAAACAGGCTTTTTCAAGGAGCCAGTCGGCGCGGGGAAGGCGTTTTTCAAGAAATACGCAGATGATCTGATACTTTTCAATCGTTTTTCAGAGGTGGCGGAGGGATTCTACCTTGCCTCATGCGAGAACTTCGATGAAAAGAACCTCAATCCCGACCGGAGCTATTTCGCGCTGGACGGAAAAAAGCAGCTTCCCTACGACTGCTCCGACGAGTGCTTTGCCGTGCTGTTCCCCAAAAAGCGCAAGGCTGACGGCCTTGTTATCATCGGAGGGTGCTTCCACTGCGGGGTTCAGAACATGCTGGAGACTGTGAAGCAGAACTGGTATGGAATACCTGTGCTTGCTATCGTGGGCGGGTTCCACTTTATGGGTTCAAACCCTAAAACGCTTGGGTGCTCATCTGAGTATATCACGGCGCAGGCAAGGGCGCTGAAGCTCAGCAACGCAGAGAAGATCTACGCCTGCCACTGCACAGGCTTCAAGGGGTTCGACATTATGGACGAGACCCTCGGAGACAAGTTAATGTATATTGGTGGTGGAGAAGAAATTGATTTTTAAACCGGAAATGTAAAATTAAGATATTTGTAAGTCTTTTTTGCAACATTTCCGGTATTTTTGCGTTATAATATATGCAGGTGATAATTTTTTCAAAAAAATTAAAAATTTTTTCAAAAAACATGCAACCTTTTATGGGTCTCGGTTGTTTTAATTAATGAAAGGTTATTAGGCTGAGGTGCAGACAGGCGCAGCGGCTTAAAATAAACAGGGGCAGGACGCCCCGGTATATGGAGGGAGTTAGTATGAATAAGAAAGCGAAGGTCATTGCTGCTTCGCTCTGTGCAGCTCAGGTCATCACGATGATACCGCTGAGCGCGGCGGCAGCAGAACCGCAGTTAAGCACCACCACGATCGCAGTCGGTGAGAATCACAGCCTTGTTATCAAGAGCGATATGTCTCTTTGGGCTGCGGGCGACAACAGCAAGGGGCAGCTCGGTTTAGGATCGAGCAAGTCCAGCTCCAACGGCGAGAAGGTAATGGACAATATCGTGTATGTTGACGCAAACGAAGATGTCAGCTTCGCGATAGATAAGAACGGCACGCTCTATGGCTGGGGCGACAACTCCGAGGGTCAGATAACAAATAAGGTTTCCGCTGCGACTATCAGCAACCCTACCAAGATCCTGGACAATGTTGCTCAGGTAAGCACCGGAGACGGTCATACAGTCGCACTGCTTGAGGACGGAACCGCAGTAGGATGGGGCAGCAATGAATACGGCGAGCTTGGTTTCTCTACCAATACATACAAGAATTCCGTTACAGAGCTCATGAAGGACGCAGTGGACGTTGCAGCAGGCGACGGATTTACGCTGGTTGTGTCCAAGGACGGCGCAGTTTACGGCTGCGGCAATAACGATCAGGGTCAGCTTGGCACAGGTAACTACAGGGATATGACCTGGCTTACCGTTGTTATTGAGAGCGGCGCTCAGGACGTTGAGGCAGGCGACGAGCATTCCATCGTGCTTATGAGCGACGGAACGGTAAAGACTGCTGGCTCCAATGATTACGGTCAGCTTGGCACGGATTATTATAACGGCGGCAGCGCTAATTTCGGCAATGTATCAGTTAAGGGCGCAAGCGCGGTATTTGCCGGCGGCAACTCCTCCGGCGCAATAGCCAACGGAGTTCTTTACACCTGGGGCAGCAACGAGTCCGGTCAGCTTCACAACGGCAATACCGAGGATCTGAATTATCCGGAGAAGGTTACTACCGGTGCAGTTTCCATTGCTTTTGGGCATCATCATTCTCTCATGCTCAGGAATAACGGCAATATCTCCAGCGTAGGCGCCGGCGTTTCGGGCGAGCTGTTCAGCACAACAAGCTCCATCGTTGCAAAGCCGGAATACACATTGAACAATGTGACTGTTTTCTCGGCAGGCTACGATCACGCTGCTGCGATTGATACCAAGGGAACACTTTACACCTGGGGCAACAACGATAAGGGTCAGCTCGGTCAGGGAGACTATAATGTAAGAAGCGTACCCACAAAGGTGAAGTTAACATACGAAGCAGTAAATGTATGGTGCGGAAACAAGGCAACCATCGTGCAGACCAGCGACGGCAAGGTATACGTTTTCGGTGACAACAGCAACTATCTTCTCGGCATGAAAACCAGGTCGGATATTGTTAATACTCCTACTGAAAACGAGTATCTTTCCGGAACAACTATTGATAAGATAGAGTTACAGAATGATTTCGCCATTGCACTTATCGGCAACCAGGTGTGGGGCTGGGGCATTAACTCTGTCGGCAGACTCTCCACATGCGGAAGCACTGTAAAGTATCCTGAGGTTCTTTCTGATAAGCTGGTAAGCATTTCAGACATAGCAGCCGGCGACAGCCACTGTGTTGCAATCACCGATAATGGTGATCTCTACGGCTGGGGCAGCAACAGTGTAAAGCAGCTCGGCGGAGACACATCTTCCAGAGTAGTCGATATTCCCGAGCTGATCAACATAACGGATTCGAAGGATAATCCTATAAGCCTGGTTGATATCGCAGCGGACGGAAGCCACACCATCGCAGTAGCAAACGACGGCACCGTTTATGCATGGGGTGATAATTCCTACGGTCAGTTAGGCGATAACAGTTCCAGACTGAAGACTCCTTCTAAGGTTTATGGAAATTCCAGTTATGTTTATTCATCTCAGAAGTTCTCAGCAGTTATTACTGAGGCAGGCGATATCTCACTGAGCGGCAGCAACTCATGCGGTCAGCTCGGTGATGGCTCTACCAAGACCAGAAATACCTTCGCGAGAATCACCAACACTAATGTTACTTCTGCAAGTCTCGGCGGCGAATTTGCAGGCTATATTTCCTACGACAGCAGACTCTACTGCTGGGGCGACAATACATACGGTCAGTGCGGCAACGGCAAGGGCGGTCTGAAGTCCCAGCCGGAAACCGTTATCAGAGACGGTCTGTGCAAGCAACTCGTACAGGCTGCAAGCGTATCGCTTGACAAGACCGATATCACCCTCAAGCCGAATGCCACTGCAAAGCTCACAGCGACAGTAGCTCCTGACAACGCTTCCAACAAGGACGTTACATGGAGCAGCTCCGATACCTCGGTTGCAACAGTAACCAACACAGGTTCTGTAAAGGCTGTAAAGAATGGCTCCGCAGTTATCACCGTCAAGACCGATAACGGACTTACCGCTCAGTGCACCGTTACAGTAACTACTCCGATATCCAGCTTCTCCGTAAAGCCTGCAAAGACCAAGACAATGGATATCGACGGTACGTTCACCATCACAGCAAAGATCTATCCGGCAAACTGCAATGATAAGACCCTGCTGTACTCCTCCTCCAACGAGGACGTTGCAGTGGTTGACGAAAGCGGCACAGTTACCGCAGTATCCGCAGGAACTGCAAAGATCACCGTTACCGCTAAGTCCAACCCTGCAAAGACCCGTACGATAACTGTAAAGGTACGCCCGGCCAAGCCGGTTATCACCTACAGAAAGGCTACCACGGACGGTATCGTGCTTGAGTGGGATCTTTCCGACTACGCAGATGGTTATCAGGTATACCGCCGCAATTCCGCAAAGGGTAAGGGCAAGTCGCTGACCGATATAGTTTCCGACGATCCTGATGATCTGACCTTTACTGACAGCACCGCTGTTAAGGGCAAGGTTTATTACTACTATGTAAAGTCTTACGTCACCATTGATGGCAAGAAGCTGTATTCCAAAGCTTCCAAGATCTATAAGATCAAGGCTAAGTAAACCGAACGGAGAGCGCGTTTTCAGGCGCATGGATAATTAACCAGATAACCTCTCTCCCCCCAATATAAATGGAAAAGGCAGAGCTTCGGCTCTGCCTTTTCTCTGTATTCGGCATCTCTCACACCACCTACATTCTGAGGGCTTCCACCGGGTCAAGGGAAGCCGCCTTGTATGCAGGATAGGCTCCGAACAGCGCGCCCACCGCGCCGGAGGCGAGGGCTGCAATTCCGATCATGGCAAGGTTCACCTGGAACGGCACTCCCGCTATAACGCAGCCTATCCCGGAGATAAGCAGCCCGGCGGCGGTTCCTGCGGCGCTGCCGAGTATCGTCAGAAGCACGCTTTCCGCCAGGAATTCCCGGCAGATATCAAAGCTGGTGGCGCCGATGGAGCGTTTTATACCTATTTCCCGGGTACGCTCCGTGACGCTCATCAGCATGGTTGTCATTATCGAGATTCCCGATACCGCCAGCGAAATGCCCGCTACAAGCGAAAGCGCGGTGGTAACTATGCTGAGGATATCGTCAAGCTGCGCCTTCTGCGAGAGAAGATTGTTGACGATATACCCATCGGTGGTGTTGTTGGCGCGGTCAAGCGCGGAGCTTACAGCCTCCACTACCGGGATGTCCGTTTCCATATCGGTGAGCTTCACCGCAAGCTTATCGTAGGTCGAGCGTCCGGTGAGCTGCTGCATGGTGCTTATCGGGATATACATGAACCCCGGCATGATATTCGACAGCATTCCCTGAAGGCTGGACAGCCCGGAGCTTGCCACGCCGATTATTTCAAACTCGTGATATTTTCCGCCGAGGAAAATGTTCAGCTTCTTTCCAACAATGTTGCTTCTGCCGTAGGAGCGCTGTGCAAACTGCTCGTCGATAACGCACACCTTCAGGTTTGCGGCGCAGTCGCTGTTGTTGACCAGCCTCCCGTGCTTCGCCTCGAGGGATATTAACCGGTCGGCGGAGCGGTCTACTCCCCAGACGTAGCAGTCAAGCCGCCTGCCTATCATCTTTGCTTCCGTCATGGACGCCATCAGCGGCATAACGTCGTTTACGCCGTCAATTCGCCGCACGGTGGACACATCATCGTCCGTGAGGGTCACGGATACGCTTTTGTTTGCCGCCTGAACAAGGAGTGTATCAACTCCCATTGTTACCAGAGTGGAGCTTACTTCCTGGGTGCCGATGGTGCCGACGGTGGATACCAGCACCACTGAAAATACGCCGACGGCTATCCCTGCCATAGTCAGCAGGGAGCGCGTGCGGCTTCGGAAAATGCTGGTCAGGGTGGATAAAATGCTCATTGCTCTATCCTCACATATTTGCTGAGTGAAATGTCCTCTGGGTCAAGAAATACCTTGTCGTTTATAGTTGCGCCTTTTATGACCTCGGTACCGTCTGAAAATTCCGCGCCGGTGAAAATTTTGTGCTTGACAGCGGCTCCATCTTCAAGCAGGTAGACATACTCACCCTCCTCGTCCTGACCGATGGCGTTATAGGGAAGCACGCATATTTTCCGCGGGTCTGAGAGCTGGAACCGCACATCGGCGGTAAGCCCTGAGCGCAGGCGCGGGTCGGTGGAGTCCGGGGATATCAGCACGTCTACCACGGTTTCTAGAACTGCGCCGCTGTACTGGCTTCGTGCAGAGCCGGCTATCTTCGACACAGTTCCGGTGAATACGTCGTCGGGGTAGGCTGAGAGGGTGAATTCCACTGGCTGACCGGGCTGTATCCTTGCGATGTTCAGCTCGCTGACGGCAGAGGTCAGCACGAGGGAGTCCGTACCCGCTATGGTGGCGATGCTGGTTCCGGACTCCACTGCCGCGCCTGCTCCGGCGGTGGAGATCACTGTTCCGGAGCGGTCGGCGGTTATCTCCTCGGGGATAAGGGACATCGCGGTTGACAGGCTTGCGGTCGCGGCGGCAAGCTGAGAGACCTTCCCCAGGCTGCTGATGAACGTTTCAGAGGCTTTGCGGTCCACCCGGGCGATAACGTCTCCCACTTCGACATGATCTCCTTCCTCGACTTCAAATTCACTGAGCACCAGCGGCAGCGCGGAGGTGACGTCGCCCTGACCGATGTAGCACAGAGTTCCGCTTGTGTTCACGGATTCGCTGTAGTACACCTCGGTAGGTGATATGGACACGGCGGCGGGTACGCTTGCTTCCACTGCGGCAGGCAGGTAGGAGACTCCGGCGGCGAGAGCGGCGCAGGCTATGGCGAGGGCTATATATTTCTTCATGGGCTTCATTCCTTTCAATAAATTCAACAGCAATATTGTGGGAATTTATTGCGGAAATATTCCGGGAGAATCATCAAATTTCAGATAAAATAACCCCCTTGCTTTCACAAGGGGGCGGTCGTATTTAATTGTGGATATTACCATTACATATTGCTGATATCATCAAGTGAGTCACGCATTTCCTCAACGGTGTCGGTTATGCTTTCTACCGCCGAAGTGATTTCATCGACCATGCTGTCTATTCTGTCGCTGAATTGATCTACGACATTGCTGCATATTTCATCAATATCAGCATCATTGGGATTTCTGCCGTCAAGCGCCTGCGTTATTGCACTGATGATCTCCTGCTCTAGACCGGAAAAGTTTGTCATACTGTCCAGCTTGGAGGATATCTCGCTCATCATGTTTGTGGTAACGCCGACCAGCGCGTCAGCCTGCGCCTGTATGCTGTCTGTGTTCTGCGGTATTGCGATTTTACGGGTAGCGCCAGTCATGGAAACTTCCGTGGTGCCGTGCCTTTTGCGCAGCTCTCTTGTAGAATACCATGTATTGGTAGGCCAGCCGTCTGCGAATACGATATTGTGCCGCTGCGGACGTTCGCTTTCGAATTCGTCAACGTTGTCCGGCAGGTCTGCGTATGCTTCGGCGGGCTTCGCGGAAAGAACCGTCATGTACGCTCTCATAGCTACGAACCGGAGCTGGGTGTATTCGTTGTCCCCGGTGATGAACGGTATCTCGTACAGTTCCCAGCCGTTGACCTTTTTGAGCGGCTTTATAAAATTGCGGTTGAGGTTGTAGGTGTAGCAGTTATCGCAGTCGTTGTTGTAAACTACTACGAACCGGCAAACCTCGTCGTTTTTGTCGTTTTCGCCGCCGTTGAGCCAGAACGTTAACGTATGCGTGGTGTTCTTCGGCAGAATCAGGGTTTTGGTGACGATCTCCGTCCAGTTGTAGCCCCAGTCGCCGATGGTGTAGGCTTCAGCGAGGTTTCCGTCAGGTCCCTGCATGAAGCTGCGGTTTCCAACATTGGACTTCTGGCAGTCCTTGTTGAAAGACCACTCTCTTGCATTGAAAAGGAGTCTGTTTACGCGCTGTTCGTTCTTGTTTTCGTTAAGGGTATTTATATTATCCATCTTGATGTCCTCCGTATGTGTTACATCGGACACGTCCATCAGACGAATAGTATTGTCGTTCACGAAACGTGCCCGACCTTTTTTGACCAGCCCCGCCGCCCTTTTAGGGTAGGTAAGACCGATGTTTTCGCCGCCTTGTGACTGCACAGAGACGGTCTGTTTGGAGTTGGCTGAATTGGTTCCGTTTTTTGTCATGGGTGTCATCCCCTCCAACTGCGATTTTTGATCAGGGTTTACTCCCTGTGCTTGACAATTTGCTGCATTATTGTTATGTGTGCAGTTCACCATATTGATTATAACATACAATTTCAATACTTGTCAATGCGCAGATAAATAGAAATATTCCGTCTGCATTTGTGCAGACGGAACAAATATGCTTGACTGAAGCTGTGGAATAGTCTCAGCGGGGGTTTTAAAGTTGAAAAGTTGAAATTTTCTTTCGATTATCGCAAAAATATCTATTCATGTTGAAAATACAGGGGATCGACAGTAATAAAAAGAGCCGCGCCATACGGCACGGCTCTATAATAATGCAAATTATGCGAAGTAATCTACGCCGCCCTTGAACAGGAGTTGCTCCTTGTTGCCGGAAACATTCTTTGCAACATTGTCTGTGAGACGCTCGGTGTGACCCATCTTACCGAGGACTCTGCCGTCCGGAGAGATGATGCCTTCGATAGCGTACATGGAGCTGTTCGGGTTGAATGCAACGTCCATAGTGGGGTTGCCGCTGAGGTCAACGTACTGAGTAGCCACCTGACCGTTCGCGATAAGCTGCTTTATTACGCTCTCAGGAGCTACGAAGCGGCCCTCGCCGTGTGATATCGGAATATTGTGGATATCGCCGACGTTGCAGCAGCTGAGCCACGGGGACTTGTTGGTGCAGATACGAGTCAGGGTAAGCTGAGACTGATGGCGGCCGATGGTGTTGTAGGTCAGCGTGGGGCTTTCAGCGGTCAGCGGAACTATCTTTCCGAACGGAACAAGACCAAGCTTGATGAGCGCCTGGAAGCCGTTGCAAATACCGATCATAAGACCGTCGCGGGCATAAAGCATGGACTCAACAGCGTCCTTGATCTTCGGGTTGCGGAAGAACGCGTTGATGAACTTTGCGGAGCCCTCCGGCTCGTCGCCGCCGGAGAATCCGCCGGGGATCGCGATTATCTGGGAGTTTTCGATGTGCTTTGTAAACTCGCTTACGCTATCCTCCATATCCTGCGCGGAGAGGTTGCGGATAACGAATATTTCGGAATCGCCGCCGTAGCGGTTGAACGCGTTAGCCATGTCGTACTCGCAGTTGGTGCCGGGGAATACCGGGATAAGCACGCGGGGCTTTGCGACCTTCACGGAGCTGTGCTTCAGCTCACAGCCGCCGGTGTAGGATATCTTCTCGGGAGCGGGCTTTTCGGGGAGCTGTGCCTTGAATATAGGCTCAAGAACGCCGTTCCACTTCTTCTCGAGGGAAGCAACGTCTAGCTTGACATCTCCGGAGGTGATGGTATAGTCTGCAACGGTCTCGCCGATGGTCTTTACGCTGTCAGCTTCTCCGGTGAGCTCCATAATGAACGCGCCGTAAACCGGTGTGAACAGCTCCTCGTCGGTGAGCTTATCAAGCTTTGCGCCGATCTGGTTACCCAGGGACATCTTGAAGATACCCTCTGCAACGCCGCCGTGCGCAATGCTCCATACGGAAACAGCCTTCTTGTCCTTGATGAGCTTTTCAACGGTGCGGAAAACTTCCTTAACGCTGTCGAATACCGGCAGGCCGTTTTCGTCGTACTTCGGCGCGATGTAGCCTATCTTATGACCCGCAGCCTTGAATTCAGCCGAGATAACATCGGGAGCCTTAGCGGTGGATACTGCGAAGGAAACCAGCGTCGGCGGAACGTCGATATGTTCGAAGGTACCGCTCATGCTGTCCTTGCCGCCGATCGCGCCACAGCCCATCTCAAGCTGTGCGCGGTAAGCGCCGAGCAGCGCTGCGAAAGGCTTGCCCCATCTCTCGGGCTTGCCCTGGGTGCGCTCGAAATATTCCTGGAATGTCAGCCAGCAGTGTTCGTATGTGCCGCCAGCTGCGACAACCTTTGCGATACTTTCAACTACCGCGCATACTGCTCCGTGATACGGGGACTGTGTGGATACAGCCGGGTCGAAGCCCCATGCCATTATAGAAGTTGTGTCGGTCTTTGCGTTCAGTACCGGAAGTTTGGCAGCCATTGCCTGTACAGGGGTCTGCTGGGTCTTTCCGGAGAACGGCATTAGAACTGTAGCGCCGCCGATGGTGCTGTCGAAGCGCTGTACAAGACCTCTCTGCGAGCAGATGTTGAGGTCTGTTACCATGCCTTCCCAGTCAGCGGAGGTGTTCTTTCTGCCGGTGGAGTAGGATACCTTTACGTCAGGTACTGCAACGTCGGTGTGCTTCTCTGCGCCGTTGGAGTTCAGGAACTCGCGGGAGATATCAACGATGGTCTTGCCGTTCCAGTTCATGCGGAGCCTCGGCTCGGACTTTACAACTGCGACAGGTGTGGACTCAAGGTTCTCCTTGGAAGCGAGAGCGCGGAACTTGTCGGCGTCCTCGGGCGCTACTACTACAGCCATTCTCTCCTGGGACTCGGAAATTGCAAGCTCGGTGCCGTCCAGACCGTCGTACTTCTTCGGAACTGCGTTCAGGTCGATCTCCAGACCGTCCGCAAGTTCGCCGATGGCAACGGAAACGCCGCCTGCGCCGAAGTCGTTGCAGCGCTTGATGAGCTTTGTAGCATCGGGATTTCTGAATAATCTCTGGAGCTTTCTCTCCTCGGGAGCGTTACCCTTCTGGACCTCTGCGCCGCAGGTGTCGAGGGACTGTATGCTGTGAGCCTTGGAGGATCCGGTAGCGCCGCCGCAGCCGTCGCGGCCGGTACGTCCGCCGAGCAGGATAATAATATCGCCGGGAGCCGGACGCTCTCTGCGTACGTTTTCAGCGGGAGCTGCTCCGATAACTGCGCCGATCTCCATGCGCTTTGCCATGTAGCCGGGGTGATAGATCTCTGCAACGTGACCAGTTGCAAGTCCGATCTGGTTGCCGTAGCTGGAGTAGCCCGCAGCGGCAGTGGTGGTTATCTTTCTGGGCGGGAGCTTACCCTTGATGGTCTTTTCGACCGGCAGCAGCGGGTCGGAAGCGCCGGTGACTCTCATTGCCTGATATACATAGGAACGTCCGGAAAGCGGGTCGCGGATAGCGCCGCCGAGACATGTCGCAGCGCCGCCGAAAGGCTCGATTTCGGTCGGGTGGTTGTGGGTCTCGTTCTTAAACATGAGGAGCCAGTCCTCGTCCTTGCCGTCAACATCTACCTTGATGCGGACGGAGCATGCGTTGATCTCCTCGCTTTCGTCGAGATCCTTCAGAATGCCGTCTTTCTTGAGCTTTTTCGCGGCAAGGGTAGCGATGTCCATGAGGCACAGCGGCTTGTTGTCGCGGCCCAGCTCGTGGCGGTCTGCCTTGTATTCAGCGTATGTATCTGCGATGTAGGAGGGCTTGATATCCGCGTTGTCGATGATGGTGCCGAATGTTGTGTGGCGGCAGTGATCAGACCAGTAGGTGTCGATCATGCGGATCTCAGTGATGGTCGGATCGCGGTGCTCGCTCTTGAAGTAATCCTGACAGAACTTGATATCGTCGTTGTCCATTGCAAGGCCGTAGTGTACGACGAAATCAGCAAGCTCGGCGTCGGTCTTGTTTATGAATCCGGTGAGAGTCTCAACGCTGGTCGGAATGGTGTACTTTACTTCCAGGGTGTCGTACTTGTCGAAGCCGCACTCGCGGGACTCGACTGCGTTGATGAGGTAGTGCTTGATACGCGCGAATTCGTCGTCGGAGATCTTACCCTTGAGCACGTAGATCTTAGCGTACTTAACAACAGGGCGCTCGCCGGGGCAGAGCATCTGAATGCACTGTGCCGCGGAATCCGCACGCTGGTCAAACTGACCGGGCAGGAACTCAACGGCGAACATGCGCTCATCAGCGGCGGGCTTCGGGAGCTCGTAATATACCTCGTCTACCGGAGGCTCGGAGAACACGGTGGGAACTGCGGCTTCAAAGTTCTCTTTCGGAAGCTTTTCACAGTCGTAGCGGTTGATGATCCTTACATTTTCGACGGTCTTTATGCCCAGCGCGACATTGAGGTCGGCAAGCACGGCACCGCCGTCTACCGCGAACTGCGGCTTCTTTTCAACGTAAATACGGTATACCATTGTTTTTCCTCCATATACTCACAGCGTATCGCTGCAATAATAATATCATTATACTACTAAACCGGCGTAAAATCAATATGCCGGGGTGCTGAAATATGGCGGCTCCGGCTTTGATAATTTGGTTATTTATTCTTCCTGAGTTCCGGATATGTCAGCGCGGGAGCGCAGCAGCGCCGCGTACTCCTCGCTGGTGCATTTATCGGCGAGGGACAGAAGCACCTCGGAGGTATCGCAGGCTTCCTCTATCGCCTTGAGTATCGCCCAGTTCAGACCGTCGCAGTCCGGGGAAAACAGCCTGGTAAGCTGCGCCGCGTCGTCGTAGGAGAGGGGCTGGCTGAAATTCAGCAGCTTGTCGTATTTTTCGAAAAGCTCGTCTGACATCTCCGAGTCCGCGGGAATGGGACCTAATGCTAAAAGCTGTTTGATGCTGCTTGTCATGTGATTCTCCTTAATCAGAATTTCGTGGTTCCGGCGCAGTAGTTCCCGTCGGCGGAGGTCAGCTTAACCTGTACCAGAGAATGCCGCGGGATATCCTCGCCATAGATACGCACGGGAATATAGCTTCCGGTAAATCCGCTGCAATAGTCGGGGGAAGTGCGTTTTTCGATGAGCACTGTCTGCACCGTGCCGACCTGTGATTCAAGGAACTGACGTTCCAGGCGGTCGGCAAGGGCGCTCATTTCCTTTGCGCGGGCGGATTTGACCTGCGGTACTACCTGGTTGGGCCGCATTGCCGCGACCGTCCCCTTGCGTATCGAGTAGGGGAAAACGTGTATCTTTGCAAATCCGACCTTTTCCGCAAACGCCATGCTTTCGGCAAATTCCTCATCGGTTTCGCCCGGGAATCCTACCATGATATCGGTGGTTATGGAGCAGCCCGGGAACACATCTCGGAGCTTTTCCACGAGCGCCAGATATTCCGCGCTGGTGTAGCGGCGCTTCATTCTTTTCAGCACGGAATCACTTCCGGACTGCAGCGACAGGTGGAAGTGCGGACACAGTTTCTCGCAGGCTTTCAGGCGCTGTATCTCATCGCCGGTGAGAGTGTCCGCTTCAAGGGAGCCGAGCCGGACGCGTTCAATGCCCGATACCTGAGCGGCTCTTACCGCGTCGGCGGGTGTGTATCCGATATCTTCCCCGTAGCAGCCGAGGTTTATTCCGGTGAGGACTATCTCGCGGTTTCCGGCGGCCGCCGCCTGCTCAGCCTGGCGGGTTATTTCCTCCGGGCGGCGGGAGCGCACGCGCCCTCTCGCAGTGGGGATTATGCAGTAGGTGCAGAATCTGTCGCAGCCGTCCTCTATTTTGATGAAAGCGCGGGTGCGGTCGAGGTCGGCGGCTGAGGACGCTTCGTCAAACTCGCGGGTGAGCGGCTGTACGCAGGACATGCGGCGGTGCTCCGCGATGAATTTCGACACCATCGCCGGTATTTCGGATTTGTTCGCGTTTCCGGTGATTATGTCGGCGGTGGAGACGTCGCGGACGGCTTCCTCCGGATATGCCTGCGGGTAGCAGCCGCAGAGCACGGTTATTCCGTCGGGGTTCAGCGTTTTGCAGTGGGAAACGGTCTGGCGCGCCTTTTTTACGCCAACGCCGGTGACGGCGCAGGAATTGATTATATACACGTCGGCGTGGGAGTCTTCCTCCGCCGGGGAGTACCCTGCGGCAAGGAATGCGGCGTGTATCGCGGCGCTCTCGCAGGAGTTCACCTTACAGCCCAGGGTGATTATACTGAATGTCATGGGTACCTCTTTTCGCACGGTTTGCCGATAATATCGACTGGTGTGGTGCGGTTTCGTAATTTTAGCCAAAACCAAAACTTCATATAACAATATTATAGCTGATTATTCCGAAATTTGCAATAAGCTATTGACTATTTTTCAGTTTGAGGATATACTTATTTACAGAGGAAATAATATCCTCAGAAGAATGATTATCACCAAAGAAAGGCGGCGGTTTTTATGAAGAAAATGAAGATCAGTCTCGGTTCTATCGAGGATGTAAAGGAATTCGTGGCACTCACCAACAGCTACTCGTTTGACAGCGATCTCGTATCCGGAAGATATGCGGTCGACGCTAAGTCCATCATGGGTATTTTCAGTCTCGACCTTGCAAAGCCGCTGGAGTTCGTTGTTCACGATGACGGCGCCAAGGCTGACGAGCTGCTCGACGCAGTTCTCAAGTTCAGAGCGTAATTTTATTCTGGAAAGGAAGCATTATTATGACTACAGTAAAAATCAACATTAACACCATCAACGACGTCAAGGATTTCGTAACTATCGTTTCCCGCTGCGAGTATGACGTTGATATCGTATCCGGCAGATACGCCATCGACGCTAAGTCCATCATGGGTATCTTCAGCCTCGACCTCTCCAAGGAGCTGACCCTGAATATCCACAGCGATGACTGCGCAGATTTCCTCGACGCTATCAAGAAGTACATCGTTAAGTGATAATACTTGATGACTGCTTCGGCAATCTAACGCGTATGCGGTCTGGACGTTCTTCGTTCAGACCGTTTTTACATTTATGCCGGATTTGTGTGTTTTGCCGGATTTGATATATGAAAATTGCATTTTTGGTAAAAAATCCGAAAATAATATTTACAATCGGGCGTAATAGTGGTATAATAAATGTGTATTTAAAGTCGCGCTGACGTCCTGCCGGCGCAGGAAAGGATACTACTATGGATATCAAAATCGAATTAACCAAAAACCCTAAGCCCAAGCCCGCTGACGAAACCAAGCTCGGCTTCGGCCATATCTTTACCGACCATATGTTCGTTATGGACTACGATGCTGGTCAGGGCTGGCATGACGCACGCATTGTGCCTTATGGTCCGATCGAGCTTATGCCTTCCGCGATGGTCCTTCACTATGGTCAGGAGATCTTTGAGGGCATGAAGGCTTACAGAACCCCTTCCGGCGACATTCAGTTCTTCCGCCCCGAGGAGAACTTCAAGAGAATGAACGTCTCCGCTGAGCGTCTCGTTATCCCGCAGATCAACGAGAAGGACGCTCTCGAGGCTCTTCACAAGCTCGTTGAGATCGATAAGGACTGGGTTCCGCATATCGAAGGCGCTTCCCTTTATATCCGTCCGTTCATTTTCGCGGCTGATCCGTTCCTCGGCGTACGCCCCGGTGAAAAGTACTATTTCATGATCATCATGAGCCCCTCCGGCGCTTACTACAGCACCGGTATCAATCCCGTAAATATCTATGTTGAGACCAACTATGTCCGCGCGGTAAGAGGCGGTATGGGTTTCACCAAGACCGGCGGCAACTACGCTGCTTCTCTTGCGGGTCAGGACGAGGCTCACAAGCAGAACTATTCTCAGGTACTCTGGCTCGACGGCGTTGAGCGTAAGTACATAGAGGAAGTCGGCGCTATGAACATCATGTTCGTTATCGACGGCGAGGTCGTTACTCCGTCCCTCCAGGGCAGTATTCTTTCCGGTATCACCAGAAAGTCCGCGCTTGAGCTTTGCAGGAAGTGGGGCATGAAGGTTTCCGAGCGCCGCATCACCATTCAGGAGGTTGCTGACGCTTACGACGCTGGCAAGCTCGACGAGGTATTCGGAACAGGTACGGCGGCTGTCGTTTCTCCTGTAGGCCACCTCAAGTGGGGCGACAAGGTAATGGAGATCGGCGGCGGTAAGATCGGCCCGATCACCCAGAAGCTCTATGACACCATGACAGGTATGCAGTTCGGTAAGATCCCGGACGACATGGGCTGGATCGAGAAGCTCTGATTCTGTCGACAGATCAAATATTTCCGCGCTGGTATTACTTTTGATGTACCGGCGCGGTTTTGTATATGGTTATTTGGAGGTAATTTACTATGAAGAAAAAACTTGCTGTAATTATTATGGCGTTTATAATGATGATATCGGGCTGTTCGATGGCGCTGTCACAAGGCGAATATTACAACAGATTCTCCGAGAACTATAAGGCGTATAATAAGAACTTGCTGTCGCTGTCGGCGAAGTTAGGCGATGCGGAGTCGGATCCCGGCAGTGTCGACTGGGACAGCTTTGAGAGCGATCTGAAAGGCGCCCGGGACAGTCTTGACGCTATTGAGAAATTGTCTCCGCCGCCGATATACAGCGCCCAGCACCGCAATATCTGCGAGGATATACAGTCAGAAAGAGAATGGTGTGAGGCAGTTGCAAAGGTAGCGGAGGACAGGGAATTAACCGATGACATGCTTCAAGAAATCACAGACGCAGCTTATTCGTCACAGTTTCATACATCGGTATTCAATCTGATAATGCAGATGAAAAAAGATGGGGTTTCAACGAATTAAATGCCGAATATTGCAGACTACATTCCGGTAAATTAACTGCATGATTAGGGCGCGGCCGAGGATATCGGCTTGCGCCCTCTTTTTATGGGCTGTATGCGGGTCAATAAATACGACAGCTTTATTCAGTATAAGCTGTAAGAGTTTTTCTGAAAATCCTGTGAAAAGATTTTTTCGGGGTTGACAGGCAATTGATTATGGTGCTATAATTATCACGTTGCAAAAAAACGTAAAAGAGAGGTGAGCAGAGTTGAAAAATGGTGACAGTCACGGGCGAAGTACACGGTATGACGCCCGGAATTGCGGCTCTGCCCGCTTTTATGAATAAATAGGCGCATACTGTGCCCGGCTTCACTTTCACTCAGATGCAGCAAAATTTGATGAAAGGCAGGGTACTATTATGGCAATGAACGAAGCAGTTATCAGGGATCGCGCAGCGGAGATCGCAGAGCTTGTCAGGAGCGATCTCTCACCGAAGGCAGCTCAGGAGCGGCTCGCGGAATATCATGCAGGTGATATAGCAGCGGCGGCGGAGCTTCTCAGCGCGGGGGAGCGCACGAAGCTGTTCCGCACGCTGGACATGGACGAGCTTGCGGACGTTTTCGAGTATTTCGAGCCGGAGAATTCCGCGGAGTACCTCAAGGAAACGGATCTCGGGAAAACTGTTCTGCTGATCGGCAAAATGGAGACCGACGCGGCGGCGGACGTTCTTAGAGAATTCCCGAAAGAAAAGAGAAATCAGCTTTTCGAGCTTCTCGACGAGGAGCTCAGGAGAAAGCTGGAGCTTATCGTGTCGTTTGACGACGATGAGATCGGCAGCCGAATGACCACAAACTACATTTCGATAAGCTCCGGAATGACCGCGGCAGAGGCTACGCGGGCGCTGATGGATCAGGCTAAGGAAAACGACAACATCTCCATACTTTTTGTTACGGCAGAGAATGGATTTTTCTGCGGCGCGGTGGGGCTTAGGGAACTGCTTACCGCTGAGAAGCACTCGGAGATAAAGCCGCTGATACAGCAGAGCTTTCCGTATGTTTACAGCACTGAAAAGACGGAGGACTGCATAGAGCGGCTCAAGAGCTATTCTGAAAGCAGCATTCCCGTGCTGGACAGCGGGAATCACATTCTCGGAGTGATCACGCTGGAAAGCCTGCTGGAAGCTGTCGATGATGAAATGGGCGACGACTATGCAAAACTCGGCGGTTTGTCAGAGGAGGAGGATCTCCATGAGCCGCTTTTCGCAAGCCTTAAAAAGCGTATGCCGTGGCTGCTAATACTGCTTGTGCTGGGTATGGCGGTATCCGGAGTTGTCGGCGCATTTGAGAAGGTCGTGTCGCAGCTTACGATAATCATGGCGTTCCAGTCGCTTATACTCGATATGGCGGGCAATGTGGGAACTCAGTCGCTGGCGGTGACTATCCGCGTGCTGATGGACAAGGACCTCACAGCGGGCAAAAAGCTCAAGCTCGTTGCTAAGGAAATGCGCGTCGGACTTTCATGCGGGCTTATTCTCGGAGTGCTTTCGGTACTGTTCGTAGGGCTGTATATCATGCTGTTCAAGGGGTATCCGGTAGGGTTCTCGTTTGCGGTATCAGCTTGTATCGGTGCGGCTCTCATGCTGGCTATGCTTATTTCCAGCGGAGTCGGCACGCTGGTTCCGATGTTCTTCAAGAAGATCGGAGTTGATCCGGCTGTGGCTTCCGGTCCGCTGATCACCACCGTCAACGACCTCGTGGCTGTCGTTACCTATTATGGACTGAGCTGGCTTCTGCTTTTGCAGGTGCTTCACCTCGGCGGATAAAATACTGAACGGGAGTGTACGCTCCCGTTTTTTGCGCCCTGATACTTGACTAATGAGCGGTTTTGCGTTATACTATATAAGTAACTATTTTACTGTCCCTGCAAGCCATGCAGGGCTGAAAGGAATCAAACATGAACAACACAGAAAAGACCCTCGACAAAATCGTTGCCCTCTGCAAGGGCAGAGGCTTCGTTTACCCCGGCAGTGAGATCTACGGCGGACTCGCTAACACATGGGACTACGGTCCCCTCGGCGTTGAGCTCAAGACCAACATCAAGAACGCGTGGCGCAAGAAGTTCATTCAGGAGAACAAGTACAATGTAGGACTGGACTCCGCTATCCTGATGAACCCGCAGACATGGGTGGCTTCCGGCCACGTAGGCGGATTCTCCGACCCGCTGATGGACTGCAAGGACTGCAAGACCCGTCACCGCGCAGATAAGCTCATTGAAGACAACGGCGGCGACGCAAACGGCTGGACCAACGAGCAGATGATGACTTACATCAGGGAGCACGGTATCAAGTGCCCGAACTGCGGTTCCACTAACTTCACCGATATCCGTCAGTTCAACCTGATGTTCAAGACCTTCCAGGGCGTTACCGAAGACAGCAAGAATGAAATCTACCTCCGCCCGGAGACTGCTCAGGGTATTTTCGTTAACTTTGCTAATATCCAGCGCACAAGCCGCAAAAAGGTTCCGTTCGGTGTTGCTCAGGTAGGTAAGTCCTTCCGTAACGAGATAACCCCCGGTCAGTTCATTTTCCGCGTGCGCGAGTTCGAGCAGATGGAGCTTGAGTTCTTCTGCAAGCCCGGCACCGACCTTGAGTGGTTCCAGTACTGGAGAAGCTACTGCAAGAACTTCCTGCTCTCTCTCGGTCTGAAGGAGGAGAATATCCGCCTGCGCGATCACAGCCCTGAGGAGCTTTGCTTCTACTCTAAGGCTACCACCGACTTCGAGTTTATGTTCCCGTTCGGCTGGGGCGAACTCTGGGGCGTTGCAGACCGCACCGACTACGATCTGACTCAGCACCAGAAGACCTCCGGCAAGAGCCTTGAATACTTCGACCCCGAGACCAACGAGAAGTACATTCCGTATGTTATCGAGCCTTCCCTCGGCGTTGAGAGACTGTTCCTTGCAGTTGTATGCGACGCTTACGATGAGGAGCAGCTTGAGGACGGCACCAGCCGTACAGTAATGCACCTTCACCCGGCTCTGGCTCCTGTTAAGGCTGCTGTGCTGCCGCTTTCCAAGAAGCTCAGCGAGAAGGCAGGAGAGCTTCACGACGAGCTTGCTAAGTACTTCAACGTTGATTTCGACGACGCTGGCGCTATCGGCAAGCGTTACCGCAGACAGGACGAGATCGGTACTCCGTTCTGCATTACCTACGATTTCGACACCGAGACAGACGGCTGTGTAACAGTACGTGAGCGTGATTCCATGCAGCAGGTTCGTATCCCGCTGACTGAGGTCAAGGCTTACATCGAGGAAAGAATTTTCTTCTGATATCCTGTTTTAACAATATTGCCCCTTCCATTCGGGAGGGGCAGTTTTTATAATAAAATCCCCCTTCCGGCTGGAGAGGGGGATTTTTGTCAAATATTCGGGTGCCCGTGCGCCTAGTAACTTAGCGTCCCATGATTTTTCTGCGGACGAACATCAGCAGGAATACAGCTCCGCCGGCGGCTGCGGCTATTCCGATGATCAGCATTACCGGGTGAGATTCTGTGTCTACGCACTTTATGTAGAGGTCGACTATATAGTTGTCAACTTCGTCCCTGGTGTATCCTGCGGAGATAAGATAATCCCTTATAAAGCCTTTGTCCTGGCTGTCCATCTTTGTTACCTTGCCTTTGAAGTGCACAGGGCTGATGTCCTCGCCGTTAGACCATGCGTCGTACTGGTCGTCGAGGGAGTTTATCAGCTCGTCAATCGGGGTGTAGATACCCATGAAGCAGTCGTCGCCTGCGTCTATCAGATAGAACTGGCCTATGGATTTGTTCTTGTCGTCGTTCACGATTTCCTCGTACGAGCCGTAGTTTACCGGGAGGTCGCCCTCGATCATCATGCCTTCCTTGAAATCGCTCCACTGCAATGTGCTGTAGTCGGCTCCCCTCTTGGCGTAATCAGCCATTTCTCCGCTGATCATCACGATGAACGCAATTCCTATTCCCAGAAGCACTATTCCCGTGTAGAGAAGCCTCCATGTTCCAAATCCAACTCTCATTTCATTACCTACCTTTTGTTCAGTTTGTTTTTCCGGCGGTTATGCCGCCAAAGTTAATTATACCATAATTATCGCTTTGTGTCAATATTTAGCCGGAATTATCAACAGATATCTATATATGTTAAATTGTAATATAACAAATTGTAAAGTTTTTATTAATCGTTACTCTTAGCGGAATCTTAACAGTATATCGGTTGACATTTGCGAATGGTTATGGTATACTTTTAGTATACACAGAGCAAAAATATCCCAGTAATAAAAAGGAGAAGGAACGTATGTGGACGATCACGGAAAAGCAGTACACCAACGAGGACGGCGAAAGTTATACGGGCTACGGTGTGGAATTCGGCAAATGTCTTGTTGAGGACATCACCCCAAGCAGAACAGCTATTCAGCAGTTCGCTGACGCGCTTAACAGGTTTGACGCATCGCCTGTCCATATTTATGAGATAATTGAGAACTATCTCGCTGAGCTCTGCTGATTTTGACGCTCCAGACTGCGCGGACTTCCCCCGTCCGTGCATAAGAAAACCGCCCGGTTTCCCCGCCGGGCGGTTTTTTTATCTTACATAATACGGGTTCGGCTTGCACAGAATGATTATCAGGTCTATCAGGGTGCCTAACCCCAGAAGTCCGAACGTCAGCAGCCAGATAATTCCGGTGCCTATCTTGCCTTCGTAAAAACGGTGGATTCCGAATTCACCGAGGAACAGGCACAGGAAAAATGCTATCCACTTATTTTTCGGCTTTCCCATCGGAATCATCGCGGCTGTGTTCAAGTTATTATTCGTATTGTTGTTGCTGTTGTTAATGATTATAGGCTGTGCCGCTGACGGCGCAGTGCGCAGCTCCTCGACCTGCCTGCCACAGTGGGTGCATATTACCGCGTCAGCAGGAATGACTTGTCCGCAGTGCTTGCAGAATTTTGTCGATCCATTCACAGGCTGTACTGGCTGCTGATATCCTCCCTGGGGTACAGCGTCCTGACGATAGGGCTGATATGCATTGTTCTGGGACTGACCCTGCCAGTTTACCTGCTGCGGGATATTATTCGGAACTCCCTGGGGGTATGTCTGCGCTGGCTGAACTGGCTGAGCATACTGCTGATAGGGCTGCGCCTGCTGCGGAGCCTGTTGGTACTGTACCGGCTGCTGTGCGTATATTTCTCCAGTGGCGGGGTCTCTCCAGCCCTGGGTGCCGCCCTGAACAGTCTGACCTGCCTGACTTGCCTGACCAGTGGGCTTAGTAAGGCTTACTCTTGAGTTTTCGTCCATATATACCTCCACAAACCAGCTCCCGGGTTTCAGGGAGCACGATAATTTCCATACTACAAGTTTATTTTACCACACAACATGTGATTTGTTAATATGATTTCACTACATTTTCACACTTCACGGGAATTTTGGGCATTATCGCCAAAACTCTGATTGGTTTTTCTTACAATACACCGAAAAACAGCGCTCCCGCTGTCCGGCGGGAGCGCATATATCTAAGCCCTGATGTGATTTATTCCGCTGCGTAGAACGTATAAACCATCTTTATCATATCCCCGTAGGTGAAGTCTGCCTTTGCGTTGAGCTTGTTTCCGCTTACAGCGCCCATTGCGTATGCTATAGCGTAATAGCCAACATTCTTATCGGTGTCCTTAACGTCGCTGAACGGAGACTTGTAGATGCCCTTCAGCTCCGGAATGGCGTCGCCTGCTACAGACTTTGTGAAGATCACCAGTGCGTCGCCGCGGGTCAGCTTCTTGCTTTCTTCGTCGGTATTTACGCCCATGAGCTGCTCGAATACTGCGGAATCGGCGGTGTCGTTCTCGCTGAACTTTTCAGTGGAGATGAGGTATCCGTGATCGTCCAGTGCCTTCGCCATCTTCAGTATCTTCTTGTCCTTTATGCCGGAGAGGTCGTTCGCAGCATCGGAGGAATACTGCCAGTCGTACACCGGCTCGCCGGTAGTCGCGTCAACGTAAACGTCGGAATCGGTGCCGTATACGAGTACGGTCTTGGTTTTCTTATCGGTAAATCTTGCGAGATAGTAGAGATTCAGGTCGTTGTTTTCCCAGAACTTCTGCATTACCATGTCGGTGCTTAGCATTCTGGAGGAATCGGGAAGCTTAACGTCAGTATAGCTGTAGCTGTAGTTAGTCAGCTTCATATCTGCATTAAGGCCTACGCTGATGGAATCTCCGCTGACCAGTATGTCGCTGGAGTATCTGTCCCAGGAATGGCTGCTTCCGTTATAGAATATCTTGTTGTTCTGGTCTGTCCAGGAGTAATCAGTGGAAGGATTGCCCTTGTATTCCACAAAGCGGTCGCCGGCGTAGGTCTTTGCGATCTCCTCGGCGAATTTGTCAGCCTTATCGAGGTCATATGAGCTGGATCTGCTGTCACGGGTATCCCAGAAATAATAGCTCATTATCTGACCGCTTTCCGCGTCAACGGTGATGTTGACCTCCTGCCAGTTCTGGGCTGATTCTACTGCCGGAACGCTTACAGAACCGTCCTCCTCGACTATCTCCTCGTAAACGTAGTCGTTCTCGTCGGGAACGTAGCTGGAGAAGTTCGCGGTGTAGTAATACTTGTCCTTACCGGTAAAGCTTACCTTGTACAGGTCAGATGAAACAAGCTCCATATCAGTGGAATAGGTCAGCCACTTATCCGCCTGCATGAGCTTTATTACAGCTTCGCTGCTTGCGTAGGGGAGCTTCTTATCAAGCTCTGCCTGCTCCTGCTCGGTGAACTGATAGCCGCCTTCGCCGCTGCCCTTTCCGGTGTCCATGTCGGCGACTGCATCTTCGGTTTCGTTGCTGCCGTCATAGTAGCCGTCGGCGCTGAAATCACTCTTTTTGCCGGTGAACGCGTTTATCTCGCCGTACTGGCCCTGGCGGTATACCAGTCTTGCGGTCACTTTTTTGGTCTGCCAGTCGTAATCAAACTCATACTGCGGGGTGAGCTGTATCATCTCAGCGTACTTCTGCTTTGCCTTGTCAAGTGAGATAGCGGACTTACTGTCCCTGAAAGACGCATTGACATGCCAGCTCATGTGGAAGCCTATGATATCGCCGGTGTCCTTGTCTAGCACTATGGAGCCGCGGTCGTTGCTGACCGGTACGCCGTTCTTGGTTCTTACGAAAGAGAACTGCGCTTTGCTGCCGTACATGGTGATGTTAAGGCTGTCACGGTCGATGGAGATAACGTCGGCAACCGTCGGATTCAGCTTCTTGACCGCTGCCTGAGCCTTCTTGTAGAGCGCGTCTCCGGTGAGCTTTGCAAAGTGGCTGTCGGCGTCCTTGTACGAATACATGGAGCTGTCGAAATAGGACAGTATCAGACTTCCGCATACGGTTACTGATACTTCCCTGTATTCGTCTGCGTCGGCAGGGGTGCTCCATGTGAGGTTGTAGGTGGTGGTCTTGTAATTTTCAGAGGTGTTGTAGCTGAATTCGGTCAGCTCCTCCGGAATGTCAAGGCGGGTCTTTGCGATCGTTATTGCGGAAGCGAGGGCTTCGCTGTTCTGTCCGTCTGCGAGTGCGCAGATACTGGTCGATGTGAGCGCGGTAACTGCCGCCATGCTCATTGCAAGTATTCTTCTTTTCATGGTGAAACCTCCCTTGGGTGTTTGATTAATGCTCCGGACTGTCTGTATCCGGCGCGTTTTTGCTTTGGATCTCCCGGGCGTTCGACCCGTTCTGTCTATAAAACAAAGTTCCCCATAAAAAGGTTGCAAGTTTTTTTATATTTTGGTTTTTGCCAGGAATGCTTTAGCCCGGTTTACAAGCAGCCGGTCGTTGTCGTAGTTCAGCACCGCCCCTGCCTGACCTATCTCGACCCAGCGCACATCGGCTATTTCTTCTTCCTGGCGCTCGCATTCGAACGTTACCGCCCTGGCAAGGAAGTACACTACTTCCTTGGTTATGTCCCGGCGTGGGTTGAATACCACTACCTGGCGGAACGACGGGTCGTCTATTGATACGTCGATGTTCGTTTCTTCCTTTATCTCGCGGATCGCTGTCTGCATTTCGTTCTCGCCGGGCTCCATGTGGCCTTTCGGGAACGACCAGCAGCCGGATCTTACATGCTTTATCAGCAGGATCTCTGTGTTCCCGTGGCGCTTTCTGTATACTATTGCACCGCAGGATTTCTCGTGATTCATGCCCCGTTTGTCCTTTCCTCTTATACTATATATAATATAACGATATCTCTTGTCCCGGATTCTCCGGGCGCTTTTACTATTTCTATACTATTATAACACATATCCGGACGTTTGTCACCATATATTTTTGCAAACCCGCATTCTTATGCAGATGGAGTTTACGATGTGAAAAAGCATGGACGTTTCATTGTCTTAAACTAACAAACTTATAAAACGCAACATTGTTGATTTTTGTTAAGAATGACGACAAACTCACAGGTTTGATTTTTAGTGATTTTTACAAAAAGAAAACGTTTAAATTACAGATTTTTACAGAAACTTGGCTTTTAATCGAATGATTACAAATTGGTTACAAATGAGATTTGTGAAACTTCAACAAAATTATGAACTTCCGTTCGTTTGACACTGACAAGGAAAAGGGCTATAATACAAACCATCGAAGCGAAAAGCTCCGTGCGGCCTTTTGTGCTGCTTTCAAAAAAGAGAATGATCAGAAGCCGACTTCCGCCTTAGCGGAGGGTAGATAGATAACAGGCTTCGAAATGCAAAGCTCTGTTGGGGACAGTGCGTTTTGCTTCAGTTTAGGGCTTTCCCCAAAGCCTGACGCTGTACGGAAGTTACACCCGCATTCCGGCACCTGCCGGATACGGGGAGATTGCCGGGAGGGCATGAGTAACTACTCAGGAGGCAAATATGAAACCACAGATGATAAACGCCAAGATGAACAAGCTGGATCTCAGAAGCAGGCTCGTCAAGGCGGCTATGTTCGCAGCCACAATATTTATGGTGGCAGTTATGACAGGTTCGATCTACTTCAAGGATCGGGTCTACATTACGGATAACGGCGTTACAAGAGAACTCATGACGTCTGAATCCGATGTTTACGCCATACTGAAGCTCGGCAACTACCAGCTCAGCAGCAACGACAAGGTATCCTACGAGGAAGTCAGCAGCAACACCGCCTACATCACCATTTATCGCGCGTTCGACGTGAACGTCACCGCTGACGGAGAAACAAAGGCAGTTCCGATGATAGAAGGAACCGTTGCGGACGTCCTTGAGAAGGCAGGGATCACTCTCGGCGAATACGACGAGCTTTCCTGCGAACTCACCGACCGTGCTTACAAGGACATGGACATCACCGTGACCCGCGTTGAGTACGTCACCCGCGAAAGCACTTCTGATATCGCTTACGACACGGAATACACCGACAACTGCAACCTCGCCATAGGCACAGAGAATGTTGTCACCGCCGGAGTTAACGGCAAGTGCGTATACACCGTCAAGGAAAAGTACGTAGACGGCAAGCTGACAAGCCAGGAGCTTATCAGCGAAAAGACCACCGCAGAGCCTGTTACCCAGGTCGTCGAGCGCGGCACGGCTTCTGCTGTTCCGTATTCCAAGACTTCCGACCCCGAGGCTGTGAAGCTGGTAAACGGCATTCCGGAGAACTACACACGCGTTCTTTCGGGTAAGTCCACCGCGTACACCGCAGGCTACGGAGCACGCACTGCAAGCGGCAGAGCCGCCGAGATAGGCACCTGCGCCGTAAATCCGAACGTTATCCCTTACGGGAGCAAGCTTTACATCGTATCCCACGACGGCAGAAAGGTATACGGCTACGCCGTTGCCGCTGATACCGGTCTTGGCCTGATGGACGGCACCGTGCTGGTCGACCTTTATTTCGGCAGCATGGCGGATCATTATTACGATAGCTGCGCATGGGGCGCTGTTCAGGTTGATATTTACGTTCTCGAGGAAGGGAACGGCTGATAAAAAAGGCTGCGGATCCGCAGCCTTTTTAAATTATAGACATTATAAGCCCGGGAGGTTCGCTGCTTCCCGGGCTGTGTTTTATTTGTAGAGGCTGCCGTAAGCTGCGCAGGCTCTGTAATCGGCGCCTTCAAGGTCGGTGGTGCCGAATGCGCTCCATGCGTGCGGGCGGAACAGGCGGTCGTCAGAGAGGTTATGCAGGGATACCGGTATCCTCAGCATGCTTGCCAGGGTGACGAGATCCTCGCCGATGTGGCCGTATACGAAGCAGCCGTGATTTGCGCCCCAGTTTGCCATGACGTTGTAAACGTCGGAAACGGCTACCTTATCGGGAACCGTGATGGGGGCGAACCATGTGGAAGGCCATGTCGGGTCCGTTCTGCCGAGGAGGGTCTTGTTTACGTCCTCGGGGAGCTCCACTGTGTAGCCTTCGATTATCTGTATTGTCGGACCTAGGTGCTTTACGTAATTCACGCGGGCGAAGGTGCAGGGCATAACTCCCTGTGTGGAGTAGCTGGAGGAGAATCCGCCGCCGCGGAAGTATCCGAGGTTTGCGCAGGGCCAGGTCGTTGCATTCAGGCATGCGTCGATGTCCTTTTCGGTCATGTCCCACCAGGGCTTCATTACGCTCTCGCCGTTCTCGTCCTTTACTGCACCGGTTCCGTCCAGCGCTGCCGCGCCGGAGTTTATCAGGTGGATAAATCCGTTTGCCGCTTTGCCGTTGGGAGTCCAGCCGGTCACGCGCTTCACGGAATCAGGAGACCAGTATGTGCGCACGTCTGCGAATACCGCTGCGCGTCCGGTCAGCAGGTGCAGGAACATCAGGGTAGTTCCGTTGAGCGTGTCGTTTTCCGTTGCGAAGGGGATAGGCTCGCGTGCGCCGTTCCAGTCGAAGGTGGTGTTAAGTATAGCTTCTGTGAAATCAGCATTGGGCATGAAGTCCGTCCACATTCTTTGACCCTGGAATCCGCCCAGTACGGCGTTCCTGCCCTTGGATTCCTCAAGCCAGCCCATTTCTGCGAGCTTCGGGTTGCCCTTGAGGATATCGCGGATTATGCAGGTCATCTTCGCGATGAACTCCCAGTTCTCCTCCTTTTCCTTTGCGGAGAGTACCGGGCGCATGTAGGTCATGCCCGGGGTGGGGTTGATGTCTACGCCCTCGGGGCATTTCTCCTTTATCCAGGCGAGCGCCTTCTTGTACTCGGCTTCATCGTATATCCCCAGCTTTTCGCGGCGGATTATCTCGGTCATGTCGACCCACTCGGGGTGTATACCGAGGTAATCGCGGAAGAATTCCTCGTTGCAGTAGGCTCCGGCAATACCCATAGCCTGTGAACCGATATTAACGCAGCTCTTGTTCTTCATGTCGCCGACAGCCGCTGCACAGCGTGCAAACCGCAGTATCTTTTCTTCAACGTCGGAGGGTATAACAGTATCGTCGGCGTCCTTTACGTCGTGCCCGTAGATGGAGAAGCAGGGCATGCCGATCTGCGCGTATGCGGAGTTCGCCGCTGCGAGGAACACCGCGCCGGGGCGCTCGGTCCCATTGAAGCCCCACACTGCCTTGATGGTGTTCGGATTCTCGTCGATTACCTGGGTGACGTAGCACCAGCAGGGTGTTACCGTGAGGGTCGCCACGATGTTTTCAGTGGCGAATTTGTCGGCGCAGGCTGCGCTTTCTGCGATTCCTCCGATGGTGGTGTCCGCGATGACGCACTCCATGGGTTCGCCGCTTGCGTGGCGTACTTTACTGCTGATGAGCTCCGCCGCCGCCTTTGCCATGTTCATGGTCTGGACTTCAAGGCTTTCGCGTATTCCGAACTGTCTTCCGTCAATGACGGGTCTGATTCCGATTTTTGATAACATTGGTACTGTTCCTTTCAGATTTCTCCGGTAAACGGCCATGCGTTTACATTGCTTCATGTACAATTATACCAAAAACTCTTCCTGAAATCAAGGAGTTTTTCGGAAAATATATAAAAACATGCGCAAAAAAGTCTGACTGGTTGAAAATTTTATATATGACGAGTGGGGGAAAACTCTTACTTTCCCCCACACCCATTTAGTTGTTTTGGTTTCGCGCCTACGTGCAGAGTTGCCGTGCTTCGCACGGAGGTTTCGCCGTCTGCAACGGCGAAAGGGGCTCCGCCATTGTCGCACGATAAAACGGAACCCTGGTCGCTGAATTATGGTTTCTCGACGGTCTTAAGCTGAACCTGAACGATGCTGCTTTTATTGTCAATCCTCGCCTAGTTTCAGTGCCTTGTTGATGTTTATTTTGCGAATTATGCCGCCAAGCACTGCAAAGCCGCCTATCAGCATTATCGCTATTATCACGTACATCTTTATATAGTCGCCGGGATCTCCCTGCACGCGGAACGGCGGTACCTGGTCGGCTGCGTCGTACATCGTGCGGAACATCGGTACAAACATGTCGCTTGCAATGCCGCCTATTACAAATCCCATCGCGATCGACACCAGGCTCACAAGAAGCTGCTCCCAGCCCAGCGTTGAGATGACTTCGCGGAACGTAACGCCCATCGCACGCAATACGCCGAACTGCAATGTTCTGGAGCGTATGGAGATTATCCAGTATATCAGGAAGCCTATGACCGTCATCAGCATTATTACGACAAAGCCGAGGGTCAGCGCGCCGTTCATTCCTTGGAGCGCCGGGTCGGTCTTTTCTTCAATGAGCATCTGGCTGCTATCCTGGATACGCTGTATCTTCAGGTTCTTTGCCGATATGTCGGCGTAGAGCTGCTCGCTTGTCGCGCCGTCCTGGAGTTTCAGCCATATCTGGTAGGGCTGAAGCTCGGTCAGCTTACGGATATAGTTGTAATTGCATATCAGGAAGTCCTTGGCCGCGGTTTCGCTGGTGCTCGAGTTTACTTCCACCTGCTCGGTGGGGTCAAGCCCCGGCCAGTAATCTACGAATGCAAGCACTGTCAGGTCTATTGAGTCGTTTCCGCTCAGTTTTACCGATATCGTGTCGCCGAGCTGCACGCCCTTTTCCTCCCAGCCCCTGGACGCAAGCACGCCCGCCTTGTAGTCCACAAGGGCGGAGCAGTAGTTCCACCAGTGAACAGGAAGCAGGTCGCTTCTGAACCATGCGGTCTGTGAAAATTTGCCCGGCTCTATCGCCATAAGGGTGGGGTCTACGTCGGAGCGCTGACCGTTGTATGTCGCGCGAACGTCGGTGCGGAGCACTCTTGTGGCGGTCTCAACGCCGGAGAGATTCTGGAAGTCGTCCATGTCTATTTCAACATAGCTGGTCTCGTCCTCGACGTTTTCAAGCCGCCAGTAGGCGTCTATCACTACGTCGGCTCCGTTGGAGTAGTAGATGCGGTCGGATTTGCTGTTGTTTATCGCCCGGGCTGTATTCGCTGAGAATATTCCAAGCGCGAAGGTCACGGACAGGAACAGCATGAGGAAGCGCTCCCTGCCGCCCTGTGAGCGTGCTACGGAGGTTATCGCGATGTACTGCGGGACTGTCCAGAAACGTTTTCCTATATAATAGACAAGCCGGAGAACGTAGGGGTAAACTCTTATAAAGAGAAGCCCCGCGCCCATGATGAACATTGTCGAGAAAACAAAATACAGCGGGTTTATCGTGCCGTCGGAGACATAGGTGCCGTCTGCGAAAAGGCGCTTTATGCTCCGCGCCGTGAAGAAGTACCACACCAGTGAGCCGCCGAGCAGTATCACGTCGATACAGAGCTTTTCCCACAGGGACATTTTTACTACCCGCGCCTTGCTCTGCTTGTACTTTACTATAGAGAGCTTGGAGGCGGGGATTATCGGGAGCATGGTGGTGATGAAGAATATCACCACGGCAAGCAGCGCATAGATGAACGCGTCAAGGCTGAGCTTCACGGAAAGCCCGGTGCGGTTCACGAATTCCAGGAATCCGTTTGATACGCCCAGGAAGCTGCACAGGAGCATTCCTATGAACGGAGCGGCGATGAACGTCACAAGTCCGAGCACGCCTGCTTCCATCGCGTATATTGCGAATATCTGCCCGGAGGAGGCTCCGCGGCTCTTGAATACCGCTATTTCGTTCTTCTCCTGCTCAACGTTTAGCTGGGATACCATGAACAGGTAGAATGCAAGCATTACTATCGTCGGTATCTGAAGTATCCAGAGCATGGATTTCAGGTTTGCGGCGCGCACCGCGTATTCCGACAGGATATCGTTTATTCCCATTGAAAAGCGGAGGTCGTTCGCGGGGTATATGGTGAAATCCTCGTCTATGGTCTTGGTTATGGAACTGAGGTCGTTCAGGTCCATCTTCTGATAATCGAAGGAGTATCGGATATCCGCAGAGCCCAGCGTTGTTACGCCGGTGTCGAGGTAATCGCCTAGGAAAGTGTCGTAGTCGATGAGAAATGCGTTGAGATACGGCTCCATCGTTTCTGACCAGTAGCTGTCGTTTTCGCTCGACTGCCGGAATACTCCGGATACCGTTACGTACAGCGGCTCGGCTGAGGTGTAGAAACTGTTCTGTATCTCGTATGTTCCGCCGCAGGATATTCCCAGGGTCTTGAGGCACTCCTCGTTGCATATGACCTGGAATGTTCCGTCGGGCTGCTGACCGGGAGCGTACATTCCGCCCTCTATGAAGGTTACGTGATCCTCAAGCCCGGTCATTCCTATGACCTTGACGCGGGCGGTCTTGCCTGTGGTGAGGTACATGTAATCATCATAGATGATGGTCTTTTTATTTGCCTGGGGCATGTCTATCCTGGAAGTGCGGTCGTCTACAAGTTCCGTCATTTCCTGGATCGCAGAGCGGCGCTGGGCGTTATCCGCCTTTATCGGCACCGATTTCGTTACGACATATTCGCCGGGATACTCGCCGGTCTCCTGCTGGTACGCCTGCATGTCCTTTATAAGTATGCGCTGGAGAGATGAGTCCATGTAAATGGGCACGGTGCTCATCATTCCTGCCGCAAGCAGAAATCCGATGAACAGGCACAGCACCATCCAGCGGGTGCTTCGCATTTTTCTGAATAATAGTGTTAACACAGCGTACCTCCGTCAGCGTACTACAACTCGGTCGCCTGCGTTCAGCCCGGTGAGTATTTCGGCTTCGGTGGCGTTGGTTATTCCTACAGTTACGTCGACTTCTTTCTTGGTGTCGTTTTCGTCGAGTATGGTTACATAGGTGCGGTCGCCGTCGGTTTTTACCAGGGTCTTGGATATTACTACAGCGTTCTCATGACGCGCGAACACTGCGGTTATATCCGCGGTCTGTCCTACGGTCAGGAATGAGGGCGTTCCGTCTGTGAATTCACAGTATATCGACGAAGTATCCTTCATCACGGCGGGGAAGTCGTCGTAAAGTCCTTCCTTTACATCGGTGGGAGTTTTGGAAACGTAGCCGGAGTAATCTTCGCCGTCTACCGTTATGGTGACCTCTTCGCCCAGCGGGAAGCTTTTCATATTGGAAGAACTATACTGTATACAGAGCTGCGAAGGGTCAACTATCTTTATTATAGTCTTATATGCGGTCACTGTCGTTCCGGGGTCCATATCCTGCACGAAGCAGACTTCACCGGTCATTCCCGCATATATGCGGGAGTTGTTGAGCTGGCGCTCGTACTCGGTCAGGGTGTTCTGCTCCATTTCGAGGGTCAGTCGTGCGTCTGCCGTTCCGGACGAGTTGTAGGCAATCTGAGCCTTCTGGACGATCAGCAGCTGCTGCTTATACAAATAGTCAAGGTCGCCGACGTCAAGCTCGGCAAGAAGGTCACCCTCTTCAACATGCTGCCCGGCGGTTACATAGATCGTCTTCAGAGTTCCGCCGCTTTCAGGGAAGCTGGCGTTATACTGAGATTTACAGAATACGTAGCCGGTCGCAACGGTCTTGTCCTCTATTGTTTTTTGCTTGGCTGTGTAGGTGGAGTAGGCTATGTCCTCGATCGCAACGGTCGGCGGTTCGAGGAGTTCTTCCTCGGCAGGGAAAAAAAAGCAGCCGGTCATACCGGTCATTGAAATAATAAGCGCTGCGGACATTATAATCTTATGTTTCATGATAATACCTCAATATATAAAGAAATACAATATTACTATAACATAAAGCGGGGAAAAAGGCTATAGGTTTACGAGAATTTGTGTAAAAATATATAAAAAAGAATTAGTTGTTTGTGAAAAAGCGCGAGTAAAGTAAGTAAAAGAGTGTAAAAAAGTGCGTGCAACAGTGCATGTTGCTGTGCATTGTTGAAAAAGAGTTAAATATATAGGACATAAGTAACGAATGAAAAAAACTTTTCAAAAAAGTGTTGACTTTTGCCGGTGAAGGTGATATAATAGACAAGCACTCGAGATGAGGGCACAGCGAAAGCGAAAAGATCACAAAAAACTTTGAAAAAAGTTTTGAAAACATCTTGACAAACGAGAGACAATGTGATATAATATAAAAGCTTTCGAAAAGGAAGTCGCTTCTTTTGAAAGAACCAAGACGGTTTGAAAAAAACTTTGAAAAAAGTTTAAAAAACCTCTTGACAAACTCGAA
>DQFX01000025.1 GCA_003531585.1 Oscillospiraceae bacterium | reverse complement strand
TCCCCCTTGACTCCCGATTTTGGGTTGATAAAAAGTAATCACTATCTGCATA
This sequence comes from Oscillospiraceae bacterium, assembly GCA_003531585.1. Lineage (GTDB taxonomy): Bacteria > Bacillota > Clostridia > Oscillospirales > Ruminococcaceae > CAG-115. The sequence goes on along the minus strand of DQFX01000025.1, from coordinate 6,608 downwards.
AATTATAGTTTTTCGTAATAAGAATCACATGACACATACAGCAACTGATTCACTTCAGTATCATTCGTTCCAGCTCTCTGCCTGCGGCGCTCATGGACTGGCTCTTCCGCTTGAGCAGGCAGATTTTCCGCGCCGGTACGCTCTCCTTGAGGTCGAGCAGTATCAGCCCGTCTGTGGGGTAACACTCAAGGAACTGCGCCGGCACAAATCCTATCCCGAGATTGTTCCGCACCATCGGAAGTATCAGATCCGCTGTGGCTGCCTCGATATCAGGCGAGAGCGTACAGCCATTCTTCCGGAACCACTCGGAATATATCTCGTACGTCTTGGTCTGCTTGAACAGCGATATCATCGGATACTTCGTAAGCTCCGACAGGCTGACCTGCCTCCCTGCAAGCTCCGGGAACGCCGCTCCGCACACCGGTATCTCCCGTATCTCGCATATCTCCTTTGAAACGATGAGGTCGGTGTCCTCCGTGGGAGTCGTCACAACGCCGAGGTCTACAAGCCCGTGCTTCAGCGCGGATATCGCCTGCGGAGTCGAGTGGTTGAATACACGTATGCGCACGCCCGGGTACTTCTGCCGGAAATTCTTCAGCACCGGAAGCAGGTAGCACCTAAGCGCGATCTCGCTCGCACCTATCGTTACCACGCCCTTCGCCAGCGTCCGTTCAAGGCACAGCTCCTCCTCGCCGTACTGTATCTGCTCCACCGCCGCCGCTACGTGGGAGTACAGCTTCTCGCCCTCCGGGGTCAGCTCAACGCCCTTGCGCGACCTCACGAACAGCGTGCAGTTCAGCTCGCTCTCGAGGTTCTTTATGGTGCGGGAGATGTTCGGCTGATTGTTCATCAGCGCTTCCGCCGCCTGGGATATGCTCCCGTATTTCGCCACGTAGTAAAATATCCGGTAATATTCAAAGCTGATATACATGTCTTTTCTCCATATGTTATTATAGTTCCATATGTTTATTATATATTATCCGGAACCTTCTGTCAAGTAACGCGGCTGAAAAATGCTGAATATCCTGCGGGAACAAAAAAACGGACAGTTCCTCTTCCCTGCCCGTCATTTGAAATAACCCGCCGAAGGCGGCACCGAAATTCCGAATTCCGAATTAAAACCGGGCAGGTTCATCGCCTGCCCGGTAATTTTATGCCTTGGGGAGCTTCTTGCGGATATCCTGTAAACGCTCCAGTGCGGCGTTGAGCGTCGCATCCTGCTTTGCGAAGTGCAGTCTGATGTAGCGGTTCTCCGGCTCGCGGAAGAAACTGGAGCCGGGCACCGCGCCTACTCCTACGTGCTCCGCAAGCGCTTCGCAGAGCCTGAGGTCGCTTTCGTAGCCGAACTCGGATACGTCCACCATGACGTAATACGCGCCCTGCGGAACGTTGTGCTGAATCCCTATCCTGTCCAGACCGTCAAGGAACAGCTTGCGCATGTGCTTGTACTTATCCTGGAGCCACTTGTAGTAGTCGTCGCCGAATTTCAGACCGACCACCGCCGCCTCCTGGAGCGGAGCCGCCGCGCCTACAGTCAGGAAGTCGTGAACCTTCTTCACGCGGTCGGTGATCTCCGGAGGAGCAATAACGTAACCCAGGCGCCAGCCGGTGATGGAGTAGGTCTTGGAAAGCGAAGAACAGCATATCGTACGCTTTCTCATGCCCGGGAGGGTCGAGAAATAAACGTGCCTGTTCGGCGCATAGAGGATATGCTCGTAAACCTCGTCGGTGATAACATAGGTATCGTACTTCTCTGCGAGGTCTGCGATTATCTGGAGCTCCTCACGGGTGAACACCTTGCCGCAGGGGTTGGAGGGATTACAAAGTATCAGCGCCTTGGGGTGCTGCCTGAACGCCGCTTCCAGCACGTCTGCGTCGAAGCTGTACTCCGGCGGAACAAGCGGAACGTAGATAGGCTCGGCGCCGGAAAGGATAGCGTCCGCGCCGTAGTTCTCATAGAACGGCGAGAATACGATGACCTTATCGCCCGGGTTGGTAACGGACAGCATAGCCGCCATCATCGCCTCAGTGGAGCCGCAGGTAACTACTATCTCGGAGTTCGGGTCGATGTCATAGCCCATGAAGTGCTTCTGCTTTGCGGCTACCGCGTCGCGGAAGTTCTGGGAGCCCCAGGTCGTAGCGTACTGGTGGAAATCCTCCTTAGTGACCTGCGCCAGGCGCTCGAGTATCTCCTTCGGAGGCTCGAAATCCGGGAAGCCCTGGGAGAGATTCACCGCGCCGTACTGGTTGGATATTCTCGTCATGCGGCGAATCACTGAATCAGTGAATCCCGCTGTTCTTAATGAAAGATCTGTCATGTTGTTCCCCTTATTTAAGATAAGAAATGTGGTCGTTCAGAATGTGCTTCGGGTCGAATGCGGTCTTGATGGAGCGCATGAGATCGAGGTTCTCCGGAGCGGTCGCGCCGAGGAAGTACGGGCGCTTCGCAACGCCGATTCCGTGCTCGCCGGAGGTGAGCCCTCCCAGGGAGTACGCGTAGTTGTAAACAGTGGTCATGTTCTCGTGGAGGTCGTGCTCCCACTCGGCGTCGGAGCGCTTTCCGCGAACCATGCACAGGTGTACGTTTCCGTCGCCTGCGTGCCCGAATGCGACCATCTGCATGCCGGACTTCTTCTCGGTCTCGTGGACGAACTTGATGAAGTCAGCGGTGCGGTTTATCGGCACTACGAGGTCAACAGGCTCCTGCTCGCTGACCGCCTCCACAGCCTTGACGAGACAGCCGCGCACCTTCCAGATGTTCGCCGCGGCCTCCGGGTCGTCGAGGGTGATGTAATCCAGCGCGCCAGCCTTCAGCGCTACTTCGCGGACTCTCGCGGCGCTGTCGGTCACTGAATTTTCGGTGCCGTCGAAGGTCAGTATAATGTACGCGCCAGCCTCGGGGACCGGAAATTTCAGCCCGGTGAACTTTTCGCCGAGCTCCACGACGGTGCGCTCGGTGAACTCTATCGCGGTGGGGTTCGCGTTTGCGCGGATAATGCTCAGAACGCCGGAGATACCGGTGGAAAGATCCGGGAACGGAACGACCACAGAAAGCGATTTCTCAGGCTTGGGAACAAGCTTCAGAATGCACTTCGTGATGACCGCCAGAGTGCCCTCCGAGCCGATGACGATATGCTTGAGTGAAAGTCCGCTTGCGTCCTTGACGTTCTTGGTGCCTGCGGTGACTATTCTGCCGTCAGCGAGCACAAGCTCCAGACCGCGGACATAATCGCGGGTTACGCCGTACTTTACGGCTCTCATGCCGCCGGCGTTAGTGGATATGTTGCCGCCGATGGTAGCGGTCTTTTCGCCCGGGTCGGGGGGATAGAACAGTCCCCTGGATTCAACCAGCTTCTGAAAATCCTGGAGCACAACGCCAGGCTCCACGACTGCGGTGAAGGTGTCCTCGTCTATTTCAAGGACGCGGTTCATCAGCGAGAAATCAAGGATTATGCCCTCGCCATGGGGAACGGTCGAGCCGACAAGGTTGGTTCCCGCGCCGCGGGGAGTTACGGGAAGCCCGCGGTCGTTCGCGAACTTCATCACCGCGCTGACCTCCTCGGTGGACTTCGGGAACACCAGCGCCGCGGCGGTCCCCTTTAATCTGCCGAGTGTGTCGGAAAGGTACTTGTCCTCAATATTGCCGAGTTTTACTCTCTCAGGGTCGGAAATTATTTTCAGAAGGTCCTGCATTGTTATCTCCCTTTCTAAAACGGAACCGCACATATTCTGCGCGGTTCCAGTGCTATGTTTTCAGTTGTTATCAGCCGAGAGTCCATGCGGGAACGAAGAATCCCTTGAACTCGTTGTTGTAGATGTCGATGGTGTCCTGAGTCTGGTAAGCTTCAACGATGCGCTTGTAAACGGGGTTCTCAGCGTCCTCGGAACGTACGGCGATCAGGCAGTAGTAGCTGTTGTCAGCGTACTCGCTCTCCTTGTAGATCGCGTCGTCTGCGGTAAGGCCGCTGTCGAGGGCGTAGTTGCCGTTGATGACTGCGAGGTCAACGTCCTGGATAACGGAGTAAACGAGGTTTGCGTCTACCTCAACGAACTCTACCGGTACTGCGTAGTCGGTGATGTCGCTGATCTCGGGGGAAGCGCCAGCGTCAGCGTTGATGGTGAAGAAGCCTGCGCTCTCGAGGAGCTTCAGCGCTCTGCCTTCGTTGGTGACGTCGTTCGGAACTGCGATCTTGAGGGTCTCGGTGGAAGCCAGGGCGCTCTCGATGGTGTAGTCCTTAGCGGTGTAGATGTTCATTGCTACGATGTAGGTATCGCCGATGGCGGTCAGGTCGTAGCCGTTGGAAGCTGTATCGTTGTTGAAGTAAGCGTGGTGCTGGAACGCGTTCATGTCGATCTCGCCGCTGTTGAGCGCGTTGTTCGGAATGTTGAAGCTTGTGAACTGCTCATACTCAAGGTTGATTCCCTCGGGAGCGAGCTTCTCCTTGATGGGGTTCCAGATGTCCTCGTATACGTTGCCGGTGAGGCCGATCTTTACGGTCACGGGGTTCTCCGGGGAGTACGCAGTCTCTGCGTCAGCAGCGCTGTCTGCGCTGTCGGAGTTCTCGGAATTCTCAGCGGTTGCTGCGCTCTCTGCCGCAGAGGAATCAGCGGAGCTGTCAGCCGCGGAGGAAGAGCTGGAGGAAGTGTTGCCGCTGCAAGCGGTCAGGGATACTGCTGCAAGAACTGCTGCGAGGGAAAATGCGAATTTATTTCTGATAGACATGGTGTTTGTTCTCCTTTGAACTTGATTTGTTTAGTTGTATTATCCAGTGTTGTTTTATTTGTCTTACCGGTTTATTTCTCTGTTTTCTTTGCGATGATGTTGCCGATTATCTGGATAACCTGGACGATGAGCACCAGCACGATAACTGCGGCAACGATAATGTCGTAGTAGTTGCGCTGAACGCCCTGAACGTACGCGAAGTTTCCGAGGCCGCCAGCGCCGACTGCGCCAGCCATCGCGGTGAGTCCGACGAGGTTTATCAGGGTGATCGTAATACCGCGGGAAAGAGCCGGAATGCTTTCGCGGATGTACACTCTGAAAATGATCCCGAGCTTGGAGCAGCCCATCGACTGCGCCGCCTCGATAAGACCGGGGCTGACTCCGGCGAGCGCCGCCTCAGCCTGACGGGAGAAGAACGGAACAGTTCCTACGATGAGCGGGAAAATCGAACCGGCAACTCCGATGGAGGTACCGCTGATGATACGCGTCAGCGGGATAAGCAGGAACAGCAGGATAATGAACGGGACCGAGCGCAGAAGGTTGATAATGATGTCCAGCACGCGGTAGACCACTGCGTTTTCAAGCAGTCCGCCCTTTTTCGTCACGGTAAGCAGGATTCCCAGCGCCATTCCAATAACGAGAATGTACAGCGCGGAAATGCCGGTCATCGCGAGGGTCTCCAGGGTAGCGTTCCACAGGGCGGGAAGCTTCGGTATAACGTTCGGCATAATGCTTTCAAAGAACTCACGCACTGAGGATCACCTCCACTCCGACATTGATATCGCACAGGTACTTGACTGCGGCGCGGATATCGTCCTCGTTTCCGTCGGCGATGACTACAAGCCCGCCTATCGGGTTGTCGCCGATGATCTCTATGCTTCCGAACACGATGTTCAGGTCAATATTGAACTTGCGGGAGATGGTGGACACGAGCGCTTCGCAGGCGCTTCTCTCGAGGTACTTGAACCGGAGTATCTTCTGACCCGGCTTGAGCTGCACCAGCGGGGATTTCTCCTCGATGAGGGTGTTTATGCCGCTCAGGCAGGAGGTCGTGTCCACGAAGGAGCGCGTCACGGGCTGCTGCGGGTTCGCGAATATCTCGAACACGTCGCCCTGCTCGACTACCCTGCCGTTTTCCATTACGGCGGTGCGGTCGCATATCTCCTTGACTACGTTCATCTGGTGAGTGATCAGCACGATGGTAAGTCCCAGCTTCGCGTTGAGGGACTTCAGCAGCTTCAGTATCGCCTCGGTGGTCTGCGGGTCGAGAGCCGACGTTGCCTCGTCGCACAGGAGTATCTCTGGGTCGCTTGCGAGCGCCCTTGCGATAGCCGCGCGCTGCTTCTGGCCGCCGGAAAGCTCCGAGGGGTACGCGCCCGCCTTATCCGCGATACCTACCAGCTTGAGCAGCTCCAGCGCCTTTTTCCTGCGCTCCGCTGCGGAAAGCCCGTTGTAGCGTATCGGGAATATTACGTTCTGCAGCACTGTCCGCGAAGCGAACAGGTTGAAGTGCTGGAATATCATTCCTATTTTCTTGCGCTGTCTGCGGAGTTCCGCGCCGCGCAGGGCGGTAATGTCCTTGTCGTTTATAAAGACCCTTCCGCTGTCCGGGCGCTCAAGCAGGTTGATACAGCGCACCAGCGTGGATTTTCCCGCGCCGGAGAAGCCGATTATGCCGAATATCTCGCCCTTTTTTATCTCAAGGCTCACATCGTCCGCGGCGTTGAATTTTTTGCCGGCGTTGACGTAGGTCTTGGTAATGTGCTCCAGACGTATCATGCTTTGCTCTCACCTCATTGTGACGTTTTTCGTTCTCCCTGTGGTTTCGGGGGAAGGCAGCACTGCATGACCGTTCAATTTAGGGAAGCACTGATTAAATCACGCC
>DQFX01000045.1:83196-94312 GCA_003531585.1 Oscillospiraceae bacterium | reverse complement strand
CAAACCGGTTTTTAGAGGTTCCCCAAATTTTAATACTGTCCTGCGAAGCAGGACACCTTAATTCCGAATTCCGAATTAAGAATTCCGAATTTAAATTGTTGCTTCCGCGTGCCTTGTTACGTGGCAGCCGATGTTTACCGCTACCGGAAGTCCTGCGATGTGGGTCGCGGATTTCTCAATGTTGACGTACAGCGCGGTGACTGTTCCGCCGAAGCCCTGGGAGCCTATTCCGAGCGCGTTTATGCTGTCGAGCATCTGCTGTTCAAGCTCTGCGTAGACCGGGTCGGGATTCCGCTTTGAAAGGTCGCGGCAGAGCGCTTTTTTCGCAAGGTACGCGGAGTACTCGAAGTCGCCGCCGATCCCCACGCCGACAACTATCGGGGGACATGGATTGCTTCCCGCGAGGCTGACGCACTCGGTCACGAAATCCACGATATCCTGCTTTGAGGCGGACGGCGTGAACATTTTCAGCCGCGACATGTTTTCGCTTCCGAATCCCTTCGGAGCCGCCATGAGGTGTATTTTGTCGCCGGGGACGATCCGCGTGTGTATCACCGCCGGGGTGTTGTTGTTCGTGTTCCTGCGCTCGAGCGGGTCGCCGACGATGGACAGGCGGAGCTTTCCGTTGACGTAGCCCTGGGCTACTCCGGCGTTCACCGCGTCCTCGAACGCGTCTCCGGTGATGTGGACGTCCTGCCCGATATCCGCGAATATTACCGCCATTCCAGTGTCCTGGCAGATGGGCACGCCGAGTTCCGCGGCGCAGTCGATGTTGCTGACGATATCGCCGAGCACGCTGCGGCACAGCTCGCTTTCCTCGCGCTGAATGCTGCCCGAGATGCACTCGCGCATTCCGCAGGGGAGCTTCAGGTTAGCCTGCTCGCACAGCTTTGCGACGGTTTCGGTTATGGCTGATGATGGAATTTCTCGCATTGATCATATTCCTTTCTCTTTCTTATATGATAGCATTGCGCGTTTTCAGTGCCGCGAAATGCGGTCAAATGCAATTATTCAGTGAGATAATCGGCAAATTCGGCATGTTTGTTGAAAAAAACTGTTGACAAATCCGCCGTAATGCGGTAAAATAAATATGGTATGTCATATTCTGCCTTGATTCTTCTGGCATTATATGGCAGAGAATCTGAGAATGATAAACACCATGTTTATTATACTATATATTGACGAGAAAATCAAGGAGAATTTTTAATGAGCGGAATTGAGATCTTAGGAACGGGCAGCTATGTGCCGGAATTCGTTGCCGATAACAACAAGTTCGCAGAGTTCCTCGACACATCTGACGAATGGATAACGCCACGTACGGGAATCAAGCAGCGCCATATCCTGACCGACAAGCCCGGCTATTACATGGGCATTGAGGCGGCGAAGAAGGCGCTGGACGACGCGGGAGTAAAGCCCGAGGAGGTCGACCTGGTTCTGGTATCCACCTGCACGCCGGATTTCTTCTATCCCTCCACCGCGTGCCTTATCCAGAAGAAGATAGGCGCGGTGAACGCTGCCGCATTCGACGTTAACAGCGCATGCACCGGCTTCATCACAGCGACGGATATCGCGCAGAAGTACCTCGAGAGCGGTCATTACAAAACGATACTTGTCGTAGCATGCGAGAAGCTGTCCGGTCAGCTTGACTACACCGACCGTTCCATGTGCATACTGTTCGGAGACGCTTCCGGCGCGGTGGTGTACAGGAAGTCCGACAAGCCGTTCTACTCCATGCTCGGCGCTGACGGCGACGAGTTCGAGGCTCTTTACTGCAAGATAAACTACGACCCCAACTGCCCGTTCTACGGCACGAAGGAGGGCGAGGAACCCTGGGACGCCATGTTCGACACGGATTCCAAGCGCAAGTTCCTCCAGAGCGACGGACACGCGGTCTACAAGTTCGCGGTGAACGCCATGGCGAACGCCGTTAAGAACGTAGCGGCGCAGGGCGGCTACGACATCAACGATCTTGACATCGTTATCCCGCACCAGGCTAACCTCCGTATCATCAAGAAGGCTACCGAGATACTCGGTATCCCGGAGGAGAAGGTCTACACCAACATCGCCCGCATGGGCAACGTATCCAGCGCTTGCATTCCGGTATGCCTTGACGAGATGAGAAAGCAGGGCATGGTGAAGCCGGGTCAGAAGATCTGCTTTGTGGGATTCGGCGCAGGACTTACCTACGGCGCGCTCATATTCGAAACTTGATTTGATATACGAAAGGAATTTATTATGGCAGGAACAGCGATAATCACCGGCTCCAGCCGGGGAATAGGCGCAGCTATCGCAAAGCGCCTTGCAAAGGACGGCTACAATATCGTTATAAACGACGTTTCACAGGAGATCCTCGACGCGGCGGGAAAGGAAGTCGCAGAGGAGTGCCGCAGCTTCGGCGTTGAGGCTGAGTGCTACGCGGCAGACGTTTCCGACTACGCGCAGTGCGAGGGTCTTGTGAAGTGGGTCAAGGAGCGCTTCGGTACTATCGACGTGCTGATAAACAACGCCGGTATCACCCGCGACGGTCTGATGGCTCAGATGAGCGAGGAAAATTACGACCTCGTTATCCGCGTTAATCAGAAGTCCGTGTTCAACATGACGAAGCTTGCGGGCAAGGTCATGATACGCCAGCGCAGCGGCAGGATCGTGAATCTTGCTTCCGTTGCCGGTCTTTACGGCAACCCGGGTCAGATGAACTACTCCGCTTCCAAAGGCGCTATAATCGCGATGACAAAGACCACCGCGAAGGAGCTGGGCAGCCGCGGGATCACCTGCAATGCGGTAGCACCGGGATTCATTCAGACCCCGATGACCGACAAGCTCACCGAGGATCAGCGCAATGCAATGCTGGCTCAGATCGCTATGAAGCGCTACGGTCAGCCCGAGGAGATCGCAGGCGTGGTATCCTTCCTGTGCAGCCCGGATTCTTCCTACGTAACAGGACAGATAATCGAAATTAGCGGCGGACTGAGCATGTAATTAAATTCGGAATTCATAATTAGAAATTCGGAATTTCGGTTGTCCCACTTCGTGGGACGTATTATAATTCGATACAATCCGATAACCGCCGCGGCAGTGGCACAATAATTACGAATTCCGCATTCATAATTCCGAATTTGCAAATTTCACCCGTGCATAAGAAAATCAAAATCTACAAATTGTTGGAGGAACAACGTTTAATGGATAGACGAGTGGTAATAACCGGACTGGGAGCAGTCACCCCCTGCGGAAATTCACCCGAGGAGCTGTGGAACAGCCTGATGGCTGGCAGGCACGGCTTCGAGCTTGCACCCTGGTTTCCGGATCAGGAGCCTGACAACCTTTCCGTGGTTTCAAGAGTAAAGAACTTCGACGCTTCGGAGTATTTCGATAAGAAGGAGCTGCGCCGCAACGACGTCATCGTGCAGTACGCAGTGTACTGCGCAATGCAGGCTCTCAAGGACGCCGGAACAGACCTCAAGGACATCGACCCATACCGCGTCGGCGTAGTGATCGGCAGCGGGATCGGCGGTATCTACACCACTGAGGAAGAAATGGCGAACTACCACAACAAGGGCAACAAGCGCGTGGGAGTTTTCACCATCACCAAGATGATAGGCAACATGGCTGCCGGCGAGGTGGCTATCCGCACCGGCTTCAAGGGAAGCAACTTCTGCGTTACCACAGCCTGCGCGAGCGGCACTCAGTCGATAGGCGAGGCGTTCCGTTCCATCAAGCACGGCTACCTTGACGCTGCGATCGCCGGAGGTACGGAGCACAGCGACATCGGATTCTGCTACGCTTCGTTCAACAATATGCATGCGGTCACACGCTCCACCGATGTGGACAGAGCCTCCATTCCGTTCGACGCGGAGAGAAGCGGATTCGTACTCGGCGACGGTTGCGGACTGCTGGTGCTTGAGGAATACGAGCATGCTAAGGCGCGCGGCGCGAAGATCTACGCTGAGATATGCGGCTACGGCAGCACCTGCGACGCTTACCACGAGACAAGCCCCGACCCCGAGGGCAAGGGCGGCGCGATGGCAATGAAGTTCGCATACCAGGAGGCCGGAATGAAGCCGGAGGATATCAACTATATCAACGCTCACGGAACCTCCACATCCATGAACGACCGCACCGAAACAATGGCTATCAAGGAAGCATTCGGAGACCACGCGAAGAACATCGCCGTAAACTCCACAAAGTCAATGACCGGACACCTGCTCGGCGCTGCCGGCGGCGTTGAGGCTGTAGTTACCGCAATGTCCATCAGGAACAGCAAGGTTCACATGACCCTGGGCTACAAGGTACCCGATCCCGAGTGCGACCTCGACTACGTTACCGAGGGCGCAAGAGACATGAAGATCACCGGCGCACTGAGCAATTCGCTTGGCTTCGGCGGACACAACGGCTGCATCTGCATGCGCCCTGTTGACTGACCCGGAAAGGAGAGCTGAACATGGCAAACAAGAACACCATAGAACCGCGCGCCATCGAGGACACCGTTGAGTGTATCGAAGCGCTGGCTGAAATAGTTAAGAAAAACGACCTCGGAAAGCTCAAGATAAACACCGAGACCTATGAAATAGTTATCGAGGGCAGACCCTGCCCGCCTCCCATGCCCGCTCCCATGCCGATGATGGGCATACCCGCACCGGCTGCGGCTCCCGCGCAGAATGCTCCGGCGCAGGCCGCTCCTGCGGCTGAGGCTGCGGTTTCCGGCAATATCATCACTTCTCCGATAGTCGGAACGTTCTACGCTTCCCCTTCCCCGGAGAAGCCCGCGTTCGTAAAGGTCGGCGACACCGTTAACGCAGGCGACGTTGTTTGCATTATCGAGAGCATGAAGCTCATGAACGAGATAAACAGCGAGTTCAGCGGAAAGGTCGCAGAGATCTACGCAAAGGACGGTCAGGCTGTTGAATACGGTCAGAAGCTGATGAGAATAGAGTAAGGAGCAGGTCATGACATTAAATCTTGAACAGATAAAGGAAATTATCCCTCACCGCGATCCGTTCCTGCTCATCGACGAAGTCACCGAGCTGGAGCCGGGCGTTAGCGTCACCGCCAAGAAGTACCTCAAGCCGGACGAATACTGGTTCAAGGGCCATTTCCCGGGACAGCCGGTTCAGCCTGGCGTGCTGATGATAGAAATGCTGGCTCAGGCGGGCGCGGTATGCGCTCTGTCGCTCCCTGAAAACAAGGGCAAGATCGCGTTCTTCGCAGGTATCGACAAGGCGAGATTCCGTGGGACGGTAGTTCCCGGCGACACCCTGGAGCTTCACGTCACAATGACAAAGAAGAAGGGTCCGATAGGCTTCGGCGACGCCGTTGCCACCGTCAACGGCAAGAAGGTAGTCACCGCTGAAATCTCCTTCGCCGTGGCAGACCCCGCACCTAAGTCTGAATAAAATCTGGAGCTGACAGAATGTTTAACAAGATACTTATTGCGAACCGCGGCGAGATAGCAATACGCATTATGCGCGCCTGCCGCGAGCTCGGTATAAAGACCGTTGCGGTGTATTCCGAGGCAGACCGCTCCGCGCTGCATGCCCAGATAGCCGACGAGGCGGTATGCATAGGACCTGCGGCTTCCAAGGACAGCTATCTCAACACCAAGGCGATAATCGCGGCATGCGAGATAACCCACGCCCAGGCTATTCACCCGGGTTTCGGATTCCTGTCTGAAAACGCAGATTTCGCGCGGCTGTGCAGGACCTGCGGAATTACGTTTATAGGTCCGTCCCCGGAGGTCATGGACGCGATGGGCGACAAGGCTTCCGCAAAGCAGACGATGATATCTGCGGGAGTCCCGGTCGTTCCCGGCTCCGACGGCATAGTACCCACCATCGAGGAGGCGCGCAAGGTAGCCGCCGAGATAGGCTACCCAGTAATGATAAAGGCAACCGCAGGCGGCGGCGGACGCGGAATCCGTCTCGCGGAGAGCGAGGAGCACCTTGAGCAGCAGTACCTTGCGGCTCAGCAGGAGGCGCTTGCGTGCTTCGGCAACGGCGATGTGTACATTGAGAAGTTCATCGTGAACCCGCGCCATGTGGAGATACAGCTCCTTGCCGACAACCACGGCAACGTGGTTCACCTCGGCGAGCGCGAGTGCTCGTTACAGCGCCACAATCAGAAGGTGCTTGAGGAAAGCCCCAGCCCGATTATGACTCCGGAGCTGCGCGAAAAGATGGGTACGGCGGCAGTTGCTGCGGCAAAGGTCAGCGGCTATCAGAATGCCGGAACTATTGAGTTTCTCGTTGACAAGGACAGAAATTTCTACTTCATGGAGATGAACACCCGTATCCAGGTCGAGCACCCGGTAACCGAGCTTGTCACCGGAATCGACCTCGTAAAGGCGCAGATACGCATTGCAGCGGGGGAGAAGCTGTGGTTCACTCAGGACGACGTCCATCTCACCGGACACGCGATAGAGTGCCGCATCAACGCGGAGGATCCGAGGCATAACTTCCGCCCCTGCCCGGGCAAGATAAAGTCGCTGCATGTTCCCGGAGGATTCGGAGTGCGCATAGACAGCGCAGTGTATGCGGGATATCAGATTCCGCCCTACTACGACAGCATGATAGCGAAGCTGCTCGTTAAGGCTCCGACACGCGACGAGGCTATAAAGAAAATGCGCGTTGCCCTGTCTGAGTTCATCATCGAGGGCGTTGAAACGAACATTGATTTCCAGCTTTGCCTGCTGAAGGACGAGGATTTCGAGGCAGGTAATTTCGACATAGGTTTCCTGAACCGCAAAAACGTGATGGGGGAGTGAGCTGAATGGCAATTGAGGATCTTTTCAAAATAGTCAAGGAGCGCTTTGTGGCTGAGCAGCCCGCAGTACCCGCTTCCCAGGAGGGCGACGTTGAGATACCGCAGGATCTGCTGTTCAAGTGCCCCCGCTGCGGCGCGGTAGTATACAACCGCGAGTTCACAGCCGCGATGAAGGTTTGCCCGAAGTGCAGCTATCACGCGCGTCTGACATGGCAGGAGCGCCTGGAGCTTACCGCCGACAAGGACAGCTTTGTTGAGCTTGACGCCGATATGAAGTCGCTGAATCCTATCGGCTTCCCGAAGTACGAGGATAAAATCGCGAAAATGCAGCAGCAGTGCGACATGAACGACGCGATAAAGACCGGCGTGTGCACAATACGCGGTTATCGCACGGTCATCGGAATCATGGACTCCCACTTTTTCATGGCGAGCATGGGAAGCGTTGTCGGCGAGAAGATAGCCCGGGCGTTCGAGTACGCCACCGAGCATAATCTTCCGGTCGTGATGTTCACGGCTTCCGGCGGCGCGAGAATGCAGGAGGGCATAATCTCCCTCATGCAGATGGCTAAGACCAGCGGTGCAGTCAAGCGCCACAGCGACGCGGGCGGACTTTACATCTCGGTCATGACCGACCCCACCACCGGCGGAGTTACGGCTTCCTTTGCGAGCCTCGGCGACATCATACTTGCCGAGCCGAAGGTGCTCATCGGCTTCGCGGGAAGGCGCGTTATCCAGGACACGATACGTCAGCGGCTGCCCGACGACTTCCAGTCTGCGGAGTTCCAGGAGAAATGCGGCTTCGTTGATATGATAGTCGAGCGCGGCATGATGAGGAAGCGCATTTCAAATATTCTGAAGCTGCACGGCTTCCCGAAGGAGGCTTACAGAAGATGAGCAATTTAACAGCCTGCGAAAGGCTCGAGCTTATACGCCACAAGGACAGACCCACGGTCAACGACTATATCCCGGCGATGTTCACCCGGTTCATGGAGTTCCACGGCGACCGCCTTTTCGGCGACGACGCGGCGATAATCGGCGGAATCGGATACCTCAGCGACACTCCGGTGACTGTTATCGCGCAGGTCAAGGGCAGAAACCTCGAGGAAAACAAGCGCACGAATTTCTCCATGCCCCACCCGGAGGGCTACCGCAAGGCGCTCCGTCTTGCGAAGCAGGCGGAGAAGTTCCACCGTCCGGTGATCTGCCTTGTGGACACTCCCGGCGCATTCTGCGGCGTTGAGGCTGAGGAGCGCGGTCAGGGCGAAGCGATAGCGCGAAATCTCTATGAGTTCATGACGCTCAGGACGCCGGTGATATCCGTGGTGCTTGGCGAGGGCGGCTCCGGCGGAGCGCTCGCTCTTGCGGTCTGCGACGAGCTTGCGATGCTTGAGAACGCGCTGTATTCCGTGATAAGTCCCCGCGGCGCGGCGTCCATTCTGTGGAAGGACGGCACCAAGGAGAAGGAAGCCTGCGAAATGCTGAAGATCACCGCCGAGGATCTCATGAAGTTCGGCGTGTGCGACAAGATAATCGCGGAGCCCACCGGCGGCGCCCACATGAGCCGCGAGCAGACAGCCGATAACATCTACGAGTACCTTGTGGACGCGGTATACCGCCTGAAGAAGTCCGAAATTGACGAGCTTCTCGAGAAGCGTTATGCGAAATTTAGAAAAATCGGCATGTTTACTGAATAATTTTGTAGAAAATTCTTTGCAAAAAATTCATTCCGGGGCTTGATTATTTGTGATGTATGTTATATAATATATCATGAAATGTTTCCGGAAGGGACTTATAATTAATTTGGAGGGTATATACAATGGTATTTGACAAGGTTAAGGAGCTTATCTCCGAGCAGCTCGACGTTAAGGCTGACGACATCACCGAGGCTTCCAACATTCAGGACGATCTGGGCGCTGATTCCCTGGACGTTGTTGATCTGGTAATGGCTCTTGAGGACGAGTTCGATGTTGAGATCCCCGAGGATCAGGTCGAGAACATCAAGACTGTCGGCGACATCGTAAAGTTCATCGAGGACAAGCAGTAATTTATAGCACAGATATTCCCGCTGTATCAGGGTCAGCTCTGTACGGCGGGATTTTTGTATCTGTTCCGATGTTTTGCACAATTGCGCATATGGATTCCGCTGACACATAGCATTGACTATATGCCAACATCATTTTTTATTGTGAAATTCTTGACAGATAATGAAAAGTGGTATATAATATAATTGTATATTTATGTCGGGGACTCCCCGGTGACTCTAAACAAACAAGGAGCAAAGATATGGGACTTACATTGACTGAAAAGATCATCAAGGCGCACATCATCGACGGCGAGATGGTAAAGGGAACAGAGATCGGTCTGAAGATTGACCAGACCCTTACGCAGGACGCAACTGGTACAATGGCTTACCTCCAGTTCGAGGCTATGGGCGTTGACCGCGTAAAGACTGAGCGCTCCGTGGCATACATCGACCACAACACGCTCCAGAGCGGCTTTGAGAATGCCGACGACCACAGATTTATCGGTTCTGTCGCAAAGAAGCACGGTATCTGGTTCTCACGTCCCGGCAACGGTATCTGCCATCAGGTACATCTCGAGCGCTTCGGCAAGCCCGGCAAGACCCTTATCGGCTCCGACAGCCACACCCCGACCGGCGGCGGTATCGGCATGCTGGCAATGGGCGCAGGCGGTCTTGACGTTGCAGTTGCAATGGGCGGCGGCGCTTACTACATAACTATGCCGAAGGTCGTTAAGATAAACCTCACCGGAAAGCTCAACGACTGGGTTTCCGCAAAGGACGTTATCCTGGAAGTTCTCCGTCAGCTCTCCGTTAAGGGCGGCGTTGGCAAGGTAATGGAGTACACCGGCGAGGGCGTAAAGAGCCTGTCCGTTCCGGAGCGCGCTACCATCACCAACATGGGCGCAGAGCTCGGCGCTACTACCTCTATTTTCCCGTCCGACGAGACTACTCTCCAGTTCCTCAAGGCTCAGGGCAGAGAAGAGGACTACGTTCCGATGTCCGCAGACCCCGACGCAGTTTACGATGAGGAAGTAAACATCGACCTCTCCAAGCTGGTTCCGCTTGCAGCTTGTCCCCACAGCCCCGATAACGTTAAGACCGTCGAGGAGATCGGCAAGATAAAGATCGACCAGGTATGCATAGGCTCATGCACCAACTCCTCCCTCCAGGATATGCGCAAGGTGGCTCATATCTTAAAGGGCAAGACCGTTCACCCGGACGTAAGCCTTGCTATCGCTCCCGGCTCCAAGCAGGTGTTCAATCAGATCGCCGAGGACGGCACTCTGTCTATCCTCATCGCGGCTGGCGCGAGAATCCTCGAGAGCGCATGCGGCCCCTGCATAGGCATGGGTCAGTCCCCGAACAGCAAGGGTATCTCTCTGCGTACCTTCAACCGTAACTTCCTCGGCAGAAGCGGTACCAAGGACGCTCAGATCTACCTCGTTTCCCCGGAGACCGCAGCCATCTCCGCTATCACCGGAGTATTCACCGACCCGCGCACCTGCGGCGAAATGCCCGCTTATGTAATGCCCGAGAAGTTCATCATCAATGATAACATGGTAGTACCTCCCGCAGCACCCGAGGAAGCTCCGAACGTTGAGATACTCCGCGGCCCGAACATCAAGCCGTTCCCGGTAAACAAGCCGCTGGCTGAGTCTATCGAGTCCGGCGTTACCCTCAAGGTAGGCGACAACATCACCACCGACCACATCATGCCCGCAGGCGCTAAGATACTGCCCCTGCGCTCCAACATTCCGGCTATCTCCGAGTACTGCTTCACCGTATGCGACGAGACCTTCCCGAAGCGCGCAAAGGAAGCAGGCACAAGCATTATCGTCGGCGGAACCAACTACGGTCAGGGTTCTTCCAGAGAGCACGCGGCGCTTGCTCCGCTGTACCTGGGCGTTAAGGCTATCATCTGCAAGAGCTTTGCAAGAATCCACCGTCAGAACCTCATCAACAATGGAATCCTTCCGCTGGAGTTCGTGAACGAGGCTGACTACGACAGGATCGAGCAGGGCGACGACCTCGTTATCGCAAATATCCGCAATATCGTTGAGAACGGCGGCAAGATCATCGTTGAGGACAAGACAAAGGGCTTCAGCTTCGAAGTCAAGTGCGAGCTTTCCGAGCGCGGAAAGGGCATGATGCTCGCAGGCGGTCTGCTGAACTATACAAAGGCTAACGGCTAAATGAGAACGATATGAAAGGCTGGGCTTGCTTTTTCATGGCTCTTTCGGCTTTTCTTGCCGGAGTACTGGCGGGCGGCAGATTGTTTCCCGCCAGCGGCTCCATCGGCTGAGGAAATAAAATAAGGTAACCTCTAAAAACCGGGAC
>DQFX01000045.1:78674-82972 GCA_003531585.1 Oscillospiraceae bacterium | reverse complement strand
ATGTATTTCAAGGTTTGACAACGAAGCAGATGATATAAGTCATAGAAATCTGCCGTGAAGGAGGTTTTTAGAGGTGACCATAATCAACTGCTTCGACGCGAAGCACCGGTGAAAGGAAATTTACAATGGCTGATAAGATTCAGATGACCACTCCGCTGGTAGAGATGGACGGCGACGAGATGACCCGTATCATATGGAAGATGATCAAGGATATCCTGATCAATCCGTATGTTGACCTCAAGACCGATTACTACGACCTGGGCCTTGTTCACAGAAACGAGACCAACGACCAGGTAACTATAGACTCCGCGAACGCAACCAAGAAGTACGGCGTAGCGGTAAAGTGCGCTACCATCACACCGAACGCACAGCGCATGACCGAGTACAACCTCAAGGAGATGTGGAAGTCCCCGAACGGCACTATCCGCGCTATCCTGGACGGCACCGTATTCAGAAAGCCCATTCTTGTAAAGGGAATCGTTCCGTATATTCCGACCTGGACTAAGCCCATCACCATCGCGCGTCACGCATACGGCGACATCTACAAGAACACCGAGATGAAGGTAGCACAGGGCAGCAAGGCTGAGCTGGTAGTCACCGACAAGGACGGCAGGGAAACCCGCGCGCTCATTCACGATTTCAAGAACAGCGACGGCGTTGTACAGGGTGTTCACAACCTCGACAAGTCGATCTCCAGCTTCGCAAGAGCGTGCTTCAACTACGCTCTCGGCGCAAAGGAGAGCCTGTGGTTCGCGGCTAAGGATACCATCTCCAAGACTTACGACCACCGTTTCAAGGACATCTTCGCCGAGATCTACGAGAACGAGTACAAGGAGAAGTTCGCAGAGGCTGGCATTGAGTACTTCTACACCCTCATCGACGATGTTATCGCAAGAGTTATCCGCTCCGAGGGCGGCTTCATCTGGGCGTGCAAGAACTACGACGGCGACGTTATGTCCGACATGCTGGCGACCGCGTTCGGCTCCCTGGGTCTGATGACCTCCGTTCTGGTTTCCCCGGACGGCGTCTACGAGTACGAGGCGGCTCACGGAACCGTAACCCGCCACTACTACAACTACCTCAAGGGTGAAAAGACCTCCACCAACCCGATCGCTACCATCTTCGCATGGAGCGGCGCGCTCAGAAAGCGCGGCGAGCTGGACAACATTCCGGCTCTGTGCGACTACGCTGACAAGCTCGAGAAGGCTTCCATTCAGACGATGGAGGACGGCGTTATGGACAAGAACCTCGCGGCGATGTCCAAGCTGGAGAACAAGCGCCCGGTTGACACGGAAACATTCCTGACTGAGATAAACAGCCGTCTTGCAAAGCTGATGGGCTGATTTTCCCGGCACAGCGCAGGAGGCAAGAGGAGGTTAGGCAATGCAGAAGAGCAACATTTCAAATTCAGTCATACGCAGACTCCCGCGGTACTACCGTTTCCTCGGCGAGCTGCTCAACCAGGATATTCAGAAGATCTCCTCCCGTGAGCTGTCGGAGAAAATGCGGCTTACAGCTTCGCAGATCCGTCAGGATCTAAACTGCTTCGGCGGATTCGGTCAGCAGGGCTACGGCTACAACGTGGCGGAGCTTCGCCGTCAGATCGGGCATATACTCGGTCTCGACCAGCACGACAAGATAATCCTCATCGGCGCTGGAAACCTCGGCAGAGCCATCACGGTGCATATCGGCTTCCAAAAGTACGGCTACGAGCTTGCCGGTATCTTCGACAGCAATATTTCTCTCGAGAACATCGAGATATCAGGCATAAAGATCATGCACACCAACCGTCTTGCGGAATTCTGTAAGGAAAACCACCCGAAAATGGCGGTGCTGTGTATTCCGAAGAGCGGCGCGAAGGAAATGGTGCAGAAGCTCCTTGACCTCGGCGTTAACGCATTCTGGAACTTCTCGCACTATGATATCCACTACGATCACCCGGAGGCGGCGGTGGAGAACGTCCACCTGACCGACAGCCTGATGACGCTGTCCTACGCGGCGCGCAGGCAGGAGGAGTATTCCGCGGAACCATCATCGGAAGAGGAGAACACGGAAGAATAAAAAGTGCCGTTCCGTATCAACGGGGCGGCTTTGCGTTTGGAGGAACGGCATGACGATAAAGGAAGTCAGCGAAAGATACGGCGTGTCGCAGGATACGCTGAGATATTACGAAAAAGCCGGGTTAGTGCCGGAGGTCACGCGCACTGCCGGAGGTATCCGCGACTATCAGCCGGACGACCTTGGCTGGCTGGAGCTTGCATTGTGCATGCGCAGCGCAGGACTGCCGGTCAGCGGCATAGTTGAGTACCGCAAGCTGTTCCAGCAGGGCGAAAGCACTATCCCGCAGCGGCTGAAGCTCCTGACCGACCAGCGCGAAGAGCTCCTCAGCATGAAAAATCAGATAGAGCAGACTCTGAATCGCCTGAACTACAAAATCAGCGTTTACGAGCGGGCGACAAAAACTGGCATCCTGTCCTGGGACGAGGCAGAAAAGTGCAGCGGAGACTGTGATGGATAAATTCTCGGTCGTGGTTAACGGGCTTGGCAATGTGGCGGTCGGCTGCGTTCAGCACCAGGGCGCCCGGGAGCAGCAGGAGGACAGCGTTGGATTCACTCCGGTCAACGGCGACCCTATGGACGGGTTCCTGGCTGTGGTCGCCGACGGCATGGGCGGAATGGCTTCCGGCGCATTCGTCAGCGGCTGGACGGTGCGGAGAATGCTGGAAGCCGAAATTGGCAGATCCGGCGAGGCTCCTGAAAAGCAGCTCTGCGAAGCCGCCCGCCGCATAAGCGGTGAGATAGCCGCCGGCGGCAGCCGCGGAGGTTCCACGATGGCGGCGGTGTATCTAGACAGCGCCGGGGTGCATATCTGCTCTGTAGGCGACAGCCGCGTGTACATGCAGCGCGGGGGAGTCCTGACCAGGCTCACCGAGGACGGCGATTACATGAGCACCCTTCTTGACAGGGTCATCGGCGGGGAACTTACGTTCCAGCAGGCTGCGGAGGATCCCGAGCGGGATTCTCTGACGCAGTTCATGGGCGGCGGGGTGAATATCCAGCCGGACGCCACACGGGCGCCGATACGTCCGGAATCCGGCGACAGGCTGCTGATATGCAGCGACGGCGTGTACAACGCCGTAAACGAGCAGACGCTGCTCCAGTCGCTGACGCTGAGCGCAGCCGCTGCTGCCGAGGATATTCTTGGCAGAGTGCTTGCGAAGGGCTACGCGAATCAGGACAACCTGACTGCGGCGGTTCTGGAGTTCCGTGAAATAACGCATGAATCACATGTAGATGAACCAGAGGCTTCGGAAAACTCAGGCGGGATCGCTGTGAAGCTCCGTGCGGACTGCACCTACTACACCAGTGCCGGAGGCTCGGATCACAACGAGGACAGCGTTTACTGCGGGCGCGGGATCTACGCCGCCGCCGATGGACTGGGAGGTCACAGCGGAGGCGCTGCGGCTTCTCAGGCGGCGGTAAATTACATAGCGAATGCTGCGAAGCGCTCCGGAGGGGTTCTGGAAGTCGGCATGGCGGAGCTTTTCGAGGGCGCGAATACAGCAGTGCGGAAACTCGGAGGAGGTCTGACGACCATTGCGGCGGGAGCGCTGCGCGAAGGGAAATTCATTCTCGGGAACGTCGGCGACAGCAGGGTGTATTATTTCCGGAACGGCAGGGTGATCGCGCAGACGCGTGATCATTCCGTGTGCCAGGCGGCGGTGGAGCTTGGGCAGCTCACTCCGGAGCAGATACGCGGCAGCGAGGATCGTGTGAAGCTGCTGAAGGTTCTTGGGAACTTCGATCGGCTGGAGCTGAAGCGCCAGCCAGAGCAGATATCAGCAATGAACGGCGACGCATTTCTGATATGCACAGACGGTTTCTGGGAGCATGTCCACGAACGGGAGATGGAGTGCGACCTTGTAAAATCAGATTCCCCCACAGAGTGGCGCGACAGAATGCTGAAACGGCTGCTCCTCAGGACAGGGAACAGCGGCGATAATTACACAGCGCTGTGCGGATTTATCACAGACGAGCCGGAGAATCCGGCTCCCCGAAAAAAGCCGCGTAGGTTCGTGCGTTTTCTGATATCCGCGGCAGCGGCGCTTCTTATGATCGGAGGTCTGATTGCGGCGCTGGTTTTCCTTTCGGGGGACAGCGGGGCAGAAGAAAGCTCGTCCAGTCTGGCTGATACGATTAGGTAAACTAAAGGTCACCTCTAAAAACCTCATGTGAGCGAAAATGTGCAGTGCGCACCATCTTCGTCGTCAAACCTCCTCGTAAGGCATACAGCCTTA
>DQFX01000045.1:29180-78466 GCA_003531585.1 Oscillospiraceae bacterium | reverse complement strand
TACAGCCTTACTTCGTCGGCTTTCCTAGAATCTGGTACACCCTGCCCATTTTTGCTTTTCACACCGGTTTTTAGAGGTTCCCTAAAATTACACGTGTGTCAGAAACTAAAAGAGCGTTGAAAATGCGCCATTAATTTTAGGGGTGATCATAAGAGAAACGGGGGAAAACTATTGTTTTCCCCACACATATTCAGCATTTTAAAAGCGCAGAGTCGCTGAGATCTGTATTCCACAGGTTACTTGAAATTAACGGCGTGAATGAGAAGCTGGACAAAATATTTTAATAGCACTTCGCTAAAGACAAAGGGCGTCACCACTGAATGTTGGTGACGCCTTCGCTATTTGTCATTTTGGAGACGCGTTCTGTTGACCGCGGCCGTGGTCTGTTCAAGGCTGAAATCAGTTTTTTACTTGCTTTCAGCAGGCTCCTTTTCCTCTGAGGTTTCTTTCTCTTCGGATTTTTTCTTCCGGTTCTTTTTGGAGCCGGAATTTTTTTCACTGGAACCAGAACCGCGTTCAGCCTCTGCGGAGCCTTCGGACTGCTTTGCCTTCTTTGCCGCGCGCTTTCTCTTAATGAGTATCGTCCACAGAACAATATTGATAAGCGCAATGAGAACGCAGCCGCCGATTATCACCACCGGAACCCACTCAAGTTTCTGGAGCTGAACGCAGAAGAATCCGCTGTTTCCGTCAAGCGCCGGATCTTCAACGATGAGGTAGTGACCGTTCTGTGTGAACTCCAACGACTTCCACGAACCGTTGACATACTGCATTACATTCAGTGAACCCCTGCCCTCCGGCGCAAGGAATCTGAGCTGTGTTACGCCGCCGTTGACATTACCGCTGATGCTGACAAGCCTCAGCTCGCTGTTGTTGTCCGGAGGGAACACGCTGCTGCTCTGGGTGGATACCTTCAGAGTGCTTCCGTCGTCGAACAGGCCGTCAGCCAGAACCAGCGGGAATCCGTTCTCGGACTGCTCGCCGCTTTCGATGACCGTAACATACGGAGTGTAGATCGCCTCGACTTCGACAGGGAATGTGATGAAGCTGCTGTCGAAATCAGTCCACTCAGCGAAGCAGCCATCCTTTGCGGGGATCTCCGGGAAATCCGAAGCGCGCAGCGCTCCGCCGTAGTTCACTGCAACAGTGCTGATAACGTCGCCGTCAACGATGAACTTAACGTCGATCACAGCGGTGCTTCCTGCAATCGCCGCGAATTTGTCGAAGTCCACGGGTGCCGCCTTGCCGGTGTAGCTTATGCAGTCGATGCCTGCGATACCGCGGTCAACGAAGCTGTTGCGGAGCACCTCGGAGTTCTCGTCAGAAAAGTCCACGAAGCCGGCAATGGAGCCGCAGCGCTCGCTGCAGTCGTATGCGTCGAGGATAGCCGCGTTGTCGGTCAGGATAAGTCCCTGCCCCGCGATACCGCCCACATAGTCTGAACCGGTGATAGTGACCTTGGAAACACACTTTCTGATAGCAGACACGGAATATCCCGCGATACCTCCCGCGTAGCTTCCGGAGGAGCTTGTCACCTTGCCGTTTTCAGTGGAGTTGCGTACAACGCCCATTTCCTGCCTGCCGACGATACCGCCGCAGTAGTTCTTCTTGGCGGTTATCTCGCCGGAATTTGTGCAGCTGTCTATGATATCGCGGATCTTATAGCTGAAGCTGAACGAGGTCTGACCGTTGGAAGCGATGTCGTCCTCCGGGTCGAAATCGAAGTCTATCGCCATCGAGCCGGTGATACCGCCGACATTCAGGTCGCCCTGAACGCCGCCGTAGTTTATGCAGGAGAGCGCTTTGCCCTGTCTGCTTGTGGAATCGTCCTCGGAAACGTCGGTGGTCAAACCGCTGTCGTCGTCCTTGCTGAGCACCTTATCCTTCAGTTCCTGAAGGATATCTGTGATGTTGCTCATTTCATCGCTTATCTTCTGGAAGTCGTCGAGCAGGATATCGCCCTGCGCCTCGGCAGTGCTGCTTATCGAAGAAAGAGCGCTTGTAATACCCGCAAAGTTGCTTGAGAATCCGTCCAGCGCCGCAGTGAATTCAGCGTCCGCCGCCGGAAATTCAACAGTCGGCTTGTCGCTGAGGTTCTTAACGGTCTTGGAGAGCTGATCCATCGCGTCGGAGAACACCTCGCATGCCCGCGAGAGGTATGCGGAAGCGTCGGAAGCGGAGGTGGAAGCGCCCTGGAGATCGTCCATTGCGTCGGAAAGGTAGTCGGCGGCAGCGTCGAAGCTGTCGATTGAAGCTGAGATTGTATCGGAAGCGGAGGACAGCTTATCAGCGGCGTCGGATATCGACTGGATACCGTCCTTGAGCGCACCGGAATCAAGCTGGTCTGTTATCTCGCTGAGCGCGTCGGTGATGGTATCCGAGGACTTTGTGATGTTCTGGACAGCGTCGTTGATGTTGTCGAGCTGCTTTGATATCTCCTTGTAGGTGTCGTCAGGAACGGAGGAACTGCTTATCTTATCGTACGCGTCGGTGATGTCGCCGATGGCGTCCTGCGCGTCGTCGAGCGCCTTGCTCAGTTCGCTGGCGGCGGTCTCAAGCTGGGAGATACCCGCGTTAAGCTCCTTTGAATCCACTGCCTTGCTTATCGCTTCGGAAGCGCTGACGATATGTTCTCCTGCCGCCTGTATGTTGTCAGCGGCGGCGCTGAGTTCCTCGGAAATCTTGTCTTTGTCCGGAACTGTGCCTGAAGCCGCCTTGAGCGCAGCCGCGGCGTGCACCGCAGCCTTGCCGAGCTCCACGGAAGCGGCGGAGAATTCGTCCAGCCCCTTCTGGATCTCGTCGGCGTCGATGGAACCCGCGATCTTCTGTAATGCGGCGCTCATCTTGCTGAGTGCCTTTGTTACGTCCTGCATGCTTTCGCCGAGGTCTGTTATGCCGTCGGAAAGATTCTTGAAGTCCTTTCCGTTTACCCATTCCTCGAGCTTATCGCAGGCGTCGCCTATTTTGGAAAGCGCCGTGGCGATGTTTTTGACCTCGCCGTTAGCATTGTTCAGCGCCTTTATCATGTCCTTTACAGCTGCTTCCACCTTGTCGGTGTCGCCCATAGCCGCAGCTATCTTGTCAGCCGCCGCGCTTATGTCGTCGAGCGCC
Organism: Oscillospiraceae bacterium; assembly: GCA_003531585.1. Classification (GTDB taxonomy): domain Bacteria; phylum Bacillota; class Clostridia; order Oscillospirales; family Ruminococcaceae; genus CAG-115. Next base: position 75,355 of record DQFX01000045.1, on the reverse strand, counting down.
CCGGATATCTCCTCGATCGCGCCGTTGAGGGTGTCTATGCCCTCCTTGCCCTCGTCGAGAGCCGCCTGCATATCATCGGAGGAAGCGGTGATCTGGTCGAACACTTCCTCAAGGGAATAGCTGAACTGGCTCAGCAGGTCGAGACCGTCACGGAATCCGTCCAGCGCAGGACCTACGCCGTCAAGCGCTTCGTCCACCCGGGCGGATATCTCGTTCACGCCGTCCGTCCAGCCGTTGTAAAGCTCGGTGGTGCGGTCTGAGATATCGTCCGCAGACTTGCGGAGATTATCCATCTGCCAGGTCAGACCCTGTACCTTGTCGTTTACTGCGTCGCCAGCGCCCTTTGCGTCGTCGATGAGGTTATCCACCAGGCCGCCGAGGACGTCCATTTCGTCCAGCAGCTTCTGCACGGTGTCCTTGTCGAAATCTATGCTCTGGTAAGGCTCCATCTGACCGGCTATGCCGCCGACGTCCTTTCTGCCGAATATCTCGCCGCGGTTGGTGCAGCTATTCACATAGCCGGACTGTCTGCCGACGATTCCGCCGACGTTATATCCGATGTGCGGGTAACCTACGGTGCCGTAGTTCTCGCAGCCCTGGATTATTCCGTCTGAGTAACCGGTGATACCGCCCGCGTCGGTCATGGAGGAAGGCTCCTCGGAGGACATTATGCTGTCCCAGTCAATATCCTCGATGGAGAGCTTCGCCTCGCTTGCGGTGGTGTTTACGCTGCACCGGCTGGTGTCGTTGAGCAGCGTACCGGAGCTGCTTCCCGCGATGCCGCCGGAGCTGTGGTCGCCGGAAATAACGCCAGCAGCGGAGCAGCCGGAGATAAGTCCGGATTTCTCATTTACGCCCGCGATACCACCCACATTGTTGGTGCCCTTGACCTTTCCGGAGAAGGTGCACCCGGTGATATTGCCGGAGCTGCTTCCTGCGATGCCGCCGACGTATTCAGCGCTGCCCTCGGGGGATACGGTCCCCTTTACGGTGAGGTCCTTGACGAGCGCGCCGCGCTGTACATACCGGAAAAGTCCGGAGTAGGAGCCGCTGGAAGTTATATTCAGCCCGGAGATAGTGTGACCCGCGCCGTCGAAAACTCCGCCGAAAACCGGTATCGGAGTGAACTCGCCGGAAAGCTCGATGTCAGAGTCGAGTGTTACATATAAATTCTTGCTGTAGGAATCAATGCTGCAAGCCTTCGCGAACTTTATCAGCCCCGCCTCGTCGGTGATGGTGAGCTGCTCGCGGTCGCCGCTCTTCTGGGAAACTGCAGCGGCTGTGCTGGTAGTCATTATCTCCGCAGGGAGCGACACCGCGAGGGTCATCGCTGCGATAACGGAGAGTATTTTCTGCGTGTTCTTCATTTTTTAGTCCTCCGTTTCGTCCATTATGTCGTCGACGTCCTCGTCGGTGCTTACTGCGCCCGGCTCAGCTGAAACGCCTGCCGGAGCGCCTGCGGTCACTGGCTGAGCCCCGCCGGGGTCTTTCGGGAGCACTGAGTCTATATCGTCGATGTGCTTGCCGTCGGTGTCGATATGGTTGATTATCTGGCGGTCTACCTTTGCCTTCATATCTTCGGAGTTATCGGTCTCGAGCTGCGCGCTTACCTCGCCGTGAATGATACCGGTGATCTGTGCGTCAACAATACCGGAAACGTAGCCGCGAACCCTGCCGTTCACACGGATATAGCCGGAGCGCTTCTGAACGAGGTCGCGGTGCTTGAGCGTGAAGGAGGTCTTTTCGATGATGACGTCGCCGAGCAGCAGGATCTGCGGAAGCACGAACATTACCAGGAAGATGGAGATGAGGGTACCGCGTCCGAGGCAGATACCAACGGAGGAGATCGCCACATCAGAGGAAAGGAATCCGATGAGCAGACCCGCGATAGCGAGTATCGCACCGGAGGTGATGATCGTCGGGAATGCCTGGTTCAGCGTTTCTACCATTGCGTCCTTGGTGGACATGCTCTTCTTGAGGTCGGTGTAGCGGCTGGAAATAACGATCGCGTAGTCGATGTTGGCACCCATCTGAATGGAGCTTACGATAAGGTAGCTCAGGAAGAAGATGTTAGTGTCCATCAGCACCGGCACGGAGAAGTTTATCCATACTGCGCCCTGTATTATGGCAAGCAGCAGCACGGGAAGTCCCGCGGACTTGAACGTGAACACCAGGATAACAAGTACGAACAGGAACGACAGAATGCTTACCATCAGGTTATCGGTGGAGAATACGTTCGACAGGTCGTAGTCAGACGTGGAGTCGCCGACAACGTAGGAATTCTCGGGATAGTACTCCTGGACTACCTCGTGCAGCTTGTCGAGGAACTCGAAGGTTTCGGGGCCTTCTTCGGGAACGTTGGTGTACAGCAGCATACGGCTGTATTCGTCGGTGCCGAGCTGGAGCTTTGCCTTGTCGAGCTCCTCGTGGAGGTCGTCAATCTTATCGTTCAGCTCGTCGTCGAGGTTAACATAGCCTGCTTCCTTCTCATCATAGATGAACGTGAACATGTCGATTAGCGGCACGGTGAACGTGCTTACGGATGAGCTGCTGATGGAGCTTACGATCTCGCCGTAGTCCTCGTTGGAGGCGGCGTATGCCGCGTATGCAAGCTGAACTACCTCGATATCCATATCGGTGAGTTCCGCGAACTGGCGGGGCGTGAGCGCGTCTGTCAGCACGTAGCCGTCCATAGCCTCGATGTTCGCCAGACCCATCGCGGAATCCACCTCGGGAAGTCCCTCAAGGCGTTCGAGCAGTTTGTGCTCCTGCTCGTAGTTCCCGGCGGGAACCATTACTACCACAAGGTTGTTGGAGCCGAAGGTCTCGTCTATCTTTTCTTCCGCTATCTGGGTGGCGTTCTTGGTGTAGGTCGAAAGCGTGGAATAACCGTAAACGTAGTTGGTCTGGTTGGACAGGATAAATCCTGCGACCAGCAGGACCGCGAAAAGCGGAGGAACCACGAAGCGGGTCTTGACGTCGAACTTGCCGACTGCGGTTATGTTCGGAACGAAGTTGCGGTGATGGGTTTTGTCGATGAGCGGAGAGAAGGACATCAGCAGACCAGGCATCAGCGTGAATACAACGAAGATACTGAAGAATATCGCCTTGCAGAGTACGATACCGAGGTCAAAGCCGAGCTTGAACTGCATGAGCATCATCGCGACCATACCGGAAAGGGTGGTAAGGCAGGACGAAGATATCTCCGGGATAGCCTTACTGAGCGCCGTTACGACCGCGTCGCGGGCGTCCATGGCGGTTCGCTCTTCCGTGTATCGGTTGCAGAGGATTATCGCGTAGTCGATGGCGAGCGCGAGCTGAAGAACTACCGCGATGGAGTTGGAAACGAAGGAGATCTCGCCGAACATGAAGTTTGTGCCCATGTTCAGCAGAGCCGCCATGCCGAACGTCATCAGCAGTACGGGTATTTCCATGTATGTATGCGAGGTGAAGAACAGAACTCCGATGATGATGACCAGAACGATCACTACAACGGTCTGCATTTCGGCGGCGATGGTCTCAGAGGAACTGTTGCCCACGGCGCTGTTGATGTACTCGTCGTAGGGTTCGAGCTTTTCCTTGACGGCTTTCATGGCGTCCTTGGAGATCTGGTCGTCCTCCTCGCCGTCGAAGGTGATGGAGAGCAGCGCCGAACCGTTTTTGTAGCTGTCCTCGTCGTTCTCAACGGTGACGGAGGTCACGCCGTCTATCTCCTCAAGCTCAGAGGCTATCTCCTCCGCTTTTTCGAAGGTCACGTTGTCCAGCATTATGCTGCCGGAGCCGTAGGTCACGAACTGGTCGTTCATCAGGTCGAGGCCTATGCGCGTCTCGGAGCTGTCCGGGAGGTAACTCGTGATGTCGTTGTTTACCTTCGTCCAGCCGGTGGATATCGCACAGAATATTCCCGCAATGATGTAGAAAAGGTAGAATGCCTTTCGCTTGTCTACTATCAATGCGGCGAGCTTTTCTATGGGGGTCTGCTTTTTCTTTTGTGTACTCATCTGCATTGCTCCATTCTTTCCTATGGTCATCTCTAAAAACCTCCTTCACGGCAGATATTAGATATTAGAGATGGCCTTATAGAATTATTTGAAAAATTATACATTGATACAAGTATGATTATAACACCAAAGCAGTCTTATTTCAATATACAATCGCGGGTTTTTGTCCGGAAAACAACAAAATCTGCCATAGTGCGCAAATTTCGTCCGGTTTTAAGCCGCATTATGGGAAGAAATACAGATGAGTTGACATTTCAGCGAATTTGGATTATAATAAGAACACCTGTGTATAATTATTTCGGACGGCTGGATAGTATGAAAAGGTGAGATAATGAACAAATACTACAAAAAGCTAGAGTTAGACAAGATATTAGAGCTTCTCGCGGAGCAGACCTACAGCGACGCCTGCCGCGAGAAAGCGCTGAAGCTCAAGCCCTCCTTCGACGAGGAGGAGATACGCACGGAGCTGAAAAAGACCGACGACGCGTTCAAGCTGAGCGCGAAGTTCGGAACTCCGCGGTTCCGCAAAATAAAGGATCTCAGCATGTCGCTGAGGCGCTGCAAGAGCGGCTCGGCGCTGTCCTTCCGGGAACTTCTCGACGTTGCGGACATTCTGCGCGAAACGAATATGCTCTGCGACTGGTTCAGCCAGTGCGAAAGCATGGAAAGCTCCCTCGCTGAGTACTTCCGGGAGCTGTACCCGATAAAGCAGCTTGAACAGCGCATTTCCGAGAGCATAATCTCCGAGGAGGAGATGTCCGACGCGGCAAGCGCGGAGCTTTCCTCCATCAGAAAGCGGATAGTCCGCCAGGGCATGAATATCCGCGAGCAGCTTGACAAGCTCATCAAGAGCCGCAGCACGCAGAAATTCCTCCAGGAAGCTATCGTTACCATGCGTGACGGGCGGTATGTAGTCCCGGTGCGCAGCGAGTACAAGAACGAGGTCGCAGGTCTGGTGCACGACACCTCCGCGACCGGGCAGACATTCTTCATCGAGCCGATGAGCGTCGTCGAGGCGAACAACGAGATACGCGTGCTGAAATCCCGCGAGCAGGCGGAGATCGAGCGTATCACGCTGGAGCTTTCCGGGCAGGTCGGCGAGAACGCGGACAGCATCGCGAACAACTTCCGTATCGCCCAGATACTGGAGCTGTACTTTGCAAAGGCAAACCTCGGAGCAAAAATGCGCGGCGCGGCGGCGAAGATAGTTTCAGAGCCAAGAGTGGTTCTGAACCAGGCGCGCCATCCGCTGATAAATCCCGATACGGTAGTGCCGATATCCGTGGAGATCGGCGGTAAGTACGAATCGCTTATCATCACCGGTCCGAACACCGGCGGTAAGACCGTCGCGATAAAGACCGTAGGTCTGCTGACCCTCATGACTATGTGCGGACTGATGATACCCGCCGGGGACGGCTCCGAGATAGGAATATTCGGCGGTATCTACGTTGATATCGGCGACGAGCAGAGCATTGAGCAGAGCCTGTCAACGTTCTCCTCGCACATGGTGAACGTCGTGAAGATACTCGGCATGGCCGACGACCGCAGCTTAGTCCTCATCGACGAGCTGGGCAGCGGAACCGACCCGGTGGAGGGCGCGGCGCTGGCGGTCTCCGTTCTGACGGAACTTAAGGAGCGTCACGCGAAGGTCTGCGCGACCACCCACTACCAGGAGGTCAAGATGTTCGCGCTCCAGACCGAGGGCGTGGAGAACGCCTCCTGCGAGTTCGACGTGAATACGCTGAAACCCACGTACCGGCTGATAGTCGGCGTTCCGGGCAAGTCGAACGCATTTGCGATATCCCAGCGCCTGGGAATGCCGGAAGAGGTGATAGAGCGCGCAAAAGAGCTTGTCAGCACCGAGAACAAGCGGTTTGAGCAGGTCGTTGACGCGCTTGAGAAGTCACGCCAGGAGCTGGAAGCGCTCAAGGAGAGCGCGGCGGTCTCCGAGCGTAACGCGAAGCTGACCGAGAGCGAATTAAAGCAGAAGCTGTCCGAGCTGGAACAGCAGAAGGAAAAGGAGCTGGAATCTGCAAGGCAGCGCGCACTTTCCATCGTAGAGGAAACGCGGTTCCGATCCAACCAGCTTCTTAACGAGCTTGAGGAGCTGAAAAAGGTCAAGGACAAGGAAGCGCTCCGCCAGGGTCTGAGCAGCATGAAAGGCAAGACCAACAGCACGCTCAACAAGATGCAGGACGAAGCGAATCCGGTCGTGGAGCGCCGCACCGAAAGCTATGTGCTTCCGCGCCCGCTGAAGGCAGGAGATACTGTAATGCTCGCCGATACGAAGAAGGAAGGCGTGCTGATGACGGTTCCGAATATGTCCGGCGTATGCTACGTGCAGGTCGGCATGATGAAGATAAAGACGAACCAGAAGAATCTCCGCCTGGTTGACAACAAGAAGAAGCAGCCGACTCCGCAGAAGTCGGTAGGCGGCAGCGTGAAGAAGCAGGTAACTTCCAACATGAACCGCCGCGGCGGCATGGAGCTTGATATCCGCGGAATGATGACGGACGAGGGCGTACTGGAAATGGAGAGATTCATCGACAGCGCCCAGCTCAGCGGTATCAGCACGGTGATAATAATTCACGGCAAGGGCACCGGAGCGCTCCGGGCGGCCGTGCAGCAGGCGCTCAAGACCAACCCGGCGGTGAAGAGCTACCGTCAGGGCGCATATGGCGAGGGCGAAGCCGGCGTTACAGTGGTGGAGCTTAAATAATTACGGGCAGGTTCATCACCTGCCCGTAATTTTATATTTCGTCAAAGCGGGAAGTTATCACCCTATCCGGAAGTACTCCCAGTTCTTGATCTGCTGGGGGATCTCGCGGACGCCGAAGCTGAACTCCGGAAGCTTGTTGTGAGTGATGTACAGATCGTTGCTGAAATACTCGGCAAGCATTTCGTTGGTGATACCCTTCTTCGGGTTCGGGTGAGGCGTGCCGTTGAGGTCGACCATCGCCTTGCCTGCGGCGTCTGTTTCGTAGATGAAGTCGCCGTTCCATACCATGTAGTACAGCCACATTGTGTTTGCCGCCTTGATGCCCTCCGGGTCGGGAATGTATCCGCACTCGGTCAGAGCCATCATCTTTCCGGTGGACTCCATGCCTGCAAGCTCTGCGCAGTACTTGTCGTAACCCGCAAGCTCGCCATAGCACTTCTCATAGTATGTGGAAAGAGCCTCGGCGGATATATCCTCCTGGTCGTAGTAGCGGTCAATCCCCTCGATGTCGAACGCATTCGGGTGGATCGCTGTGTGCGGGTTCTGACCGTTCCATACCCAGATGATGTTTGTCAGCTTGTGGTAGTTCTCAAGTCTGTCGTAGATCATGTACCAAAGCTTCTGGAACACCTCGTTTGTAGCGCTGTCCCTGCCCTGGAGCCCCCACCAGAACCATGCGCCGCTTGCCTCGTGCAGCGGACGGAACAGGATAGTTACGCCCTCGCTTTCCATGCGCTGTATCTTGGTCGCGATGAGGTCGATGTCGTGGATAACGGTCTCGTACTCCTTTGTTCCGGGAGTTACTGCGTTGACCTGGCTGAAGTTGGTGATCTCGCTGGTGTAGAATGCGTAGCCGCCCTCGGGATTGTCGATGTCCTTGGGGACGTTCCAGTGCCATGTGAACGCGCACAGTCCGCCGGATTCCTTCGACCACTCGATAGCCTCATCGATCATGTCGTCGCTGTGGTAGCTTCCGGTGCAGAAGATGAAGTCGTAGCCCTTCATCGCGGTGAGGTCGTTAGTCGCATTGTAGAACACCAGATCCTCGTAGCATTCGTTGCCCATCATCTGCTGGCAGGTGATGACCTGCTTGCCGTATACGCTGCGGAGGTAGTTCCACACCTCCATGGTCTTTTCGTTGGTCTGGGCGTTCTCGGAGACCGGCTTTGTGGGGTCGACCTCCCTGGATTCGAAGTATGCCTTCATTGCCTCGTAATCGGTCTCGTAGGCGAGTGCGGTGTCCATGTCGATATCGCCCTCGCTGTTGAGCGCGATGGGATTTGAAAGCAGCTGCCCGTCGCCGCTTTCGGCGGTAGCCTGGGATTCCGCCGTGGAAGCAGCCGCGCCGGAGTCCGCCGGGCTTTCCGCTGCGGAGCTTCCGGAGCTTTCAGAGGAAGCGCTGGAATTATTGCATGCAGTAAGGCTCAGCGCCATAGCTGCTGCAAGCATTATTGAGAGAAATTTTTTCATAGTATGTTACCTATCTGAATAATGTACATTTACCGCTTTTTCTGTAGTAGTCGATACGCTGCTGAATGACCTCCCGTGTGGTGCGGTAATACCCGGCGAGGCAGTCTATGCAGAAAAACTCCGTATCATTGCGGGAAACCAGCTTCTGATGTATCGCGATATCATCGGAGCCGAGCTTCGCGCCGCACTTTTTGCAGGTGGAGTAGTTGCTCAATCAGACCTTCACGACCTTAGCGCGCAGAACTGCGCAGCCGTGGGGCTCCACGGTTGTAACGAAGCGCTCTGTGAACGTGCCGAGCTCCTCGTGCTTCCAGCAGTCGTAAACGGAAAGACCGCGTCCGGAAGCGGCGGGCAGACCGATATCCCAGAACTGGAGGCTCATCTCGCCGGCGCGGTCGCCGAAGTTGAACATACCGATAGCGTAATCGCCGTTGGCAAGCGGCTTAACCAGGGAGAACACGTTGTCCGGGTTGTTCCACTGCTTTATGCAGTACGGTCCGCGGCACTCGATATCCTGGTTGATTGCGATAACATCCTTGTTTGTGAGTATCTCCTTTGTTGCGGGGGTCATGCGGCGGATATCGCAGCCGATCATCAGCGGGGAGTTCATGATAGCCCACAGGCTGAAATGCGTGCGGTATTCCTCGTCGGTGCAGCCGCCGAGCTTCGGCATGGTCTCGCCGCTGTCGGCGATAACATTGACGCCCTGCTCGGTGGAGTTAATCCACTCGTTGTTGCTGCCGCCGTGCATGCCTACCACCAGCATGTCTATATCGTTGTGGCAGAAGTTTCCTCCGTAGCATTCGCTGCCTATCTGGGAGAGCGCCAGGCGCTTGATGGACTCCCAGTTATCCTGGATATCGCCGGTGGAGCGGAACAGGTGCGCGCCGGACTCCCTTATCCACTTGTATACGTTGTCGTTGCCCCAGTTGCAGGCGGAGAACATGATGTCCCTTCCGCAGTTGCGCAGAGCCATGCTCATTCTCTTGTAAAGCACCTCGCCGGGGATATGGTCGGGCTTGTAGCAGTAGTCGTACTTGAGGTAGTCCACGCCCCACTCCGCGAATGTCTCGGCGTCGTCGAACTCGTGCTCGAAGCTGCCGGGGTGTCCGCCGCAGGTGTGGGTACCCGCGCAGGAGTACATACCGAACTTCAGTCCCTTGCTGTGAACGTAGTCAGCCACGGGCTTTATGCCGTCCGGGAACTTCCAGTGGTCGGGAACCAGCTTTCCGTTCTTGTCGCGCTGCTTCTCGCTCCAGCAGTCGTCGATGACAACGTACTCGTAGCCTGCGTCTTTCAGACCCTCGCTTACGAATGCGTCAGCGGCTTCCCTGATGAGCTTGTCGTTGATCTCCCAGGTGAATGTGTTCCATGAGTTCCATCCCATGGGAGGGGTGATCCCTAAAAATTTGTTCTCCATTGATTTCTCCTTAATGCAGTTAAGTTACGCCCCGTCTATTAGCTGAATTTACTTTACAGGTTGGCTAATTTCAGGTTACTTCATCGTAATTATAGCATGTTTGCCGAAAAATTTCAACAGGAAATGCAGAATTTTTATGTGAAATTTACTTGCTCCGATACTGCTTAGGGGTCATTCCGGTGTGGGAGCGGAACAGTTTGCAGAAGTACGCGCTGCTGCTGAAGCCGCACTCGAGCGCCACCGCCTCTACAGTCATGTTGCCGTCCCGCAGGAGCTGCATGGAGCGCTCCACGCGGTATTTCAGCAGGTAGTTCACCGGGGATGTGTGGAGGTAGCTCTGGAAGCACCTTGAGGCCTCGCTGCGGCTTATGCTGGCGGCGTTTGCGATGTCCTGAAGGGAGACGTCCTCGGCGTAGTGTTCCTGAATGAAGCCTATCATCTTTTGCATGCGTATCTGGAGGACGTGCTCGTTTTTCACTGCCGGAGCAAGCTCCATTTCGCCGCGGTGGGTGAACAGGATCTCCCAGGCGCGGCTTATCTCGCGCAGCACGCGGATCTCGAAGCATTCCCGGGTTCCCGGCGCGTTGTTGAATCTCAGCTCCGGAACTTCGCCGTAGCGCCCGATCTCGCCGTACTCCTGGAGCATTGAAAACACCCTGTCCAGGCACTCAAGTATCTCGGAAGTCCACCCGGACTTTCCGTCGAGTATCACATACGGGAGCTGGGAATTCAGCGTCAGCGGCATGACATAATGCGTGTTTATAACGCTGTTCACCGGGGCGATGAATTCCGGTTGGAACACCACGTTCGGGCAGTAGCAGGGAGCCTTTCCCACGCTTTCGTAGCTGTGAAGGCAGTTTGTGTTCAGAAATATCCCCTGACCGGCTTCAAGCGTGATATCCGCGTTTCCCGCCTGGATATGCACCAATCCGCAGTGGACCACGAAGAATTCAAGGTTCGGGTGCCAGTGCAGCGGGACGCTGTTTCCCGCAATGTGCAGCGAATTAACATAGTATTGTATCGGGAAATCAGACTTGCCGTGCTGGACAAGCTCCTGAAAGTTCTCCTTCAGCGGCATGTGGAATTCTTCCATCTTCAACCCTCCGGATCTGTATACGTTTTATATAGAATACCCTTTGGGAATATTATAATATAAATCGGGAATATTGTCAATTGTTCAAATTGATTATAGAGAATATAATAATATCATACAGAAAAGGCGAAAATAATTGTGCATATTCAATAAAGCAAACGATTACATGTTGTTGGTTTTGACTAGGCTTATTAAGTAAATTAGCTTCTGCTCCTTTGGAACCTGTTATGTATAGCCAATTTACACAAAAGCGCATGATATTTTCGATACCAGTAAAGGGGAGAATGAAATGTCTGCTATCAAAAGATCCATCGCCTGCGCGATGACCGCAGCAATGCTCCTGGGACTTACGGCGTGCGACGACGAAGCTCCGAACAGCGCGGCGAACTCCAATGCGGTGCCGGACGCTCCGGCTGCCACCACCAGCACCCAGGCTTCCACCACGACCGACCCCAACGCAGGTCTGGACATGACCGACAAGGAGAACAAGGAGCTTGATACGTCACTTGCGCCCCCAAGCGGCCACGCAGGTACGCTGAAGTACCTCGGATTCTACGATATCACCTCCGACCAGAAGGGCACCGAGCAGTGCCTGATATTCCAGTCGGACGTATACGGCGGCACCATCGACTACACCAGCGTTCCGTTCGGCGCGGCGTTCTACGATAAGCTCGCGAACCTGATCGCAAGCGATGATTCCCCGGACATCGTTACAAAGGACGCTATGCTCCGCCCGGGCAACATTTCCAAGAATCTGTTCGAACCTCTCGATGGAAAGATCGACCTCACCACACCGCTGTGGAAGGACATCGCAGGCGTCGTCGAGGATTTTAGCTGGAAGAACAAGCACTACTATTACCCGCACCGCACCACGACGCTCTACGCGCTTAACTACAGCAAGCAGACCATCGCTGAGAACGACCTCACCGATCCCTACGACCTGTACAGAGCCGGCGAGTGGACATGGGACGCATGGCGCGATATGATGATAGAGTTCTGCGACAAGGACGACGCCCACGTAGGATTCTACACCACGAACCACACCATAACTAGCTTCATCGCGACCACCGGCACAACGCTCATCGACGTACAGCCGGACGGCACGATCACAAACAACATACTCTCCGCGGACGTTTCCCGCGCTATGACGTTCCTCGAGGGGCTCTGCCGCGACGGCCTGACCTACGACAAGTCATACGGCGACTGGGTTTCCCCGCAGGTATTCTCCACGGCGTGCAACAACATTCTTTTCACCTGCACCGAGCCTGAGTGGACCTACATAGCAGAGACCGAGAACCTCCAGAACAAGGCCGGCGTTGACGACGATATCTTCGACACCGTGTCGGAATTCTCGTTCGTTCCGTTCCCGAGAGACCCTGTTGCGGATAAGTACTACACCGAGTACGACACCTTCGGATACCTGGTGCCAAAGGGCGCTAAGAACATCGACGGCGCGATAGAGTTCATCAACCTCAACAGAATGTACGATATTGACCCTGCTATCCAGGCAAAGGTGCGCGAGGATCATATCAATCCCCAGAAGATCTACTTTGAAAAGGGCAAGTATGCAGGCTCCGAGAAGTGGCAGATGAAGTGGGGCGAGCGTGAATACGACCTGTGGCGCGAGATGTGCGACCCATCCAACTTCACGTTCATCAACGAGGACGCAGAGGGCTTCTCCACTGACTTCACCGACCAGATAGGCGAACTCCTGATGGGAGTTATCGAGCGCGGCGAGTCCTGGGCTAAGACCAGCGCAGAGTTCTCACCAGTTGCAGACGGCACCATACAGCCGTTCCTGAGCTAAGCTAATACTCCGGATTTCCGGATATTATACCCCGCGCGGCGTTTCAAGGCGCTCTGCGGAAATATTCATTTCGATTTCATTAAGGAGGAACCACAAAATGAATACAGCAAAAAGACTCCTCGCATGTGGAATGGCAGCGGCAATGGTTGCCGGTCTGACCGCCTGCGACGACGAGACCCCCGCTAACAGCGGCGGCTCCAGCAACAACTCCGTTGCTGCTCCTGTAGCAGTCACCACAACGACTTCTGCTTCCACCACCACAGACCCTAACGACGCGCTTGACCTGACCGACAAGGATACCAAGGAGTTCGATACTTCCCTATATCAGCCTTCCGGCAAAGCAGGCACCCTGAAGTATCTCGGTTATTACGATATTACTGCTGACCAGAAGGGTACTGAGCAGTGCCTGATCTTCCAGTCCGACCTGTTCGGCGGCAAGATCGAGTACACCAGCACACCCTCAGGCGACGCTTTCTATGAGAAGCTCTCCAACCTTATCGCCGCTGATGACTCCCCTGATATCGTTGAGAAGTCCGCAATGCTCTATCCGGGCAACGTTTCCAAGAACCTGTTCGAACCGCTTGACGGCAAGATCGACATGGATTCCGCGCTGTGGAGCGATATGAAGGACGTTGCCGAGTCCTATTCCTGGAACGGCAAGCACTATTATTATCCGCACCGCATCACCACTTCCTTCGCACTGAACTACAGCAAGAAGACCATCGAGGAGAACGACCTTCCCGATCCGTATGAGCTGTACAGAAACGGCGAGTGGACATGGGACGCATGGCGTGACATAATGATCCAGTTCTGTGACAAGGACGACGACAATATTGGCTTCTACGCAACTGATACCACCGTCGACGCATTTATCCTGACTACTGGTACATCTATCGTTGATACACAGCCTTCCGGCGTTATCTCCAACAACATAGCAAATCCGAACGTAACAAGAGCAATGCAGTTCATCGAGACGCTCTGCCGCGACGGCGTTTCCTACGGCAAGCAGCTCGGCGACTGGGTTCCTCCGCAGACCTTCGCAACTGAGTGCGACCGCCTGCTGTTCCTCTGCATGGAGCCTGAGTGGACCTACATCGCAGCTACAGAGCAGCTCCAGAACCCGAAGGGCGTAGATAACGATATATTCGACACCGTTTCCGAGTTCGCATTTGTTCCGTTCCCGAGAGATCCGCAGGCTGACGCTTACTACCAGGGCTATGACACCTTCGGCTACCTCGTTCCCAAGGGCGCTAAGAACATGGACGGCGCTCTTGAGTTCATCAACCTCAACAGAGCTTACGACGTTGATCCGGTTATTCAGGCACAGGTAAAGAAGGATCACTGCCAGCCTGAGAAGATCTACTTCGAGAAGGGCAGCAACCTCGGTAAGGAGAAGTGGCAGATCACATGGGGCGAGCAGGAATATGATCTCTGGAGAGAGATGTGCGATCCTGCAAACTTCAGCTTCGTCACCGAGGACGCTTACGGCTTCAACTCTGACTTCCAGAGCCAGCTCGCAACCGTTGTTATGGACGTTGTAGAGAACGGCTCTTCCTGGACTCAGACTTCTGCTGAGTTCTCACCGATCATCGACGCTATCGTTGCTGAGTACTCCCTCGCATAATTCAGTTCACTGAATAACTATCCCGCCGCAGGATAAACCGCGGCGGGATTTTTTTGCGTCTGAAAAAGCCGTTAATATGCAATGTCGGGTTCATTGCCTGCCCGTAATTTAAATAACCGCCGAAGGCGGCACAATAATTCCGAATTAACCAAACTTGAAGGGGCTGCGTCTTTACGCAGCCCCTGTAATCATTATCTCTGTGAGTATGCCGGAACAGCGCCCTTCTGCTTGAACTTCAGCCTGAGATGATCCGCGATGAGCGCGATAAATTCGGAATTAGTGGGCTTGCCCTTTGTGGTGTGTACCGTGTAGGAGAATATCCTGGTGAGTACGTCGATATCGCCGCGGTCCCATGCTATCTCTATGGCGTGGCGGATAGCTCGCTCCACACGGGAGCTTGTGGTCTGGTAACGCTTTGCAACAGTTGGGTAGAGCAGCTTCGTGATGCAGTTTATCATCTCGTCGTTGTTGACCGACAGCATTATCGCCGTGCGGAGGTAGTGATACCCCTTGATATGAGCGGGAATACCGACCTGGTGGATTATCTCTGTTACGGCGCACTCAAGGTCGGTTTCGTCGGGAACAGCCTCCGGTTCGTCGCCGCAGGGAGTGCACAGTCTTTCAACGCGGCTCACCAGGTACTGCGGATCAATGGGCTTCACCATTACGCCCGCTGCGCCCGCGTTTATGGCGTCGCGCTCAAGGCGGGGGTCGTCGCTGCCGGATACTATCAGCACGTTCGGGCAGTACTTCTTTTCCATTTTCAGGCGGCGTATTACCTCCACCGCGTCGCAGAAAGGCATTTTCGCTTCAAGCACAGCTACGTCCGGAGCCTCCGACTTTATGGAGCTGAGCACCGCGTTTCCGTCGCAGCGGCGGGTTATCGCGTACATTCCTGCCCCTTTGAGAGCGCCTGCCCATGCCATTCCGCAGTCCGCCGTGTCGCTTCCGATAAGTACTTTGATCTTGCTGTTCATGATTTTTCCTCCTGTATTCTGTCTGTTTATTCCCCCGTCACGCTGATTCGTGCCGCCCAACCGATTTACGGCACGCTCTGAACTCTTGTTCCTATAATCTGGCTGTTTCGGGATTACCTGGTGTTTTTCGGTAACTTAATAATACCATAATCTGGATATTATTGCAATAGGTTTTTGGAAATTTCTAGAAATGATTTTCGACAACAATATATCCGGCGGAATTCCTGCAAATGCGATAACAGTACCGTCTGACGGCGCTTGAAGCGCATGAAGTCCGAGAATCTGCAAAATATGCTTAACGGAATCTTAACATTTAGCTAGTGATAATTTGAATTTTGTTTCCAGATGAATTACCAGCAGCTGTAACCCGGGGCGGGGAATCGCATATAATGTTCTGAAAGAGGTGATACAAATGCTTATTCCTGTAGGCTACGACAGATTCCGGGCGGTGGCGTACGCGCTTCGCTGGGCGCTGTCGCGAAATCCCAGGTACTACGACTTTGAGGACATCGGCGGAGATTGTACTAATTATGTATCTCAGTGCCTGTTCGCGGGCTGCGGCGTAATGAACTACGCCCCGGAAAACGGGTGGTACTACATAAACCCGGACGACCGCGCGCCCTCCTGGACGAGTGTGGAGCTTCTCCGGAGATTCCTGCTGAACAACGGCGGGGCAGGTCCCTACGGCGTCAGCGCGGATCTGTCGGAGCTGAGTCCCGGAGACGTTATACAGCTCCGGAACGCTGAAGGGCGGCCGTATCACTCGCTTATTATTTCCTACATTTTCTATCCCGCCGTGCCGGAGAACATATTTATATGTTCACATTCCTACGATTCGCGCAACCGGCGGCTGTCGGCTTACAGCTACGCCGCGGCCGAGGGAATACGCATTGTCGGCGCGCGGCGGGAGCTTCCGGCGACCTGAAAGGAGCAAGAAATGCTGATCTATACAGTTAAACCGGGGGACACCCTGGCGGGCATCTCCCGGCGGTACGGACTTTCTCCGCTGCGGATCGCGGCGGACAACGGGCTTAGCGACATGTCACGGCTGGTGCCGGGGCAGAATCTTCTTATCAACGTGGATTCCGTGAGGTACATTCTTGACGAGGGGCAGACTCTGTTCTCAATCTCGCAGGAGTACGGCGTGCCTCTTGATGAGCTTATCAAGGCGAATCCCGGGCTGAATCCGCTGAACCTCCGGCCTGGTGATACGGTGATGATACCGGTGGCGCGGCGGGAAAAGCGGCGTCCGATACTTGTGAACGGCTACGCCTATCCGAGCATAAATACGAATTCGCTCAACTGCGTGCTGCCGTTCCTGACATTTCTCAGCCCGTTCAGCTATAAGCTGACCCCGACTGCGGAGCTGGTCTCTCCTGACGACAGCGATCTGATATTCCGGGCGCAGCGATCTGCGGTAATGCCGATAATGGTGGTTACGAACATCTTCGACGAGGGGTTCAGCACGGAAGTGCTCTCCGTGATACTTGCTTCCGAGGAGCTTCAGGAGAGGCTCATCGGGAATATCCTGTCGGAGCTTACCGGAAAGAACTACTACGGCGTGAATATGGATATTGAGTACATCGCGCCGGACGACCGTGACCGCTACAATGCGTTCCTTGAGCGGCTCGCGGAGCGTCTGCACAACGAAGGCTTCATCGTGATGTCAGCGCTTGCCCCGAAGATATCCGCAGACCAGCCGGGCGTACTGTACGAGGCTCACGATTATGCCGAGCAGGGCAGGATAGTCGATTACGTTATTATAATGACATATGAATGTGACCCGAAAGGATATCATACATGGGCATAAAATTAACTGCCTCTCTTAGGCAAGCGCGGTAATATGCCAATTGTGAAGTCTCCTGGATCTACATTATGGTATTTGCCATCGGCATTTTTTTCGTACACAATACGGTCTATTATCTGTTTGAGCCACTTGTTCTTTTCGACTGGCTCAAGAGTATCATAGATTTCAAGGAGGTGTTTTATTGATGGAACGAACTCTGCTTGAACATTCTGGCGTTCAAGCACCTGCTGGTGCTCGGCTTTCAAGCGGTCGATTTTTTCGCCAATTTCCATGATCTGCTGTTCGATGGCCGAGGAACGCTGCTTGAATATCTTTTCGGTGTATGTGCCACGTTCAAAAAAGCTGTACACTTTGTCGAGCTGGTCTTGCAGGGTTTCAATTTCCTTTTCGGCAAGACTGATAGCGTTCGACAGTTCGGCGTTAAGGTCGGCTTCATGTTTAATTTGTGCCTTATCAACGCTGTAGTCCTTTACCCAGCTATTGAGGATACTTAATACTCGCTGTTCAACAAGATCAAATCGAGACGCTTTATTCTTACAACCTGCAGTGTAACAGCCAATGTAATCAGGCTGTCTGCCATATCCCCTGCGATAATTCATGCAGTGTCCACATTTGGCACAGAAAATTAAGCCAGCAAATGGATTAATATTTTTATGTCGATATTTTATAGGTGTAGGCGGGTTAGCAGCTATAAGGTTCTGCACTTTGTAAAACAACTCCTCGGACAGTATCGGTTCGTGGAGCCCATCGACAACAATGTAGTCACCGTCTTGTGCGAACTCCCTTGATTTCTTCTTCATGCCTTCCGGGGTGACTGTTTTCTTGACTTTGCGGTATCCCCACCGTATTTTACCGATGTACACGGGATTGATAAGCATATTCTGTACGCCGTAAATCGTCCAGTAATCCTTTTTGCCAGCTGATTTAATGCCCAGCTCGTTTAGGCGTACTGCAATGGTGTACGGTCCGATCCTTTTCTTTTGATCGTTGACCTCTGCGCCCTCGGCATACCACTCGAAGATCATGCGGACAACTTTTGCTTGTTCTTCTACGATCTCCAGGGTAAAGCCCTTATCATTCGGAATCTTGACCTTGCGGTATCCGTAAGGCGGAACGCTGCCGACATACTTGCCCTCTTTCGCCGATGCCTCTCTGCCTCGGACAAGCCGGCGGTTGGTCGTGGTAAATTCGCGCCGCGCCATGAATAGTCCGAACTCGAAGTATTCCTCGTCAAACTCGTTCTGAGGGTCGAATGTCTTGAGCGGCGTGATGATCTTCGTGCCGGAGTACTTGAACGTCTGGGCGACAAGTCCCTGATCCATGGTATCACCACGGGCAAGACGCTCGATTTCCATGACGAGCACGCCGTCCCACTCACCAGCTCCGACTTCCGAAAGGAGCCGCTGCATCTGAGGACGAGCGGCTATCGTTTCACCAGATACTATTTCTTCGTATGTGGCGCTTATAGTGATTCCCATACGCCGGGCGAGCTCCAGCAGGGCAGTTTTGTGCCGGGAAAGGGTTTCGCCCTCGCCGTGCGCTTCTGCTTCAAGGTCGGCGCGGGATTTTCGCAGGTATATAACATATCTCATATAGTCACCCCACTAATCTAATTCTTTATATCTTCCATCATAAGATTGTAATGTCTTAAGAATTACTTTCCTTTCATATGGAACAACCATATTTCGATAATTTGAATAGTACAATGCATCTAAAATAACATATGTAACTATTAAAATACAAAAAGGAACCACCAGCAGTATACAAATAACTATAAATATTAATGGTAATAAAACTATTGAAGTAATAATATCAGCTTTTGCCAATTCTTCAAACATGGAATTAATAGATTTAAAAATCTGATCCCAAAACGTCAGTTCCTCATCACCATGTATTTGAAGTAACAGAAATAGGAAAGAAATTAAAAATGAGCCTGCGACAGAAGATATTATAGAATACGAATATTTGTGCTTTTTACTCAATTCGTTGAATCTAAGAAGTAAATTGTTTTTGTTTTTTATTTTTTCCTCTTCATCCATTTTTGGAGAATACTGTTTGCCAATATAGCATTGGTCAATGTAATTAAGTGTATAGTCAAGTGCGGAAGAAACATTTCTTTTTGTTTTTTTAAAATAGTATTTCCAGCATTTTTTTATTTTAAATAAGTCAAATCCATGTTTGTCACTAAATTTTGGGATTTCATTAACGCTTTTTAATTTTTTTGGTGCCTTTTTTAATTTTTTCATAATAACCTCCTATCCAAAACAGGATTGCAATAAGTTAAAAAATGTGGATACTACACAACTTTTATAAGCGTTTTGCAATCGAATGCACAATTAACTAAACCGTTTCTCAATCAGATCCAAAAGAACTATGTGTTTATATTCAGAACGGAAGTCGAAGAACAACTCGTTAATGAATTTGACTTTGTCTCTTGAAATGTTGATCAGGATATAATTATCCAGTACGGCCTTCTTTAATTCTTCTTTCTCAGTAAACGCAGTAAGAGCGTCAACACGTTTGGAAAACTTAACCGTATCAGATAATCCGGCATATTTAGTCAAATCTCTAAATTGTTTTATAGAAAGATGCCGCAGATAATTATCTGAATTGTTAGAATATACGATGCCCAGTACTGGTATCCCTTCACAATTCAAAGCATTATACAACGGCTTTTCATATGGGCAGAAAAATTCTAACGCTGTTGTTAGAGATCTGACTACCTGATAAATTACACGGAATATTTGCTCTCTGTCTGTTTGAGATAGAGATATAAATCGATTCTTAATAGAGCTGTAAGTATTCGCATCGAAGTCAACCGCATTTTTACCGTAAAAGATAAGCCCTTTTTCAAGGTTCTTTCTATATAAACAGCCTGCATGGTTTTCATCGTTCTTGAAAACACACTCTTTTAATTCAGAACATTTGCGATAAGAACTGCAGCACGCGAAGCTATCTTCGGCACTCTGTTCGGCTTCGTTGGTGATAGGCTGATCGTTTATATCATCAAAGGTAATCTGTTCTATTTGTTTTTTAACCGTTTTTTTGTTATCAATTTTGCTGAGTGCATTGATGATCTGTATAAATAAATCGCCTTTAATAGCTCCCTTGAAATAAAGATCTGTATACTTTTTTATTTCAGATTCAGTATCAAAAAGAGCGGCGGATTCAGCAGAGTATTTGGGAAGATCAGTTATATAGCCACACTCTATGGCAACTCTGTATATGTGTTTGCATGGTAGTCCTCTCATTGCAAAGTCTACACAATCACAGTTCCTTAAGCTAACAGTATATGTACCTCTTGAGCCACAAATAGTTCCACATTCCATGTCCTTTGAAACATCAGCGTCTTTCTTTTTTATTTCGGTTGCCTTTACAATTCGCTTGATCTGTTCAATATCAGAGTGTATATCGGCATTCCACCCGCCGAAGTCGTTGATTTTCATTTTTATGCTTCCTTTCAACGTAAATAAAATTGCATTGCTATAACAAATAATGATATTTTGTAACAAAACTAATGCTATTCGACAAAAATGTGCTATAATCATATCAGCATTACCGGTAGTGACTTTTTTTGAAAGGAGCATATTGACACTCATGCTTGACCACAAATCCGAAGAGGACTATATGGATATAAGCGGGTTGAACGATTTGGAGAAAGCCATTCTCTTTGATTTTCAACTGCTTTCAGAAGATGAACAAAAATCAATTTTAGAGTTCATCTTGTCACTGCTTGGAAAGTAACTGATTATTTTACCCGTTGCCTTTTGGCGGCGGGTTTTTCTTTATGCTTAAAATCCCTTTGATTTGAGCTAAAACGAGTTCCTGATGTTCAGTGGAGAGCTGATTAATTAGGCTGAGAAGTTCATTGTTGACCTCTGTAGTCCTAATATGGGATTGGGGATTATCGGTTCGCCCCAAAAGATAATCTACTGAGCAATCTAGGTAATCAGCAATTTTGGCTATTGCCTCAAGGTTTGGTGCGGATTTTCCACTTTTCCAATCGCTTATGTTTCCAGTTGAAATTCCAGTAGCTTTGGATATTTGATTAGCCATTCCTCGCTTTTCGAGAATTTTCATTAAGATTGGTACTTTTACAACATTTTTTTCAGACATAGTAAATCCTCCTTGACAACTCTCGCGTTTGCGAGTATAATGTAAATAACACGGAACCCTACGTGAACTATTGGTAGCCGTAATTGGCAGAATGGAGAAAACAGTATGAGTATGAATGAATCAGTGAAAAGAACTAATGCAGCACCTCTTGTAGAGATACGCTCAAATGGCAGTGGAACAACGGTTTATATCGATGGAAAAGAAATAGAACTTGTAGAGTCTGTTTCGTTCGAGTTTGACCCCATGAGAAATTTAAATCCCATCTTGACGCTCAGAATAAGAGCCTGCAATTTCTGCATAACCACCAACACTATACCCAACCTCCCTGCTCCGTGGGCAGAGTTTTATGAATTTAAGCCCAAGTATAAAGACCTGATATTAATTGATTGATTAGCTAGTCAATCATTAGAATGATCCTTTTTCTTTTGGCATACTGTTAAGGATTGACCAACAGGGTATTCCTTTGGCAAAGTACACAGATATTGATAGCAGTATGGGTAATCGCAATCATATCCGATTATTGTATCATCGGTCAGTGATTTCAGATGAATTACTACAGCTCTTTCTGTTTGAATCGTTTTACAAAAACAAGTCGTGCCCGTGCCTAACATATCGCACCTTCTTTCACAATCAATATAACGCCTGATATGGCAGAATGGAGAAGTAAATTATGAACACTAAAGCCCAAATCGACGAATCTGTTAAGTCTTCAATCAACGAGATTATTAAAAATCTCTCAAGCAAAGTTGATGAAAAGACAAAAGAAGATTCTTGTGATCCTGAAACCCTTGTATTGTACACCAAAGCGCTTATGAACAGTCTTTGCGCAGCTCAGAGGTTTGACTTTGTCACTGGAAAGTACGGTGAAATTATCGACATAGATACAGAGCGTATGCTTAAGCGAACAGTTGGTAATATAACGGAGTTAGTTCTCAAAACTTGTGTGAACAACCAGAACGTTGATGATCTGCTGAACTTTATTAGACTGCTGGACTTAACCATGCTGGCCTGGAAAAGACTCTACAGCTTTGGAGAATACAATCCCTATGCTTGATTGTTAATCCGGTATTTTGTTCCAGTCTCCCAAGTCATGTGGAAGAATATTTGATTTTGAGTCTTTGAGATAATCAATAGCGTCAATGCCACTAGTCTGAGTATAAACATCATCGGCTGCTGCTTCGGGAGTAGGATAGAACCCTCCACATTCATCGCCCAGCCATAAGGCATATTTTTTCACATTGCGATCAAACTTGATTTCAATCTTTCCAATAGGACTATCGTAAATCCACATAATTTTTCTCCTAGCCGCCCTTCGGGGCGGCATTTGTTGTTTTTCAACAAATGCCATTGCTATAATTTGTTGTAATATGCCAAATCTCGCAAAAACGAATATATTTCACTTGACAATGTTCGCACTTGCGAGTATAATATAAGCAAGGTTAAAGAACTTAACCACATTATAACACATAGGATAGGTTATGTCAATAGATGTAAGCTGTAAATTGCACAAGAGACAAGGTGGTGAGAAAATGACAATTACAATGAGCGGCAAAACAATAGGCGAGAACATCAAACTTGCCAGAATGCAGGCAGGTATCAGCCGGGCTAAGCTCGCCGAGGAACTCTGTGTTTCGGAGGTTATGGTGTACAAGTATGAGACTGATTCAGCAAACGTACACCCGCGCAAGCTTAAGAAGATTGCAGAGGTCTGCGGTGTGTCGGTCGAGGAGCTTACGGCGATAGGCGCTTGATACAACAGCTTTTTCGTAAACCGCAATATATTTAAGGAAAGATGGGAGGTGAACCCAACATGTTTACAAACAGAACCCCCGACGGCAGAAACAACATCTGCGGCATAAAGGTCAAGGAGCTCCGCAAGGGATTAAGAATCTCGCAGCACGAACTTTCCAACAGACTTATCGTTAACGGTCTGGACATCGACAAGAACGCTGTACAGCGTATCGAGTCCGGACAGAGATTTGTAACGGACATTGAGATAATCTACCTCGCAAAGGTACTCAATATTTCCGTTGAAGAACTTATCAGGAGGTAAAACCAGTGCTGACAACAGCAGAACTGAACAACAAGCTCAATGAGCTTACAATTGAATACCGCAAGGTAGTTGATACCGGAAACACGACAGAGATCCTGCGCTGGGTGCTTTCGACAGCCGAATTCATCAGAAAGATGTATGAGGAAGCAATATCAGCAAAGGGAATGACAGAGAATGAGCGCGAGGCTTTCACGCTTGCGAACTGCGCAAGCGACCTTAACCGCAAAACAATAAAGGCGCTACTAATAGACCGCCTTTCGAAGGAGGCAGCACAGAAATGAACAAGAACGAGGACAAGCAGAAGGCGCTTGCAGCACTTGCTGAGGCGCTCAAATACACACGTGTAGGATCTGTAATCACATCAATCGAGGTATCCGATTCGGGCGATGCCGCGCTGGTGTATCACAAGTCCGGCGATGGTACCATTAAGGCGATGAGCGTCAACATCATCGGTGACAGCGCCCTGGGAGCAATAATGGACGTCTGCAAGGCGCTTTCAAGCTGATAGCAAGCAAGTGAACAAGCCCAATCATCATACAATGAAAAGAGGTGATTACTATGGCACGACCGACCCCTAAAGAAATACTTGAAACCAAACCGCATATCGTAGAACGGTTCTACGATGAGAACGGCAGAGAACTTGGGTGGATAGCAGACAACTTCGTAGTTCAGACGCAGAAAGAAGTTGATGATATTCTCAAGGAACTCGGCAGGATCTGGGGCGAATCGTGCGCCCGTAAAGCCCGCGAAAAGCAGCTTGCCTCAAAGCCCTGACATTACGGCAAGCCATAAGAAAGGAGAAATTATGCCTAACTATTTTGGAAAGCAAAGGCTCGTTCGAATCCTTTACAATTATCTGGAGTGGACAGCTCCGGAGAAACTCGCAGAACTTAAGCGCGAACTCAAAGAAGCAGGCGAATACAGAAAGTACGAAATCAAGTACACGAAGCGCCGGGGCGACGAGTGGCTCAAGGCTCATATTTACTTTGATCGCATCGAATATCGCTTTGAGATGCATGCTTGGGGGAAAGAATCCAAGCGCGTTACCCTCATCGAAAAGAAAGTCATTGGCGACTACGATGACGAGAGCATTACGCAAACTTTTGCCGGCACCGCCCACTATGATGAGAACTTTAACCCGGTGGATACAGACACATCACATTGCAGTGATTTGCTGGCTTTGCAATCGATTGCAAAAGTCGGACAAGCCTCGTAGCAGCATAAGGACGGTGAACAAGATGAGGAATAATAAAAGGCGTACAAGAGCCGAAACGGTGCTTAAGTACGCAATAATCACGATGTGCGGATTGATTCTCTTCACGCTGGCGAACGATTCCGCAAATGCCGAACGCATATCCAACAGCGTGGGTGGCGAGGCGGTGTTCGTTCTTCTGCCGGTGCTGTGGTGGGTCATTGAAAGAACAATAAAGGATTCGGTTGCGGAAGCCAGGAAAGCCAAGCGCAACAGAAATGAGAGGACATGGCGATGAGCGAGAAGAAAACGCTGCACAATGTGTGGCTCATACAGGACAAGGTTCCAATTGATGAGTCGGCGGACAATGTTCCGGTTGATGATTCTGATGACTCTGAGATAAAACCCAAGTATTTTGCTGGACTGGCAATAAGCGAAGTCACCGGGAACCAGGTTTCAAGGTTTGAACCGCTTTCCGCTGCTACTAAAGTATATAAGAATGAGAAAGGTGCGAAAATAGGCGCACGCATGGCGGACAAGTACTATGAAAGTCCGTTCATTACCCCGGTGTTCGTTGAGTACGCGGAGTTTGATGTTCCGGAAGAACCTACGAAAGACATTGCTCCTGCTCAAAAAGAGTCTCCGGCACCTGCGCCATTAGCAGATGTACCCGAAAGCGAACGCGCCGGGTGGATTGCATTGGCCAAGCTTTGCGGAAACTATCCGCTTATGCTCCGTAAAAAGGTCGGCACCGTTTTCCGGTTTGCAATCGCTTTCAATCAGCAAGACATACGCTACCTGCCTGCTGACGAGATTTTCGCCTGGACGCGGTACTTTGAGGAGTGCACCAGCTTCGTGGTTGGCAGAATCCGCAACCGCCGCATAGCCGAGGGCAAGGATCCGGATGGAGCTGATGATTGGAAGAAAGGCAGCGTTACATAATGGCGACACAGATATGCCCGATCTGCAAGAAGGGCGCGAACCATGAAGTTGGTTCATGGATAAGATGTCCTCGATTTGCGGCACCTGTGTGCATGGAGCATTGCAACGAGTGCAGATTTTTCAGCGGGTACGAAACATCGGTAGTTCACTGCTACTTCGGCAGCAAGGACGAACCGAACACAAAAAAATAAAGCCTTGAGCAAAGACTCAAGGCTGAAACAAAACAGGGAAATGAATTAAAAATATCCTACTTAAATTATACATCATTTCCCTTTAAAAGTCAATAGGGAGTTTTCAAAAAAAGCGGCGGTAGAGCCGCTTTGACGGCCTTGTAATGAGTATTAACTTTTCGGACATTTCATTCTTCAAGCGGAAAACTCCCTCGACAGTCAGGGGGAAATGATAGTGAGACGGAATTTTATCCGGGAAAAGGCATTCGACGCTCGGAACAGTCGATACAAAGAGGTGGAGCTTTTCGAGTATTCGGAGGAAGAGCAGGAAGCAGTAAGGCAGAGGAGGAAAACACGCACCAGGGCTTCTCCTCCTAAAATCAAGAGTCTTAATGACAAAAACAGCCGAAAGCACTTCCGATGGCTCTTGTTCAACAACTTTGTCGAGGGTGATTATCTTGTTTCCCTGACATTTGACAATGAGTACATACAAAAGAGCATTTCTGAACGTAAGAGGGAGTTCACCAATTACATAAAGTGCTTAAGGCGTTTGTATGTTAAGAACGGTCTTGAATTAAGGTACTTATATGTGATTGAAGGCGTGAACGACGAAGCACGCTTCCATTATCACCTGGTTGTCAATAGCGGGAACGGTAAAGTTACAAGAGATGAGGTTGAGCGGCTGTGGAAGTGTGGCGAACATACGAACAGCAAGCGTTTGCAGGTAGACAGTGATGGTACCTTTACCTCTCTTGCAGTCTACTTGATGAAGTCCAAGGATACAAAGAAGAAATGGGAACGCAGCTGGAATGGTTCGCATAACCTCAAACGTCCGGAAATCACCACCGATGATAACAAGGTATCAAGAAAGACCATGCGGAAGATTCAAGACGCTGCACGAAACGACGAGGTCAGAGTGATCATGAGCAAGGTATATCCGAAGTTCAAGGTCATTGATTATGAGATTGGTCAAAACCCTGTCACAGGTCGGGATTATGCAAGGTTCAGAATGATCAGGCTCGAGTAGAGCCTGATACAAACGAATTCAGCAGTAATGCGGGTTCAGGCAACAAAACAGGTCAATTACCCCGGACACGAGCGGCGCAAAGCCCAAAAAGCCGCGCGAAATCAATCGGGGTGCTATATAGGAGGAATTTTATGAACAGCGAAACACTTAAGCAGCTCGGAGAACCGAGCAACGATATGGAGCGTGAGATATTTGAGTATCTCACTGCTTGCAGTGACCCAGAACTTGATACGCGAATCCTTGAAAAGAAACTCAGCTTAGAGGGGTGTCTGGAGTTTTGCTTCAAGAAAGGCAAGGCTAATGAGGTCAAGGTCAAGAATTACGGTATATCCAAGATATCAGAAGAGCAGCATTGGGAGTGGGTTCGTGGATATTTCGGCATAAAAGAAGAAAGTGTGTCAGCAGGAAAGCCGCTGCCGATCCCTGTGCAGATGAGCGCAAAGAAACCTGTCATCAGCTTTGATGACCTTCTTTAAGGTGGTGCTGGTATGATAGCATACAAGGAACTGTCGGGAACAATGTTCACCGAGAACATCACCTTCAAAATGAAAGCATCAAAGTCAAGATATAGCAGGAACTATGAATCAACAGGTGTGTATACTGCTGAAACGGTATTCACTAAAAAGCATACTTGCGTCTTATCCGTATGCCTCTATTTGCCCACTGAAAAAGAAAACGAATGGACGCTGGGAGAGAGGCATTTTCTTACCGAGAACGGGGAAATGGCAAGCGAGGCGTACCTCGGTGATGGTGCATTCAAGCGTGGTGAGTTTAAGATAGGCAATGGAAATGTTTCGACACGATGGGGCTACGATTGGTATTGCAGTTTTTCATGGACTTTACGGAGTGGTTTCGCAGACGCATACGCGTTTCCCTATGGTGATGCAGATAAGACAATAGGAGATTTCCTGAAACGGTTTGACGCTTTTGCAGGATATGATGTACATGATTCCACTTTCAACCCTAAAAGTATGTTAAGCTGGTTGGCGGATTATCAGGTTGATTTCTTTAACGATAAAATCAAGAAAGCCACACAACGCCGAAATGCTAGGGTCAGGGATCTTATGTATCCATATTCCGACACCCCCGAGGATATGAAGAAATGGATATTCACCGAGCGGCTCAAATTGGCTCCGTGGTTTTATAGCTATTCCCACAAGCATACTCAGAAGGGTAAGTGCTCTGTATGCAAGAACGAATCGGAATTAGACAGAGTTAGGGACAACACCAAAAGAATATGCCCTGTGTGCGGAGCAGAAATTCAGTGTATTAATATACGCGCAAAACGTTATACAGCATATTGCGCCAAGAAGATAGACTGGGCGAACAGCTGTGACACTGTATATCATCAGATATTATCGGATGGTAAGTTCCTTAGCCGGTACTTCTTTTCTATAACACGTTATGAGTATGACATTGACACTGGCAAAATAAACAGAAAAGATGAATTAACCGAATACCGCCGTGATTTTTGGGAAATTGTTCGTGAACAGCAAATTGCAGCGCTTGACTCGGTTTACGAAAAGAGAGCTGAATGGGAGAAAGTTAGTCGGAGATCTATTCGGTATGTTAAGCTCGGAGCATGCTGGCCGGGAAATCTCGTTGAACTGGTGCACGCAACTGGGATACCAACTATACAGAACATGGACATTGCACCTCTTTGTGCAAAGTGGGGCAGGCACATCATAGAATTGCTGAATGGCTTGAAAACGGCTCCCGTTGTAGAAAACCTTGGTAAAGAGGGTTTACACAGTCTTGCAGAGTCAATTATTTATGGTTATGGCGCTGCTGACGGGCTTGGAGTATGCTCTTCAAACAAGCCGTATAAATTCCTCGGCGTGAGCAAAACAATTCTTCCTTTTTTCGCTGAAATTGATGTTTCTGTTTTTCAGGTAAAAGTGTGGAGAGAACTTGGGCTGACGGAAAAAGATATTAAGGCATTTTGTAAGCTTTGTAACGAATGCGCTGAGCATTTAAGCGAGGTTTCAAAGATTATGCTTAAATATCGGTTACCCATTGTTCGTCTTAGCAACTATCTTGAAAAGCAGCGGACAAAAATGCATCGTAAATCCGGTGTAGGTATTTTCTTCATAGATTATGTCGTGTCAGCGGAGAAACTTGGATTTGACCTTACTGGCAATCGCGAATTATTCTTTCCTCAGGACATAAAGAAGGAGCATGACAGGTGCAATGACCTAGTATTCATTAAGGAATCTACGGTCCAAAATGAACACTTGCAGAGAAGAACGAAACTGCTTGAGCGGCTTTCATACAAGGATAAGAAGTTTATTATTCGACCGTTGAGGTCAATGGAGGACTTTATCAATGAAAGCAATAAGCTGGATCATTGCGTAAAGACTTATACCAAGCGGTGTGTTGAAGGAACTGCAAACATTTTCGGACTAAGGAAGATTGATGAACCCGATGAACCGTATTTTACTGTAAATATTAGCAGCGACGGTAGGCTCATTGAAAATCACGGCCTTCACAACGTCTTGCCGACTTCAGAGGTCAAAGCCTTTGTTGATAAGTGGCTTAAGGTTGTAACTAAACGGTTGGAAAAGGAACCGATTGATGCATCCGAGAAGGAAGAAACCACACAGAATATACGAATAGGAGCGTAACACATGAAAACATGCCAGTATTACAAGGGCACCGAGCAAGTCGGTGCTGATTCGACAAGGATCCTCTGCTCATACATGGCGAGCGGCGGAAAAGTTTTCAAAAACAATGACCCGGAAAGTGCGGCTCTGATACAGTGCTGTTGGCACGCAGAGAAAGCGGAAAAGGAGTGTCCGCTTTGGAATGTTGAAACGGCGGACACTATTCTGGACAAGCCGGATGCAGTTCCGAATGACGAGGACGAAGATGTTGACGGGATCGAATTCAACGAAGGTGAAAAGCTTCAGATGCTTGCGGACGGATTCCGCAAGATGAGCAAGACGTGCCCCTACTACTCCAGCGAATATGGCAAGGTTGAGGTGAACTATCTTGGCGCTATGGAATTCGAATGTGAACACACCAAGATGATATTCGCAGAGGAAAGCAAAGCCAGCGAATGGCTTGAAAGCTGTTGCTCGGCACCGGAAAAGTGCTATCACTACCGTAAGGCTAAAGAAGAGGAGGGACAGCCAGTGGAACAGCAGACTTTCACGACGGAAATCACTGAAAAGACAGATACAATGCCAACTGAACGTCAGAACAGAGCGGCGCAGCTTACGCAGCGAATCATGGCCAACGGCAAGATAGCCGCAAGCTCCATGATAGAGATGGGGCGTGATCTTAAGACGGTCCGCGACGAGCGGCTCTTCACCGAGATGGGATATGAGAATTTCGAAGAGTACTGCGAAAAGAAGATAGGCATAGGCAAGCGCCATGGCTATAACTTCATACAGATTTACGAGAAATTTGGCGAGGAAAAGCTGGGACAGCTTCAGCAGCTCGGTATTACCAAGCTGCTTGAAATTGCAAAGCTGGACGATGAGGACGCCGACGACCTTATGCAGCACAACGATGTGAATGCTCTATCAGTACGCGAACTCAGCGCAAAGGTGGACGAATACCGCAACAAATTCGAGCAGTTGACCTTACAGCTTGAGGAAGAAAAGAGCAAGAATGCCGAAAGCTCCTCACTTGAATCGCAGGTTGAAGAACTGAGAAAGCAACTCGAGGCGGCACATCAGGCCAACGAGGACATGGAGTCCGGCGCACTTAATGCGGAAAAGCGCTTTGAGGAGCAGAAAGCCGCCCTACTTAAGGAAAAAGAAGTGCTTTCAGAACAGATCAGGGAGCTTGAAAGTCGACCGACTGAAAAGGCAGAAATTTCCGAGGAAGAACGGAACGCACTCATTCAGCAAGGTCGCGATGAAATGTGCAAGAAAAAGGATGAGGACTGGAGTAACGCCGTTGAACTTGCGAAAAAGACCGTAACGCGCGAAACCACGAAGAAATTCACTGAAGAAATCAACAGTCTCAAGACTCTGAATGACGAACTGCGCAAAGTCGCTGACGGTGCCAAGGAGTCCACGAAGAAGTACAAGGATGAGGTTGAAAAGCTGAAAGCCGAAAGCGCTGCTTTGCAAGCGAATGCACAGTCGGCCGCTGCGGTTTCTGCACCTGCTCCGACGAGCGGCGCACGAGATAAGGTAAAGTTCTACTTTAAGCAGATAGAAACAGCATTCACCGCCGCGACAGAGGCTGTGTCCGAGGCAGATACCGAAGAGCGTGCCGAGCTTACTTCTGCGCTTAAGAAGGTACTTGAGCGCATGGGCGCGATATTAGAACAGACCTAATAACGGGAATGTCAGATTGAATTCGGGTGGGGGAGCATTCCCTACCCGGAAACAATCCATTGTTGAAAGGTGAGAAATTGTGAAGAAAAACAATGAAATCCAGAACAAGTGCGGTCATTGCAAGTATGCCCATGTCAAGAAGTACGGTACAAGCGTGTACTGCCAGATTCACGATGATACGCTTAAAGGCATCAGCTCAAAGGCTTGTGAGAAGTTCGAGGAACGAACAGAAAAGGCAGAGGAAGGAACGTACCATGGATAAAACAAATAAGTGTCCATTCTGCGACAATCCGAACTGCCGTATAACCAAGGAGCAGGTACTGGCAAGAGGTCCGATACTGGAAAGGAACGCCGATTATATCATGCATGATGAAACCGATGAATACCCAAGGTTGTACGCATTCAAAGGTGTTCCTGCTTTGATTACATACAGCGCTCTTTTCCCTGATCCAGACGAGCCAAGTCCTCATGTGTTTAACCGTGTGCAATATGATGAGGATTTCGATAGCTATGACGGCTGGCTTAGCTGCGATATCGATAATCCTATGGAATTCCCAACCGAAGCCGAAATGCTTAATGAGATTTTAAGCAATAACAGCCGGACCCAAAATAAAGGAGATTGATTGTTATGCCTGGCACAAATTGGCTTGAAAAGACCCACGAAAGCTATAACAATTACTACAAAACTTATTATGCGGCGTGGTGCAGAAAGTCGGGATTGCCGATGCTGAATTCATCTTGTTGGGAGCGAATCCAGGCTGAGAAACTATATACGGTCAGCCGTGCCAAAAAGGAACACGTTTGCATTGATAAGAGTAAAGTGTGCGGATGGTTTCGTCTTTGGCATGGATATGTTCCTCTGTTCAAAGCGGTAAGATGACATTGAGGAGTGAACAAAATGTGCAAGCGTAAAAATCATTACGTTGATAGGATACCACATTCCGAAGATGAACACATTGCTGAACTCTATCAATCTGGTATGTCGATAATTCAGATCGCGGCAAAATACAAGTGTTCATTATCATTGATTGGTGACAGATTAGACAGCGTAGGAATTCAAAAAAGACAGAGTGACTGCATAAATATAGGTTTTTCATTGGTTCCAGACGATTGTGACCCACCAGAAAGTTGCTTCAACTGCAAATATCCGGATTGCCGTATGCAGAATAGTCCTCGAACCCTCAAAGAAAAAAGCTATATAAAGGGTGCAATGAAATGACAAATCACGAACGTTTTATGAGAATTCCACCCAAAGTGCTTATCGAAAAGAATTTTGCGTGGCACATGGTATTCTGTTCTTTCGTTGAAGAAAATCAGAAATATTGTGCCAGAATGAAACCTAACATTACCATTTGCCGAAAGTGCGTCAATGAGTGGTTGAGCAGGAAAGATGAAAGTGGGATGAGTAATCATCAAAGACTTTTTTCCATGAATTCTACAGAATTAGCGTTGGAGTTGGACGTTGCCGGATGTGCTCTAGTACCAGATAAACATAAACAATGTGATGGTAATGCGGAAGGCAATATGTGCTCATATTGCCTTTACAGATGGCTGGAAATGGAGGAAGAAAAGTGACATACGGTTATATAAGAGTTTCGTCAGACAAACAGACCGTTGAAAATCAGCGCTTTGAAATAAATAATTTCTGCAAGCGCGAGGGACTTAAAGTCGACGGCTGGATAGAAGAAACGATAAGCGGAACGAAAGCATACAATAAGCGCGAACTGGGGAAATTACTTAAAAAGGTTCAGAAAGGTGATCTTATCATCTGTGCCGAGTTATCACGACTTGGAAGAAATCTGTTCATGATCATGGAGATACTTAACATCTGTATGACAAAGGAGTGTAAAGTCTGGACCATTAAGGATAATTATCGGTTAGGCGATGATATTCAGAGCAAGGTGCTTGCATTTGCTTTTGGGCTTTCAGCAGAGATTGAGCGAAACCTTATAAGTCAGCGAACTAAAGAAGCGCTTGCACGAAAACGCTCAGAGGGAGTTGTCTTAGGCAGACCCCAAGGTGCTAAAAGCTCGCATACTAAGCTTTCTGGAAAGGAAGAGGTGATTAGGGAGTTAGTCGCGCGGGGTGTTTCAAAATCTGAAATCGCGAAAATATTCAAGGTAAATCGTGACACTGTAAGCAAATTTATAAAAAATAACGGCTTGGAGCAGGAAGGAAATTAATACAATGAATGAACGTAAAAACTGACTGCTGACGAGCGGCAACGCGTTTACATCAAGTTTGGTGGTCACTGCGCTTATTGCGGCTGCGACATCACAATCAAGGATATGCAGGCAGATCATGTTGTTCCGCTGCACCTTGGCGGTGCTGACAACATCTCAAACCTCTATCCTGCTTGCCGCGCCTGTAATCACTACAAGTCCACGTTTACTATGGAGAAGTTTCGGGAAATGATACGGCGTGCGCCGGCGGTGCTTATGAAAAACAGCGCAACATACAGGAACCTCGTCCGGTTCGGGCTAATTAAGCACCCGGAAAAAACTGTGTTGCGGTTTTATTTTGAAAGGGAGTGAGCGAGAATGACAACAGAAGAAGCAATCAAAATCATACGCAGGAAAACAAGCATTCCCGAAAATAGAGAAATCTTTGAGATTATTGAAAAGGCTTACGATATGGCTATCGAAGCCCTCGAAAAGCAGATATCCAAGAAACCTATCCAAAACCGCAATGAAGGAATACGATACACAAGCACCTATTCTTGCCCCAGCTGTGGAGGCAGATTTTCTGGAACAGGGATAGCCGATTACTGCTACCATTGCGGGCAGGCTTTAAAGTGGGATGATATGTTCCGGGAGTGTTTCGGCGAGAATTACATTGATGATGAGGTAGAGAAATGAGTGAACACATAACGCGCGAACGCGCATTGGATAAATCGTGTGGGAGGTGATTAAGAGTGAAAGGAGAACTTAAGATACAGCGTGACCCGACCAGAAGAAAGTTCCGGTGTCCAGTATGGACTGTTACGCTTTTTGCGTGGGAGTTCCCACTCGATAAATTCAGAAAGCGCGTTGTGGCCGCAATACGTAAAATGGACGGGTTTGTCGGGTGGTGTGATCCCAAGGTGTTCTTCCATGAAGATGACAGAGGGATGCTTTATTTCGCGCTTTTTGACAGCCAGGCACATGCAGAAGCTGCAAGAGATTTGATTCGCACCGAGTTTCCAGAGCAGAGCGTCGGCGCAAACTGCTGCTTACATTATGCCGCAAGGGAACCTATCGAGCAGGAATCCAAGAGCGATATGGGATTTACAGAATTCCTCGCAAAGATGATCCAGAATTCCGTAAATGGAGGGAACAAGCACAATGAGTAAAAAGCGGTGTCATTTCTGCGAAGATCTCAAAATGCTGAAAAGCAAGGTCGATACCCCATCGGAAATAAAGTCGGTGTATTTAACAACGCTGGTAAGAAAGTTGATTGTTAATGGCAGGGTTAAAAGCTGGTGCGACTATGGCAGTTACAAGCTGAGATTTTGTCCGGAATGCGGTCGGATAATTGAACAGGAGGGACAATATGAATAACGACGAAAACGGGTATTACATGCCAATATACATGTGCAAGCTTTGCGGTGAAATTCTTGTAGGTGTAAAAGAGAAAATCACAGACAAGCACTTGGCAATTAGCATCACAGATGCAGTTGGTTGTCTTGGCAAAGGAGCATTTTCATATGTGAGAAGAAAAACACCTCACTCATGTGATGACGGTAGCGTTGGCATTGCTGATCTAATCGGAATGAAGTATTTTGAGGAACAGAAATCATGAGCGAATACATAACCATAGGTGATTGCGCCGCGATATTCCAGGGGCGCAACCTGGACAAAGCCAAGCTGAACACCGAGGGCAAGGGAATCCCCTATATCGTTGGGGCATCCTGCATGAAAGATGCTCGGCTGAAATGCGAAAAGTACTGCGAGGACTTCGAGAACGAAACAATATCCAAGTTGGGCGATATCCTCGTTTCAACCGTAGGAACGCTTGGAAAGGTCGCGATAAATGATATAGGCGATTGTGTCCTTTCACGGCATGTTTGCGCAGTTCGCTTTGTTCCGGAAATACTTCCTGAATACGGTCTGTTATGCCTTCTGGCGTCGCTGGAACTATGCATACCGCCTGATGATGGCACGCAGACGGGCTTTTCTCGAAAGCTCGATTGCTCAGAGATCGAGAAATTACCCTTGGTATACATCATTCCCGATAAGCAGAGTGAAACAGTTGAGAAGATGGTGCTGCTTGCATCATCATTCCAGAATATGAAGTCAGTAGACAAACTGGAGAATATGCCGGACAATCCGATCGAGTTGGCGGGTTGGTTCAAGAAAAGGGCTTCCAAGCTCATAAAAGAGCAGAACCATGCTCTTGATGAGATAGTAGCCAGCATCAAATCCGGGTGGGATGACGCCCCCGAGGAAATAATACAGCTTATGTTGGAGGACATAAAGACATGAGAATCGACAGCGCAATAATTGAAGTGCTTGCAAAAGCAGAGGTGAGCGGCAACACACTGCGCCTCACAGAACAGCTTGACCGAAAGACATATCAGCAGGTAAGCAAGGTGCTTTCAGCAATCGGCGGCAAGTGGAACAGCCCCAAGAAGTGCCACGTCTTCGCTGACGATGTAGAGGATATCCTGCAGAGCATTATCCTCACTGGCGAATACACCAGCGAGAAAACAGAGTATCAGTTCTTCCCGACCCCGGACGAGCTTGCTGCTGAAACGGTAAGACTTGCAAACATCACGCCTGACGATGTGTGCCTTGAACCTTCGGCAGGCAGAGGAGCGATTGCCAAGTATATGCCTGGCTGTGACTGCGTGGAGCTTAATTCCAAGAACCGTGCTTTCCTCGAAGAACAGGGATTTAAACTGGTGCATGATGATTTCACGACGTTCAAACCGGACAAGCAGTACAGCGTGATCGTGATGAATCCGCCGTTTGCCAAGCAGCAGGACATTATCCACGTCACCAAGGCAATACACATGGCTACACGCTGTGTTGTTGCAATCATGTCGGCGTCGGTGCTGTTCCGCACTGATAAGCGCACAACAGAGTTCCGCGCTCTTGTGGAAAGCTACGGCGGTACCATTGAGCCGCTGCCGGAAAGCTCGTTCAAGGAGAGCGGCACGGCTGTGAACACTTGCAGAGTGGTAGTTAATAAGGGGTAAAAAGGAGTACCAACATGATAATCAAAAAACTCGCAAAGCTCGTGAAAAAGGCACATTACCTTGGCATAACCTCTACGATCAACGAGCAGTCACAGCAGTGGCTCGGAGGAAACTGGGGTCTTTACGATATTTCCGATTTGCCGTCAATAACGTATGAACAGGCTTGTGCCATGTTCGATTTCAGTGCAAAGACAATCGACAAGACATGGGACGATAACGATGGAGCGTGGATACTTGCCAAAAAGGTTGAAACGGCCTGCAAATTCAGAAGATTTGAAGCAGACGAAATCGAAATACACTCGACATTCTTCGGAGATGAAGAGATGAAAGTCGTTGTCGACAAAGACCAGACTGCGTTTGCGTTTATTCCCGCTGAGCTGCTTTCGCCCATCGTTGAAACAGAATATACACAAAAGGTGCTTATTCAGGGCGAGGACGATGCTACATATCTGCTTGTATACAACGGTTTACAGTTGGTTGCAATGATTCCGTCACTTCGTATTCCGAAAGGAATGGTGGACTCCTGGCAGGAATCGCAGACCAAGATATACAACTGCATGAGCCTTTATCTGAATACTTTGGCAGCTGAGGAGGAACGCAGAGCGGCAAGCGATTCCGAGGTCGAACATCAGTATACGTTCGATGAGAACGAGGACACGGAGGACGAGGAAGATGCTGAATAACGAAATAGGAAGTCAGTTGAAAAATTTACGAGAAAGAAAAGGCTTAACTATTGAGCGGGTAGCCTATGCTGTTGATGAGATCCCCAGCGAGGTCGAGTTTTGGGAGAGCGGCAAGCTCAAGCCCTGCGCCGATGCGAAGAGAAAGCTGGAGTTTCTGTTTAGCTGTTTTGGCGACGATCACAAGGAGCTTGCAAAGGTAAACGAGGAAAACTATTCCGACTTTTTCAATTATCCAGAATGCGTTGACGTTCCTGAAAATTTCCCATCTTGGCTCAAGGCACACGGCTTTTTCGCTGCTCCCGCCTCCCTTGGACATCATGGAAACCAGCGCGGTGGACTTTATATACACTCTAGTCAAGTTGTAGCCGAGCTGGAGAAATATACGCGAAACCTCGGATTGCAGTGGAACGACAGCAGGAGCGCTTGGCTCGTCGGGATGTTCCATGACCTTTGCAAGGTCGATGACTACTGCTACAACTGGGCCGGTGACAAGTGGGAATGGAACAAGAACCAGATACTCACAGGTCATGGCGAAAAGTCCCTGATAATGCTCCAGCGGCATATTACCCTCACTGAACAGGAGATAGCGTGTATTCGCTGGCACATGGGGTCGTTTACCGATCAGAAAGAATGGGAGTACTACGGCAGAGCGGTCGAACGGTACCCGGCTGTACTCTTTACTCACACTGCTGATATGTACGCGTCGCGCGTTCTGGGGGTATAAATGCAGCACATAGAAGATAACGAACAAATGATACTTATTCGCTGGGCGCAGTTCGAAAGCGGCAGACACCCCGAGTTGTCGTTGCTGTTTCATGTCCCGAACGGCGGCAAGCGCAGCAAGGTCGAAGCTGCAAGGTTCAAGGCGATGGGAGTGCAGGCGGGTGTTCCAGACCTGTTCCTCCCTGTTCCGCGTGGCGCGTATCACGGACTTTTTATCGAGATGAAAGCTCCAAAGGGGCGGACGTCTGATGCACAGAACACATGGATAGAAAAACTGAAGAACAACGGATATGCAGTCAAGGTGTGCTATGGCTTTGAGGCGGCTCAACAAACGCTGCTCTCATACCTTGACGAAAAATAGCTGTTTGCAATCAATTTCAACAAGGAGGTGTAGATTATGGCTAAGAAGAGAAACTGCAGGCGAACCCCGGAAGAAGTGAGCATACATGACGAGGCAGTGAAACTCCGCAAAATGACTGATGCTCAGCTTGTCGAAAAGGTTCGCTCTGCGTCTGCAGCGGCAAGTAAGATGCCTGCAGCACAGGTATCTTCGGCAAAGAGTGCCGCTGAATTCCTCGAGGCATTC
Source organism: Oscillospiraceae bacterium (assembly GCA_003531585.1). Lineage (GTDB taxonomy): Bacteria > Bacillota > Clostridia > Oscillospirales > Ruminococcaceae > CAG-115. The sequence continues at coordinate 37,474 of DQFX01000045.1, read as the reverse complement.
GCAAATGCCAATATTCCGGGCGTGGGGAAGATAACACTCAAGAAGATGAAAACATTCGCAAAAGACAACGGATATCTTTAATAAAGGGGATTGGACGATATTATGACGGTAGAAGAATTAAATAAATATTACCTGCTGGAGGACGCTATTCGAGATGATAAAGAGAGAATTGCGAGGATTGAAGCAAAACTCTGTGGTTCCAGCGCCTTCGATACGAGCGGTGTTCCGAAGAATCCTACGCCGCACAACCATACCGAGGACAGCTTTATCGAGCTGGCACACCTCAAGACAGAACTTGGCAATGAGGTCAAGGAGTATGAGGCTTTGAAAGTCAGGATCGAGCGGTATATCGCACGTATCACCGACCTGCTTATTAAGCGCATCATGGAGAAGCGAGTTCTCAAGCATAAAAGCTGGAGGACTGTTGCGGAGGAGCTCGGTGGGGGGAACACCATCGACTCCGTCAAGAAGATGTACTATCGCTACATATCGGACAACCCTGATTAAGTTGTCACCAATGTCCCCCATGTCCCGTCCAATGCGTGATATAATGAAAACATAATCAGATGCAATGCACTCCTCAATTTTTGCGTTCTCGCCCGGCGCAATATAAAATTGAGGAGGTTTTATGTTACCCAGGAAAAAATGTGAAGAAATCAAAGTGGTTGAGATGCCGCCTATCAAGGAGTATCTGAAAGAGATACAGCGCGACGGCAGCGAACTTGGAGCCGATGAGGTGTTAAAGGACACGCTCAAATGGCTCGATTCGCGTGGGTTGAAAAACGCTGTATCAATGCAGATGGTCGAGCAGTATGCATTCTCCGTGGCTCGATGGATACACCTTGAGCGGCTTATCTCAAAGTATGGCTATATCGCCAAGCACCCGACCACCGGTGCACCTATTCAATCTCCGTATGTAGTGATGGCTCAATCTTACATGAAACAGGTCATCGCGATACGGAGTGAAATCAATCTTCAGCTTAAAGAATCACGTCCCGCGCCGACGACGTACGTTCGGGAGGTGGTTTACGGTGAGTAACGAACTGAACTATTACCTTGCGGACGTTGAGGAGCTTATCCCCTATGCGCGAAATGCTAGGACGCATTCCTCTGCACAGATAACACAAATTGCCGCGTCAATAAAAGAGTTCGGGTTCCTCGCTCCTATCGTCATTGCCGAGGATAACACGATTTTGTGCGGTCACGGTCGCTTTTACGCCGCGCAAAAACTGGGCTTAAAGAAAATACCCTGCGTCAAGGAATCACACCTCACCGAGGCGCAGAAACGCGCATATATCATCGCAGACAATAAGCTGAGCATTAACGCAGGCTGGGATGATGAGTTGCTTGCTGTGGAGCTGTCAGACCTGCAAGGCGAGGGCGTTGACCTATCTATCACAGGTTTTGACGAAAAGGAACTTGCGGACTTATTCGATGATAAAAGCAAATCTGATGTTGAAGATGACGGGTACGACCTGTCAGCCGCATTGGAGAAAGCGGCATTTGTACAGCGCGGCGATATCTGGACGGTAGGCAGACACCGTCTGATGTGCGGCGATGCTACCAGCGCCGATGATGTTGCCGCTCTGATGGGAGGCAAGCGCGCGAACCTGCTCCTGACAGACCCGCCGTATGGCGTATCGTTCAAATCATCGAGCGGCTTGACCATTCAGAATGACAGCATAAAGGACGAAGATTTCTACAGCTTCCTTAAATCGGCTTTCAGCGCGGCGGTCGACTGCCTCGAAAAGGGAGCGGCGGCATACATCTTCCATGCTGATACGGAAGGACTGAATTTCCGCCGGGCTTTCGTTGACGCTGGCTTTCATCTCGCTGGCTGCTGTATCTGGGTCAAAGATAGTCTGGTTTTAGGTCGGAGTGACTATCAATGGCAGCATGAGCCGGTTCTGTATGGATTCTTGCAAAACGGCAAGCACTCATGGTATTCCGACCGAAAGCAGACCACCATCTGGAACTTTGCCAAACCCAAGAAGAACGCGAACCACCCTACCTCGAAGCCCCTTGACCTTTTATCATACCCCATTCAGAATTCCTCGCAGGAAAATGCTATCGTGCTTGATACGTTCGGAGGGAGCGGCTCAACGCTTATGGCGTGTGAGCTGACAAACCGGATATGCTATACGATGGAGCTGGACGAGAAGTACGCTTCTGTTATCCTGCGGAGATACGTTGATGATACTGGACGCCCTGATGATGTATTTGTAGAGCGAAACGGTGAAAGAATCCCATACGCTTCACTTGCAAAGGCGGTGGAGCATGAGTGAACTAACTTTAGGCAGTCTATTTGATGGCAGCGGCGGCTTTCCCCTCGGAGGAATGCTTGCGGGAATAATTCCGCTGTGGTCCTCGGAAATAGAACCATTTGCAGTCCGTGTCACAACCAAGCGACTGCCGCAGATGGAACACTACGGCGACGTGTCTGCGCTTAACGGCGCGGAGCTACCGCCTGTCGATATTATCACATTTGGCAGTCCGTGTCAGGATATGAGCATTGCCGGAAAGAGGAGCGGCTTGGACGGCGCACGTTCCAGCCTGTTCTATGAGGCAGTCAGGATAATCAAGGAAATGAGGTGTGCAACAAATGGCAATTACCCGCGATACTGCGTGTGGGAGAACGTTCCCGGAGCATTCAGCTCAAATGGCGGCGAGGACTTTCGGTGCGTCCTCGAAAGCCTGTGTAAAATCAAAGATGAAACCGTTTCTGTTCCTCAATATGAGAGATGGACAGCAGCAGGATATATCATGGCAAAAGACTTCTCCGTTGCCTGGAGAGTCCTCGACGCTCAATACTGGGGAGTACCCCAGAGAAGAAAACGCATCTACCTTGTCGCAGATCTTGATTCCGAACGCGCCGGAAAGATACTGTTTGAGTCAGAAGGCGTGTCAGGGTATTCTGCTGAGAGCTTCCGCGCGTGGCAAAGAACTGCCGCCGCTGCTGAGGGCGGCATTGGAGCGGCAAGCGGGGGCTTAATGAACGCTGCCGGCTTTTGCGCGGAGCATTCGGCGAAAGCACATGGAATCGGCTACGAGGAAGAAACCTCGCCCACGCTCCGCGCTGGGACGATACCAGCAACTGTCTACGAAAATCATTCACAGGACACACGGTATACCGGACCGCTTGATGTCGCTCCAACAGTAAGTTCGACCTATGGAATGGGCGGGAACAATCAGCCGTTTGTTGTGACCAAAGAAACGAGATGCTTTGATGTAAGGTTTACCTCCGAGGGAACAAAGAATGCCAGGCATAATTGCTATGAAACTACTACGTCGCGGACAATAGATACCGGCGGTAATGCGCCGGATTCCAACCAAGGCGGGGTTGCTGTTGTATCCGTCCAAGGCTCGATGATAGGCAGAACGGACAAGAACGGACCGCAAGGCAGCGGGGTGAACGAGGACGTTTCTTTCACGTTGAACGCTACCGACCGTCACGCAGTAGCTTTTTCGCCGGCGAGGGCGTATAGCACGAGCAAGAACTCATACCACACAGAAGCTACCGAGAATGTTGCAGGCACTCTTGTGGCATCTGACTATAAGGACCCGCCGACCGTCGCGGAAGAACCTCAATACATCGTCCGGAGGCTCATGCCTACGGAGTGCGCCCGGCTGCAAGGCTTTCCAGATTGGTGGTGTGCTGACCTCGAAACAGCAGAGCCGACCGAGGATGAACTTGAATTCTGGCGGCACGTCTTTGAAACTCATCGTAATATAACGAGCGGCTCAAACAAGGCAAAGTCAGATAAGCAGCTCCGCGCATGGCTTAAAAGTCCTCACAGCGATTCAGCGGAATACAAGCTGTGGGGGAACGGCGTTGCTTTGCCCTGCGTTTTCTTTGTCCTTTCGGGAATTGTTCATTATTCACAGTTGAATGTTGAAAGTTTGTGAGTTTATTCTCTTGATATGTGTCCCTTTCGGAGTTAATATATAGCTGGTCAGCAGGTAGCACCGAGCGGCATAATATACACATAATTCCGCTGTACATTTCGTGCAATATATTGTTCCGAAATGGCTTGCTATTATCTCGTTTTAGAGTTAATATGTACACAACGAAAGGAAAACAAAGCCAACCGGAGGACACGACAATGAAAAACACACAGGTACAGATCGAGGGCATTAAGAACCAGACCATAGGCGTTGAGGTCGAGATGAACAACATAACAAGAGCGAAAGCCGCGCAGATCGCCGCTGAGTTCTTCGGAACGCACCGCCACGAAAACACCGCCGGCCGCAACGGATACTGCACCTTCTCCGCTTGGGACAGCGAGGGGCGCGAGTGGAAATTCCAGAAAGACGTAAGCATTCACGGACCTGACGGTGAAAAGTGCGAAATGGTAACGCCGATCCTTACATACAGCGATATCGAAACACTTCAGGAACTCATTCGCCGACTTCGCAAGGCAGGAGCCAAGAGCGACGCGACAAGGGGCTGCGGGGTACACGTTCACATCGGCGCGCAGGGACACACCCCACAGAGCCTCAGAAATCTCGCAAATATAATGGCAAGCCACGAAAGCCTTTTAGCAAGCGCCCTCAACATCGACAGAGGAAGAATGAACCGCTACTGCCGCACGGTAAGCCCCGCATTCCTCGAACAGCTCAACCGTAAAAAGCCCCAGACCATGGCGGAGCTTGCGGACATCTGGTACACTAGCCAGAACGCAAGCTACGGCCGGTCAGCGCATTACAACGACAGCAGATACCACATGCTTAACCTGCACGCCACTTTCACCAAGGGCACGGTTGAGTTCAGGCTTTTCCAATTTGATGCACCGAGCGGCACAAGGCAGAACGGACTTCACGCAGGACAGCTCAAGAGCTACATTCAGCTTTGTTTAGCGCTCAGTGCGATGGCAAAGAACGCAAAGAGCGCAAGCCCCAAGCCCCAGCAGGTGGACAACCCTAAATACGCGATGCGCACTTGGCTCCTTCGCCTTGGATTTATCGGGAACGAGTTCAAGACCGCAAGAGAAACTTTCACAAACCGTCTGAGCGGCGACGGAGCTTTCCGAAACGGCAGAACTGCATGACCCCGGCAAACCTCCCCTGACCGCTTCGCGGTCTTAGGGTGGTAGAAGGGCAATTCTTCAGAAAGGACGTATTTTTATGAAAGAAAAACTCTACTTGGCTTATGGCAGCAACCTCAACATTGTTCAGATGATCATACGCTGTCCAGACGCAAAATTCTACGGAACGGCTGAAATCAAAGACTATGAGCTCCTCTTCAAAGGGAGCAAGACCGGGGCATACTTGACCATTGAGCGGCGCAAAGGCTCTAGCGTGCCCGTGGGCGTATGGGCGGTCACAGAGCGCGACATTAGCGCCTTAGACCGCTACGAGGGTTTCCCCGCATTCTACTACAAGAAGGAATTCCGACAGCAGATATGGGGCAAGGACAGCGAGGACTTGGGCGTTCACGACTGCTTTGCCTACATTATGCATGAGGATAGGCGGATAGGAGTACCGAGTCCGGTGTACATCAACACCTGCAGAGAAGGCTACAAAGATTTCGGATTTGATATCAATATCTTGATGGACGCAGTAAAGAGAAGCAAGGAGGCAGCACTATGAAAGAAACAACACCAAGAAGAGCGGCGCAATGCCCCAAGTGCAGCGCGATTTATACCGCACCGCCTGCAATATCGCGCGATGATGGCCACACACTCATTTGCCCGGAATGCGGCACAAGAGAGGCTCTGAAGAGTATCGGAGTGTCAGCCGAGGAGCAGAACAAGATCATCGACATCATTCACCGTTGCTACAGCAGGTAAAATACACATGATATCTGCGAAATCTTTGTGCAGGATATTCTTTTGCAATCGCTTGCAATTTCGTCCCTTTAGAGTTAATATGGACACACCGAAAGGAAATACACATCAAGCAGGAGGAGAAGAATATGTGGACACAGGGAACAATAGGAATACCGAGCGGCAACGGCGGTATGACATCGGTGAGCTACTGGGTGAAACACTATGAGAACGAAAGCCAGTTCGGAATTGACAACGGCAGGATCTCAAAGCTAACACTTGTCCAGGACAGCAAAGTGGTGTACAACTACGACCGAGGCGAGGACGTCGAGCCTCAGACATCAGAAGCGGAAAAGGCGCTTGCTATCCTGCTGAAAGAGTACAACTGATACCTCAACACGGCATCAATAAAATGGCAGAGAACGGCGCAAGGGCGCTGTTCCTGCCTTTTGCCGATGTGAACGCCCCCTCAAGGTACTGTGACCCGGGGGCGGGGTGAGGTGAGGCTCGCCGACGCCCAATTTTCGCCTAGTCATGGAGAAAAAAACGGGTCACTTGAATTGAAAAAAATATTTTTGGGGGTATTAGAAAAATGGCAAGGAAAAAAGCACAGGAAACCGAGGTCAAAAAAACGGTGTCGGAGGCGGCTACAAAGCCAGTTCCGGGCGGGGCAAAAGCCACCAAGGGTACCGCAAAAACCACGCCTAGCGGCAAGAAAACGGCGAAAAGCGGAGCGAAATCCGCTAAAAGTAGTGAAAAAGGCGGTTCAAGCGGAGCAAAACAGACTACAAGCACCGCCAAAGGGAGTGCGGATACCAAGTGTAAGACTGAGAAGAAAACAGCTCCGGAAGCCACCACGGATAAGCCAGCGCGCACGCCACGCAGGAAAGCGGCTGATGTTCCCTCTGTGAGCGGCGACAGCGCGGTGCTTGACGCGGCGGCAAGGCTGGAGGCTATGGAGGAAGAAGCGCGTACAGAGGCGGCACAGGACGCACGTCCCGCGACCTCGGAGTCGGCGGAGATTATCTACTCGCTGAAAGCCGGGGCGCAGATATTCGTGAAGACTGCTGACATCGTTGCGGCGACCGGAAAGACTACGTCATGGATCCGCGACATAACAGCGCGTGGGATCATCAAGGAAACCAAAACAAAGCACGGTGCACTCTACGACTTTACACAAACCATGAGGGCTTACTGCGCGTCACTGGAATCGCGCCGGAGCGATGATGATACCGCCGATGTGGAGCTTAAGCGGAAAAAGGCAGAGGCAAAACTCAAGGAGTCCAAGGCGGTTATCGCGGAAATGCAGGCAAAGGAGTTCCAGGGCAAAATGCACCGTTCAGAGGACGTACAGAAAATGACCGCCGACCTGCTCTACTTCGTTCGCGGCGGGCTTGTGGCTCTTGCCGGAAGATGTGCCACTGACTGCGCTGCGTCCTCCGAGCCTGCCGAGGTGCAGAAGATCATTGAGCATGAGGTTCATGAGATCCTTAAGGACTTATCCGAATACAAGTATGATCCGAAAAGATATGACGAGCTGGTGCGGCAGCGGACTAACCGTGAACTTGACGCTGACTTCGACGATGGAGAAGATGAAGAATAAATCGGCGTGAAGTTAGTAAGCACCGGATTTCAGAGGGTGGATACAGCTTATTCGATAATAACTTTTTCAGATATTTTTTGCAATTTGTCCCGAATGTCCCCCATGTCCCTTTATATTTGTGATACAATATAATCGAAAAAATACCGTTTGAGGCGATGGACACAGAGCCAACATTCAACCAGTCTGATCACCGCGCCCAAGCGGTATTTTTGTCCGATTCATACAGAGTAATAGCGCGGACTTGCAACACCGCGCAGACGATACAAGGCGCAGGGGCTTTCTCCTTTGACCCTGCGCAGATTTCAGAGCCGCACAGTGCCGCGCCTTAGCGCGTGCGGTGCAAATCCGCAGGCTCTTGTCAAGACGTTGTGTATACAATACACGGCACAGGCGCGGACTACTCATCCGTTCGCGGTGAAACAGAGGTAGTGCGGGAGCGCATTATCCGATGTGGAACTGTGGTGTTCGTGTGGCAGTAGCTCAGTTGGTAGAGCCGGGGAAAGCACACCCCGTGTCGGCGGTTCAAGTCCGCCCTGCTGTCTTGGGACGGTGGTATATGTCGGGATACGGTTATGGTAAAAAGTCAGTATTTATACTGGTTCAGCCCACTGCCGGCGGGTTCGATCCCCGCTGCCGCCTACCTATCGACCCTCGCTGCACATGAACGGCGGGGGTTGTCCTTTCAAATGTCGAAATCGGCTGTTGCCTAGCACAACAGCCGCAACATGGGAACGCACCGCGGCAAGATGACGTGAATACACGGCAGGTTCAAGTGTGAAAAGTGCCCCAACGAATCAGGGGCATACAACTGTATAGCGATAGCAATATCGTGGAAGAAGTTAGGTGATTATCTCACCTGCTAAAATCACCAGCGGGGGCAGGACCCGCCGTTCCCACCAAGCCTTATGCGGCTAAAAATCGGGTGA
>DQFX01000045.1:0-28908 GCA_003531585.1 Oscillospiraceae bacterium | reverse complement strand
ATCGGGTGAACAAGCTGAACGCCTGCCTTGCGAAGATCCTTAGCGGCATGAAACCGCCGGAAGATCTCACTGTATCACAGTGGGCGGACAAGAACCGCCGGCTTACCTCCGAGTCATCGGCGGAAGTCGGCAAGTGGCGGACGTCGCGAACTCCGTATATGTTTGATATCCTGGATAGTTTCACCGATCCGCTTATTGAACATATTGTAGTTGTTGCTGCTTCACAGGTCGGAAAATCCGAAACTATAAATAACATGGTCGGATACTGCATAGACCAGGATCCCGGACCGATACTGCTGATACAGCCCACGATTGATGATGTTAAGCGGTATTCGGAAATGAGAATCGCGCCGATGATTCGTGAAACGCGCTGCCTTAAGCGCAAGGTCGCCGACCCCAAGTCACGCGACGCAGCGAACACCAAGCGGCAGAAGTCGTTCCCCGGCGGCGTGCTCGTCATGACCGGTTCGAACGTGGCGCACGATCTTTCATCAATGCCTATCCGTTATGTATTCGGCGACGAGCGCGACAGGTGGGCGACGAGTGCAGGCTCTGAGGGCGACCCGTGGGAGCTGGCGGTTGCAAGAACGAGAACGTTCTACAACAAGAAGATGGTCGAGGTTTCAACGCCGACTGTTAAAGGGGCGTCTGCTATCGAAAACTCTTACAACTTAGGCACGATGGAGCGGTGGAAAACCCAATGCCCACATTGCGGCGAATATGTCGAGATCACATTTGATAATATCAGATTTGAGTACGACGCCGCCGAAAATGGCGACAAGAAGATATTCCACATTTCAGAGATTTTCTATGTGTGCCCGGAATGCGGCGGCATATCCGACGAACACACGATGAAGAGTCAGCCGGCGAAATGGGTCGCCACGGTTCCCGAAGCCAGAAAGCATCACAAAACGCGCTCGTTCTGGCTGACCGCATGGGTTTCGCCGTGGGCAACCTGGGAGTCGATAATATTACAGTTCCTGCAGGCGGGGACGGATTCTGCGAAACTGCAGGTCGTGTATAATACGCAGTTCGGCGAACTCTGGGAAGAGCGCGGCGACATGGCATCAGAAGATGATGTTATGGCGCGGCGTGAAGTCTATGAGGCAGAAGTGCCGGACGGCGTACTGTTGCTCACCTGCGGTGTGGATACACAGGACGACCGACTAGAATATGAGGTCGTGGGACATCGGCGATACGGTGAAACATGGGGCATAAAGAAAGGCGTTATCCTTGGACGCCCTGACACAGAGGAAGTCTGGGAGCGGCTTGACGAGGTATTATCTCATAAATACAAGTTTAAAAGCGGGGTTTCGTTGCAGATCTCGCTTACTTTTATTGACGAGGGCGGACACTTTACACAGGAAGTCCGCCAGCACTGTCTTGCCCGTCAATATGACCATGTGTTTGCGATAAAGGGCGCGAACCGTCCGGATATACCGTACACCGCGCCGCCCAAGAAACAAAAAATCGTGGTCAATGGCAAGGTTATCGGGCAGGTGTGGGTGTATGAGATAGGCGTTAACGCCGGCAAGCAGAAGATCGTGGACAACCTCCGCGTTCAGTCGCCCGGCGCTAACTACTGTCACTTTCCCTTGCGCGACGATTACGGCAAGCAATTCTTTAAACAGCTGATGTCGGAACACCTTGCGTATGTTCCGAAACTGAAACACCCCTGGCAATGGCAGAAGATCCCCGGACATGAGCGCAACGAGGCTTTTGATATCCGGAACTACAACCTTGCGGCGTGCGAAATACTTTCGCCTGACTGGGACGCGATAGAGCAGAAGCTCCGAACGGCTAAGCCGGGCGAAGAAAATGCGTCAATTCCCATGAAAGAGAATAAAGCAAAGCCGCGTAAGCGCAAGAAAAGCGATTTTTACGAAGATTGGTGATAACGATGATTAATAAAAATACGGCTCGTAAAATGTATGAGCATTATACTAAACGTATAGATGAACTTATTAAGGCGCAGGAGTCGCTTACATCAGGCGGCGTCAAATCGTACAAGATTGGTGACATGGAGATCACCAAGTTCGACATGACAAAGCTTGACGAGCTGCTGGAAGAGGCTGTTGACCGGCAGGCATACTATGATGCCATTCTGCACGGAAAGGCAACGCGCAAGACCGTGGGCATAATTCCCACGGACAGATAAATCATTTTTGCAATCAATTTCAAAAATCAGCAGAAAAGAGGGCGCGAATTTGATCGCGCCTTGATTTCTGCCGGTTTAGGGCTTTCACGGCAGAGTTCATAATTTCTCCGAGGGCTGTGTGCGCGGCAGCAGCGGCGTATGCGGCTCTTCACCGAAGAAAAAGCGCCTGCTTGCGGGCAGGCGCTTTGAATGTTGAAACGGCTTACTCAGCGGCGTCAGGCGGCGGCGCCAGCAGGTCGTTAAGAGTTATGCCGAGCGCATCGGTGATTTTCAGAGCATTGGAAACAAGGCAGTCGCCGCGTTTTTCCAAGTCTTCAATGGTGCGCTTTGGTATGCCTGTGAGTTCAGACATTTTCGGCACGGAAATCTTTGCACGCAGCCGATATGCCTTGATATACAGAAACATAAAAATCCCCCTTTACTTTACGAAGAAGAACCAGATTAAGAATACTATAGCCACCACAGACATGGAGATGCTTGCAATGTGCCAGATCAGCTTGAGAAGTGTTCTGTTTTTTTCGCTCATACTATTGACCTCCTTTTGAAAATGTGTTATAATACTCTTGCCGGGGCTTTCGCCCCGGTAGAGCGGAACGTTTAGAAGAACGTTCCCTTGATTATTGCCCAGATGGTTCCGACCGTGATGAGGATTTTCACCACCTGGGTCAAGAGCTTGTCAAGCTGTTCGAGCAACTTGGTGAGCTCTTTTATTTTATTGTCCATCGCTTTCACCTCCCTTCTGACAATATTATTATACCACATTATAACGTGGTTGTCAATAGTTTTTTGAAAAAATCTCAAAAAAATCCAAAAAATACAAATATTAGCACCTTGAAAGAGGTGCTTTTTTTATGGGCAAAAACGGCGCATGAGCCGCAATTGCCGACAATATCAACAGAAAAAGGATTTTACTACCAAGTTCATTATATCTCAGCTGCGCGGCTCTTCTCCGAAGAAAAAGCGCCTGCTTGCGGGCAGGCGCTTTGAATGTGGAAACGGCTTACTCAGCGTTGTCAGGCGGCGGTGTCAGCAGGTCGTTAAGGGTTATGCCGAGCGCATCGGTGATTTTCAGAGCATTGGAAACAAGGCAGTCGCCGCGTTTTTCCAAACCCTCAATAGTCCTTATCGGTAATCCGGTAAGCTCTGACATTTTGGGCACACTGATTTTTGCCCGCTTTCGGTATTCCTTGATATATAAAAACATATTGAAAACCTCACTTTATGAATAGATTCACAGCGCCGATTATTCCGAATACCAGAACGGCGCAAAGTGCAAGCGTGATAATAAGCTGACCGCCGAGCTTAACTATATTTTTCATATCCTCTTGACCTCCTTTCCGAAACGTGGTATAATATTGATAACCCCCGAAGGGGGCTGCGGATAACCGCCCGCAGCTGCGGTTGCTATCAGAAGATTTCTGCAATCTGCTTGATAGCCAAGACCAACAAGGTAACCGTTCCGGCAAGTTCAATTACCTTGAGAAGGAGCTTGTTAAGCTGTTCCAGCAGCTTAATGAGCTCTTTTATTTTATCGATCATTGCTTTCACCTCCCTTCTGACAATATTATTATACCACATTTTAAGGTGGTTGTCAATAGCTTTTTTGAAAAAATCTCAAAAAAATCTAAAAAATACAAATATTAGCACCTTGAAAGAGGTGCTTTTTTTATGGGCAAAAACGGCGCATGAGCCGCAATTGCCGACAAGTGAAATCTACAATTTAATACAATCAAGGCACGCCCGGTCAAACGGCGTGCCTTTGCTATTCCACAAAAAAAGGGGGGACGTTTTTGAGCGACTCAAATGTATATGCAAGCGGGTACGGCGACGCTGGAGCATCGCTTACTAAAAGGTCATTAAAGGCTTTCAATGCGCGTTCGGGTGCGCCGATTGAGGATATAGACTTTCACAATGCAACAATGCGTCAGCGCGGGCGCATGCTATATATGGCTTCTCCGATAGCTGCCGCCGCTGTGAATACCAACCGCACGAAGATAGTCGGTCCGGGACTCAGAATGAAGTGCAGTCTTGACGCGGAACTGCTTGGACTTTCAACAGAAAGTGCAAGGCAGTGGTGCAAGCGTACCGAGGCTGAATTCCGGGCATGGTGTCTGAACAAGTCATCATGTGACGCGCTGGGCATAAATAATTTCTACGAAATGCAGCAGTTAGCCGTGAAATCCTGGCTGATGAGCGGCGATGTGTTTGCCCTGCTGAAAAGGCGGGAGCCTACCCGGCTTAATCCGTTTTCCCTTTGTGTGCAGATGATAGAAGCTGACAGAATAAGCACGCCGTTATGCTCTGTTTCAAACGGTATTTTTTCAGTCACAGAGGGAAAACACGGCGACAATGAAGTGCATGACGGCGTAGAAGTGGACGCCGGCGGAAGAGTGGTAGCTTACCATGTCTGCAATGGTTACCCGTATTCTACCGTGCTTAAGGACATCAACTGGGTCAGAGTCGAGGCAGTCAGCAAAAAGACCGGACTGCCTAACATACTGCAGATAATGGATTCAGAGCGCCCCGACCAGTATCGGGGCGTTTCGTATCTCGCCCCGGTCATCGAAATGCTCCTGCAGAACCGCAGATACACGGAAAGCGAACTTACAGCGGCGATTATTCAGACGTATTTTACCGGGTGGCTTGAAACGGATACAGATTCGACTGATATGCCGATGTTCGACCATTCCGATGATGACGACGCCAACGAGGATGAGCCGGAGATGTCGCCCGGAAATATTGTAAAACTGAAAAAGGGCGAAAAAATCGTATTCGGCAATCCTAATATACCGACTGCCGGTTATGAAACTTTCACCAAGTCGATCGCGCGGCAGATAGGCGCGGCGCTTGAGATGCCACATGAGGTATTGCTCAAGGAATTCACCGCGTCCTATTCGGCGTCTAAGGGCGCGCTTGAAGAAGCATGGGAAGTCATTAAAATGCGCCGTTCTTGGTTCGTCAATGACTTCTGCCAGCCTGTTTATGAGGTCTGGCTTGCTGAGGCTGTTGCACGCGGCAGGATAAAGGCGCCGGGTTTCTTCGATGATCCTCTTATCCGAGCGGCTTGGTGCAGTGCGCGGTGGGACGGTCCGGCGCTCACACAGCTTGACCCCAAGAAGGAAGCCGAGTCAAACGCAATGCTGGTTCAGCACGGCTGGAAGACGAACGAGCAAATCACAAGAGAGTACTACGGCGAAAACTGGGAGGACAATATGTCTGCTCTTGCGGTGGAGAACGAGCTTATAAAGAACATTATACCCGCCCAGACGAATAACATCGCTGACGATGATGAAGAGGGAGATGAAGAAAATGCCGATGAAGAATAAAGGCGCTGCGTATTTCGCGGAGCGTGAGGGCTATTCGGTCAGGGCTGACGCTGATACGGAAACCGCTGAACTTGTTCTTTACGGTCAGGTCGTAAGGCGCAGACCTTTTAATGGGTTCACAGGAAAACCAGTCGAGGGATATTTCATTGTTGAAGATGAAATATTAGATGATTTAAACGCTGTATCGAAGAGTAAAGCGCTTAATATACGGCTTAATTCCTGCGGCGGTGAATGCCACACGGCGATAGTGATACATAACAGACTTCGTGAAATGGCTAAGAACGGCACACAAATCACCTGCACGGTCGATGGTGTTGCGATGTCAGCAGGTTCGCATATTATGTGCGCTGCTGATACAGTAAAAGCGTCCGAGGGGTCGCTGATAATGATACATAAGTCGCTGGTCATGCTTTGCGGCAGCTACAACGCTGATGAACTTAGAAAAACCGCGCTCGCAAACGACGCTTATGACAAGTCTATGCTGGCGGCGTACAAACGCAAGACCGGAAAGGAAGAAGCTGAACTCATCAGCATGATGGCTGATGAAACTTTTATGACCGGAAAAGAAGCCAAGGAGCAGGGCTTTGTTGACGAGCTCATTGAAACGAGCGATGAAGTCAAGATAGCTGCATCGGCTGATAAGACGGCACTGTATGTGAGCGGCAGATTTATGCCGCTTTACGGAGCAACATGCCCTGAAAATATACCGGTCGTAAATATTACACCGGGTATTACAGCGGTATACCACATGGCATTACAGCCTGAATCAAACGAAGGCAATGCAAATAAATCAAACAACAATGAGGGAGGTAAAACTACTATGGCAGTAAATCTTGCTGAACTGCGCAAAGAAAATCCCGAACTCGCTGCACGCGTTGAAGAGGATTACAAGGCAGAACACGCAGACGAAAACAAGACGGCAATGGACGCCGCTGTGCAGAAGGCGCTTGCGGACGAGCGCACACGCTTAGAGAAGATAGAGGCTATCGCCGGACAGGTAAGCCCGGAACTCCTCGCTGACGCTAAGTACAAGAACCCCTGCACAGCCGAGGAACTTGCTTACAAGGCTATGTCGGAGAATGCAAGGAAAGGCAAGTCGTTCCTTGACGACATGAAGGCAGATTACAGCGGTTCCGGTGCGGAAGACGTTCACACGGTCGCTCCGCAGGCTGACGGCGGAGCGGGACAGAACAAAGCCCAGGAAGAGGCTGAGGTTTTAGCAGCTATTGACGATGCGCTGAAGGAGGACGAGTAATGACTACGGAACTTCTCAAAAAGCTTGGCACAGTATCCACCGACAATCTTGTCGCCGGGACGGATCCGGCGTTAAGAATTGGCACCGGAAAGCTCCGCAAGAACACAGGAGAGCTTAAGCGCGGCACCGTGCTTGCGAAATCTTCAAAGGACGGCAAACTTGTTATCCTGGGAACAACCGCTTCGTCTTCGGACAGCGAGGTGCTTGAGCCTTACGGTATTCTGACCGATGATATCACTGTACCGGCTGACGAAGATGTAAACATGACCATCTACATCGGCGGCAAGTTCAACAGCAACAAGATCATCATGAAGGGCAGCTACCAGATGACGGAGGCAGACAAGGATACCCTGCGCAAGTATGGCATCGAGTTTACCGCCGCCGATTCTAACTGACAAGGAGGACAAAATGGCAGTTAATCTTGACATCACACAGTCTTATGTGTTACAGTCTATTGCTGAAAAGGCTAAGCCGGAATCAATGTTTTTCAGCGAACGTTACTTCACCACGGGCAGGAACGACATTTTTACATCGGATAAGGTACTTGTAGAGTATAAGCGCGCCGGACAGCGTAAGATGGCGCGTTTCGTTGCAGAGCGCGGCGGCGCTATCAGCGTTGGACGCGATGGCTACGAATTATCCGAATTCAGACCGGCATACATAGCAGAATCCCGTTCGCTCACGGTTGACGATCTGTCAAAGCGCGGATTCGGCGAGGCTCTTGTAACGGGCTCTACACCTGCACAGAGAGCTATCCGCCTGCTTGCAGAAGATTTCACGGAACTTGAAATCAGAACACGCCGCAGAATCGAGTGGATGTGCGCACAGGTAATGCAGAACAATGCAATCACTATGCAGGAGTACATCGACGTCAATACACCCGGCGAGGTCAAGCACATTCAGTTCTATGACGGAGATGCTTCTGAGCATACTTATACCCCCCAGAATCTGTGGAACTCCGCTGACGCTAATATCATCGGTGATGTATATGCTATGTGCGAGCTGCTTTCCGATCGCGGAATGGTGCCTGCCGACCTGCTTATCGGCTCTGATGTTGCCGATGTATTCTATAAGAACGAGGAACTCCGTGTAATGCTGGACAAGACTCTCGCTTACAACTTTGGCGCTGTAAACGAGCGTATCGTTATGCCCGGTATCAGCGAACTGGGTACATTCAATTTCAGAGGGCACACCCTCAGAGTTATCGTTGTGGGCAATAAGTACGAGGACGAGAACGGCAAGACCAAGAGCTACTTCCCCAAGGACGCGGCAATGGTAACATTCCCGAACTGCGGACGTGTGGCTTACGGTGCTATAACGCTCATGCCTTATGGCAGGGATAATTTTGAGACCATCGCAAAGTCGAGAGTTTCCAAGCTCTTCGTCGACAACAAGCACAACACCAGAGCAGTCGAGCTGTATTCCAGACCTATTGCAATGCCCAGGGTTTATACCCCTTATATCTTCGCAAGCAAGGTTGTAGGCTGATAGGAGGCATACAGTGTTAATTCGTATCAGAAACACCACATTCGGGTTGGTGGTTAACGGTATCGTCAAGCCCAAGTCCCCCAAGGACCCGCCGTTTGATGTTGACGAAAAACTGGGCTTAAGGCTTGTCCGCGAGGGTATCGCGGAGGCAGTGGACGGTATCGAGAGCGGTGGGGTACCGTCCGAAAGTAATGATAATGATAATGACGAAAGCGCCGGCGATGACTTTGGCATACCGCAGTACGGTCCGGACACCTCGAAAGCTGATTTGCAGTCGATTGCAAACGAGTACGGTATCGAGGTGTCTGCAGCTGCGACCAAGCAGGAACTCATCAAGGCGCTTGACGACTTTTTCGCCGACGCGCTTTCCGATGATTCGGAGGGCGAATAATGGGCTTTAAGGACATGGTAAAGTCCGATATCGCTAATGTGCTGATGAATACCGAGGAGTTTGCGGAAAGTCACACGGTGAAATATGACGGAGAGGTGTATGCAGATATACCGATCATTCTCCAGCGGGTCAAGCAGTCTGACAGACCTATAATTCAGAGCGACCATGCTGAGGGCATATACCTTGTGACCGCCGTTGCCTATATCAACGAGAAGGACCTTGACGGGGTGATCCCCGAACAGGGACACCGCTTTGAGATAGACGACGGCGAGGCGCTAGGTAAGACGTTTTTCCGCAAGTATTCGGTAGTTACGTCCAAATGCGAGATGGGGCTTATCACGCTGGAACTGAGGTATTACGATGAGTGACAGCTATTCAGGCGGCAATTATTCCGGAATCGTCAACATTTCTCTTGCTGATGATTCCGGCAGCTCCAAGGCGCTCGACCGGGCAACAAAGCTCTTAGCCGGGATACCGGGCGGCATTGAGAAAGCGGCCAGTTCTTCCCTGACCCGCGCCGCAACGAGCGGCACGGCGGCTGTAGCGCGTGAAGTCCATAAGGACTATTCGCTGAATACGTCCGACTTCAAGAAGTATACCAAGTCCTCGCAGCATATTCAGAAGTCCGGCGATGAAATAAGTGTCGGACTTAGTTTTCGCGGATTTCATGTTCCGCTTATCCGGTTTAACGCAAAAATCACCAGTTCCGGGCTGTACAGAGTGCAGGTCAAGCGGAACACCGCCGGCGAAACGCTGAAACACGTTTTCCGTGCAACGATGGACAGCGGACACATCGGGCTTTTTGAACGGTACGGGTCAAGCAGACTGCCGATAAAGCAGAAGTTCGGTCCGTCCGTTCCGCAGATGTTGGGGGCGAATCCGACGCTTGCAAATACAGTTGGCGATAATGTGCGCAAGGTATTTGAGGAGCGCATGGAACACGAAACAACAGCGCTGCTTAACGGCTGGAGGTAAACATTAAACATGACGAGGGTAAAACTCATTCAGGAACTGAAAACGTTCTGCGAGGACGCGATAAAGAACGTTTCTCTTCCGGAGGCAGTCCAGAAAGGCGACGCAAAGGAGAAAAGCCGTGTTCCGGCGGTGTATCTCATGCGCCTGCCTGACAGCAATTCGGCAAAGAAACTCGCGCCGTATATCATCGTTCAGTTCATCGACAGCAAGCACCATCGGAGCGAGAACGGCTATCCTAATCCCGAATACACGGCGGCGGTGCGCTTTATCTTCTGCGTGTACTCGCAGGACGAGCAGGACGGTGCTGTAATGCTCCTCAACCTCATGGACAGGGTGCAGGAGCGGCTGCTTGAACAGGTGCAGATAGGAAAAGAATTCGTGCTTGACGAGCAGGAGGGGGTTGAGTCGGTCGTCTATCCCGATGATACCGCGCCCTACTATGCAGGCGAAATGATAGGCACATTCCACATCAGACCAATACAGAGGGAGGTTGATTTCTTTGGCAAGGAAAACCGACGTTTCGGAGGAAATGTCTGAGGTAAAGACCATCGGCGATGAAGTACCGTCCGAACAGCCGGAACAGGCGGAGCAGGGCGGGCAGAACGCGGTGGAAGAGTCAAGGGTCTGGGTCTATTTAGGTCCCTCGATACGCGGAGTTGTCACGAATGGCAGGATATATTTCGGCTCAAAGGCTGAAATTATTGAATCGTTCGGCGAAAAGCTCAAGGATTACCCGCAGATCGAGCGGCTTATTGTCGCAGACCGCAACGTTGCAAAGGCAAAAAGCGCCCTGAAGGAAAAGCGCGGTATATACATCCCGTATGACGCGCTTATCAGGAAAATCACAGGCAAGGAGGAGTAAACCGTGGCTTTAAAACATGGCATAAACACATATAAGGACGATACTGGCGTTGTTGCGGTGCAGACCGCAGCGGTCGGTATTCCTTATTTCATCGGCGCATGGCCCTGCCATCGCGGTAAGGGCTACACTGGCAAGCCCCAGCTTTCGTCCGGATTCAGCGAGGCAGAGGAACTCGGCGGCTACAGCACCGAGTGGAGAAACGCGGACGGTTCGCCCAAGTGGAATCTCTGCCAGGCAATGTACGGATACCATAAACTCATGGGCATGTCGCCGGCGATATTCTACAACATCTTCGACCCGGCAAAGCACAAGAAGGCTGTTGCAGTCGAGGAATTCACGGTAACTGACCACATCGTGGAGCTTACCGCTGACGCTATCATAAACGACGATCTTAAGGTAACGGCAGGAAGTACGTCAGCAGTACTGACAAAGGGTACTGACTACGAGGCATATTATAGCGGCAACGCGCTGTGTATCGAGCTGCTGTCAGACTCGTCGAGCTACAGCGCCGACAAGCTCAAGATCGGCTATGATGTCGCAGACCTTTCCACCATCACGGCAGAGGACGTTGAGATGGCTGTGGAAACAGTTGAAATGTGCCGCAGCGTTGTCGGGATTGTTCCTGACCTCATATGCGCCCCCGGCTGGTCAACAGATCCGACAGTAGCGGCGGTGATGGCGGCGAAAGCGCCGAGTATCAATGGACTGTTCCGCGCCAAGGCGGTCGTGGACATCAACACCAAGACAGTCAATGACTATTCCAAGGTGCTTAAGCACAAGACCGACAACGGATACGTATCCGAGGACATGATCGTATGCTGGCCGATGGTCAAGAGCGGCGATTATCTCTTTGACCTTTCCATTATAATGTGCGGGCTTATCGCAAAGGTGGATTCCGGCAACGCCGATTGCCCTTACGAGTCTCCGTCCAACAAGTCCGTATCCATCACCGGCGCGGTTTGCGCGGATGGCACCGAGGTAACGCTTTCACTTCCGCAGGCTGACGTTATCAGCGTATCTGCCGGGGTGGTCACCGTGCTGAATAACGGCGGCTGGACCCTGTGGGGAAACTATCTGGGCTGCTATCCCAAGACGAGCGATGTAGCCAAGATGTTCATCTGCACCAACAGAGTGCAGGACTGGATATGCAACACGTTCATCAATACATTCTGGCAGTACATCGACAAGCCTCTGACCCCCGCGCTGCGTGACGCTATCATCAATGCGTTCAACGCATGGCTGAACGGTCTGACGGCGGAGGGTAAGCTCTACGGCGGCGAGATCGCATATTCTTCGGAACTGAATCCTGTCACCAACCTTATGAACGGTATGTTCCGGCTTGACTGTCAGGCGGCATCACCGATACCGGCACAGCAGATAGATATGCACGTTCAGTACAGCGTGGATATGCTTGAGGCTGCGCTTGGCTCTTAACGAAAGGAGGAACACAAATGCCTAATGGTGTTGACGAGGGCGTAATCGCCTATTCCGTGTATGAGGACGAAAAGATGTTTTACGGAGTTGCGGAGGTCGACCTTCCGGACTTTGAAAACGAGGTCTTTAACGTGAGCGGCGCTGGCGTTCTCGGTGAAATTGAGATACCTGTTGCGGCTCACCTCAAGGCTATGACCACTACGTTCAAGTTCAATCACACGAACGAGGCGGCATACGCTCTTGCGGAGGAACGCGTCCACACGCTTTCCCTGTGGCGTGCTGACCAGCACTACAACTACAGCGAGGGCGAGCTTGAAACCAAGCAGAAGAAGATCATCATGCGCGTTGTGCCGAAAAAGCTGACCGGCGGTACCGTCAAGAACGCGTCGCCGATATCTGTAAACGGCGAATACGCGGTACACTACTATGCGGAAATCGACGCGAACGGCAAGAAGCTCTGCGAGTATGACCCGCTGAATTTCCGTTACATCGACCACACCGGCAAGGACAGAGCGGCGGAGATCCGCAAGTGTCTGGGTATGTCCTGATAATTACTATCGCTGTTCCCTGCATTTCGCAGGGAGCGGCGTTTCATTTGAGGAGGAATTTTGAATTATGGCAAAGACAAACGTTGACCTTGAAAAGACTGAGAACATGGACGAGCTTGTTGAGAACGAGCTTGAAGATATGACTAACACCAGCGTTGAAAACATACTGCATCTGACCAAGCCCGTTATGTATAACGGCGAGGAGGTGACCGAGCTTGCATTTGACTTTGACAAGCTCACCGGTGCGGACGCTCTGAACATTGAGGAAGAGCTTGTGTCCCGCGGGAAGACCATGTACTACGGCGCTATCAACGACGCAAATTATCTTGTCCTTATGGCGGTCAAGGCTTGTACAAAGCCTGTTGGCAGGGATTTTTTCAACAAGATATCCATCGTCGACTTTGAGAGGATAAAGAACAGAGCGCGTTTTTTCTTGGCCGGTGTTGCACAGTCGAAACGCTAAGGCGCAATATCCTCATATTGGCGCAAAACGGATATGCACCTATCCCATTTTGGCTGGGGCAGCCACTTAAAGAAATACAGCGGTGGATTATTACGCACAATAAAATCTTGAAAGAGTCGGAAAAGAAGTAAGGAATGGCGAGTGTCGAATGCTTGGTAAACAATATGAAATGATTTATAAGCTCAGCGCGACGGTAGGCGAAAATTTTAAAGGAACATTCAATTCCGCACAGAAAATTCTTGCCGCTACTCGTGATAAAATTCAAGAGCTTAACAAAAAACAAGGCGATATAAGCGCGTATCAAAGGCAACAAGCCGGAATCGACCGCACAACCACGCAGTTAACTACATACCGGAAACAGCTTGAAATTACTCAAAATGGACTTGAAAAGCTGAAAAACAGCACCGAAGATACTACGGTGCAGGAAACACAGCTTGCTGCGCGCGAAGTCGAATTAAAAAACCGCATTGCGAACACCGAACAGGCTATTGCGGACAAAAATCAGCGCTTACAGCAGATGGGTCAGAAGCTCTCTGAGGCAGGCATTGATATCAACCAGCTTACCAGTGAAAGTGCACGTCTGGAAAAGCAAGTTCAGGAGCTGTCGGAGCAGGAGAAAAAGGCAGCGGAGGAAGCTAAAAAGTTTGGCGCTAACGGTGAAACAGCGTTTGAAATGGTTGGTTCTGCGTTAGTTGCAGCAGGCATAACAGCAGGGTTAAAGAAAATTGCGGACGCATACAAGGAATGCGTTGATATATCCATGCAGTTCGGCAGTACAATGAGTACCGTTGAGGCTCTTTCGGGTGCAAATGCAGTGCAGATGCAGGAACTGTCAGCTAAGGCAAAACAGCTCGGCGCTGATACCGCTTTTACAGCAAATCAAGCGGCAGAGGCTATGACCTACATGGGTATGGCAGGCTGGGATGCGAACGAGATGCTTTCCGGTATGAACGGCATGATAAACCTTGCCGCCGCTTCCGGTGAAGACCTTGCGCTTGTTTCGGATATCGTCACCGATAACCTGACTGCGTTCGGGCTTACTGCAAAGGACACCGCGCACTTTGCCGATGTGCTTGCAGCGGCCGCCACGAACTCCAACACCAACGTTGCCACCATGGGCGAAACCTTTTCTGACGCGGGCGCGATAGCCGGGGCGCTCGGATACAGCATTGAAGATGTTGCAGTCGGCGTTGGTCTGATGGCGAATGCGGGCGTTAAGGGCTCTGTTGCGGGTACCGCGCTGAAGAACACATTTAACGGCTTGCTCAACGGTGCGACCCTCACAGCTGATGCATTCGGAGAAATCGAATACTCGGCGGTAAATGCTGACGGCACTATTGACGGGTTCTCTGACTCCATAAACGAACTGCGCGGCTACTTTGAGCAGATGACCGAGGCAGAGCGTGTCCAGAACGCTATGGCGATTGCCGGACAGCGTGGACACAACGGTCTGCTTGCAATGATCAACGCCTCGGACGAGGGCTTCCAGTCCCTTACCGAGAAGATAAACAACTGTACCGGAGCGGCGCAGAAGATGGCTGACACCAAACTTGACAATCTGCAGGGTGATGTTACACTGCTTGATTCTGCCACTGACGGTCTTAAAATGACTATTGGGGAATTATATAACGATGAATTGCGTGAACTTACTCAAGCAGGAACACAGATTTTAACAGGTATCAATGAATTCTGCGAGGAGAATCCGGCTGTTGTTAAAGCAATTATGGCAGTTGGCGCAGAAATCGGTGTGGTGATAGCTGGTTATACTGCGTTTGTCGGTATAAAAAAAGTTAAAAATACCATTGATGCATTAGGCATTGCGCTCAAGGTAAAAAGTGCAGCTGCAACAACAGCGGAAACAGGAGCAGAAGTTGCAAATGCCGGTGCAACACAAGGTGCGGCAGCAGCACATGGAGCGCTTAATCTTGCAATGCTGGCGAGCCCGGTATTTGTTATTACTGCGGCGGTTGTTGCTTTGACCGCAACTGTAGTAGCTCTACGAGAGGCTTTTAAATTAGCTGAATTTGAAACGCTCGAATTATCAACAGCTTCAAGTCAACAGTATGATGATTTAGAGCGCCTTACCGGCGAATATCAAACCGCCTGCGATACATACGGCGAAACCTCAGACCAGGCACGCGCTCTGAAATATGACCTTGACGAGGCAACTTCCGCTATTGAGCAGCAATCTTTTTCCGTTTCAGATTTATATAGCGAAATCGATACGCTTCATACTTCGACGTCAGAATTGCTGGATTCATATTCAAGTATAACTGATGAAGCTGAAAAACAGCAGGAAGGTGCACAAGTCTTAGCATCTAAGTTAAAAGAAATTGCTTCTTCCTCAGAAACAGCGGCTCGTAAGGAAGCTCTTATGAGTCCTATCATTGAAAAGCTAAATGCTCTCTATCCTTCACTTGGTATTACCGTTGAAAATGTTGCTGGAAAACTTGACGGGCTATCTGGTGCAATAGACAGAGCTGCAGAATCATCAAGCATGCAGGCGAAATATGATGCTGCAAAGTCAAATTTAGCGGACTTGTTAATGCAAGAAGAGCAGCTAGCTGATGTGGCGGCAAAAGCAGAAGCTGCACAGCTTAGAGCGGGTGAACGATTTGTTGATGCGGCAGGAGATAATATTTTTTCCGTTGCAGGCGGTATGATTACAGGTCGTGTTCAACAGACTCAAAAAGAGCTTGATGAAGCAAACGAAAAAATGTTTACAGCCCGTGATGATCTGGCTGCGATAAGAGAACAAATTGCAGACTGTGAAGCTGTAATGGCAGAGTATGGCGATATTGTTTCAGGTGAGTCAGAAAAAATGATTTCCGCTTATGACGCGGTATCCATAGCGGTAAACGACGTCACCGACCAGACAACCGAGCTTTTGCAGGCTTACAACGACGCATATCAGGCGGCTTACGACAGTGTAAATGGCCAATACAACCTTTGGACAAATGCTGAGGAAACTCTGCCGACAAGCATTCAGACTATCAATGACGCGCTTTCTTCGCAGACAGAATACTGGGACAACTACAACTATAACCTTGAATCCCTATCCAAGAGGACGGGCGATATTGAGGGTTTAGGAGATGTGATTGCCTCGTTCGCGGACGGTTCTTCTGATTCGGTGAACGTCATCGCCGGCATGGCTGACGCGACTGATGAAGAACTGAAAACCATGGTCACGAACTTTGAGGAGCAGAAAAAGGCGCAGGAAGAGGTTTCTAAATCGCTTGCCGATTACAAGGTCGATATCGATGATACAATGGACGGTATCGTTGACGACATGGAAAAAGCCGTTGAGAATATGAAACTGAGCGACCAGGCAGAAGAAGCGGCAAAAGCTACGATACAGGCTTATGCTGACGCGATCCTTGCCGGTAAAGGCTCTGTCACGACGGCGGCGGACATTGTTGCGGCGGCCGCTGCACAGGCCCTGGCAGGGGCGAGCGCTTCTGACAAGGCGTATGAGGGAAGCGTGCGCGGTTTCCATGATATTGAGAACGCTTATGCAAGCGGTACTGACTACGCAGAAAATGGCATTGCCCTTGTAGGCGAGGAAGGACCGGAACTTGTGGCTATGCGCGGCGGTGAAAGAGTCGTTGACGCGGATAACACCAGGGCGCTGCTTTCCGGCGGTTCGGGCGCACAGATCACCATAGCGCCCCAGTTTGTCGTGAACGGAGAAGTTAGCGATATGACCGAGGAAAAGCTGCAGGAGGTGTCCGAGCGGCTTGTTGACATGGTTAGGGACGCGCTTGAGGAAGCGGGAATAGACAGGCAAAGGAGTGTGTACGCATGAGCACATACACGACAAAGCAGGGGGATATGTGGGACAGCATATCCCACCAGGTGTACGGAGATGTGAAATTCACGGACGTACTTATTAATGCCAACCCTGAATACCGATACATTTACATCTTTTCGGAGGGCGTTATCCTCGATGTCCCGGATGTTGAGGACAGAATAACGGCGGACGACCTGCCGCCGTGGAAGAAGGCGAGCGGATGAGTGACAAGCACCTTGCGCGCCGCGCTGAAACGCAGGTAGTTCTTAACGGCGTGGACATATCCGTGTATGTGAATAAGGACTGGCTTGCTCTCACATACACGGACAACGAAGAGGACGAGGCTGACGACCTGCAGATAAAGGTCTGCGACCGTGACGGCAAATGGCTGCGGAAATGGCTGAACAGCATAATTGATGGCGGTGCGCTGGGCGGTTCGGTGATATCCGCCGCGCCGGAGGGCAGCACAAAGACATCAACGTCTTCAGGTTCGAGTTCCTCGGCCAGCGGGGGTACCGATAAACCGAGATACAGAGTGACCGCCTCAACGGGCGTAAATATCCGAAAGGGCGCTGGCGAGAAATACAAGGTGATCGGCAAACTCCCTTACGGCACTATCGTTGAGGTTCACGGATTTTATTCGAGCTGGGCGAAAATCACCTATTCCGGCAAGAATGGATACATAAAGGGTACCAATCTTAAATCCGTCGGCGGGGGCGGTTCTTCGTCCTCTTCGAGTTCTTCAAGCTCCACAAAAAGTTCAAGCTCCAAGAAGTCTGGTAGCACGGCTAACACGCAGATTCAGACTGGTAAGGGGCTTAAGATATCCGCCGTCATTGTACTCCGAAACGGGAACAACGACGGCAAGGACGCAGTGCTTGACTGCGGTCAGTTCGAGCTGGACAGCATAGACGCACAGGGCCCGCCGGCGACCGTTACCATTAAGGCAACATCGCTGGCTTTCAGCAATACCGTGCGGCAGACGCTGAAATCCAAGTCGTGGGAGAACATCACACTTTCAGAGATAGCAGGTCAGATAGCGCGGCAGAATGGAATGGGAGTGCTTTTTGAAAGCGAGTTCAATCCGAGGTACTCTCGTGTGGAGCAGTACCAGACCTCTGATATTGCCTTTCTGCAGAAGTTGTGCCACAATGCCGGCTGCTCCCTGAAAGCCACCAACAATATCCTCGTGGTATTCGATCAGGCGGCTTACGAGGGGAAAAAGGCAGTCAGAAAGATTAGATTCGGCGATGAGGGCGGCTACACCAAGTACAAGCTGTCCACCGGCACGAACAACTGCTACACCTCATGCCGGGTGTACTGCACCACTACGAGCGGCGCGGTCATTTCTGCGACCGAGTATGCTGAGAACTACAACGAGAACAGCGACGATCAGCAATGCTTGCAGGTGTGTCAGCGCGTATCAAGCAAGGCAGAGGCACAGGAACTCGCACACAAGCTGCTCCGTCTGCACAACAAATTTGAGATCACCGGAACGTTTACGTTCCCCGGCGATCCCAGGCTTGCCGCAGGAAACACGGTGGAACTTTGTGATTTCGGGTTTGGCGATGGTAAGTACATCGTCAAGACCGCTAAACACAGCATATCTTCGAGCGGCTATACTACGCAGGTCACCCTGAGAAAGTGCCTTTCGGAAAGCGAGAGCACGAGCGGCGGCAAGACGGACAGCAGCGATGAGATACAGGAGCTGGCTATGCAGGTGATCCGGGGCGAATGGGACGTATATCCCAAGCGCAAGGAACTGCTTGAAGCCGCAGGACACAGCTATGAGCAGGTGCAGGCGCGGGTAAATCAGATACTTTACGGAGGTTGACGATGTTTAGAATCGGAATGGTCACTGTTGTGGACGTTAAAAAGAGAATGGCAAGGGTCAGGTTTCCCGATGTGGACATCGTTTCGGACTGGCTGCCTGTTCTTGATCATTCTTCGTTCGTTACGTTGGCGCTGAAATCGGACGGAAAAGCGTGGACTATTAGCGAGAAACACGCGTCAGCCGACAGGGAGCTGAACAGCGGCGCGGAATACACCAGGAGCCACCCTGATGAGATCAGCGGGAAGTCGCCCGACATCGAATGTGCAGGCGGGCACGTACACACGCACGAAATAGCGATGAAGATATACGGCTGGCTGCCGTTCATCGGTCAGACCGTGGTGTGCGAATACAACGATGAATTCAACGGCGACGGCATTATCATGGGAGGTTTGACATGAAAGTCGGCAGTCTTGGGAAAGTTGTTTTCACAGTTTCAACAAACAAAGTTGAAACTTTTTCGGGCTTAAAGATAAGCAGCTCCGCGTCCTACGGAAGTCACAAGCGGCATTGCGGGAATGAAATCATTGAGTTCACGGGAAACGACGCGGATACGGTTTCGTTCAACATGACACTTTCGCAGATTCTCGGCGTTAAGGTCGCGGAGGAGCTGGATAAGCTAAAAAAGTACAAAAAGACCGGCAAAACGCTTAAATTCGTGATCGGCAAGAGGGTGATAGGCAACTATCGCTGGGTGATTACGAAACTTAACGTTACCGAGGAAATCTACGGCAAGAAGTCGGAACTCATAACCGCCGGGGTAGCGATAACACTCAAAGAATACAACAAGTAGGGGGCGGTGAAATGTCATACAAGGTAAGCGCCGCTGATGGTTACTCGCTTTCCATGCAGGAGGACAGCGAACTGCTTTCCGTACTGCAGAATATCGCGCTCCTGCTGAATACCAGGCGCGGAACGGTACCCATGCATAGGAAATTCGGCTTACCTATGGAGTTCGTGGACAAGCCGATTGACGCTGCGGAAACAATCGCGTTCGTGGAGATATCGGACGCGCTTGAAGAATTTGAGCCGCGTGCAAAGCTGGACGATGTGTACTTTGAAAAATCAGCAGACGGCACAATGGCATTAACGGTGGAGGTGAGCATAGCAGATGAGCAGAGCGACTGATTATCAGTTTGTTTCGACAGACAGTGCGGAAGTGGTTGCAGACCTTACCGCCAAGTATGAGGAACTCACAGGACACACGCTGCTGCCGTCAGACCCTGATAAGCTGTTTATTCAGTGGGTTGCCGGGATAATCATACAGCAGCGAATAATCG
This sequence comes from Oscillospiraceae bacterium, assembly GCA_003531585.1. Lineage (GTDB taxonomy): Bacteria > Bacillota > Clostridia > Oscillospirales > Ruminococcaceae > CAG-115. The sequence continues at coordinate 9,107 of DQFX01000045.1, read as the reverse complement.
TGAATTACTCGGCAAATCAGAACCTTCCGTCCCGGGCGGCGGGTGAAAACCTCGACGCGCTCGGTGAAATGATATACAACGTGATAAGACCGGAAGCAAAGCCGGCGGAATGCGTGGTGCGCTTTACGCTGTCAGCGCCGCAGGAAACGGCGATACCGATACCCAAGGGGACAAGGGTCACCGATAGCAGCGGGGCGCTCATGTGGACAGTCACAGAGGATGCGGCGGTAGATATCGGGGAGGTCACGGTCGATGTTCCGATTGTCTGCGAAACGGAGGGCGAAGTCGGTAACGGCTACGCGCCCGGGCAGATCAATAAGCTTGTGGACGTAGATAATGTTATGTATTTTTTGTCTTGTGAAAATGTGGAAACGTCCCACAGCGGTGCGGAACGCGCGTCTGACGATGAATACTATGAGCTTATGAAAGCGGGGCTGGAGGCATTCAGCACCGCCGGCCCGAAGGGAGCCTATGAGTACCATGCAAAGGCGGTATCAACAAGCATAGCAGATGTGTGTGCGATAAGTCCCAAGGACAAGCCGGGATATGTAAATATCTTCGCGATAATGACAAACGGCGAAATCGCCGATGATGGAACGAAGAACGCTATACTTGCCGCCTGCAATGACGATAAGGTCAGACCGCTTACGGACGTTGTTGAGGTTCTCGACCCGCTTGTCGTTGAGTTCAGCGTGAATCTTACATATTATATCGACCGCAATTCCGAGAAGTCGGCGGCGGAGATTGAAGCGGCGATACGCAACGCAATTGAGGAATATGTGGAGTGGCAGTGCAGGAAAATTGGTCGGGATATAAATCCATCGCGGCTCATGTGGCTGCTTAAGGATACTGGTGCAAAGCGTGTTGATATCAAGTCGCCAGTGTTCGTTTCGCTTCGTGACGGTTCCGACCGCCTTACCCCGCAGGTAGCGCATACCGACCTTGCGAAATCCGTGATAACGAACGGAGGATATGAAGATGAGTAAGCTGATCACAGAAAAGGACGCGCTCCTTGCCGCTTTTCCGTATTCGCTTACGCGCGACACGGACAAGGTCAAACTTGCGGACGCTGTCGCAAGTGAGCTTATCAAGACGGTGGCTCAATCTGAGTATTCGGCTGTCTTTCCGAGGGTGGACGAGCTTCCGGAAAAGGTTCTTGATATTCTCGCCGCCGATCTCAAGATACAGTGGTATGAGATCGACGCGCCTATCTGGAATAAGCGGCAGGCAGTCAAGGAGTGTATGCTCGTCCACAAATACAAGGGCACCAAGTATGCCGTGGAAGCAGCCTTGCGCAGTATGTACAATTCTGCTGAGGTCAAGGAGTGGTTTGAATACGGCGGCGAACCGTTCCATTTTCAGGTCAAGGTCTATGGCTCAAACGGGTCTGGGTTGAAAACGCTATACCTCAAGATACAGTACGCCAAGAACCTGCGTTCGGTGATGGACGATGTGAAGTTTGTCCTCATTCCTGAAAAGGAGATAGACGCCGTGTTCGGCGCGCAGATAGCGTCGATAAAAAAGCGCATCGGCATGGAACTGATATCCGAAACCGAGGATATCTACAGCACCGATGGGATAAGTAATGTCGGGATATCACTGACCGCACGGTTAAAGAAAATTCCGTTTTCTTTCAGATACGAATGCGGTCCCCCCTGTGGGACGTCAGGAGCGGCGGGTATTGGCTTTGCGGTGAGTGCGCTGACAAAGCGGTACAGCATGCGGCTTATAGAGTCTGGCTTTGAAAGCCAGACTAACAAATCCGGCAACAACGCAGGTCCTCTGCGTTTTGTAATTCTTTGAGAGGAGGTATTGGTATGAGCTGGAACCAGGTGATCCTGACGAAAGTCGGGGAAGAGCTGCTGTCTAAAATGCTGAATGGCAGTAAGCTCATTTTTACGCGCGTCGTGATCGGCGACACTACTGTTAACGAGAGTCAACTCTCTATGCAGACGGCGGTCTTTTCGCCCCTTTCTGCGCCTGCGCTGATCGTAGGCAAGCAGGAAGTGCCCAGTAAGAACGGAACTGAGATACTTATTCAGATCCGCAACGACGGCATGACTGAAACAAGCAGAATGAAGCAGATTGGTCTGTTTGCAAAGTCCGAGCACGACGATGAAGTAATGCTCGGAATCCTGCAGGATGATATCGGCGAAGAGATCCCGGCTTACGACGATTTCCCGCAGTTCATGATCGAACTTGCTATTACGATCGGTATCAGCCGCACAAACAACATTGCGGTTGTAGTAAGCCCTTCCGTGTATGTCCCCAAGTCGGAGTTTGACAAGGTCAAGTCACAGATGCTCACAGCTGTCAAGGTTAAGGTCTACGACCGCGACCCGAACAAACCGACCTACGGGTTTGATGAGTCGGGTGGGGGAGGCGGGACAGACCAGGAGGTAACACTTACAGCAAAAACGTACACGGGAACGGCGGACGTCACGCTTATTCTGAACAACAACCAATATGACGCAGACAACATGAAAAGAACCGTTAGCGGAACGATTAACGGTGACATGATTATTGAGGAGGGCTAATATTATGGCTACTAACGTTAAGGCAATTCTTTCCCAGATCAAGGTTAACGACGAACTTAAGGACCTTTGGTTCAGAGCGGCGAACATCGAGGTGACCCTCGGCAACGGCACTAAGACCGACCTTGCAACCGTACTGACCGGAATTTCCAGCGACATTGACGCGCTGCCTACTGTTTCCGAGGTCGAGCAGCAGATTGCCAATGCCGGGCTTACCAAGATGGAGATCGTAAGCGAGATCCCCAGCCCCGAGGAGGCAAACGATACCACCATCTACCTCTACATGAATGAGGGCACCGGCTACTATGATATGTACAAGAAGGTCGAGGAGAAGGGCGTGCCGAAGGTCGTACGCCTTGATGATACTTCTATCGACCTTACCAACTATCTGCAGAAGTTCGAGGGCGCTTCCGAGGACAACAAGGACGAGATCGTTACTGTGACCGCTGATGGTGGTATCAAGATGTCAGGCAAGAAGGTCGGCGGCGCTGCACTCGCTGGTACTCCTAATGCGAACACTGTAGCAACCGAGGCGGCTGTCAAGGCGGCTGTTGATGGCGTTCACTCTGTTCACATCGGCGAGTCTGCTCCTTCTACCATGAAGAACGGCGATCTGTTCATTCAGCTTGTCGAGGAAACTGCTGAGTAATACATCTGACTGCTGTCGCGGTTGATCTCACATTCATTCGGCGGGGCGGTCTGCTCCGCCGATATTGAATCTGAAAGGAGGTAAAGTATTGAGCGGCATAAAAGAAATGGTTGGTGTAATTCGCGGACTTATGGAAGATGGAACTCCTGTGATGGTCATGCCAATCACACGGCTGGACTGCATTGAGGATTCTTCCGAAACTGTCACAGGCGCTGATAACGGAGACTATATTCCTGTTATTGACACGAAAGACAACGGACAGATGAAAAAGATTCTTGTATCCGACCTGCACAAGGAGGTTTTCGCCTCACATGATATCGCAGTAAGTCTGCTCCTGACCCTTGCAAACAGGGTAAGCAAGGAGTTTGACGAAGTCAGAACCGATGTTCTTTCAGAGTCCGGAACGGTCACGCTCACCAACGATGCAATATATCCTTTTAACAATTCGCAGAAAACCGTTCCGCTTGTTGTGCAGAGGACCAATGCGAACTATACCGTAGTCCCCGAGATCGTGTCATGCAAAGGAAACGTCGGCGAGATAGTGGTTTCGGATATTCTGGAAAATGGTTTCAAAATCGCATACACGGGCAGCGCAGCCAGCGTAACTTTGAAATATAAGGTCATAGGAGGGTTTACACCGTGAAGATCGTAAACAAAAACGAGGGTACAAAGATACCTTATGAGGTCATGGGCAACAAGATCTGCTTTGACGACGACCTCACTATCAATCTTGCCAAGCGCGAGGAAAACGACGCGGTTCATATCGACGTCTGCTTTGACGCTGACCGCAATCTTGTTATAGGAGCGGCCGCCGGCAGACTGTATGTAGCAGAGATAGATATTCCGGCGCGTGAATGGGTCGAGGCCGAGCTTGAAGAGGAAAATGCGGAGAATACGGAGAACGTTGGTATCGCGATGAAATCGTTCAGCCGTGAACCTGTTCCGTTCGACATCAGCAAGGTAACACTTTCGCTGTGGGCTATCGACCAGGCAGCAGAAGGAAAGGAGAACACCGATGAGCAGTAATTTTGATCTCGCCAATCTGGCGATACAGACGATATGTCCGGGTAATGAGCTGCTGTACGACGACAAGGGGTTGCCCTCTGTAATGGTAAAGATACCCAAGATGACGTATGCACAGCTCGGTATAGGGGATTCCAATGATGTATTCCCTGCATTTATCGTTAACGGCAAGACTGTTGATGCTCTGTACTTCCCTAAGTACGAGAATATAGTGCAGAACGATAGAGCGTATTCTCTGCCCGCGCGGGATCCTGCTGTTTATGTAAATCATGATCAGTCTGTTGTGTACAGTATGTCTAAAGGAACAGGCTGGCACAGCATGACTCGGCTGGAGTGGTGTGCAATTGCTTTATGGTGCCTTAAGAATGGTTTTCAGCCGAATGGTAATAACAATTATGGCAAAGACATATCCGAAAGCACATATAAGGCTGTTCCCACTTTAAGAGAGAATAACGGGAATATTAACCGTGTTGCTACAGGAACAGGCCCTCTGTCATGGTTCCATAACAATGCACCGGACGGTATAGCTGACCTGAACGGAAACGTGTGGGAATGGACGACCGGTATTCGCCTTGTGTACGGCGAACTGCAGGTACTTTCTCATGATGGAACTACATTTGGCAATGATGCTGCCGATTCCACAAACAATCAGGCTGCAGACTCGGCGCTGTGGCGTGCTGTCGATGGAACAACAGGTGCTCTTATAGTTCCGGATGGGAGCGGCACAACAACTAATAGCCTTAAGCTCGATTATGTTCAGGGCAGTGGCTGGAAATGGGTTACCGGAGTGCTTTCTAGTCAGCAGAATGCAAATCGGCATGCAGACTTTGAAAGCACTACTGTTGACAGCAATGTATGTGCTGTGGCGCTGCATATCCTTCAGGCGCTGTGCTTGTATAGAGCAAATGATTCGGCAGGGGCATACAAGAGCGATGTTTTCTGGGGCAACAACGGCGCTACTGAATTGCTTTTCGTTGCCGGTGGTAGCTGGGACGATTCCGTCAGGGCTGGTGTGTTCGGGGTCAGCTGTTGTTACCCTCGTGCCGTCACGCGCGGCTTCCTCGGTTTCCGCTCCGCTTTTGTTAATCTGCCGACTGAGTAACTGGGTTTTGAAGATAATGAGAGCCTCGGCCAATAAAATGGTCGGGGCTTTCGTTATAAAATACGATTTTGCAATCGCTTGCAAAAGGGGGTAAGTTAATGGATAGCGCGATTATTTGTTCACTAATTAGCGCGGCTGTGACGATCGGAAATGTGGTCTTTACTACGGTAATGAGCAGCCGATCGGAAAAGAAACGCCGTGCAGATGTTGAGGAGATCCGCCAGAACGATCGCACAAAGCAGATAGAAAGCGGTTTGCAGTCGCTTTTACGCGCGGAAATCATCAGGTCACATGAAAAGTATATGGACAAGGAATATTGCCCGGTGTATGCCCGCGAGGCTCTCACACGCATCTATGAGAGCTATCACGGCCTCGGCGGCAATGGTACGATGACAGAGCTGTATCACCAGGTGATAGCTCTGCCGACTGATAAGGAGGGCAACCATGAAAATTGATTGGAAACGTAAGCTGACCAGCCGTAAGCTGTGGGTAGCAACTGCAGGGTTCGTAGCGGGTCTTATCGTAGCATTCGGCGGAAGTTCCAAGACCGCCGATACTGTATCCGGCTGTATTCTGAGCGGTGCTGCTGTTGTCGGTTATGTGATTGGCGAGGGTCTCGCCGACGGAGGTCACAAGGACGGTGAGGAGTAATGGCTAAGTATGCAGGCATCGACATCAGCTATTGTCAGCCTGATGTCGATTACTCGGCGCTTAAGTCCGGAAAAATCCTCGGATATCCCGTCAAGTTCGTTATGGTTCGAGCGGCATACGGTACTAGCATGGACAAGTACTTCCTGCAGCACGTTCGTGGCTGTTTGGCGGCCGGCTTATATGTCGGGGTATATCTGTTCAGCACCGCCAAGAATACCGCGCAGGCTAAGGCAGAGGCCGAGTGGCTGATCAGCACGATTAAGGCGAACAAGCTGGACGGCAAGATCACGTATCCGATAGCCTACGACCTTGAGATGGAATCGCAGTACAAACTTGGGAAGACTGTGTGCACTGCGATGTGCAAGGCTTTCATGGACACGATAGCCACGCATAACTATCAGCCGATGCTGTACACGAACGTCAACTGGATATGCTGTCATCTCAATTACGATGAGCTGAAGGATTATCCCCTGTGGCTTGCCGCGTATATTTCCGAGGCAAAGGTCAAGAAGTACATCACCAAGTACGATATGTGGCAGCACTCGGTTGCTGGTCATAAATACTACGATGTGCAGGGTGTCGGAGCAGTTCCCGGAATCATCGGACAGTGTGACTGCAACTGGGGTTACACGGGGTTTGCGGCTCAGATCCGCAAGGAAGGCAAGAACAAGTTCCCTAATCAGAAATACCGCGTTACTGCCACAAAGGTAGTCACAAAATCTGAGCTGCCGTCCACTACTGGTCTTCTGAACGCGATGGGTTTTACAGTGAAAACTGAGGAGACATAAAGTATAATAAGTGCGCCGCCCTTGAGGTAATTTCCTTGAGGGCGGCGTTTTTTTATTTTACGTCTTCTGATGTGAGCTTTCCGGTTTTCTTGTATCGCAAGCCTTCTGGTGAAGAATATACCTCTTCTCCAAATGCATACTTACCGTGGTAGAAGTCTGTGATATCCATGCCTAACGCCTCAATGACGCGGCATGCAATACTAAATGAGCAGGTCATGATATTACGTTCCCCGCTTTCGAACTTCTGATACTGCTGCAGAACAACTTTTGCTTTGTCAGCTACCTGTTGCTGGGTTAGTCCGAGGATTACACGCTTTTCTCTTAGAATACCGTGTGCGTCATCGGATAAGTGGCACATTTGAAATCCGCTTAAATCCATAAATCATACTCCTTTCAGATACATTCGATTGAGTGTAATTATATTATACACTCAATTGAGTGCAATGTCAAGTGTTTTATGCACAAGAAAATCCCCGGCTGTTCTCAGTCGGGGATCTCTCACACCTTTTGTTTGTAAACGCTCTGACTTTTGCACTTATCAACGGTCTTGCTTGCATTGGGGGTAAAAGCAACGATCTCCGACAGGTCGCAGTCCAGCGCCTCGCAGATTTTATCAAGGTGTTCAAGGCTGACTCGTTCGGCAACGTTGTGGAATAGATCGTTTATAGTATTTGGACGTATTCCTGTCTTTGCGGCAAGTTCAGCCTGTGTTACCCTAAGCTCGCCCAGCTTGCGGGATAACATGATCATAATCATCTGCAATACACTCCTCTTGATAAATTATACCACTAGGAGTTAGCGGTGTCTGCGTTTTGTTGAAAGTCAACGATTGACGTTAGAAAATAACAAAATAAACTAGAAACCATTATTGATGTAATATTGATTGCAAAAAAGTGATCATAAAGGCCGTATTATAGTCAGTTGATTTAAAAATAACTTGTATAGACTTCTACTGTGATTCGATTTCGATAATTTTGATAATAAAATTTAAAAATCCCTCCAAGTGCATACTGGAGGGATTGAAATATTTATTATTTAATTACTGGATAAGTTTTAGCATAAAATAAAGATCGTTCAAAAAGCCGGATGTAACTATCACATAACCATCTTTAGTGTATGCTTCAGCACTTCTGAATTTAAAATGATTCTCTGTGCCATATCTTCTGAAGTTAATCTTCAGAATAGCATGAAATCCGTTGAGCGTGTATTTTATGGCTTTTAATGTGAACTTGCCATTGAAATACGACAGCATGGTGTTGAACTGCCCAGCGCAACTTTGGAAATTCGTTTGTACTGATGCCATCTTTATCACCTCCTTTCATTCTCTGCTTATATTATATATGTTTTAGGTTCATACGTCAATACCAAATAAGTCAAGTTTATTTATTCCTATAAAAAAACTTCTTCAATTATATATTATGTTGTTCTTTGGTGATTATGCACAATAACTATGTTATGTTTGAAGTAAGTAGTGGACTTTCAAGAAAGAAAAAATGTATGTTAACCTTTCGGGTCGTATGAGTGGGGCTACACATGTTACCATACATCATTATAGTAATTACGATACTGAGTATAAAAAACTTAAAACCGCATATAAATTCAGTATATAAAGTGTAAGCTGTTGACCCGAAGGAGGTAATGAATGTTCATTAATTTTTCAAATCACCCGTCTGTCAGATGGTCGGCAGAGCAGACTGCCGCCGCTATAGAGTTCGGCGATATTGTCGATGTGCCGTTCCCTGACGTACCTGCCGGCGCGGATACTGCCGCCGTTTCCGCACTTGCCGATGAATACTGCGCCAGGATACTTTCCCTGAGGGCTGACGCGGTTCTTGTGCAGGGCGAGATGTCGCTTTCGTTTGCGGTCGCGGGCAGGCTCCAGAGGAACGGCATCGCCGTTCTGTGCGCATGCAGCGAGCGGGTCTGCGAGACTTCCGTGCTTGACGATGGTTCCACGGAGCGGCGTTCTGTTTTCAGGTTCGTGCGGTTCCGCAGGTATCCTTTTCTGGTATGATTTACGCATAATAATTCTTTCAGGGTATTGACACGGACGAAATTATGTGGTAAAATCATAGTATAAAGGGTGGTAGAAATGAAGCAAGTTAAATGTTTTTTTAAAATTCAAATCCCAGTTTGCCGCATAACCATGCAGGCTCGTGGGTTTGCAGTCTGAACTACCCCCTCACCGCGAGGTGATTGACCCCAATCCCCGATATCCTAAAAAGATATCGGGGATTTTTCTATGCAAAAAACTTAAAAAACTGGCTTGTCCGGGTATACATAGTGAAAGGAAAAGCTCCTGAGAAAATCTCAGAAAAAGTTTCCGAAAAAACTTAAGGCAACACCGCACAATTAACGCC